>NZ_MRCD01000087.1 GCF_001904745.1 Calothrix sp. HK-06
CCAAAAATCAAGTTATATCAGTAAAAACACTTAAAACTAGCCAACTACAAATGAGTCTTGGTTGGGGCTTAATTCCTATTGCCGTAGTTGGCGGTTTAATAATTTTTGTACCGTTGTTTTTCGGTGGACTGGTAGTTATTGGTGAGCGGGAAGTAGGAATTGTTGTTAAAAAATTCGCTGTTTCTGGAAAAGGACTTCCTCCTGGTCGGTTGATTGCTCTTAATGGTGAAGCTGGTTTGCAGGCAGACACTCTGGCACCTGGTTGGCATTGGGGTTACTTCCCTTGGCAATTTTCTGTGAAAAAAGAAGCTGTTGTAGTCATACCACAAGGTGAAATTGCGCTTATAGTCGCCGCTGATGGTTCACAAGTACCACCTGAGAGAATCTTGGGTAAAATAGTTGAATCTGATAACTTTCAAGACGCGCGTAAGTTTTTGCTGAATGGTGGAGAAAAAGGACGACAAATTGGTTTTCTCACTGCAGGTACTTACCGTATAAATACTGCTTTGTTTAAAGTAATTACGGCGAGCAACGCAAGTCATCACGGGATGCGCGCGGAGCAGTTGCACATACATCAGATAGAAGCAGAAAAAGTTGGTATTGTTACAACTTTAGATGGTTCACCTATTCGGACAGGAGAAATAGCCGGACATACAATTCCTGGACACGATAACTTCCAAAACGGTCAGAGGTTTCTTGATGGTGGTGGACAAAGAGGTTTGCAAGAGCAGGTATTATTATCGGGTTCGTGGAATCTTAACCCCTGGCTTGTAAACGTTGAACAAGTACCAATGACCGAAATACCTATCGGTTATGTGGGAGTGGTTATTTCTTTCGTAGGTAAAGAACAAGAAGATGTTAGTGGCGCCTCGTTTACTCATGGTCAGTTAGTGAACCAAGGACATAAAGGTGTATGGGTAGAGCCGTTATATCCTGGTAAACATCCTTTAAATACTAAAGTAATGAAAGTCGAGTTAGTGCCAACGACTAATATCGTCTTAAACTTTACTGATAGAATCATGGGTCAACATGGTTATGATAGTAAACTCACAGCATTGAAACTATTATCGTTTGACGGTTTTACCTTTGATTTAGAAATATTCCAAATTATTCATATCGGCGCCAGTGATGCACCCAAAGTCATATCGCGCTTAGGTTCAATGCAAAACGTCATCGACCAAGTATTACGTCCAATAGTTGGAAACTATTTCCGTAACTCCGCTCAAGAGTACACAATTTTAGATTTTCTAATTGCCCGGAGCGAGCGTCAAGTCGAAGCATCAGAATACGTCAAATCAGCTTTACGTGCGTATGATGTTCAAGCAGTAGACTCTTTGATAGGTTTAATTACCCCACCACCAGAGTTAATGCATACACTTACCGACCGTAAAATTGCTGAAGAACAACGCAAAACTTACGAAGTTCAACAAATGGCGCAAACTCAGCGTCAGATGTTGGTAAGAGAAACATCATTAGCAGATATTCAAGACTCATTAGTTACATCTGAAGAAGGAGTTAAAATTGCTCAATTAAAAGCTAATGCTAGAATTCAAGAAGCGACTGGTGAAGCAGAATCGATTAAATTAAAAGCCATAGCTGAAGCTGAAGGTATCCGCGCAACAGGTAACGCAAAAGCAGAAACATACCGTGCAGGTGTGGAAGCATTAGGTGAAAATGGTTACACCGCAATGCAAATGATGCAAATAGTGGGTGAAAGTAACGTCCGCTTAATACCCGATATATTAGTTGGTGGTAACAGTGGTGGTGGTGCCAATGGTTTAGTTGACGGTTTACTATCCATGATTTTATGGAACCAAACCAGCACTAAACAAAACGGTAATACAAGCACCCAACCAATTTATCCTAGAGTGCCTGTGATGGCGCCGAAGAATGGTAACGGGAATGCTCATATACCTTTAAATCTTGATATTCCAACAGATAATCAATAAAAATCCCCCTGACCCCCCGTGAATTCGGGGGGATTTTATATTTTACATTTGTAGAAAAATTGGCGAAGATATTATTTAATTGCATAAAGTCTACAAAGAAAAGGAGTGTGAATGTACGATTCTAATGTAGTACTGCCGATTTTTTTAGAACCAGCGTACCGTTTATTTAAGCTAATTAGTTACGGTAAATATACACAAACTTTTTTCGCTGTTAATGAAGAAGAATATCCTTTTATACCTTGCGTCATTCAAAAAATATTATTACCACAATCAAGAAACTTTGAACATAAGTTACAAATATTACAACAGTTAAGCAAGTCTTCTCAAATCCCTAAGTTAATAGATTACCACTGCGGCAACGATTGTATCTATTTAATATTTGAACATATTGAAGGTATAAATTTAAATACGTTACTCGCAGAACAAGGGACTTTAAGCGAAAATAAAATTTGGCAAATACTGACAGATATTTTAACTACTTTAAAATTAGTACATAGCCATAAATTAATTCATTGTGACATCAAGCCAGAAAATATTATATGTAGGAATGGCAGCCAAGATTTTGTTTTAGTTGATTTTGCTGCTTCTCAAGTAGCTGCTGCTTATTATCAAGCTAGTAACATTATTACAGGTAGTCCAGAATATACGGCGCCAGAGCTTGCTTTATCTAAACCAATATTTAGCAGTGACCTTTACAGCTTGGGTGTAACTTGTATTTATTTACTAACTCAAGTAAGACCTTTTGATTTATATGATACCGCGAATAATCAATGGGCATGGCGCCATTATTTACAAACACCTATTAGTGAGCGGTTGAGTAATATTCTTGATAAGCTGATTAACCAAGATATAAATCAGCGTCCTGCGTCAGTTGATGAAGTATTAATGATGATGGGTATTTCAGCATATACTACGCATGAACGAAAAAATCAGGTGCCTGCGGAGCATAAAACTATACATTCGACTTCAGAAGTAAACGCAGTTGCAGTTTGTTTGGATAAAAATATTATTGCGAGTACCCATAGTAACAAAGATGTATGTATATGGAATTTTAAAACACAACAATTATTACATACACTTCAAGGTCATAATAAACCAGTTACATCAGTAGCATTTAGTCCTGATGGTCAAATATTGGCAACAGGTAGCGATGATAAAACAATCAAATTATGGAATCAAGATTATAAAGAAATTTATACCTTGGTAGAACATCAACACGTCGTCAAGTCAGTAGCATTTCATCCAAATGGAGAGATATTGGGTAGTGGAAGCTGGGATAAAACGATTAGACTTTGGGATGTGACTACAGGTAAAGAAGTTGCTGTGCTAACTGGACATAAGCTTCAAGTCAGTGCAGTCACATTTAGTGGTGATGGTAATTTAGCTAGTGCAAGCTTTGATAAAACAGTTCGCTTGTGGAAAAATGGCACCGATTATTTATCATATTCACTATCTAATATATTATCGAGTCATACATGGGCGGTTACTGCCGTAGCATTTAATCCAGACGCGAAAATTTTAGCTACAGGTAGCGACGATAACACCATCAAACTATGGAATGTAAGTACTGGTGAAGAATTCGCCACACTTACAGGACATTCTTGGTCAATTACAGCACTAGTATTTAATTCTGATGGAACTTTATTAGCAAGCGTAAGTAAAGATAAAACAGTTAAGCTCTGGCAAGTTAGCAACCAAGAAGAATTAACCACGCTTTCAGGTCATACAGATTCTGTTACGAGCGTTGCCATTGCTAACTCTGACACACAAATTATTATTGCCAGTGGTAGCAAGGACAAAACGATTAAACTGTGGGAATTAGATATTTCCCATTAGATGTAGAGACGCGATAAATCGCGTCTCTACAAACGTTTCAAGAAACGCTGAAATATCAAGCGCTACCAGTGAAGGTGACTTCAGGAAATTTCAACTGAGCTTCACCTATAGGTCGATTTTTGCCTTCTTCTTGCCAGTAGTTAATTACTTCTGTAGCTTTGTTGAGCAACTCGACTCTATCTACATCTGTAATCCAGTGTTTGGACTCTAGTTCTTTTTTTAGTTCTTCCCAGGCATCATTTCTGGGCCAAAAGAAGTACTTTGTCAAGGGACTCGTGCCTTTGCCCACAATTTGGTCAACTGCTAGGGCTACATTCTCATCTAACCAGAGAATTTTTAAGAGAAATTTGGACAATCACACCTCCGGGACGCATCCGGGCGAACTTTACAATCAATCAGACAGACGATTGCCTATTTTAACTTAATAATCTACCACTTGAGCAAATCATCATAAAGAATTAGAACTCGCGTGGCTAAAAAATTAAGATAAAGTAGTTCAGGAACTTTTCTAGCTACTCACACTCCATGACTGAACAATCCCCAGTAAACGCTATTATTGTTTTCGATATCGATGGCGTTATCCGCGATGTTGGTGGTTCCTACCGTCGTGCCTTAGCTGATACTGTCGAGCATTTTACAGATTTCGCGTATCGTCCAACACCAGTAGATATTGATAAACTTAAATCGGAAGGCATTTGGAATAATGACTGGGAAGCTTCACAGGAGTTTATCTTTCGACACTTTGAGGCTCAAGGAAAACACCGTAATCAAGTCCAATTAGGCTATCAAGCGATAGTAGCATTTTTTCAATCACGTTATAGAGGTACAGACCCTAACAATTGGAATGGCTATATTTGTGATGAGCCATTGTTATTGCATCCTACATATTTAGAAGATTTAACGTCATCTGGTATTTTATGGGGATTTTTTAGCGGCGCCACTCGTGGTTCTGCAAATTATGTGTTAGAAAAACGCCTTGGTTTAAAAGCACCTGTACTATTAGCAATGGAAGACGCACCAGGTAAACCAGACCCTACAGGATTATTTGATACAGTTAGGCGCCTGGAAGCCGAACAAAATAATACGAGTAATACCGTTATATATGTGGGTGACACGGTAGCTGATATGTATACTGTTATTAAAGCAAGAGAACTTGAACCACATCGCGAATTTATTGGTGTTGGCGTACTACCACCCCATGTCCAAAAAACACCCTCACGACGCGAAGCTTATGCAGAACTACTAATAAATGCAGGCGCCGAAGTTGTTTTTTGCAACGTCCAAGATTTAACCCCAACCCGCACAGCAGCTTTACTTCTCAAAAATTAAATGTAAACTCAAAATTGTGGAACAGGCATCCCTGCCTGTCCCAAACAAAAGATTCAAAATATTCAAAAATATTAAATACTTAAACTATCTAAAGAAAGATTATTTTCTCTACGGAAGTAAGAACTTGATTTAAAACCCATAATTTTACAAGACTCAGCACACTGACGGCAAATATTTGCACAATGTTGAAGTTTCACGTCATTGCCCATAGCTTCGCAAGCAATGGCAGTACTAATACACATTTCCGCACACAGTTGGCAAGTGCGACCCATAAATTCTGAACCATCTACAATCAAATTGACGCACATCATGCACATCTCAGCGCAGTCACGCATCATACACATTAAGCTCATATTGATTGACTTATTGTCAACCGATTTGCAATAGTTGAGAGTTTCAATACAAGTGTCTTGGCATTCGACACATACTTGTTTACAAGCTTCGATTTCGGAAAGTACGTTATCTGTAATCATCATGGCTTTATCCCCTGCACAAAACAAACTGTTCGTTGAATGGCTCATAATTAGTACGTTAAGACTTTGTATCTGAGAAATCAATAGGTCTTAAGGTTGCCAAATTTATAAATTTATAAACCCTACTTGATAAGTAGGGATTTCCTAAATCTATAAAAATTGTAAAGAAGTTGTATATATCGTATATTCTAAGGAGACAGCCCTTGTAAATAAACGATTATTGATTGTTGCTGTGATTATAAAATTATTAAATTCACCTCATTCAAGAATGTGAATGGGTATTTAAGCTTATCGACATATTTCTTAACATTAAGAAGCTACGGTTGCTAACTTTAGATTATTGTCATGAAATCTTGATATTTGCCTGATTATGCATAATAAGAAGACTTTTAACAAAACAATTAGAATAATTTTGACTTTGGCGTTAGTAGGTATAATTTTCTTCCCCTTTGCTTTTGTTCAAGCTGGGGAGCGGGGAGTACTAATGTATTTTGGGCGAGTTGAAGATAAGATTCTTCCAGAGGGTATTCATTTTATTATTCCCCTAATTAATACTGTTAAGAATTTGAGTGTCCGAGTTGAAAAGCAGGAGATATCCGCTGAAGCTTCTTCAAAGGATTTGCAGGAAGTGTATGCTGATGTGGCTTTGAATTGGCATATAGTACCAGAAGAGGTGAATATCATCTATCAACAGATAGGTGATGAAGTTCAAATTATTGACAAAATTATTAATCCGGCAGTTGAAGAGGTGTTAAAGGCTGTAATGGCACAGTATACTGCTGAGGAAATAATTACTAAGCGTAGTGAGGTTAAAGCTGGTGTTGATGAGTTGTTAACTACACGACTAACTAGTTATCACATTAATGTTGATGATATTTCGCTTGTGCATGTTCATTTTTCTGATAGGTTTATGGATGCTGTTGAAGCGAAACAAGTTGCTGAACAAGATGCAAAGCGCGCGGACTATGTTGCACTTAAGGCTATTAAGGAAGCTGAAGCTAAAGTAAATTTGGCTAGGGGTGAAGCGGAATCACAAAGGTTGATAAAAGAAAATTTAACTCCTGATATTATACGTAAGCAAACTGTTGATAAGTGGGATGGTCAGTTGCCGAAGATTGTTAATGGTGGTGATTTAAAGTTTGATGTTGGTCAGTTTATGAAGTGAGGGGATGGGGGGCAGAAGAGGGATTGCCCGCTCCACAAGAGAATTTATTACACAGGATTTATGGGGCTATTATAAGGCTGTATGTTAAGGCGCCTAAAACGAGTAAGGATATAAAGAAGTAAGTAAAGTCTCGTAGTTTTAGGAAGCTGAATAAAGAAATAATTACTCGGATGACTGGTATTGAAACTAGTACTAGTAAGCCAAGTTGAATTACGGCATCGCTGTAACCATCTGATACTGCTTTTACTATACCTATTGGGGAACGTAATCTTTCTGGCTCTCCGTAAAAGAAGCGATATGTAATAGGTTCAGAGCCGTAATTTACCAAATAAATTATACCACCAAATAATACTATTGCACTAGCTAGTAGAACACCATATTTTAGTAAGTTACTCAGCAAAGCTTCTAATTTTTGCTCGCTTTCTGGTTTCTCAATTCTAATGGCTTGTTGCTTTTCTAGTGCTGCGATGTCACTGTCTTGTTCTTCTGGTTGTAGCTGTAGTGTACTTACTTTTTCTGATGTTGACGAAAACCAGCTAGTATTTAAATCTAAGTTATCCATTTTTTACACCCCAACCAGACTGTTGTATACCATTTTTAATGCCATTGCTACTAATACAAAGCTAAAGACTATTCTTAAGACTTGAGTCTTTGCACCTACTAACACTCTGGCGCCTAAAAAAGCACCAGGTAAAACACCCAACATTACTGGCATTGATAATCCTGGGTCTATATATCCGCGCGCTAGGTAAACTCCCGCAGATGCTGCTGCGGTTACACCTATCATAAAATTACTTGTGGTTGTTGATACTTTGAAGGGAATACGCATTACTTGATCCATTGCCAATACTTTGAACGCACCCGAACCAATGCCAAGTAAACCAGAAGTTATACCTGCAACAAACATAACGCTAAAGCCACCCGTAACGGAGTTGACTTGATAGGACATTAGCCCATCCGGTGTTGGGTAAGTTCCGTTAAGTTGAAGATATTCTGCGACTGGGTTAGATGACTCGTTTTCTGGATTTTCGAGTTTGGGTTGCTGTGAAAGATAAGCAGAGTAAAGTAAAACAACTGCCAATACAATCGTTAATGCTTTTACAGAGACAAAAGTAGCTATTAAAGCTCCTAATATGGCTCCAAACGTTGTGGCTACTTCCAGAAACATTCCTAATCTTAAATTAGTGTAGCCTTTTTTAATATATGTAGATGCGGCGCCTAATGATGTAGCAATGACTGACACGAGTGAGGCGCCGACAGCATAGCGAATATCAACTCCAAATACTGATGTTAGTAACGGAACAATTACAACTCCACCACCTAGTCCTGTTAAGGCACCAATCAAACCAGCAGTAAATGACCCAACCCAAACCAACAAAGAAAATTCCAGAATATTCAAGTTTTCCCCCTTGATAATTAAACTTTATCTAAATATCAAATCTTGGAAATTTTACTAATATCAGCGTCGAAAAATTAAATTTTATAATAAGCAAAGAAACCGGGTTCCTATGCATTCATTGTCGCAGACAAATCGTCGTTTCTATTACAATATCTAAATCAATAAACCCGGTTTCTAATATATTTATTTGATAATTTAACACCTTTGCTATTGAGCAAAATGTTCTACATTAACATATTTTACCTTAATCGCGTTAAAAAATGACAGAAACCAAACTACGTTCGTAAGTATGGCTTCTGTCACAGCCATGATGATAATCCTTCAGTTAGACCTAGAAACTGAGTTTATAGCTCCAACGAAGGAAACTTATAAAACAGGTGCATTAATCGTCAATTGGTGCATTTGGAACTTGTGTACTAATATCTGAAATAGATAAGTTAGGAATTGACCAACTGTTCTCAACTGCTTGATCCCCTGCTTTTAATACTTTTGCTGGGCTAACATTTAATTCATATGCTCCAGTTTCAGGATTAGTGGATATAACTAATTTTGTTCCTGGTGTAATTTTAAGTGCTTCTGCTTCTGTTAACTCTTGTATTCCCAAACTTGTTGCATTTGCTAGTTTGGCGCCGCTTGGTAGATAAACACCATCACAACTCCAATCATCATCTGTATATTGACCCTTTCCTAAATAGAAGAGGGTAGGTGCTTTTTTCCCTTTGTGAGCGTATATTGCTAAGGTGTTGCCTGTTTCGTTACGACATTGAGCGGGATGTGATGCTGTTTCAAGAATGTATTTTTGTAATTGCAATTGACCTATTTTTTGCTCAATTTCTGCTTGTGTGTATTCTGAATTCTCTTGAGGCGCCGTTTTAGCTTGTAGTAACTTATTCAGAGAATCTGTTACCTCAGTATATTCAGGAGTTTGAGTTAATTTGGCTTTGCTTGCCCAAGATGGTTGAGCAAATATAAAATTCATCAAAATGAGCAAAACTATCAAAACACTTTTTAATTTCATACATTCCCCTTAAAACTCTAAAACTTGATATTTTCTAATGAATCGAGAGAGATATAATTATAGTAGTATCTATATTAATTTTCCTCTATCTCTGGTGTTGATGTTTTTCTAACAATTCCCATTAAACAAATACTACTTGCCAGCAGAGCTAGTGGTGATAAAGCGTGACTTTCTAAAATAATATATACACCTAGCCCAACTAATACAAACGGTACAAGATGACTACCATAGTTAGTGAGAGTATTGGCAATAAATGCCTGCTTGGTCATTAGGTAGCTGGCATAGCACCAAACTCCGACCAATGAAAAGAATACAGCTAAAATTACTGGAAGTGAGTTTAATCCACTATTTGCAAATAACGGAACATAAATACTTATATTATCGCTGCCATTCGCAACAGTAATTGCTGCAACGCTATAAACTTGGGGAGAAAGAATACTACTCAAAAAAGATGATTGACATTCTTCTGAGTCGTTATTTTCTTCCTCGAAATCATTATTTTGCTTATTTAACCATTGATTTAAACCAATTGCGATTGGCGCCAGTCCTAATAGTCCAATCCAACGGTCAGGTAAAATTAATCCACCAAAAAAGCCAGGAATACTCACAAGAACTAAGAGCGTGAATCCTAGATATTGACCGATAACAATGTGCCCAAGACGAAAAGTAGAATTTACCTGTGAAAAAAACAATGTTAAAATCACTAAATCATCGAGATTTGTTGCGGTAAATGCTGTGAATCCTGTAACAAATGATGCAGTTAATTCTTCCATATTATTTTTCGCTATAGGTTGGGTGGAGGCTTTGCGTTCACGTAGTGTCCCGCAGGGAAACCCAACATCAAAAACATGGACAATTTCTTGGGTTCCGTTCCTCCACCCAAGCTACGAACTGCGGTACAATCTGATTTAATAAATTAATACGGTAAGTCAATCGATAAGCGTGAGTTTATCTTGTGTATCGAGCGACTTGTTTACCATCTCAACTTTTTGGCTATGGTTTAAATTTATCTCTCAAGAGTTTTAGGAGCAAATACTCTTTTTTTTTAAATCAATAAGCAGAAGTTATTGAATGAAGTTATTAACATAGTGGGGATGCGTAAATGGCAGGAATGACATTAGACCAACTGCGAATCTTTTTAGCAGTCGCGGAACATTTGCATTTTACTCGTGCAGCGGAAGCGCTCTACGTTACACAACCTGCGGTGAGTGCAGCAATCCAAAGTTTAGAAGAGGCATATGCTGTAAAACTTTTCCATAGAATTGGGCGCCATATAGAAATTACTGAAGCTGGAGAACTGCTACAGGTAGAAGCGCGCAAAATTTTAGACCAAGTAAATTTGACTGAGCGCGGTTTACGCGAATTGAACGGGTTACAGCGAGGCGAACTTAAACTGGGAGCAAGTCTAACGATAGGTAATTACTGGCTACCTGAGAAAATTAGTTTGTTCCAGAGTATATATCCGGGAATCTCAATTAGATGCATTTTAAATAATGCAGATACAATTAGCGCTGGTACTGCGGCAGGAGAGTTTGACTTGGCTTTGGTCGAAGGAGAAGTGCAACCGCAACATAAAAGCGCTTTAGAACAAGAAACTATTGGGACTGACAAACTACTTATTGTTGTTGGCAGACTACATCCTTGGTTTGAACATCCTGAAGTAAGTCTTCGAGAAATAACTCACACAGGTTGGATAATGCGCGAACCTGGTTCCGGAACTCAGCAATGGTTTGAATATGCACTCGTCAACTGGGGTATTGATTTTTCACAACTGAATATAATATCCGTTCTCAATAGTGGCGAAATGGTGAAAGCTGTCGTCGAAAGCGGTGTAGGCGCCGGAGCTATTTCTGAACTAATGGTGAAAAAAGAACTCAAGTTAGATACACTCCGTGCGGTTAGTATAATTGATAACCGCGATGGCCAATCTAAAGGCGCCGAAATTGTTCGACCTTTCCTAATGCTCAAGCACCGTCAGCGCTTTCAAAGCAAAATTTGTAAAGCATTTGAAAAAATTCTCGCTTAACCACAAATTTCTATGTCTAAAGGATTATATATGTATAAAATCAAACTAATAAAATTTGGGAGCTTAATTGAGTTTGTATAATCTAATGCTTGTACAGCGTAGTATAAGTCCATAAAATGTATTCAAATACACTAGGAAAAAACAAGTTGTATCTAATACAACATTTTTCCTATCGGCTTTGTGTATTTACGAATAGATTTTTTTTGAGACTTGTATTAAACTACGATAAGACAATCGGAAATACGTATCATATGAAAAACACTCAAGGCGCTAACAGCGATTTCAGCCTAGATAAAGACATAGCACAAACAGCCGTACTAGAAGCTGAAGATAACAGTACTAGCATTACCGCCATTTTGAAAAAGATTAGAGGCGGTTTTTTTCTGGTTATAGGGTACTTGCTTTCACCGTTGTCGTGGTGGAATGACTTATTTTTCAATATGCCGGTTGCTTACGGTTTTGGGTATTTGTGTAGTTTATTCGATGCTAGGTTGCTACTACCTTGTTCAATAGTAGGGTATTGGATTTCCAACGTTTTGGGAATTATGTTGATGCAAGCAGGGGTTATGGACGTATTTCAGAACCAACCAACTGAGCGCAATTTCAAAAAAGAGTTATTAACGGGTTTAGCTTCGTCAACTGTTTACACACTAATCATTGGCGCGCTATTTTATTTCAAGATTCTTGACGTACCAAACTTATTTCCGTAGCTAACCAAGAGTGGAAAACCCTCTCTCACTTTCCCACTCTCCCACTCTCCCACCCTTCCCCTTTAACTCATGGATTTAGTACTGTTACCCTTTCTTAGCTTTATTATCGGCATTACCGTAGGACTAACGGGAATTGGTGGAGCGTCACTTATTACTCCGATGCTGATTTTTGTTTTTCAAGTTCCACCTGCTGTTGCCGTAAGTTCTGATGTTGTCGCTGCGACTCTAATGAAGGTTGTTGGAGGTTTCAAACATTGGCAGCAAAAAACTCTCGATTGTAAGATTGTCAAGTGGTTGGCATTAGGAAGTGTTCCAGGCTCACTTTTTGGAGTAGGTATTTTATATTACCTAGAGCGAACAGGAATGAATCTAGATTCAATTATGCTTCGTATGATTGGATTTATGATTCTGGTTGTGGCGATATTAGGATTCGGGCAATTATTACTAAAGTTATTTATACCTGAGTGGCAGGCGCCTGAATTACCTTATTTTGACTTGAACACTCTAAAAGGAAAAATTCAGGCTCTAATTTTAGGGGCAGTTTTAGGGTGTATGGTAGGAATGACTAGTGTTTCATCTGGTTCACTGTTTGTAATGGCACTAATTGGCTTCTTCCGTCTGAACCCTCAAAAGTTAGTTGGTACTGATTTAGCGCAAGCGGCGATTTTACTATCTTTTACTTCTTTTGGACATATTCTTTTGGGAACAGTTGATTGGAATATTGTTTTACCAATTTGGTTAGGTACTGTTCCAGGAGTAATTATAGGTGCCAAACTTTGTCAGCTTATACCTCAACAAGTCTTGAAATCTGTAATATACGTGATTTTAGGCATGGTCAGTTGGAAACTCGTTTACTAAATTATTTAAACAAACCCAATAATATCTATAGGTATACCGTAATATGATAAATATCAGGTAAGTAAATCTGCTATTTAATAACGGTATGCGAATCGCTAACAACGTTACAGAGTTAATTGGGAAAACACCTTTAGTGCGATTGAATCGGATTCCACAGTCAGAAGGGTGCCTAGCTGATATAGTAGTTAAGCTTGAAGGAATGAATCCAGCAGCTTCGGTAAAAGACCGTATCGGTGTAAGTATGGTTGAACAAGCTGAACTAGCAGGAGAAATTCAACCAGGAAAAACAATTTTAGTCGAACCGACTTCAGGTAACACAGGTATTGCTTTAGCGATGGTAGCTGCTGCTAAAGGATATAATTTGATTTTGACAATGCCTGAAACAATGAGTTTAGAAAGACGGGCAATGCTCAAAGCATACGGTGCCCAGTTGGAACTAACTCCAGGCAGTGAAGGAATGAAGGGTGCTATTCGTAGAGCAGAGGAAATAGTTCGTATTGTACCAAATGCGTTCATGCTACAACAATTTGCAAATCCTGCTAACCCAAAAATTCATCGTGAAACTACTGCCGAAGAACTTTGGACAGATACAGATGGCAAGATAGATATTTTAATTGCCGGAGTTGGGACGGGTGGAACAATTACAGGTGTAGCAGAAATAATCAAAGCTAGAAAACCTAGTTTTCAAGTAATTGCCGTTGAACCAGATTCTAGTTCAGTATTATCTGGTGGTAAACCAGGAGCGCATAAAATTCAAGGAATAGGCGCCGGATTTATTCCCTCAGTGTTACGTTTAGAATTAATTGACGAAGTTATTCAAGTTAAAGACGAAGACGCGATTAACTTGAGTCGTCGTTTAGCTTCAGAAGAAGGTTTATTATCGGGTATTTCCACAGGCGCCGCACTATACGCAGCTATTCAAGTTGGTAAGCGTAAAGAAAATGCAGGACGTTTAATTGTATTAGTACAACCTAGTTTTGGTGAGCGTTATCTTAGCACTGTGTTGTTTAAAGATTTACCAGATGTAGAATTTGTCTCGCTGGATAAAGCGAAAGCGCAGACTGTTGGTGTTTGATCCCCCTAACCCCCCGCTTTATGAGGGGGGCTAAAAATAGATAATTTTTAACCATTAAATTTTATATTAGTTGAGATTCACTTATAGCCACAACACTTAACTTCTCTGTTTGGAATTACCAAAAAGATGCTAAAAACCGAATGACTTCAATTTAATTGCTTTTGTTTACAAAATCAAATACTTTTTATAATTAAGTTAATAAATTTATTTGATAATTATGCAAACCACACAAGATTTAAACAGGCAGGGATGCCTGTTCTACAAGATCATATAAAATAATTGTGAATGAATTTAATGGTGGGATAGAGTACTGATGACTTTGCAGTATTGGGCACACTTGCGGCAAGTGACAATAAACTCCATTATTTTTTTATCATCGCTCCAATTTTCACAAGCTGCTACACACTTTTCGCATGTTTGGTAGCACAGCATACAAGTGCGTTGGACAAATTCTGAACTGCCCCTCATCATATTCGCGCACATCATGCATATCTCAGCACAATCGCGCATTGTACTCATTACACTTACGTCTATATACTTGCCACCTTTAGACATACAATAAGCCATGCTTTCTATACAAGCTTTTTGGCACTCTGTAATGGCATCAAGACAAGTCTGGATTTCGGTGGTCATTGATTCGGTTTTTAGCATCATCATGGGTAAATGCTTCCTGATTAGAAAATACTAGGAAGTGACTCTTCTCCTTTGTATGATTTGTCAGCTATTTAGGTCAAGGGCTTAATTTTGATGTTACTGTAAACCCTAGTTTCCCTATGCAGCGACTGGGGATTTTTTTATTACAATAAGTGTAGCGAGCTTTTCATCTGTAATATTTACATTGGAAGTAACTGCACTTTTACAAGTAAACAGATTTCTTTTATGTAAGTCAAAAAAATAGCAGCTTACTTAACTTACTGTAATCGCGTCAATTCAAGGCTACTCATTGTAATGTTATGATTTCATAACATAGTTAAGTAAAGTTAAAATAATAGATTCAGGACTTACGCATGAAAACCTAGAAACCTGGTTTCTTCGTTGATAACATGTAATAAAAATGACGATTTGTCTGCGACAATGAATGCGTAGAAACCAGGTTTATGCAGCGTAAGTCATAAGATTATATTATCAATTTTTCTTAATATTATTATCAATAACATTTATATTCATCAATCTCTACACCAGTTCGCACGTTGATTTGTAAAAAACATTCATCAAAATGTTTGCATTCTCGTAGAATATACGTAGAGACGTTACATGTAAAGTCTCTACGGGGATGTTATGTAATTATTCAACGACAAAAGTGTTTAAATTTTCGGCGGGAAAAGTAAAGAAGTAGTAGATAACTCCTAGTCCTAAAAGCAAAATTGTCATGCTAGAAAGAATTACCCACCTGTCACCAGGTTCATAAGTATCTGCGTCAATGTCTTTACGGACTGCGAGATAATGCTGAGTTGATAGCAACACAGTTAGCAAACCAACTACTGAGAATGCTAAACCTAGCTTCCAACCGTTACCAGGTGGTTGAGGTGTAAGTGGAGGATGTAAAAGACGCAAACGCACAATTACAACACCAAATCCAATTAGTGATATAGCACTTCGCATCCACGCTAAGTAAGTGCGTTCGTTTGCTAGGTGTTCTCGCACTTTTTCAGAACTCTTGTTTTTAGTCTTATCTGGGTTAATTTTGTCTGGGTTGGTGTGATCTGGAATATTATCAAGCTTCATATTTATAAGTTGCAAATGCTTTTAAGAAGACTTTGAAAATGAATTTACAGGGCTGAACATACATCTAGGCTTACTCCGTTATTCGCCCTGTTTCTACATTCTCTCAGCCATTGCTACTAAAAGTTGATTAACTTTTGGGAGAATGAAAAAATATTCCGATTGAGGTACTTTTTGAGAGCAGGCACCACTAAAACCCTTACAAAATAAGCATTGTAATCAAAAGTACATTGATTTGATATATCTTATGTAGATTGCCTATTGCATTTTTGTGATCTTATGTGTAATCTATGACCATAGACAGATATTACAAATACTCTATCAGAAAAGAGTAGATTCAAGGAGTCATTTAAATGAATTTGTGGCGGCGCCAGCAAAATATATTACAAAACGTATCCAAATCCATAGCATCAGGGTTTAGATTCAGCAGCCTGAAAGGGTTCCTATCTTTATTCTTGGTAGGGGCATTTTTAAGTTTGGCAGTTGCTGCATGTTCAGGTGGTGGTAATGGTGGTGAAGCATCGGCGCCTTCTCCTGGTGGAGCAAGTCCGGTTGCAGCCAGCAACAAAGACGCGGAAATAACTTTAGTATCTTTCGCTGTAACTAAAGCTGCTCATGAAGCTATTATCCCTAAATTTGTAGAAAAATGGAAGAAAGAAAAAAATCAGAACATCACTTTTAAAACTAGCTATGGTGGTTCTGGCTCACAAACGCGCGCTGTAATTGATGGACTAGAAGCGGATATAGTTCACCTGGCGTTGGCAGGAGACACACAAAAAATTGAAAAAGCTGGGTTGATACAACCAGGATGGGAAAAAGAAGTTCCCAATAATGGAATTGTTTCTAAATCTGTAGGAGCAATTGCAACGCGTGCAGGTAATCCAAAAGGTATCAAAACATGGGCTGATTTAGCCAAAGACGGGGTAAAGGTAATTACAGCAGACCCTAAAACATCAGGAGTCGCGCGTTGGAATTTCCTGGCATTATGGAATTCTGTCATTAAAGCAGGTGGAGACGAGCAGAAAGCTACTGACTTCATTACCCAAATTTACACGAAAAACGTGCAATTACTAGCAAAAGATGCTCGTGAAGCGACTGATGCGTTTTTCAAACAAGGGCAAGGTGATGCTTTAATCAACTATGAAAATGAATTAATTCTTGCAAAACAGAAAGGAGAAAAAGTAGAAGCGATTATTCCTGATGTAAACATTTCTATCGACAACCCCATCGCAGTAGTAGACAAAAACGTCGATAAACATGGAACTCGTGAAGTTGCAGAAGCATTTACCCAATATTTGTTTACACCAGAAGCACAGCAGGAATTTGCCAAAATAGGTTTCCGTCCTACAGATGAAACAGTCGCACAAACCAAAGAAGTCAAAGATAAATATCCCACCGTCAAAACCTTGGGTACAGTTCAAGACTTCGGTGGATGGAGCCAAGTTCAGACAAAATTCTTTGAAGACGGCGCCATCTTCGATAAAATTCAAGCAAAAAGGTAAATAAAACATAGGTTGGGTGGAGGAACGGAACCCAACACATCCTCAAATAGCACGTTGGGTTCCGTAAAGCCTTCACCCAACCAACAAATTAATTAAAATTTTATGGCAGTTTCCTCTCCTCCTTCTTATCAGCGAGCAAATTCTAAAAAAGCACCAAACGGCAAGGGATTTATATCGCAGTTATCAAGAATACCAATAACGTGGGTGATAACAGCAGTGTATCTAGCTATAATGCTGTTCATTCCCATAATTGCTATGTTCCTAAAGGCAACTACCGTACCTCCTGAACAATTCTGGAAAATTGCCACAAGTCCAATTGCATTATCTGCTTATGATGTAACTTTTACAACATCTTTTGTAACTGCGATCATAAATGGAGTATTTGGAACTTTAATTGCTTGGGTACTAGTTCGCTATGAATTTCCATTCAAAAGAATTATTGATGCTTCAGTAGATATACCGTTTGCCTTACCTACTGCTGTAGCAGGTTTAACTTTAGCTACAGTTTACAGCGATACTGGTTGGATTGGTTCGCTTTTTGCTCCATTGGGAATCAAAATATCTTTCACTCGTTTGGGGGTAGGGGTAGCAATGACGCTGATATCTTTACCGTTTGTAGTACGGACGGTACAACCAGTGCTGCAAGAAATGGAAAGCGAAGTTGAGCAAGCAGCTTGGTCATTAGGCGCCAGTGAGTTTGAAACTTTTTGGCGAGTTATTTTACCTCCTTTGTTTCCAGCAATTTTAACTGGAGTCGCTTTAGGTTTTGCGCGTGCAGTAGGAGAGTTTGGTTCAACGGTAATTATTGCTTCTAATACACCTTTTAAAGATTTGATTGCACCAGTACTAATTTTCCAACGCTTGGAACAGTACGACTATGCAGGTGCAACGGTTATTGGTGTAGTGCTGCTTGCTATATCATTAGTATTACTTATAGCAATTAATCTTTTACAATCTTGGGGAAGACGCTATGACCGGAAGTAGAAATCAATCGAAAAAAGGTGGCTTGGCACCTAAAATATTGATAGGGATAGCAATATTATATTTGACATTAATTCTATATATTCCAGCAGCTAACGTTTTTGTCCATGCTTTTGATAAAGGTATTGGACCGTTTTTATCTAACCTTACCAAGCCAGACTTTCTTCATGCTGCCTGGTTAACCGTATTGCTTGCACTAGTTTCTGTACCAGTAAATACTGTATTTGGATTATGTGCAGCTTGGGCACTAACTCGTAACAATAACTTTCCTGGACGTGCATTTATTTTAAGTATTATTGACTTACCATTTTCGATTTCGCCAGTTGTTGCAGGATTAATGATTGTACTGCTTTATGGGCGTAATGGATGGTTAGGTGGATGGTTGAATGAGCATGATATTAAAATTGTGTTTGCGTTTCCAGCGATGGTGTTAGCAACAGCATTTGTAAGTATGCCTTTTGTCGCACGCGAAGTTATACCAGTATTAGAAGAATTAGGACACGACCAAGAAGAAGCTGCAAGTACACTAGGCGCCAAAGATTGGCAAATATTTTGGCGTGTTACATTACCTAATGTACGTTGGGGTTTGTTATATGGGTTACTATTAACCAATGCAAGGGCAATGGGAGAATTTGGCGCAGTCTCGGTAGTGTCAGGAAACATTGCAGGTAAAACTCAAAGTTTACCTTTATTTGTTGAAGACGCTTACAAACAGTATCAAACCGAAGCAGCTTATTCAGCAGCAGTCATTTTAGGATTATTAGCTTTAGTTACTTTAATACTGAAGGATATTCTCGAAAAAAGAACTACTATTAAAGAAGTCGAGTAGGAGTAATCAAAGTGGCAATTGATTCTAATAATACTCTCAGTGTTCAGGCGCCGAAACGGATTCGTATTAGAATTCCCAGAGACTATCATCAAGAACCTGTAATTTCTAAATTAGTCTCCGACAATGGTTTAGTTGTTAATATTAGAGCAGCTATTCTCGGAGGAAATGCCGTTGGTGATGGTTGGTTCGATTTAGAATTACAAGGAACCAATGACCAAATAAATAACGGACTGTCTTATCTTCGCAGTTTAAATTTAGAAATTTGGGACGAAAATCAATCAGCTAGTTGGTAAAAATTTACATTGTCATTAATCACGTATATGTAAATTGTCATTCTGAGCAAAGCGTAAACGAAGTTTTCCCGAAGGGAAGAATCTATATATATCGATGATTATTTAGATGCTACCCTGCGGGGAAAGCTCCGCTTTACACTGCGTTCAGCATGACATTTGTTTACATATTTGTTCTTTGTGTTTTTTGTGGTTTATTATGGAAACACCAATTCAAACCCAAATCAGATTACCAGGAAAGTACCACAAACAACCTGTAATATCTAGATTAACATCACGTTATGGTTTAACAGTTAATATTACTGCTGCGTCTTTAATAAGTGGCGCCTATAGCGAAGGTTGGTTTAATATAGAACTATCGGGAAATCCTGAAAAATTGACTAATAGTCTATCATATTTACAAGTACTAGGTATAGATTTGTTGCAATTAGAAATTGCAAACCATCTTAAACCAAGTCAAATATCAAAAATATTAAAACATCCCAATAGTAATGAAGTAATTTTAAATAAACAACGACTTCAAACGCAAAGCAATATCACGCAAAAATGGCATGAATATATATATATTACTAAATCTACTCAATCAACAAAAATAGTAAATCATAATACAATTAGATTAAAACTAAAGTTGGGTATTTTAAAAAGATACCAGCATAAGCCAATTATATCAGAGTTAGTTTCTAATTTTGGCTTGACAGTAAATATTGTGAGCGCGCTTTTAGCTGATGATATTTATGATGATGGTTTGTTTGAATTGGAAATATGGGGAGAGTTACAGCAAGTTTATTCAAGTTTAAGACATTTAGAGCAGTTAGGTTTATCTTTGCTAGTTGATGCAAGTCCTGAGTCGAATAGTGAAGATATTATTTGTTGATTATATTTCATAGTGCCACATGTCTTGTACTTGTACTATTGTGAGATGTAAGGGTAAGCGCTGAATTAAATTTTGCTCTTCTAATTGTGTCATAACGCGCGTTACGGTAACACGAGTTGTGCCAAGAATTTCTGCTATATCTTGATGTGTTAAACGTAAATCAATTAATCTTCCTGTCTCGACTTCACGACCAAATTTTTGAGATAACCATATCAACAGCTTCATTACCATCATCTCTACTGTTTTGTAGCTGCGAATAATCATTAGCTCTTTAGCTTGTTGAAGGTTTTCATATAATACATCCACAAATGGTTGCCAGTTTTCTATGGGAATAGCTACTGCTTCAACTTTTGTTATGCATTCAATTTGATATGGTTCATTCGCAGAAAATGCATGACCGACTGTATCTCCTTTACCCCAAACACCTAAAGTCACAATTGTACCATCTTCCAACCATGTCACAGTTCGTACAACGCCGCTTTCTAATTTCCATAAAAAATCTGCTTCTTGCGGTAAAAAAGTTCGTTTCTCGAACTCTCGTAGGCGTACTAATACCGGGTTCCGCTTTGTCAAAGATTTCATATTCAGGATGCCGTTAAACGATTATCATCAATTTTACCCTAAAATACTATAAATCTATCAATTTGCAGTAGATTTATTTTTAAAGTTGGATGTTACACATTTTTTTTAGGATAATGGGTATAAGACACTTAATCCTTATCGGATAACCGTATTATATTAATATGGAACACTTAGTAAACAGACTTTTGTGGAATTATCTTCTAGAGTTGAGTACGCATTACTAGCATTAATAGAGCTAGCAGACTGCTACAGTATCGAAAAATCTCTAAAAATTAGTGAAATAGCTGCTCGTCACTCTTTGCCAGAGCGATATTTAGAACAAATTCTTTCAACTTTGCGTCGTGAGGGAATTGTCAAAAGCGTGCGTGGGGCAAAAGGGGGTTATATATTAGTCAAAGAACCCAGACAGATATATGTACAAGAAGTAATCGCAGTTATAGATGGTGAAAGAAAACCGAGTGAAGGAGAATCTACGAGTTTAGCTCCCGAAAAAATCGTAATCAATGAAATATGGTTACAAGCAAACGAAACGATAAAAGCTTTTTTCCAGAAATACACCATACAGGATTTATGTCAACAGCGAGATACCTTACGACAAGAAAACACAATGTATTATATTTAGTAGGTTGGATGGAGGAACGAAACCCAACAATTTTAACTACTGGTTCCAAACCAACTTTCTTATCTCTGTGAAGTCTGTGTCTCTGTGGTAAAAATCTTTACTACTAAAATTAATAACATGAACTACTACCTACTATAATCGCGAGTTGGGTTACGCAAAGCCTACCCTGCTGGAAAACTCCGTTTACACCCAACCTACGAAGTTATTAGCCATAGTCGTAAAACTTCTGCAACTGTCCAAGCTTGGGCAATACATCCACGGGGAGTAAAAGGCGCCTCACCGTCAAAGATTTCGCTTAAACTACCAATACCATGATTACAAACATGATTTGCCATAGGTTCTAAAAATTCGCGAGCAGCTGTACGGTTTCCATACACGCGCAAGTGTGCTGATATAAATGTACCTAGCAACCATCCCCAGGTTGTACCTTGGTGATATGCATTATCTCTTTGATACTGATTCCCTCTATAATTTTCCTGATAATGAGTATCATCGGGATTTAAGGAACGTAAACCGTAAGAAGTTAGTAATTGGCGCCCGCAAATATCTACAATAGAACGTTGTTGGGGTTGTGAAAGTAAAGGTTCAGGTAAGGAAACAGCAAAAAGTTGGTTTGGACGTAGTGTTATATCATCACCGTTAGGTGTATCCAAAACATCATAACAATAGTTTTTTTCAGAATTCCAAAAGCGGGCAAATCGTAATTGAGTACGGTCTGCCATTGCTGTATATTCTTGATGTGGTTTATTAATGCGACGTGCAAACAAAGCCATTGTTCGTAAAGCATTGTACCAAAGTGCGTTTATTTCAATTGGCTTACCAATACGTGGTGTAATTACCTCGTTATTAACTTTTGCATCCATCCATGTTAACTGTGTCCCTTCTTCACCTGCATACAATAACCCATCCGCAGCATCAAGATGAATATTATATCGAGTTCCGCGACAATGCCAGTCAATAATATCTGCAAGGGCGCCAAAAAGTTCTTCTATCAAACCGTCATCTTCGGTATCTTTATGATAAGCACGCAATGCGTCAAAATACCATAAGGTTGCATCAACAGTATTATATTCAGGTACTTCACCCGCATCGGGGAAGCGGTTAGGTAACATTCCTTTACTTATATATTTAGCAAAAGTACGCAGAATTAAGCGAGCAATTTCTGGTTTTCCTGTAGCGAGCGTGAGTCCTGGTAGACTTATCATGGTATCGCGTCCCCAATCGCCAAACCAAGGATAACCCGCAATTATACTTTTACCATACGGTTCATCAGGCGCCGGACGTTCGACTATAAATTGATCCGCTGCAAGTACTAATTGTTTTATCCAAGCTGGGGAGTCTTTAAACAAACCAGAGTTATGATTTTTCCAGAGTCCTAGTAATTTATTCTCGTTTTGGCGCCGTGATTTTAAAGCAGCTTCACCATCGTATTGCTTTAAATCTTCTGTATTAGCAATAAACGTGATTGATTCGCCTTTTTCTAAAGTAACTTGAAACGTTGCCGCATGAAGATGGTCTTCTTTATCATTCAATCCTCGATAACGTTCCACCGCTAAATCAAAACCATAATACCAATTATGAACTGGTGATACATTACCACGGTCAGTTAACAAATAAAGCGGCGCCGCATCAGGATATGCCAGTACACGAACTCCCCCTGATATTTCCTCAACAGTCATTTGCCAATCATTGCCTTGCGTATCACTATGATAATCACGATAATTAACCATCGCTTTGAAAGTTAATTTTAACGGTTGAGTTGCGCGACGCAAATGGTATTGAATATACGTAGTGTTTTCTCCTTGCTGCATCCAAACACGCTTGGACAATAGCCCATCAGCAATAGCATACTCCCACGTTGGAATAGTACCCTCAAGACTAAAGCGTTCAATATGACGAAAACCCTGTGGACTTACAGTACCATCTGCCCAACGGTTAGCGTGTAATGGGTAAGTATGGTCATCATATACAGCAGTCTCATCAAGCTTCGTAAGCAATAAAGTTCGACCGAGTGGAGGTTTGAGTGCTGCAACTAGTAACCCGTGATAACGACGAGTTAATAAACCTGCTACCGTTCCCGAAGCATAACCACCAATACCATTAGTAACTAGCCATTCCCTTGTTTCTGCGGTTTCAAGATTACCACAGATTTCTCGCCCGAAATTAACACACATCTTTATTTGAGCTATGGAACACTTATATATAAGTTACCCTAAGAAGATAAAGCAACGGCGCCAAAATTATTACATGTAATTTCAGATACAGGATTAAACAAATAATTACGGATTAAAGTTCTTCTGTGAACCACGGTTCACATCTTAATTGAACCAAAAACCCGACTTATTAGATAAGTCGGGTTTGTTTGTTAATTAGGCTTTTGTAGCTGGTTCAAAGTTTAATGAGACACCATTCATACAATAACGTTGACCAGTAGGTTTTGGCCCATCGCCAAACACATGTCCTAAATGCCCACCGCAACGACTGCAATGTACTTCAACTCGCGTCATAAATAATGACTTATCGACAGTAGTCGCAATAGCACCTTCTATTGGGCTAAAGAAACTGGGCCATCCAGTACCGCTGTTAAACTTTGTATCAGACGTGAACAAAGCTTGCCCAC
This sequence comes from Calothrix sp. HK-06, assembly GCF_001904745.1. Lineage (GTDB taxonomy): Bacteria > Cyanobacteriota > Cyanobacteriia > Cyanobacteriales > Nostocaceae > Dulcicalothrix. The sequence continues at coordinate 23,861 of NZ_MRCD01000087.1, forward strand.
ATCCGGCACAATAATAAGTCCCTTCCCCGTACTCTTTGTCAAGTGGACTAGTTCCAGCCCTTTCAGTACCGTGTTTTCTTAACACACGGTATTGTTCTGGTGTCAATATACTTTGCCATTCCCCATCTGTCTTTACAATTTCGTATTGTTCTTGATTCTTAGAAGCTGTCATACGTTCCCTCTCCAATGCTACCAGTGCAATATCCAAGCGGCGCCTAAGTTTCGCAACCTGGAGTATGTACCATATCTTTATATATCTTAACAATACTTGTAGAATACGTTATGAAGATAGCCGTTATTAATATATACAGATAACCGATAGCTATATTAAACAGAGCTATGATAATTGAATAAAAGCCTAAGAAAATGGCATCATGATAAACAAACAACAGATTACGGTTCAGATTCCATCAGATGCTGCCAATGCTGAATTTATAAATTAAATATATCTGTTAAATATCTACATACATATAACTGGTTATGACAAATAAAACAAATAAAAAAGACATGACATAATTCATCCGTTATAGGAGTGATACCGTTGCTAATTATATACTGGTAATGTGAACCAAAAAGTGGCGCCTGCATTTGGAGTACTATTAACACCTATTTCACCACCATGTGCTTGAATAATTTGTTTACATAAATATAGTCCCAGTCCTAATGAAAGCGAGTTGCGTGCGTTCGTCCCACGAAAATATAGGTCAAATAGATGTTCGCTTTGTTGTTGCGTTAACCCAACTCCGTTATCGGAAACTGTGCAGAAAATTTTATTATTGTCTTTAATAGTGGCGTTAAGTATTATATTCAAACCGGGAGGGTTATGTTTGACGGCGTTGGCGATTATATTAGAGAATACTCGCCATAGTTGTGTTGCATCTCCGTTAACTTGGGGTAAGTCTGATTCAATTAAGTTTATAAGGGTTGCTTCATTTTGTGTAAGCATTGGTTGTAAGTCGGCAACTGCATCTTCTACGACTTTGTTTAAATGTATTGGTTGTAATTGTAGTGCTATACCTTGGACTTCACTTATATGTGCTTCCATTAATGAGTTAATTAAATTTAACTGACGTTCACTACTTTGCAGCATTCTTTCAATTATTGCACCAGGCACTATAACCGACGATGATTCTTGTTTATCCGCTAGTAAATTTCTCAGTACCATTAATGTCCCTAATACTGGGTTACGTAAGTCATGGGAAACTGCGTGAATGAATACTCTTAGTGCTTCTTCAGTGCGTTTTCTCTCGCTAATATCTAATATTACCCCTACTATACCACCCAAGATGCCATCTGCTTTAGCAAATGTTGCTTTGTAAAATATTACACTGTGCTTTTTGTTATCAGCATAGATTATAGAACTTTCATAAGTTTGAACTCCATGTTTTTCTAGTAGCTTAATATCTGCTTGATAATATTCTTCTGCGAGTTCTTTCGGTGCGATTTCATACACTTTTTTACCAATAATGCTTGCTCTGCTTAACCCTATTGATGTTTCAAAAGATTTGTTGCATCCTACATATAGTCCTTGGGCATTTTGATAATATACTGGCGCCGGAATTGTGTCGATGAGAACTTGTAGAAAATCAAATTGCTCTTGGAGTGCTTCTTCTGCACGTTTACGTTTGGTTATATCTTCTATAATTCCTTCGTAATATAGTATATGGCCTTGGGCATCGCGAACGGCATATGCTTTTTCGGAAATCCAAACAATGTTATTTGAAGAATTATGATGTCGGTAAATTTGAGATTCAAATTCGGAGACGTTACCATACTTCTCGACTAGATTAATAAATTCGATACGTCGATTTGGATTGACATAAAGCTGCTTGCCAATGTCTGTATAATAATCAATAACTTCTTCGGATGTTGAAAAACCTAAAATGTGAGCAAGTGCGGGGTTTGCTGTGATATAACGTCCATCAACCGTACTTTGGAAAATACCCTCGACTGCGTTCTCAAAGATACTGCGGTATTTATTTTCGGCTATTTTCAGTTTATTATTGGTTTTCTCAAGCTGTTTACGTGCGTTAAATTCACGTGATTGTAGTCTGTCGTATAAATAAACGCTAAAGTTACATATAGCACAGAACCAAAATATATATAAAAGAAATGTCACATTATATATAGGTTGCTGACCTGCTGTTGGTGTTGGCACTTTAAAACCGAGACTCAGATTTACACCGAAGTAATAAATTAATAATACGACTTGGGAGGCAAGATGCAGTGTCCAGCGTACTGGCATAAAAGCTGCTTGACCAAGAAACAGCAGTGACCAAGTAACAATATCAGGTATGGCAAATCCTTTGATAGTGCTAAATATTTGCTGTCCAAGACTTATCGACCAAGATGAAGCTAAAAATAGTACTCCTGGGTGACGGCGCCCAAATGAAGTTCGATGCACTATTAATGAGATAATAATACTAGATAGCATGGCGCCGTCTAAGAGAAACGTGTGACGCATTAGTTGCTGTGGAATGTTGGCAAGTTCTCTTAAAGGAAAAAATAAGTTGTAAATATCGCGAACGACAAAACTTAGAACACAAAAAAGTGCTAACCATAACCATAACTGTAAACGCTGCCACAAAAAGTGACGGCGCCAAGTTTCATATTTAACAGTTAAAATATCGGTTTTGGGTAGAATGTATGTAGAAACAGCTTGTCTCCATCTCCGTTGTACGGTTCTAAGTACGTCAACCATTATGTTCAATAGGTAATGTGAACCAATAAGTTAATCCTTGCTTGCGATTAGAATTTACACCAATATCACCACCGTGTGCTTTAATAATTTGCCGACACATATACAATTTCAAACACAGACTCGTTGATAAACGGTTTTGTGGGTCACGCACGTGTAAATCAAAGAAGCTATCGCACTCCGATTTGTTCATCCCTACACCCGAGTCTTGAATTATGCATCGAATTTTATCTCCATCCATCTTAGCTTTTATACTAAAATTTAGTCCGGGTGGATTATTTTGGCAACTATACGTTAATAAAGATACAAATACTTTACGTAATAATTCTTGGTCAGCTTTAACTAGAATAGCATTTTTACGGTCTAAGTTTTTTAAGTGTGTACTTAGTTGTGCTTGATAACGAGTCAGTAATGAGGTTGAGTCTTGGAGTATTGCTTCAATCAATGTAGTAAAATTTACCATCTCTTGATGCATTATCATATCTTTTGCATCACTAGAATTGATTTCTAGTAAAGAATTAATCATTCCTAGCTGTCGTTCATTACCTTGAATCATGCGTTCAATTATAGAGCTAGGAATTTCTCTATCTGCTTTAAGCAAGTTATTAAGTACCATTAAATTGCCCATTACAGAAGTACGTAAATCATGAGACACTGTATCTAATACAACGTCTTTGATACGACTTAGCTCTTGAATTTCCTGGACTTTTTGCTGTAATTGAACAGTCCTTTCCTCAACTTGCCCTTCTAGGTTAAAGTTAAGCTGTGCAAGTTCTTGATACAGCTTTGCTTGTTGGATAGCAATTGCTAACTGTTCAGATATTTGCTGAAGTAAATCTATTTCTACTGGTTGCCAATAACGAGGACTAGAACATTGATTTGCAATTAATACACCAAATAATTCATCACCCAGAATAAGTGGCACAGCCAAAGTTGCCTGCGTATGAAATGCCTGATATAATGCTTTCAGACTTGGAGATGCTTCAATTTTTGTAATATCTTCAATAACGCGAACGTTATTAATTAATAATGAAGTTTTTAGCTCGTTAAATAAACACTCATCAGAATTATTGTCTTTCCAGTCTAAAACTGCTGGATAGCAGGGATTTACTGACTCAGCTAAAACTTTGCATTGTGCATTGTTCTCATTTTTATTTTCATGCAACGCAATAAATACTCGGTCAGCTTGAAGAAATTTCCTCACCTCGGTGACAGTTGTTTGTAAAATTTCATCAAGATGAAGGGACTTGCGAATTCTTCCCAAGGTTTCTGCTAGCAAGCGATTACGCGATACACTCATATGTAATTGCGTTTCTGCTTGCTTACGTTCGGTTATATCCCTGACGATTGCTAAAATTTCTTCATGTCCACTAACTACTAAGCGTGCTTCATAATCGCGTAAACCTATCGGTGTAAGTAATTTATACTCACAAGTTTGCACGCTTCTTGATGCTAAAGCTTTATGAATTGCAGCATAACTACTGTTGGCAACATCCTGTGGTAATAAATCCCATAGGTTTTTACCAATAATTTGCTCACGGGGAATGGTAATGTTTGCCCCTTCTCCTTTAAAGTCTATATACTCACCATTTGCATTTATTCTAAAAATCAAATCAGGGATAGCATTTAAAATCGCTTTATATCGTGCTTCACTGACACGCAAATTTTCCTCCGCTAATTTGCGAATTGTAATATCCATAACCAGACCTTCCCAATAAATATCCCCGTTTGCTTGTTTACTTGGGTGAGAAGTAACTTGTATCCACTTATTTTTGTTGCTTGCGGTAACAATTCGACCTTCCCAATGCAAAGGAGACAGAGTATTGCTTGATACTAAAAATGATTCTGTAAAAGTCTGAACATCCTCTGGATGAATAAGATTAAGCAAAACCAAAAAGTTAGCTTGCACAATTTCTGGTTTTAATTCAAATAGCTCTTGACAACCCGAACTCATGTATGTCGCAAAGTTCGAGTTATCAGGACGTTGAATACACGTGAAAATTACCCCAGGCAAACTAGCTGTAATTTTCTCTAGTAATGATAATCCATTAATGCGAGGGTACATTTGCACTTTTGCAGTTTCATTCACTCTGTGAACCTTATCTATATAAAGAGGTTAGGGACTAGGAAAACGAATAAAGGCGCCTGAGTACAGGTTTATTATAAAAGAACCCTATTATGAATATCCCTTATTTATCTGCTCATAACACAAATCATTAATCTCTTTTCACATTTACTCATCACTACTGTCCTTAGCTCTCACCCCTATTACTTAGATTAAATTCTAATCAGGGCAAATGTATTCACCCAAATGGATGAACCACTAGTAGGAATCAAGAGAAATTGTTAAATACTTGGAAACACACTATTTAAATTTAATGACAAATTACCAAAACCTGGGAGTAAAACTGTTTCAGTCGTTAACGAAATTTGTTTATTACGGTAATTATACTTACCTTGAGCATCTCGATATGGTTGACTGTAGCGTTCGAGTTCGTATGTTACTAAATTAAAAACAGAGACGCAGAAAATATCAACTACCTAAAGCTTATGACGTGAACCATTTAATTTAATAAGTTAGTAGTTCGTGTCAGAAGTTTTGGGGTGTTGGTTTGCAACGGATGTAACGGATGTAACGGATGATTTATTTGCTACAAACTTGCGTCCAGTTATTTAAAATTACTTCTCCGTTACATCCGTTCATCATCCGTTGCCAATTTTCCTACTCCCCAAAACTAATGACATGAAATACTAGTTTATTTAAATTACTGGGGTTTATTTACGCGAATCCCCCAGTAAAACATGATTTTAACTTTAGGTTTAGGTGCCACATGAGATTTTCTGCGCGAATGTTGGGTGGAGGAGCGGAACCCAACCTACGAGTTTATGATTCGATTTCAGCTAGCTCCATCCAGCGTTCTGTGGCTTTGTCGATTGCGCGTTTAATTTCTTCTACTTGGTCGTATAATTTTTGAACTTGGGTGTAGTTTCCTGCTGGTGCGTTACCCATTGCTTTTTCGACTTCGGCTTTTTCGGTTTCTAATTTCGCTATTTTTCCTTCGAGTTCGTCAAATTCTCGTTTTTCCCATGTTGATAGTCTACGCTTTTTGGGTGTTTCTGATGGCGCCGATGTTTTTACTTCTTTTGCTTCTACTGAGGTGCTTTTAGGTTTTTCTTTGACTTCCGATGTTTGTTGTGCTTCCTCTTGTGCTTTATAGTCGAGGTATACTGAGTAGTTACCTGGGTATTGACGAATATTTCCACCTTCTTCTAAGGCAAAAATTGTGTCTACTGTACGGTCAAGAAAATAACGGTCGTGGGATACTACGATTACACTGCCTGTAAAGTCTTCTAGGTATTCTTCTAATATTGCTAGTGTTTGTACGTCTAAATCATTCGTCGGTTCGTCTAATATTAATACGTTTGGTGCGCTAATTAATATACGCAGCAAAAATAGGCGCCTTTTTTCTCCTCCTGATAGTTTGCTTATTGGTGCATATTGTTGATTTCCTGGGAATAAGAATCGTTCTAACATCTGGGAAGCACTAATTTGAGTTCCATCAGATATTTTGATGAATTCTCCTTCTTCTTTGATGTAGTCAATTACACGCTGCGAATCGTTGAGTGCAGCTAGTAAGTCATCGGAATGTTGGTCGAAATACCCTATATGTATTGTGGTGCCAATATCGACTTTACCCGAATCAGGTTGTACTTTTCCGGTGATAATATTCATTAAAGTGGATTTGCCGGCGCCGTTTCCACCAATTATACCTATACGGTCTTCAGGACTAAATTCGTAGGTAAAGTCTTTAATTAGTGTTCGCTCGTTATATGCTTTAGAAACATGCTCTAACTCAATAACTTTTTTACCGATGCGTCTACTAACGGTAGATATTTCAACTTTGCCAATTCCTTGCTTAAATTCGGTTTCGCGCATTGCTTCGACACGTTGAATACGCGCTTTTTGTTTTGTACTGCGTGCTTTGGGTCCACGCTTTAACCATTCTAACTCGCGCCGTAATACACCCTGAAATTTACGTTGTGTACTTGCAGAAGATTCTTCAGCAGCAGCTTTTTTTTCTAGGTAATACGAATAATTACCTGAATAAGTATAAATATCACCTCTGTCAATTTCAATAATTCGATTTGTGACTTTATCTAGAAAATATCTATCGTGAGTAATTAATAATAAGGCGCCACGATATCGATTTAAATAACTTTGTAACCATTCTACCGAAAGTGCATCTAAATGGTTAGTCGGCTCGTCCATTAATAATAAATCTGGTTCGGCAAGTAAAGCTGTTGCTAAAGCTATTCGCTTACGATAACCTCCAGATAATGTACCAACTTTTACATTAAAGTCAGTGATACCTAATTTAGTCAAAATAATTTTAGCATTTGTCTCTAATTCCCAGGCGCCTGTTGTGTCCATTCGTTGCATAACGCTAGATAAACGCGACATCAACTGACTATCTTCTGGATAATGCGCTAACTTTTCTGAGATTTCTTCGTACTCACGTACTAAAGTCATTTGCTCACCACTGTCAGCAAAAACCTGCTCGATAACAGTACGACTTTCATCAACATCGGGTTGCTGTGGTAAGTATATAACTTTGGCGCCGGAATTCGTTATGATTTGTCCAGCATCGATTGGCTCGATACCAGCTATCATTTTTAATAACGTTGATTTTCCCGAACCATTTGTACCAATTAAACCAACTTTATCGTTTGCATCAACGCTAAAACTAGCTTCTTTTAAGATTTCTTTAATGCCAAAATCTTTTTTAACCGACTGTAATATAACAAGACTCATAACTGATAAATATTGGGCAATTGGCAATTTTTTAGATGTTGGGCGGGCAGGGATGCCCGCTCCACAAGAGAGGCTCCACAAGATTAAGATTAATCAAATAGGTCTAGGGGTAAGTGACCATACATTTCGTTAATTCCACTTTGGGTGTGGGACTGGCACGATACTAAAACGCCGCGATGGTGCCCTGAATATGAATCAAGGTAACACAAACCATTTTTGCCGTTTAATTTGATGTAAACAGGTCCCTCAATAATAGGCAAATTGCTAGGTGGCTCATAGCCGAATGCCAAGGAGTAACCTTTCATCGCCGCCAAACCTTCTTCGGCTGTATCGGCACAAATACCTAAGATTTGATAATCTGAAAGTCTAGCAAAAGCTAGTATTGCTTTACGGACTAAAGCTTTTTCAGAACTCTTAACTATCGGAGCAATATCGACGCAATTGAATTTGTTTAGGATTTTTTTTGCGTCTTGAAGTGTGAGATTGGTTTGGTTTTGACTTGTCATATACCTGCTGGTTACTAGTTGTGTGCTGTGTTGGTCAGATAGCGCGTTACTCTTTGTGTTTTATTTCAACTTTAAGGTGATTGGATGTTACCTACATTAAATAGAAATGGCACACTGCTAGTTTTATCGTTCCCCATAACAAGAACTTTTGGCATTTGGGCGCCACCAGTTTTCCATGCTTCAATTGCCTCCTTTTGTAACACTAACTGTCCTCCTTGAGCTTTTAATGTTTCAGCTAAAAGTCTTTGAGCTTCGGCTTTACCTTTGGCACGATTAATTTCTGCTTGAGCTTCTTGTTCTGCTTCTCTAGCTATATATACCGCTCGCTGTGCCCGCTGTTCGGCAATTTGCTTCTCTTCTACCGCTCTTGCGAATTCAGGAGAGAATGTTAAGTCTACGACGCTGGTGTCTAAGACAATTATTCCATATTTATCTAATCGTTGGCTTAATGCTAAATCAAAGTCATCCTTAAGTTCAGTTCGCCGGGTGATAGCTTCTTCTACTGTCCTGCGTGCTGCTGCTATTTTAAATGATTCCTGAGTTTGTGGTGCAATAATCTTTGCTACTATGTTTTCTAAAGTACCCTGAGTTCTACGTATTTGTACTACTTCTGAGGAATCTATTTGAAAGTTAATCGCAAATCTTGCGGACAGCGTTTGCAAATCCTTTGTTGAACTTTCGGCAGGCACTTCAAATTTTTGCACCGTCAAATCATATATATCTATCACTGAAATAAAAGGTGGTTTAACGTGAATTCCCTCCAGTAATGCTCCATCTGTAGCTTTACCTAATATACTAATCACCCCTGCTTGCCCAGGATTTATTATGATAAAGGAATTTAAACTCAACAGTACAATTATACCTAGTACTATACCTAATGCAGCGCTTTGCCAACTGGCAGATTGCGTATTTTTCAACTCTCCTCCTTTTATTTACGTTCTCTATATTCGTTTGCGTTCTATTAAAACAAACGTAGTAAAATATAATTCACACTTCAAAAAATAGCTGTGGTTACGCTATCAAAAGATTTTAGGGCATCTAACACTAGCACTGGTTCAGTACATCCACTCCAGCGCTTGTCAAGTTACGGTATTCATTATCGCAAACAAATCTGGCAAGCAGCCATTTGTTCGGTTTTAAACAAAGTTTTCGATTTGGCGCCACCTGTACTAATTGGTACGGCAGTTGATGTGGTGGTCAAAAAGCAAGATTCAGTCATCGCACGTCTGGGAATTACCGATATATTCGGACAATTCCTTATTCTAGCGTTTTTTACGGTGATTGTCTGGGTATTAGAGTCGGTGTTTGAGTACGCATACAAACGACTGTGGCGAAATTTATCGCAGCAAATTCAGCATAATTTACGTCTTGACGCTTACAACCATCTGCAAGAATTAGAGCTAGCTTACTTTGAAGAACGTAGTACCGGTGGATTAATGTCTATTTTGAGTGACGACGTTAACCAGTTGGAAAGGTTTTTAGATGGTGGAGCAAGTGATATTATTCAAGTTGTCGCGACAGTTTTAATTATTGGTACTGGTTTCTTGATTGTTGCTCCAAGTGTCGCATGGTTGGCTATGTTGCCAATTCCGTTTATAATTTGGGGATCTTTTGCTTTCAGAAAATTATTAGAATTGCGTTACGCTGATGTTCGCTCAAAAGTTGGATTTTTGAACTCACGCTTATCCAATAATATCAGTGGTATTACCACAATCAAAAGTTTTACTGCTGAAGAATACGAAAGCGCACGTGTTGCCGCAGACAGCGAAGCTTACAAAAAAAGTAATGCTCAAGCAATTAAACTATCAGCAGCATTTGTGCCATTAATTAGAATGCTGATTTTAGCTGGATTCACCGTTTTATTGATATTTGGAGGAATGGCAGCTGTAAATGGGAAAATCTCAGTTGGTGTTTATAGCATTTTAGTTTTTATTACTCAGCTTTTACTTTGGCCCCTAACCCGTCTTGGTGAAACTTTTGATTTATATCAACGGGCAATGGCATCAACTGACCGCATTATGGATTTATTAGATACTCCCATCACGATTTATACAGGAGATACACGCATATCTCCCGAAAAGGTCAGGGGAGAAGTCGAGTTAAACAATATTACTTTCGCTTACAAAGATAGATTCCCAATTATCAACAATGTCTCATTACATATACCCGCAGGAAAAACAATTGCTATTGTCGGTTCTACAGGTTCAGGTAAAAGCACTTTAGTAAAGTTATTACTACGACTTTATGAAATACAGTCTGGAATAATTACCCTTGATGGTATCAATATTGAGCAATTGAATATTCGTGACTTGCGTTCGTGTATTGGTTTAGTTAGCCAAGACGTATTTTTATTTCATGGGACAGTTGCCGAAAATATTGCCTACGGAACATTTAATGCGACTGATAGAGAAATAAAAATGGCAGCAACAGTCGCAGAAGCACATGAGTTTATTGTTAACTTGCCCGAAGGATATGAAACAATAGTTGGTGAACGCGGACAAAAGTTATCTGGAGGACAAAGACAACGCATTGCTATTGCACGTGCTATTCTCAAAGACCCTCCAATTCTTATTCTCGATGAAGCAACTTCTGCTGTAGATAACGAAACCGAAGCTGCCATCCAAATGTCACTCGAACGAATTACGGCAAACAGAACTACAATCGCCATCGCGCACCGTCTTTCTACTATCCGCAACGCTGATAAAATTTATGTGATGGAACATGGACAATTTATTGAATCGGGAACTCACGAGCAGCTATTAGAAAAACAAGGAGTATACGCAAAACTATGGCGTGTCCAAAGTGGTTTAAAATAATGGGCGGCGCCAATATGAAAGCCAATCTTTAAAAGTTACCTTGCAAAAATAGTCAGGAGCTAAATTATGTTTACTACGTCATCTCAACCTTCATCACCAGAAAACGAATGGCGCCATCGGTTAGACAAATTCGTCAAAGACCATAAAATAGAGTTAGCAGCTTTATCGTGGGCACTATGGTTAGAAAACGGTAACAGTCAGGGAACCATAGGTATAGATTTACAGCCAACACCACACTTTGTATACTGTCCCCCGACAGCAGTTGAAAGCTTAAACGACAGAGTAGAGAATCGTCTTCAGGAAATTTTAGGACTTATTAAGCACCATAAACCTGAAGTAGAAGTTTTGATGATAGGTATTGGTAAAGACCAAGTTAAACTTATTTATTTTGAACCAGAAACGGCGCCACCTCAAAGTTATGAGCAACTAGGCAAAAATGTTGATACACTCATAGAAGAATTAGAAACAAAACTCGGTGCCTCTTTATCTTGATGTTACGTAAAGATGTTACATGTAACGTCTCTACCTTCCACGTAACCAGTCTTTAATTTCCTGCGCTATCCATAAACATTCTTGGGCACTTAGTCCAATACCAAACGAAAATCGTTTATATTCGGTTTGAATAGTAATCATTTCCTTTTCTTGATGACTTTCAAGCTGAAGGTTATCTTCTTTGCCTAAACGAATAATACTTTGAAATACGTCTCTGATATCTCTAACCTTGCCACTTTTTATACTGCGACGAAACGTAAATATCCATAATTCTATACTAAAATTATCTTCATTGAAACATATTTTGTGATTACCAAAGTCTGAAATTATGAACTGGTCTATGACCGCTAGCCAAATTAAAAGGAGGGGAACAGTAATTCCAAGTGCTGGTAAAATTCCTGTCATTAGTCCTATTCCTGATATTGGAAAAAAGCCTAGTCCCAATGCTGCGATTATTAAATATTTAACTGTTAAAGCGATGACTCTAATATTATCTATTCGCTTTCTAGGAAGAACTATGTTTAATTTATTAAAAGTTTTGTTGATTTTGACTAAACTATAATTAGGTTTGCGAAAGGGTTGGAAAATATTGCTCGCTGCTTTGTTACTCAAACTATTAGACTCAAGTGCTTTTAATGCTTCTGTGGCATTACTCAAACGTCTTTCTACTGATGGCTCTAAAACGTGTTCAATCCAAGCTAGAAAATTATCATTTATATTAACTTTATCGTGAAATTGTATTTTTAAATCGCGAACAGGCAAATCAGCAGGAGGTATACCTGTTAATAAATGAATAATAGTTGCACCTAGTCCATATAAGTCAGAAGCAGGTACAGCTTTGCCTCCAAACTGTTCCATTGGTGCATAACCATATGTTCCTACAACAGTAAAAGTAACACCCTCTTTAGCTGCTTTATCTTGAACGGCGCCAAAATCAACTAAATAAACCTCTTTATCTTCTCCTAAAATTAAATTACTCGGCTTAATATC
>NZ_MRCD01000088.1 GCF_001904745.1 Calothrix sp. HK-06
CGTGACGCCATAACAATCGTAAAGTAAAACTAATGAACTACTAGCGTCACGCACCCTACCTCCTAAATAAACTATGCTATCTCACAGTAAAATACTTCTGAAAAAAGCTCTAGAACGTTCATCTTGTCCTGAACGTTTAGACCAGGGGATGAAAGCAATTCGTCTTCAAAATTGGCTACCTTTAACTGCTCTCGGTTCTCTTGTTTTTGCAGGTGTAATTTGGAGTATTTTTGGTCGCATACCAGTAACTGTTTCAGGACAAGGAGTATTAATTTATCCAGGTAGAGTTACACCCGTACAATCTGCTGCTGCGGGACGAGTAGTGACAATGAATGTTAATGTTGGAGACGCTATCAAAAAAGGACAAGTATTAGCAACCGTTGACCAAATAGAACTTCAAAATCAATTACAACAACAGCGTAAAAAGCTTGCAGAACTCGAATCTCAAAATCAAGGCGCCAACTCATTGCAATCTTTACGTCAACAACAAGAACTTAGAACTATAGCACAACAACGCGAAAGTCTCCAGCAGCGTCTTCTACAAATTCAAAGTATAACTCCTGTTTATAAAGAAAGAGCTTTACTTGCAATACAGCAGCAAAGACAAAGTTTACTACAGAGTCGTGCGGCAGCAGCAAGCATTTCTCCGACTCAACAAGAAGTATATAATGGCTTAAGAAAACTACAATCTCAAGGAGCAGTTTCTAAACAAGTGCTTTTACGAGAGCAACAAGAATACCAGCAAAGTTTACAAAAAGTTGCCGATATCAATGCTCAACTTCGCGAATTAGATGTAAAGCTAGTTGAGACAGAAAAAGCTTATCGAGAAAACTTGAGTCAAATCAATCAACTAAAATCCCAATTACAGGAACTTAACGCCAAAGAAAAAAGCCAAACAGAACAAGATTATCAATCTACAATCAACCGTCAAAACCAAATTCAAGAAGTCAAACGCAGTATAAATCAGTTAGAAGTGCAATTAAATCAAAATAGTAAAATTATTAGTCAGTACAACGGACGTGCCTTAGAAATTAGCGCCGGAACTGGACAAATTGTAGCTGCTGGGGCGCCTATTGTAACTATTCAAGCCGAAGAAGCATCGAGCAAGTTAATTGGTTTAACATTCTTTGCTGTTGGAGAAGGTAAAAAAATACGTAAAGGAATGAAGGTGCAAATTACACCAACTACAGTTGAGCGTGAAAGATTTGGTGGAATTAAGGGTAATATCACAGAAGTTTCTGCTTATCCTGTAAGTCAAGAAGGAGCTTTAAGAATCATTGGTAATTCTGAGGTTGTAAAAAGTCTAGTTTCAACTGGTCCACAAATTCAAGTTGCCGCTGAATTAATACCAGATAAATCAACTTTTAGCGGTTATAAATGGTCTTCTTCCAAGGGACCACAATTACAAGTAACTTCAGGAACTACAACAAATGTGCGAGTCACTGTAGAAGAAAGGGCGCCTATTACTTTTATCTTCCCGATTTTTAGGTCTGTAACTGGAGTTAATTAAAATGCCGTTTTTGAGGAAGATACTTGAAAAAATACAAGACATATTAGTTGCTAAAACAATTCGGTGCCGTACTCCTACTGTTTTACAAATGGAAGCAGTGGAATGTGGTGCCGCTGCTTTGGCAATTATTTTAGGTTATTATGGTCGCATCGTTCCTTTAGCACAGTTACGTCAAGATTGTGGTATATCGCGCGATGGCAGCAAAGCATCGAACATCCTTAGTGCAGCTAGAAGCTATGGGATGAATGCTAAAGGTTTAAAAGCAAATTTGAATGGACTTGGGCGCCTGCAATGTCCTTATATAGTATTCTGGAACTTTAACCACTTTTTAGTTGTAGAAGGATTTAGTAGTAAAAAAGTATATATAAATGACCCAGCAACTGGATCACGCTCGATATCACTGCAAGAGTTTGACGAAAGCTTTACGGGTGTTGTTTTAATTTTAGAACCAGGTTCTGAGTTCAAAAAAGGTGGTAGTCAACCAAATGTAATTCTATCTCTAAAAAATCGATTAAAAGGTTCAGAAGCATTACTTGCTTATTGTATTGTAGCAGGTTTTTTTATTGTAATTCCTGGATTAGCATTATCCGTCTTTTCTCAAGTATTTGTAGATAATATTCTCGTTCAAAACAAGCAAGAATGGTTACGTCCATTATTGCTAGGAATGATACTAACTGTCATATTAAACAGTTTATTGTCATTACTACAATTAAAATTTTTGCGTCGGATGAAGGTAAAATTATCGGTAAGTATGTCAAGTCAGTTTATCTGGCATATCTTGCGCTTACCTGTTAGTTTTTATGCCCAAAGATTTGCCGGAGAAATTAGCAGTCGCGTTCATTTAAATGATAAATTAGCAGAGCTACTATCAGGAAAATTAGCGACTACAACTATTTCAGCTATCATGGTAATTTTTTATGCACTTGTTATGGTGCAATACGATGTTGTACTAACCTCACTGGGAATAGTTTTTGTTGCCATTAACCTTATCACTTTACAACAAGTATCACGGTGGCGAGTAGATACAAACATTAAACTAATGCAAGAGCAAGGAAAAGTTAGCGGGGTAGCTATTGCTGGTCTTCAAAGTATGGAGACTTTAAAAGCATCTGGTTTAGAAACAGATTTCTTCGCGCGTTGGGCTGGTTATTATGCTAAATCTATTAATGCTCACCAAGATATAGAAATAACTAACCAAGTACTAGGAATACTACCGTCTTTCCTCTCCACTATTACATCAATGCTAGTTTTATTTGTAGGTGGACTGCGAGTTATGGATGGTCATTTAACAATTGGGATGCTTGTGGCATTTCAAAGCTTGATGAAGAATTTTACGGAACCAGTCAGTAGTCTTGTTAGTCTTGGCAGTGATTTACAAGAAGTTGAAGGAAGTTTAAATCGTTTAGATGATGTACTAGATCACCCTGTAGACCCAGAATTAAAACTAAATCAAAAACCAGAAAGCACTCTGATTACAAGCTCTATCAATACAACTTTACTTCCTCAAATTCGTCTCAAAGGTCACGTAGAGCTAGATAACGTCACATTTGGTTACAACCGAGTTGCCCCTCCTTTAATTTCTAACTCCAGTCTCAAAATTAAACCAGGACAGCGAGTTGCTTTAGTTGGTAGTAGTGGTTCTGGAAAGTCTACAGTTGCCAAACTTATATCTGGATTATACTCACCTTGGTCTGGAGAAATTCGTTTTGATGGTAAACCCAGAAAAGAAATTTCTCGTCAAGTACTAGTGAACTCGGTAGCCATCGTTGAACAAGATATATTATTGTTCTCTGGTAGTGTCAGAGATAACTTAACTCTTTGGGATACAACTGTACCAGATAAATTTATTATCGAAGCATGTAGAGATGCTGCAATTGATGATGTTATAAATGAGTTACCATCTGGCTATAATACTAACCTATTAGAAGGTGCCAGCAATTTAAGTGGTGGTCAACGACAACGTTTAGAAATCGCACGCGCGTTAGTAAACAACCCTTCCATATTAATAATGGACGAAGCAACCAGCGCACTAGACACCGAAACAGAAAAAATAATCGACCAAAGATTGCGTCAGCGAGGATGCACCTGTATTATTATCGCTCATCGTCTTAGCACAATTCGTGATTGCGACGAAATTATCGTTTTAGAACAAGGACAAATCGTACAAAGAGGTGTACATGAAGAATTGTTAAAAACTCAAGGACATTATTTACAATTAATTCGTAGCGAAGGGGACGCACTATGATTTATCATTAATACTGATGCATAAATTGTATCTTTTGTTCCCATATATATATACATGTATATATGAGCTTACACGGGTTTATATGAGTTACTGCCTCAATCCCAATTGTCAGAATCCCTCAAACCCTGACCACCTTGAGTATTGCCTCATTTGCAGTACAAATTTACTGCTAAATGAGCGTTATCGTGCGATAAAATTTCTTGGTGCAGGTGGGATGGGGAGAAACTTTTTAGCAGTAGACGAATGTACTCCTAAAAGAAAATATTGTGTAATTAAACAGTTTTTCCCCATAGCGCAAATTACCGAGCATCCAACTGCATTTCAAAAAGCAGTAGAATTATTTAACCGCGAAGCTGCAATGTTAGATGAACTTGGGGATGAGTCAACACAAATTCCCCGTCTTTTAGCGCACATAGAGCAAGACTCACGATTATATTTAGTACAAGAATTTATTGACGGGCAAAATTTACTTAAAAAATTAGAACAAGAACTTATCGCGAGCGAGTCTCAAATAATTCAATTATTAGCTGATATACTACCTGTACTCCAATTCATTCATGAACGCGGTGTAGTACATCGTGACATCAAACCAGAAAATATCATGTGGCGCCATAATAAGCCACCAGTACTAATAGACTTCGGTATTTCCAAAGAATTAAGTAATACAGTCATGACCATAGGTACAACTGTTGGAACTGTAGGATATGCCCCAATAGAACAAATGACCTATGGAGAATCATATCCAGCAAGTGATATATATGCTTTAGGCACCACATGTATTCATTTACTAACAGGGACATTTCCGAGCTTACTTTATAATCCTCAAAAAAAATGTTGGATATGGCGTTCAGTAATGGAGTCAAATAACATAGTAATAAGTAAGCAGTTAGGGCAAATATTAGATAAAATGTTGCAGGAAGATATAAGAAAGCGGTATCAATCAGCAGAAGAAGTATTACAAGACTTACTACCGCTATCATTAGGATCACGAAATAACCATCAAAATCAACAAGAATTAAGCGAATACAAGCCATTAAATAAATATTTAAGCAACATACATCAAGATGTACTCGCACTTCCTCCAACGCTGCAACATTATTTCTCTTACCAACCAAACAAAATCAAAATTTTATTAATAGCAGGCGCCGTAATACTGCTAGGATTTGGAATAAATGGGTTTTTGCAAGCTATATCACGTCCTACAGCTAACGACACTACCTTAGAACCAACATTAACAGCATCACCTTCTGTTGAACCCACACCAACAGCATCTTTAACAGAACCTCCCTTAGTCGATTGTACATCTACATCAATTTGTCTTTATAAAGGTTTAGCCCTGTACCAAGAAAAAAAATATGACGCAGCAGTAGAATATTATAACCAAGCAATTTTGTATGACTCCAATAATGTAGCAGCATATTACAATCGGGGTTTAATTCGCGTCGAACTAGGAGATAAACAAGGCGCCTTAGAAGAATTTAACAAAGCAATAGAACTAGACCCAAGTTATATCCCAGCTTATGAAAATAGAGGTATATTACGTCAAGAACTAGGAGATAAACCGGGTGCATTAGAAGATTACAATCAAGTTTTATTCTCTGGACATAAATCTATCAAAGCATATAAAAATCGTGGTCTACTACGTGCAGAAATAGATGATAAACAAGGTGCCTTAGAAGACTATAACGAAGTCATAAAAATGGAACCACAAAACGCAATAGCTTATTATAATCTAGGCATATTCAATCAAAAACTAGACAACAAACAAGAAGCCTTAAAAGATTATAATCAAGCAATCAAATTAGATGCAACATATGTAGACGCATACTACAATCGAGGTATTCTTCAACAACAATTAAACAATAATAAAGAAGCGATCAAAGACTTTCAAACTGCTGCTGAACTCTATGGACAACAAGGAAAAGAAGCAGAAAAGCAAGACGCTCTAAATCAAATTAAAAAATTACAAAGTAAACCAAGTAAAAGCACCACCAAAAAACCCAATTAAAATCCCAAATTGTCATGCTAAACACGCAACTGTCATGCCAAACGCACAACTGTCATGCTGAAGATAGTGAAGCATCTAATAAAATCTTAAATAGTTATGCAAAATGCACAACTGTCATGCTGAAGATAGTGAAGCATCTAATAAAATCTTAAATAGTTATGCAAAATGCACAACTGTCATGCTGAAGATAGTGAAGCATCTAATAAAATCTTAAATAGTTATGCAAAATGCACAACTGTCATGCTGAACGTAGTGAAGCATCTAATAAACTTCAAAATCTTTGAGATTCTTCGCTTCGCTCAGAATGACAGTTGTATTGTTACGAGTGACATTGAGATAGTATATTACTTTGAGATAAAATAGCGGGCGCCTCTGTCGTCAGTACAACGCTACCATCTTTGTCAATTACCCATGTTTGTGCTTCGACAAATTGATTGGAAATAGTTGAGGAAGTACTTGAGGTAGGAGTTTCTCTAACTGTTGAATTGCTTGGTTGTTTTGATGCTTCTAACATTCGCCAATCTTCCCAAGAAGAATCACTTGACAAAGAATTATTTGGTGACAGAGATATTCCACCACGTCCTGTAACTGTAAAGCTACTATTTGCAGTACGCGCGCAAATATTATCATCAACTAACCGAGCAACATCGACTACATCTAACGTTAAAGGTACTAAACCTTTACTAGGGTCAACATCAGGTGTAGTAACTTGGACTGTGCCACTTAAATCAGGAGTTTTACCTATAGCAGTAATATCACTAGTTTGAGAACTAGGTGCATTTCGGAACTGGGCGCCAAAGATTCCTTGAGCCTTAATTATGACTTGTCCTCCACGAGACTCATCAGAATTTGCAGTAATATCACTATTTTCAAACGCTGCTAATACACCGCTATTTATATTGATGTTACCACCAATAACTAAAGTGCCTGTAGCGTTAGCAGTAATATTACTATCACGACGTAATACTAGGCTAGTAGATTTAATATTAATATTCGCTTGTGGACGATTTGGGTCAACATTAATGCTAGTGGTATTAGCTTTAAGAACTGCGTTACTGTCTAAAAAGATAGAGCCAGCATTTAAATTGAGACTACCTGCATTTCCTTGCCCTTGACTTGTAACTGATACCTCTGCATTACTCGACAGTAGTCGATTAGTGTTTATCGTCACCTCTCCTGCCCTTCCTGTTGAATTTTCTCTAGCTGAGGCGCCTATAAAAGAATTGTTAGAAAGTTGTACAGAGTCAGTAGCATTTATCTTTATATTACCTCCATTACCTTCACCAAAAGTCCTAGCACTAATTATTGAATTATCCTCAAGGCGTAAAATTTGAGTATTAACCGTCAAGTCTCCCGCTACCCCACCCCCATTTTGATTACTTTGTTGAGTAAATAAGCCCGCAGAACCAATAAGTTCCACTCTTCCACCACTCGCATTTACAGTCAAATTTCCCCCCTTGCCAGCACCATTAGTGGCAGTGCTAATTGTCCCTAGGTCTTCCATTTGGAGCAAAGGAGTACTAATTGTTAGATTTCCTCCTATTCCTGTTGCATTTTCTGATGTTTGAGAAAATAAACCACTGTAAGTGTTTCCGTCAGGTGTGGCACCAATAAGTTGCACAGATTCAGTAGCGTTAACTATTAAGTTTGCTCCATTACCTGCACTAAAAATGCTAGTATCAATGACTGCTCCATCTTCAATACGTAGCAGACGAGTATTTATTTTGAGTTCTGAAGTTGCACTTTCTAGACCTTGACTTTGAATAAATATTCCTGTAGGAAATTCATTGATATCTGGACTTTCAATTAATTTAATTGTATCTGCATTTATAGTTAAATTTCCTACTCTTCCAGCACCTTTGCTAACAACGCTGATTTGTGATCCATTTTCAAGTTGTAAGAGACGAGTGTTTATTATTACATCTCCTGATGCTCCTGTTGCATCTTGTTCTGCTTGAGCATAAAAGCCACCGGGAAACTTGTCACTGCCACTATTATACACTCCACTAACTAGTACTTCATCTGAAGTGTTTACAATTAAATTTCCACCTAGCTCTGAACCAAGAGTACTTGTTTCAACAACAGAACCATCAATAAGTTTAAGACTTCTAGCTCTGATTTGAACTTCACCACCTCCTGCACCTGTAGCATCAGCTGCTGTTTGTTGAGATAATACAATATTACCAAAATTTTGTGGGTTACTGTAACCTAAAGAAAAACCTTTTTCTACAGGAACAATATCAACAAAACTATTTGCAGCAACACTACCTAATTCTATTCGTCCTCCAGCAGTTTTGATTGTAGCCCCTTCCAAAAAAATATCGCCACTTACCAAAGCCAAAGTTTGGTTAGGTTGCACTCGCAAAGCAATATTAGTATCTATAGCTTCCGATGGAGTCGTTCGACTTCTTATTCCTTGCCCATCTCCCTGTACTCTAATTAAACCGGGATTGGCGCCAAATTGCAAACCAATAGGAGTGCTAACAGTTAGTAAAGGTGTTTGTTGTGAAGTTTTTGTCTTATACTCAAATCCATCAGCAAACTTAATACCCGAAGCAGTAGAAGTAACAAAAGAACCTCCAATCTCTAAACGAGCATTTTTTCCAAATAAAAATCCGTTATCATTAATTAAAAAAATATTGGCTGTATTATTAGCTTTAATTATTCCATCAATATTAGAAATTAAATTACCTGTAACTCTACTAATAATATTTTGAATATCTAGAGTATTATTAAAATACGCTGTACTACCATTCGGTACAGACAATTCTGAAAAACTGTGGAATAAATTGCTTCCAGATTTTGTGCCACCCTCAATACTTATAACATTATCAGTTGTTGTTACACGAGAATTTTCAGGTAAATTTGCATCTGGAATAATTTGGGCGTTTACAGGAGTTCCTAAAATAGTTATTATACCATAATAGGCTATTCCAATCTTTAAAATCCAGTTTGGATAGACAGAAGAAGGAATAGAAATATCCAAGCTTACAGCAGATTTAAAATTATAGAAGCACATACATAAAAAGCAGAATATCATTGCGACGTTGTAGAAACGTTAGAGGTAACGTCTCCACATATAATTCCTATTTACGGTCAGCGTGGCATTGTGGTTCTTCTCCCAGTATAAGCATCATCAGCTGCTGGATTACTGGGACATCTTAAACCACCAGCGACACTATCTAAATCAGTTTCGTTTATTTCCTCTATATCTTGACTCTTATCCTCAACAACAGGCACCAACTCTTCGTTTTGGTTGCTAGAAATATGTTGCTTTTTCGTAGAATCTGTAGTCATAGCAATTATCTCCTTTTGAGACTCAAGTCCAAGTTAATGTATAAAGCTATACTTTTTGCCGAAGAAAGCTTAATTTGCTTTCCCTAATACAATATGGGAGGTTTCAGCTGGGATTATGCACTTTTAACTAAAAAATTAGAAAATTTTTCAAAAATCTGACCTAGTTAATTCAGAAAATATGGCTATAAGTCTTGATGCCACTGACTTTGTGCGAATATTTGACAGATATTAATAAATTTTGTACTAATAAAAGCCTACAGCCGTTGCCGCGCGATAAGTTGAGCAAAAAGTCCCTGCTGTGTCGCTAACTCGTTAAAACTACCATGTTGAACAATTCTACCACTTTGCAAAACATAAATACGGCTAGCATTACGAATTGTACTAAGTCGATGAGCAATAATTATCCGTGTTACTTGCAGCTGATCAAGACTTTCGCTACTCCAAATCACCAATCGAATATTCAGGAAACTTTACAATCCCATTAGGTTCACAAGTAAAAGTAGAACCGAGACGGTTTATCCAACACTCAACCAAATCAAAAGCAAAACTTTGTTGACTAACTAATAAAAACTCAAAATCGTACCGCGACAACTTCAAAAGCTCTGTATCTTCAAGCGACACCGCCAAAAGCTGGTACTGTTTTTTGCGTGGCTCTGGTGCTGTAGAAAACATTGCCTCACCAGATTCTACATTTAAAAGATGACGGCGCCTGTCTTCGAGATTACCATTCTCAATAGTGATAGTAAATAGTGACATTGAGCCAGATTGCAGCTAAAGATAATTTGCTATTACAATGCACGGATTTTACAAATGATGTGGGGATTACTGTATCTAATTTGTAAGAAAATTGACAATCCTCACAACTTCCTCAAACTTTTCACATAATCTGACAATACAGCATTCATGAGGGGTAGTAATATGGAAACCACTAAAATGATTGAGTTGGTCAGCTTTTTGCAGAAAGACCTGGCGATTCCAGCATCGGATTTGCAATTGGCATTACGGCACCCAGAGCAAACCCCTAGTTCCTTACCAATGATCCTATGGCAGTATGGTTTGGTAACTTTAAGTCAATTAGACCAAATTTTTGACTGGTTGCAGAGGAGCTTTTGAAGTCAACAATTTTTATAAAACTTAAGTACTATCACCTATGAAAAGTTCCTCAGTGGTGCTTCTGGTACAGCTTTAGACAGTGGCAGATGGGGAACATACGGTTACAGAAGGAGGGGAATTGGTAACTTTTCCCGTTATCTTTTGCATACTGGATTTCACATTCTTAACGTCGCTGTAGTTACGATTATTGGTGTTGTACTTCTACTTTGGCGCCAAATTTTTTGCTTAACCTAGCAGCAAATGTCAGAGAATACCCGCTTCAATGTGGGCTATGGGGTTTAGGAGGTTTGTTTGCGGTAATTTTGCTAATTATCTTCCTAGCAGTTAGTTTAGTCGTAATTCCATTGTTACCCTTAGTTGGTTTAGCTGTCACTATTGCATTTGTACTAGGAAATATGGGAATTGCTCTTTGGGTTGGACAAATAATTTTAACTAAGAAAGAACGAACAACTATGCAAGAATTTCTGATTGGGATGCTAATTTTGGGTTTCATCGGTTTGATTCCCGTATTAGAAGGACTTATGTCGTCAGTGGTAAATATTTTTGGTTTGGGTGCATTAATTACATGGTTGCTAAGTAAAAGGCGAACAAGGTCTGTTGTATAGATATTGAAAGTTACCATTCCAATTGAGTCAGGGATAATTTTTCCACCTCACCCATGCGATAAACCTTAGTGATATTTTTGATATTAAATATCCCTAATAGTGGCATACTTGATTCACTGTAAATGACTGAGTGTTTTTCTGGCAGATTGTCCATAACCACACCGAATAGCTTATCAAAATTGTTTATTCTTACTCTTTGGAAAATATATAATGTTTCCGTAATCTCCAATAGCAATTACTTCATCCTCTTGGCGCCAATTGTTATTTTCTATAACGTAGTCAAATTTTTCTTTTAATTCTTCGTCAGACAAACGTTCTAAACTTTTCGCCCATGATAGCCCAAAATTAAAGGGAAGTGAGATAGTTGATTCTTGTTGTCTGGTAGTATTTACAAATTTGTAATATTGTCCCATTGCTCGTTACCCAATTTTTGTAAATATTTGTAAAAAATTAATTATTTTCTAGAGGTGCAATATTGTGTAGAAACATAATATTGTGTAGAGACTCCACTAATGGAGTCTCTAAAGTGTTACAAATAACGCTATAATACTGTTAGCATTATTTGAAGCATTTATCAAATATTTTATTGTCTGAATTAATAATGTTTCTTTTCACTTGGCTCACCATCAAACGGTTGAACTCCTGTTTCAGGGAAATCATCGTCTCTAGGAGCAAAAATTCTAGACACTGCCCCAGAAAGGTAGGTAATGATTTTTTGAGGCACTTCTTTTACTGCTTGTAAAATTCCATTCTTATTAGGATTTGTCATATTTAACCCTTTTGTGCATGTGAGTTTGATTTAGATTACTCCCTTTTTAAATTAGAACAAAAACTTGAGGAACTTGTGAAGATACAATTTGTAATTATAATTTCTACTTATT
Source organism: Calothrix sp. HK-06 (assembly GCF_001904745.1). Classification (GTDB taxonomy): domain Bacteria; phylum Cyanobacteriota; class Cyanobacteriia; order Cyanobacteriales; family Nostocaceae; genus Dulcicalothrix. The sequence goes on from NZ_MRCD01000088.1 coordinate 11,660, forward strand.
GATATGTTTGTCAAAATTAATTTTATTTGGTAAAGCTGGCTGGACGCGAGTATCGCTCATTTAATTCAAGCAAGTGTTCATTCACCCGAATTAATTCTCTAGCGCGTTCTGCTACTTTTATTTCTAACTCATCCTTAGATTTGCGTAAATCAGCTTCGATTTTTTTACGTGTACTAATGTCAGTAACCGTACCTAGCATTCGCATTGCTTCGCCTGCATCGTTATAGTAAAATTGACCTCGCGCTTCAATCCAGTGAGTGCTACCATCTCGCCAGACAATGCGAAACTCGTGATGGTACTTAGTATGTTCTGAGCGAACCTGGTTGATTTTTGAATGTAAACTTTCCCGGTCAGATTTTAGAACGCAATTTATAAAAGTATCAAAAGATCCATCAAATGAGCCTGGAGCCATTCCAAACAAGCGTTCTTGAGTTTCAGACCAAATTATTTGACCTGTCAATATATTCCAGTCCCAAATACCTATTTCAGCAGCTTCCAAAAAGAGCGCAAGTCGTTGATTTTCTTGTTGTGCCATTCGTCGAACTAATTTTGTGCGCTCCAAACGATTGATAATTCGGGTGACAAGTTCGGGGCCAACGAACGGTTTACTAACAAAATCATCAGCACCAACACTAAAAACTTGATTGAGAATATCTGCATCGTTATGAACCGTTAAAAATAGAATCGGTAATTCACTCCAATAAGGATAATTACGCACTAAAGAGCAAAGTTCAATGCCATTGACCCCAGGCATTTCTACATCTAAAATTAATAAATCTGGCTTGACTGCTTCCAGAGTTTCCCAAAATGCGCGCGGTTCGGCAAGGGTTTTGACTCTAAGTCCCCAAGGTGTAAGTAAAGTTTGTAATAATTCTAATATCTTTGGATCATCGTCTACAGCTAAAATAAGCGAATGCTCCTGAAACGGTATTGCATCAGTAGTGTATTGAGAATGCTGTGGTTCTAGCTCTATTTCTCGCTGCAAAGCTTTTATTAATGCACCAAGTTGTACGGCATTATTTGATGAAATAGTTTCTGCTTTGAGTAATCTTTCTATTTTGTGTGCAATCTTAGAACCTTCTGGAAAGCCAAAAGTACCAAGCGAACCTGCTAACGTATGCGCTTCTTTTTTTGCTTGGCAATGCAATTCTTGATTTAAAGCATTTTGAACTAATCCTTGAGATGCTTCTTCTAATATATTAACCTGTTCGGCAACTCGCCCTTTAAATTTATGCCAAACTTTATTTATAGCCAAAGCAGTTTGTTGCGATTTTGACTCTGATTTGGAATGAGATGCTGGATTTGCTTGTAATTCGTAAGCATCCTTCTGTTTACTTCCACTACTTTCTGACTGCGACTTGAGACGATAGCCTATACCGTACACCGTTTCAATTAAACTACTAGAGGCACCTTTGTCTTTTAACTTCTGCCGCAAACCTTTAATATGAGTACGAACTGCTTCCTCACCAGGAGTATCTTCGTAAGACCACAGATGCTCCAAAATCATACCGCAGCTAAACACCCGTCGGCTGTTTCGCAAAAAAAGCTCTAATAAAGCATACTCTTTAGGAGTTAAAGGCACTAATTGGTCGTCATAACTAACCTCGCAGCTTGTGGGGTCAAGCCGTAATTTACCCCACTCGAGAATAGGTTGTGAAGTGACTCCTCCTCGACGTAGTAGCGCACGAACACGAGCAACAAGCTCTTCAACGTCGAACGGTTTAACTAAATAATCATCTGCACCAGCGTCAAGTCCAATAGCTTTTTCGTGACTGCTATCTCGACCAGTTATTAAAAGGATTGGAACGAGCAAACCATGAGCGCGTATTTGCCGACATAAGCTAATTCCATCTAGCTTGGGTAGCATGACATCGAGAAGCAATAAATCGTAATCAAAGTTTTCAATTAACTCCCAACCCGATAAGCCGTTATTCGCTACCTCGACGACGTAATTTTGATTGCGAAGAATAGCTGTAAGCGCCTCTGAGACAAATGCATCATCTTCCACAATTAAAATTTTCATGGCAAAACTTTTCCTGATATTACATGATTTTTAACCTGACGAAAGTTAAAATTATACGTACAATTTACTAACTCTTTAATTATTTCATCTTATTAATATTTTTTCAATTTTAATACATAACTTAAAACTACTGTAACATAACTTAACATGCAGCTAGCAGGCGCCAACCTCTGATTCTGAAAAATTGCGTGATTATCCGAAGCTTTCAGATATATATATAGACGTATCTGAGCTATTACTGTCTACTAGTAAGCTAGTATTGTTTTCTAAGTTTGAGGAGTTGCTGATTCTACGTTGAATAATTTGAATTAGTTGTTGTGGTTTAAAGGATTCTAGGTTCACGAAATTACCTGCTTGTAGCCATTGTAGTTCTTGTAATATTAATGTATTACGAATCTTATCAGGTAGCTGTACTTGACCTACAGTCAAAAATGATTTTTCTACAAGTAGATTATTTTTGTTAGCCAAGACTTGCGAAGGTGTGATACCTATATCAATAATAGTGACATTTGTATCTTTAAACCAGTCAGAACTTGTGCTGAGACGATGTACTACACATAAACCTTCGGGAGTACAATTGTGCAGTGCGTAAACTTTTAATTCTGGGTTACGTCGTAGCATCTCCATTGTGGTATCAAAAATGCTTTGAGGGTACCCAGTAATACTAAGAATCGCGCAATTATTTTCAAAGTGAAAGTTATTAGCAATTAAAAACTGGGCTATATCTGCGGTATCACAAACTACCAATCTATCAAAACTATAAGCTGTAACATCAGGATTAACTTGGGTCGGAATATTATACTCTTGTGCAGGCGCCAGTCTTCGCGGTATCTTACCATTTATACTTTCCCAGCGATTTAATAATTCAACAAATCGCGTTTCAGATATTGCTAACTTCTCAACTAGCTCACTTTTACGGTTTTTAACTACCTTTCCACTATATATAGCTAGAACACCAACAAGTAGACTAATAATTTCCCAATATTGCCAACTCACTAAACTGCTTAAAATTCCGTAACAAACAAGTTATACGTTATATCCGTTGCCAGTGTTACCCGAAGCTTTGGGTTGAGTAGATGTAAGTATCTGAGCTACTAGCTATTAATAAACCACTATCGCTTTCTAAATTTAGAGTATTAGCAATTCCGTGTTGAATGATTTGAATTAGCTGCTGTGGTCTAAAAGATTCTAGATTAACAAAATTACCTGCTTGTAGCCATTGTAATTCGTCTGGTGAGAGATTATTACAAATTTCACTAGGCAATTGGCTTGCTTCGCTTGCTGATTGCGGTGATGTTTCTATAAAGATATTCTTTTTGGCGCCAATTACTTGGCGAGGTGTTATACCTATATCAATGATGGTAATATTACTGTTTTGAAACCAGTTTGGACTTGTTCTGAGACGGTTAATTAACCCTAAACTTTTTGGTGTACAATTATGTAATGCATAAACTTTTAATTCGGGGTTACGTCGCAGCATATCCATCGTGGTTTGAAATATGCTTTCTGGATAACCTGTAATGCTGAGAATGGCAGAGTTGTTTTCAAAGTGGAAGTTATTGGCGATTAAGAACTGTGCAATATCTGCACTTTCACATACTATTAATCTATCAAAGCTGTATGCTGTGACATCGGGGTTGATAAGGATAGTTTGGTTATTTAGACTTTGCGGTGCCGGAAGTAATTTGTGAATATTACCATTAACTCTTTGCCAACGGTTAAGCCAGTCTTGATAATCTGATTCACTAATTAGATATTCTTGGGCTATGGTGGTTTTATTTTGCAAAAGGGCACCTTTATATATAGAAAAGATCCCTAAAAGTACTGCTATTACAAATGCAGGGAATGAGTTCAGTATAACAGCACTACTATATATACCAATGATTAAAATAAATGCTCCGACAAATATTAGTGATTTTGCACTTACTTTTCGACTTGCAGCATTAAGCTTTGGCGATTTGGCATTTTTCATAAGAGTTGTAATTATAATAATTTGATAGATTAAATTTGCAGTCAACCCACCAAGTGTACCTCCAAAAGAGCTAAAAAATATAGTAAAAAATACCATACCAAAAATGTAACTACAGCCAAAACTACCGCTATTAAAAGCTTTGTTTCTAAATCTGTTATCTAAAATATAAAACATCTGTTTGGGTGTAAAAAACAGAGTGTTATTAACAGAAATATCACTAATTACTTTTGCAAACATTGGGTCAGTCAACTTTGTTATACCCATGCTTGTTGGTTCAAAAACAAACGCATGGCCACAGTTTGAACATTTCCCGTAGTTAGCTGTTCTGTCTTTGAGGTTATTGTCAGTTCCGCAGCTTATACACTTCATAGTTATTTAGTGGTATTTAAATAATTTGATTTGCTAGCAAAAGACTGTAATCTTCACGCTTGCGAATTAAGCGGTGATTACCATTTTCAATTAAAACTTCTGCTGGTCTAAGACGGTGTAAAAAGTGTGACGACATTGCATACCCATAGGCGCCGACATCTAAAATAGCGACAATATCATTTATATTCAACGCTGGTAACAGACAGTTTTTACCTAAATAGTCGCGCGAGTATGTTGTATTGCCGCAAACATCTGTTTGATATAAATCAGAAGATGTAGAAAATGGATAAGCAATAATTTCTCGATAACCACCATGAACGCTAGGCACACTTAAATTAGCCACAGTAGTATCAACGCCAACAATTTGTTTCTCCGATTGCCATTTAACCGAAACAACTTTAGCAAGTAGAATAGCGCATCCAGCAATTGCAGCTCTACCAGGTTCAATCACTAATTCTATTGGGATAGCTAATTTCTCTAAGCAACGAGTTAACTCGGCGCCAAAAAATTCCCAATCAAAAGCGGCACCACCATGACGATAAGAATAACCAAACCCACCGCCAAAATCTAAATATTCCCAATCAGGTAATTTACTCGCAACACTAACAACACTTTCAATAGCTTGAGTAAAAGCAGTAGTAGCATTAGTACCAGTACCTCGATAAAAATGTAAACCGCTAACTTTTAACCCAGCATCACGAGCAATACTCGACGCTTTTGCAAAATCATCAGGATGTACACCAATACGACTATCACCCGTCAACTCAGCAAAATTCAAACGCAACCCCAATCTTACCTCTTTTTTCTGATTCCAAAAATTATAAACCTGACAAAACAACTCCAACTGTGAAACACTATCCAAATTAAACGTCCTAACACCCCACTCCAAAACCATTAACATCTCATCATAATTAAGATTGCTACCACTATAAACAATCTTCTCTGGACTAAACCCAGCTTGTAGACCTAAATAAACATCCCCAGGAGTATTAGCATGAAGTCCCCACCCACAATCTTTAAAAATTTTGAGCAAAGCCACATTTCCATTCGTCACACTCGCAAACCGAAACTGCGTTCCATCATACCTAACAGACGCACTAATATAATTAATCGTCTGCCGTAACTTATTCGCATCATATATATATATAGGCGAGCCGTATACATCTAATAGTTCCTTAATTAAGTTTTCCATTTCTTGTAAAATCTCCAAACTTGACGAGGTAATACAAACGGATGATTCAACTCTTTTTTACCAGCTATTTCACCAAACACGTAAAGTCGCCACAACTCCCACATAATTAGTAACCATAAAATTTCACCAACACGACGCCCACTAATAGCAGCACTAAATTCTCCACTGACAATTTTAGCTGCAATATCTGGCTGAAAAATACCTTCACTACGTAAAATACCAGGATTTAACCAATCACCTAACTTATGCCAAAACTCGTGTAAACACCAAGAAGTTAATGGTACTCCCATACCACGCTTTTGGCGCCAAACGATTTGTTTTGGTAGCCAACCATCAACCGCACGTTTCAAGATATACTTTTCACAGCTACCTTGCAGCATTAATTCCCCACTCAAGCGAAATGACCATTGTGTTAACGGTAAATCGCAAAAAGGAGAACGCACTTTTAGATTTTGAGAAAACCCAATATTAGTAGCCCTCGGCTGAATATTTTGGGCGCCTTTTAACATCAGCGAAGCGCGTCGTAAGCGATGCATTAATTCATAACTATATTTAGATTCAAGAGCTTCCTGTAACCAATCTTCGACACTTAATGAATTAACTTGACAACGAACACCAGGTTGATAAATACTTTCCTCATAACCCCAAAGACGGTGAAAAGTTCTTATATACTGATGAATAAAACTTTCTTCCCCATTAGGATGTTGACCTTGATAAATAGCAGCGGCAATTAAAGGTTTATTTGTCCAACCTGCAAATAACTGGTCGCCATTTTCGCCATTAAATATTACCTCTGTTTCTTGACTAGCAGCTTGCGCCAAAAGATACAAAGGTACTGTGACACCATCACCAAAAGGTAAATCAAGCGCTTTAACTGTAGGTATCAAAGCTTTCTGAATATTACCAGAACTAGCATCAACTTTAGCTAAAGGAATATTTAGATGCTGTGCAACAAGTTCTGCATATGGATATTCGGGAATACCTGCATTACCAAAATCAAGAGTATAAGCTTTGACTTTTACACCTGCTTGCACTAGTAACGCTGCAATAATAGAAGAATCTAATCCACCTGATAAACAAACTCCCACAGGTTCGTCGTTTAAATCATTTATTTGGCGATTTACAGCGTCTTTGAGTAAAACTTGTAATTCTTCTATTGCCGTGGTTTCATCATAAATTAAATGTAACCGTTCAGGGGGCGCCTGTTGGAATTGCAGTAATTGCTTTTTTCGTAGAAGATTAATTTCATTATCATTATAATTCCAACTTAATTCAATACCAGCTTCTACAGCTTGAATTTGGCTAACTGGAGTTACAGGGGTAGGAACGTATGAAAAACAATTATACCCATAAAGTGCAGCAATATTAATCTTAGGTGCCTTTATTATTGGTAAAAGTAATTGTAACTGAGAAGCAAACCAAATCACTTGCTCTTGTTGCATCCAATATAAAGGAACTCGTCCAAATGGGTCTCGACCTAAAACTAGAGTACGAGCTTCAAGACGTACCCATGCATCAGGAAAATCATCCATTCCAGATGCTGAGAGCGAAACAATATGATTTGATGTAATCTTAGTCGAATCTGGTTGAAAATTAGAAATATAAGCAACATTATATATAATATCGCTATGATTCTGAGCATCTAATTTATAATGTTTTACTTTTATCTTGCTGAAAAGTTTTTCGATTTCTTGACTTTGACCATAACCCCAATAGCCAACAAAATGGTAATTACCCCGGATGCTACCCATATAATTAAATTATCTTACCTCGAAAGTTTCCTCACCAAGCACCCTATCATCTAATAACATTTGTACTTTCCACTTACCTACAGCGGCACCGGATTCAAGTACATACTTACAGTGGGTATCCCAAACGGACGTAGTTACACTTTTTGTTTCATAACTATTTTGCTTGACAGTTTGACCGCTAGGATTTATCCAATTACAAGATAAATTTAACTTTTCACCGACAGGCGCCTCTTTGAGAGTTACGCGGTAAAAAAACTCAGAATTACTTCCACCATTTTGGGTATTAGTAATTTTCTCACTTTGTACAGCTACACGAGCATAGGTGTTACTACGCTGCTGTGAAATAAATATTGGGCTACCTATAATTAATACCAAAGCCGCAGCAACAGAACCAAAAATAAACTTATTGCGGCGTTTTTCGGTCTCCAAAGCTTGAGTGCGTGCGACTTGCGTCATCGCTTCACCAAGTAACTCAGGCGGTAAATTCAACTCGTCAAGTATTTGCTTGACTTGCTCTGGTTCAAGTTCTTGCTCTTGACGCTCTTTTAGGCGCCCTAGTTCTACGATTATTCGGTCTAGTTGTTCTTGGGTTAATCTTTGATTCATAGAATAATTAAAGTAATGAACCATAAAGGAAGAGATAGCTGTTATAACATATTTTTAAAAGTGACTACAGAACGACTTGCTTCAATTCCGTAAAAAAACTTGCTCACTTAGAAATACCTTTACCTCCTGTTAACTTATGTCAAATGGGTTTACTATATTATTTTCATAACAAAAGCAAAATTTTATGCATATTCAGAGAAATCGGTCTGTCTCTACCACGTATGCCTCCTAAACCTCAGTTAGAATTTAATTGGTGCGCTCCTGTTTCTGGTGATGGTTTTTACTTGGGATTACCAACTTGGGAACGTCCACCAGAATTTGAATATATAGTACAAATATTTAGAACTGCTGAAAAATTTGGCTTCAAGCAGCTTTTAATTGGTATGGGTTTTACTCATCATACTTTGGAAGCTTGGACTTTAGCAACAGCAGTACTAACAAAAACTAACTATGCAAGTGCAATGGTGGCAGTGCGTCCAGGCTTTATTAGCGCACCTGTTCTTGCAAAAATGGCTGTTACATTAGACCATATCAGTCGAGGGCGCCTTTCACTAAATATTGTTACAGGTGGTAGACCAGCTGAGCAAGCGATGTATGGTGATTATTTAGACCATGACGGACGATATCGTCGTACCCGTGAGTTTATGCAAATTTGCCGTCAGTTATGGTTGAATAATATTGCTTTTGATTTTGATGGAGAATTTCATCAGCTTCAAGGTAGCAAATTAGAAACTTTGCCTTTACAACCAGGTGGCCCTACATTTTATTTTGGTGGTGCTAGTGACATGGCGCAACAAGTAGGCGCTGAGTTGAGTGATGTTTATTTAATGTGGGCTGAAACGTTTGAACAAATAGAAGCTCGAATTCATAAAATGCGTCTATTAGTAAAAGTTTGTGGTCGAGAAAAGTTGGTAAAGTACGGTGTGCGAGTTAATATTATTGCTCGCTCTACTGAGATAGAAGCAAGAGAAGCGGCAAGAGAAATGATATCTAAAGTTAACCCTGATATACTAACTAAAGCTCGTGCTACAGAATATCCTAATACTAAGCGTGAAAGTTTTGGGCAAGCGCGCCAGTGGGAATTACGGGCTAATTCTACCGATGAATGGTATATTCAACCACATTTGTGGGCAGGCATTTCCATAGTCAGAAGCGGCGCCGGAATGGCGATTGTTGGTAGTTATCAGCAGGTAGCCGAATATATAGTCAAGTATATTAACTCAGGAATAACGGTATTTATTTTATCAGGTTATCCTCACTTAGAAGAGTGCTAGAACGTTGGAAGAAATGTTCTACCCCTAGTTAGAGAAAAATATATGAAATTTATATAATTTATTTCTTTCGATTGATTATATATACATCACAAGGAACAGGATAAATTAATGATTTTATACGAAATTAGATTATTCTTAAATTAAACTAAATTAAGAGAAAAATATATTACATGAATGATAAAAATCCAGCAAATAATCAAATAGCTTATAGTGTTAGTGTCGCCCACGAAATGCATGGACGTGTTCGTTTTCATGTATATCGACTGGCAAAAGACTCTAAATATGCTGAAAAATTAAAGGCTTTAGTCGAGTCAGATTCCAGAGTTACACAGGTTCGCATCAATACTCAAGCTGCATCTATTGCTATTAGTTATGAATCAGATATTTCTGATGAACAAATGCGCGAATATTTTATTAATTTGATTCAAACGGCTCCAAATATTGCTACTCCGAAACGATTTACAGCTTCGTCAATTACATCAGCTATTTTTGACGCAATTGTAAATTTAATCGATAGCGCACGTAATATAAATAAGGTTCGTAAAGGAATTACAAAAAAACCTTCTAAACCTGACTTTTGGGAGCGCGCTTTACAAACTATAAAAGCCACAATGAAAACCTTAAAATCAGCGACAATGTTTGTTTTACCTAAACGCTCGTCACAGGCGCCATCTACTTTATCAAGTAGTAATTAATTATGGACTCTAAATCCTCGGCTATTTTCAAAATTAACTTATCTTGAAAGGAATTGGCGACAATTTGTAAACCAATAGGTAAACCTTGTGGGTTAAGTCCACAAGGTATAGATACACATGGTAAACCAAAATAACTAAACGGTAGAACAAATTTTCTATTTAATTGATAGACTCTTGCATCTGCTTGAATATTAGGTGCCGTCGTTGGAGTAGTCGGTGTAATTATTGCGTCAACTTGTCGGAATATATTTTGGATATCACCTAACTCGCAAAGTCTTTGCTTTTGAGCTTTTTGATAGCTTTTACCAGAAATAGCGGCGCTTTTACGTAAATCATAATTCACTTTATCACCAAATAAATGATGTTGATTTTGATATTCTTGCAATACTTGGCTAAATTCGTATAAAGCAATAATTGAGTAATTTGTTTTATTAAAATTACTTAATAATATACTTTCTATATTAATAACTTCTATGCCAGCTTGTTTACAACTATATATCACACGGTGAATTGCGGCGGCAACTTCTGTATCAACTCCACGAAATGTATAGTTATTAATAACACCTAACTTGTATGTAGATGGGGGAGGTAAAATGTTTGGTAAAGCTAGGGGATGCATAATGGCATTAAATAATATTTCTACATCTGTGACTTTACTTGCCATTACACCAACTGTATCAAAACTTGGCGCCCGTTTAAAAACACCATCTGTACTAATTATAGACTGAGTAGGTCGCAATCCAACTATTCCAGACCAGCTAGCAGGGACACGTATCGAACCTCCTGTGTCTGTACCGATACCACCAACACATAAATTTGCTGCAACTGCTGTAGCTGTACCACTCGAAGAACCACCTGGAGAATAATTCGGATTTACCGCACTGCGAACATTACCATAGAAACGGTTGTTTCCTGTAATATCGGCGCCAAACTCGCTTAAATTAGTTTTACCCAGAATAATGGCACCTGCTTGTTTTAATCTTGTTACAATGTCCGCATCTACTACAGGTATACGTTGCTGAAACAATTCTGTACCTATAGTAGTAATTAAGTTCGCGGTATCTATATTATCTTTTATTACTATTGGTATACCGTGTAATAATCTTTTGACCTGAGCAGTTTCGATTTCTGAGTCAAGTTGTGTTGCCGTTAAAAGCGCTTCTTGCTCAGTAATGGTAATGAAAGCATTTAATTTTGGATTTAACTTGTAAATTCTTTTGAAGTAATGTTGAGTTAGATTGTATAGGGATTGGTTCATAAGATGACGAGCGCATTATGCTATTTAAAGCTTTTTTTAACCGTGAATCTATAGCTGCACCGGGGAATGTAGTAACCACCTGGCAGATAGCTTATGGCTATGTAGACTCACTCTCGGTAGAGAATATATTTTGGAGAGATAATAAAGTTATAATTACTGCACCCGATAGTAAAGCGGTTGCGTTTAGCCTTAACCAACGGTTTGTTGTTGTTGGTGATGTCTGGTTGAGTAATCGACGAGAGTTAAGTGTTGCTTATAATATCTCAATAAATAATGATATTCAATTAGTCGCGCAGCTTTGGGAAAAATTTGGTATTGAATCTTCAAAGTTACTAGTTGGTATATTTGGACTGGTAATTTGGGATAAAGATGAACAAGTTTTATATTCAGCACGCGATTGTACTGGTTCACGTACTATTTACTATACAACTAATGGTTCGACTTGTTGGTTGGCACCTTCGTTAAGAACACTTGCACCATATCGTTCTAAAGATTTAGATCTGGTAGCGTTGCGTGATTATTTGTGCTGTGCTTTTGTTCCTGGAGAGAGAACTTTGTGGAATGATGTTAAAGAATTGCGTCCAGGAACGATACTAAAATTACCTTTGGGAGAAATTCATTCCTTTTGGCAACTTAAAGAGCAAATTATTGATAGTGATAAACCTTTATTATGGCATGGAGAAAAGTTACGGCAGCTTTTAGACCAAGTTATTAAAGAATATTTACCTCAAAATCAATCGGTGGGAGTTTTGCTTTCGGGTGGTTTAGACTCTAGTAGTGTGACTGCACTTGTAAGTAAGCTGCATAACGCACCAGTTCATACTTTTTCGATTCATTTCGGCGCCGAATGTCCGAATGAGTTAGAATTTTCGAGTTTAGTAGCAGAACATTGTCAAACTCAGCACCACATTCTCGAAATTACTTTTAAAGATATGTGGGAACGTTTGCCTGAAGTAATGACGCATTTGGATGACCCGATAGGAGACCCTTTAACTGTACCAAATTTATTGGTTGCTCAACTTGCACGCGAATATGTAGAAACAATACTCAATGGTGAGGGTGGAGACCCTTGTTTTGGCGGTCCCAAAAATCAACCGATGTTGATAAATAATTTATATGGTTCGGTAACAAATCAAGATACTTTACAAGCTTATTTAACTTCTTTCCAAAAATGTGCCGTTGATTTACCGTTGCTACTTAAACCGGGCGTATGGAAAGCAGTTAGTCATGCTCCATCGGTATTTACTGAAGATTTATATTCAAAAGATAACTATTTAAATAGACTAATGGCGCTTAATATTAAATATAAAGGCGCCGATCAGATATTAACTAAAGTCAATAATACAACAACTGCTATGGGGTTGTTGGGACTTTCGCCTTTATTTGACCAGCGAGTGGTAGATTTAAGTATGCAAATACCTCCACAGTATAAATTATCTGGAGTCGAAGAGAAAGCAGTTTTAAAGCAAGCGGTAGCGGATATAGTACCCGATGCGATTATCAATCGTCCAAAAAGTGGCATGATGGTACCAGTTCAGCTAGGTTTCCGTAAATATTGGCAACGCGAAGCCAGAAGTTTATTATTAAATAGAAACGCAATGACAGCGCCGTATTTTAATCAAAGTTTAATCAAAGATTGGCTAAATTACCGTGGTGATACGTGGAGAAGATACGGTGTTAAACTCTGGTTACTGGTTAGTTTAGAAATTTGGTTACAAGTTAATCGCTAGTATTATTATTGTATTGAGAGTGTTTTCCTTTTACCAAAAGCAAAAAACAATGGCAGCAGAACATGGTCTAATTGTAGATTTCACAACTGTTTTGGCTACTTCAGCTTTAGGGGGATATTTAGTCAACCGATTGCGTCAACGCTCAATATTTCTCCTTACCTTGCTGATAAATTTACTCAAGTCCCTTTGTTTGCAAAGTATTTAAGCAATGTGGCACAACCAACGCTTTTATCGATTCCAGAAACTATAAGTGGTCATGTTGTAGTAGCTGGTTACGGTAAAGTTGGACAAATCATTGTTAATATACTTCAAAATCAAGGATACCCAATTTTGGTGATTGAGAGTAGTGAGGCTGCAATTAAACGTTTGAGAATGCAGCAAATTCCCTATATTTTTGGTGATGCAGATTCGGAGTTAGTATTAGAAAAAGCTCATTTAAAAAATGCCAGTGCTTTGGCTATTGCAGTCTGCTTATGTTGGACAGTTCAAAACATCCGTTACATCCGTTGTATCCGTTGCAAAAATTACACTCTTAACCTAACTTGAGTAACACCAACGCGCATCTCATGCTGACGTTTTACCCACTTGTGACGAATTCTTTGACGTAATAGGCGGGCGCCAAAAAACATAATTGCACGGAAAAGATTGTATCTACGCAAAATTTCTGCTTGGTCTGCTTCTTCAGATTGAAGTTGCTGTGCGCGGATAATTTCTGGTTCACGTTCGGCTTGAATTGTTGCCAGTGCGTTATCAAGTTCGGCGCCTGTAACTTTGGCTTGTAATAATGGTACAAGATGATTAACTGCAACAATTACATCGCGTAATGCAACATTAATACCTTGTGCGCGGATAGGTGACATTGGGTGTGCAGCATCACCAAGAAGTATTACGCCAGGTGCATACCAAGAAGGACAACGACCGACTACTACCGATAGTTTAATTGGTCTTTCGATAGTTTCTGCGTGATTTATAATATGTTTTGCCATCCAAGCTGGCGCCACTGAAGCAAATATAGGCGCCCATTGTGCAGGTTTTTGATCAATTTCATCTTGCGGAAACAATATCCAAGACAAATGTAACTTACCTTCTTCTGCTCCATGAAAAAGACCAAAGCTTCTATCTCCGTTAGAAACGGCATAAAATATATTCTCAGATACAAACTTGGGACTATCGGCAAGTTTAAACCAAAGAATATCTATATCTTTAGGTTGCTTTTCTAAATGTAAACCCGCGCGTTGACGTATTAATGAGTTACGACCATCTGCTCCAATTGTAATATCAGCAAAAATCTCTCTACCATCTGTAAGCTTTACACCTGCTACCCGGTCATCAACTCGCAATAAATCTTTAACTGGAACTCCTTGAATAAACTCAAACTCTGGATATGTTTGAGCTTGTTCAATTAAAGCTGTCAGCAAAGGTGGTTGTGATACTAATGTACATGGTGGAAAGTTCGGCTCCATCGGTTCAGCAACACGAAAAAGTGTTTTTTTACCTAAAATAATTTCCCAAGCATCAAATTTTCGGTGTGGTATTTGCTCTAGTATCTCAGATAAACCCATCTGTTTGAGGGCATCTAGTCCACTAGGCATTAACCCCTCACCACGAAACACTCGATGAAAATCTGTAGTGGCTTCGACTAATGATACAGTAATGCCACGTTTGGCTAAAAGTAAAGCCAGTGCGGCGCCAGTTGGGCCTGCCCCTACAATTACGACTTGTGGCATTACTGCATCTCCTATAGAAACCTGGTTTTTTTTAATCATACTAAGAGTCACGCCTTTGGTGAATATTTATCGCTAGTATTTCAAGTGCCAAGTAAAAAAGGAACTGTGAATTGGTGACTAGATAGCGTTTCCATAATCTGCCAGGTTCTTGGAGTAATCGATAAAACCATTCTAATCCAACTTGCTGCATCCACAAAGGCGCCCTTCTTTTCGTACCAGCAATCACTTGAAAAGTCCCACCAACACCAATTGCTAGATTAACTCCCAATTGTGAAAAGTTCTCTTGAATGAAATTCTCTTGTCTAGGAACACCCATTCCGACAATTAGTATTTGGGCTTGACTCTGTTTGATAGCTTCGACAATTTTTGGTGTTTCGCTATTGGAAAAATATCCATGATGGAAGCCACAAATCTTTAATCGGTTGTACTTTTGCTGTAGTTTTTTGACTACAGTCTCAATAACTTCTGGTTCTGCTCCAAGCAAAAAGACATCAAAATCCTCTTTACTGGCAACTACTGCTAATCCCTCGACCAAATCGACTCCTGTGACTCGTTCGGGTATAGGTAAAGGAAATAACCTTGATGCCCAAACTATTGGTTGACCGTCAGCCACTACTAATGAGGCATTATTGATAAAAGTCTGTAAGTACTGATTTGAAAGCATCATCATTGATATAGCCACATTGACAGTGGCAATATATCCTTGCTTCTCATTCTTAATCCATTCACTTGCCCAGTCTAAAGTTTCATCAAAAGTAACAGTATCGTAAGAGCAGTTCAATAACTTAATTCGATTCATACATTTGTTTTTATTAACATTAGTAAACCATCAATAAAAAACTTAGTTGCCCAATTTGGATAAGATAAACGTGTGTATTTACCCCAAATCGGTTGCGAACCCTTGATTCCACCCCGAATATTTAAATCTGATGTTTGAATGTCTTGACAAGACATAACGTATTGCAAACTGGTCAAAGCGGCTTGGTAATAACGTCTATCTCCTTTAAGCTCAAACAGTTTTAGCCACAAAATCGCCATCTGACAGTTGCCTGTTAAGCAGCAATAGCTTTCGTCTGATTTACCATTACTGTCAATTTGACCTGGTATGAAACCATTCGAGTGCATTTTTGCTAACATACCTTCTGAACCAAGAATTGCAGCGCCAATATATTTCTGTTCTTTCTGAATTATTCCTGATTCAAATAAACCTCTTAGAGCGTAAACAATATTATGAGTAAATGGAGCTGTATCTGCGGTAAAAGCACACTGGTCAAAGCATCCATTTTTTTGTTGGCTAAGTCCCCAATCTAAATTTGCATAAGCGACTTGCAAATATTCTGGTTTTGATTTTAAAGCATTCAACTCCAAAAGCGCCCATGCAACGCGCGTATTATAAACATGGGGTATACCTAAATGAGTATTACTAGTCCAGCGTCCATTACTGTCTGCAACTCGAACCAGCCAGTCAGAAGCGCGTTCTGCTGCTTGTAAAAAGCATGGTTCTTGCGTTTCTTGATAAGCTCGTACATATCCTAATAAAACTTGACCTGTATCAAAGACTATTCCTTCAGAACTATACCGTGTATTAGATATGGAACCGTCAGAATTTTGTACTTCACACAGCCACTTAGCTATTTTGACTGCTCTGTCCCATGAGTCATTATCGTTTAACTGCTGTGCAAGATTAAAAAACGTCACAGCTATATAACCAGAAGTTTCACGATAAGATGTTCGCCAACCACCTTTAAGCGAATAACCCCAACTAACTCCATCATCAAGCGATATGTCGTGCGCGCGTTTTAGCCAACTGACCGCAGCACTTAAATGTTTTTGCGGTTCGTCAATAACTGGAGAAGTCGCAAACATATCTTGCGTTGCCTTAGTTGCAAAACATTGTATACGAGCTAATTGTTGATTAATTGCAGGTTCAGACTTTTTTAAAACCATAAATGTTACCAAATGAATGAAAGCTAACTATACAGTTATGAAAGAATGGAAATCCTAGAAACCGGGTTTTTTTATTAAAGTCTCGTAAAAAAATAACGATTTGTCTGCGACAATGAATGCGTAGAAACCCGGTTTCTTGGCGTAAGTCCTGTTTGATTTAGAAAATTATGTTTGTATTCATTTATAATTATTTATGCTTATGATTATTGACAACAATGGTCTTAATGAAAAATATGCCGGATGAGACGATTTAGGTAAGTATTTTATAATAGCTATCGACTAAATCAGCTTTTTGTCTCCGCATCTAAGACCTGTAATTATATATATATTTAATCTTTTACAAATTTCATGAAGATACTATGAACTTATGTATAAATATTTACATATTTTTTTCTAATCAGATTTAATTCTTAGTGTATCGTGTTATGTTTATTACAAGTTCAATAATTCCGTAAATTGGATAAAACGAAATAGAATTGAAACTCAGCTTGCTTTTTAATAAGCACAGAATTGCGAAGCACGGTAAACTTGATTTTTTAAGGTGTTTTAGCTATTCAACATGGCAACGATTAACGATAATTATCTCAAGCTCAAAGCTGGCTATCTGTTTCCAGAGATTGCACGTCGGGTGAATGCATTTGCAGAAACGAATGCTGATGCTAAAGTTATTCGCTTAGGAATAGGTGACGTTACCGAACCATTGCCCGAAGCTTGTCGAACTGCGATGATTAAAGCAGTTGAGGACATGGGAAATCGAGACGATTTTAAAGGGTACGGGCCTGAGCAAGGTTATGCTTGGTTACGCGAGAAAATTGCCAAGCACGATTTTCAAGCTCGCGGGTGTGATGTTGATGCTTCGGAGATTTTTATTTCTGATGGTTCTAAATGTGACTGCGGTAATATCTTAGATATTTTTGGCAATAATAATATCATTGCAGTCACAGACCCAGTATATCCTGTATACGTAGACACAAATGTAATGGCGGGTCATACGGGGGATGTGAATGAAAAAGGTGAATATGGCGGTTTAGTTTATCTACCTATTTCTGCCGACAATAACTTTACCGCTGAAATTCCCTCACAGAAAGTTGATTTGATTTATCTTTGCTTTCCTAATAATCCTACAGGCGCCACAGCAAGTAGAGAGCATCTCAAAGCTTGGGTTGACTACGCGCGTAGTAACGGTTCGATAATATTCTTCGATGCAGCTTACGAAGCATTTATTAGTGACCCTGATATTCCTCATTCTATTTATGAAATAGAAGGCGCCCGTGATTGTGCGATAGAATTTCGGTCATTCTCCAAAAATGCAGGTTTTACAGGAACTCGATGTGCCTTAACTGTTGTACCCAAAACCTTAATAGGAAAAGCTGCTGACGGTTCCAGCGTAGAAATATGGAAACTTTGGAATCGACGCCAGTCTACCAAATTTAATGGAGTATCTTATATAGTGCAGCGAGGCGCCGAAGCAGTATATTCAGAAGAAGGTAAAGCCCAAACCAAAGCTTTAATAGACTTCTACATGGAAAACGCAAAAATCATCCGCGAGAAACTTACAGAAGCTGGTATTTCTGTATACGGTGGCGTAAATGCACCTTACGTTTGGGTAAAAACACCCAATAACCTATCAAGCTGGGACTTTTTCGACAAATTGCTGCACACCTGCAACGTTGTTGGAACGCCCGGTTCCGGTTTTGGCGCCGCAGGTGAAGGATACTTCCGCATTTCTGCATTCAACAGCCGTGCGAACGTTGAAGAAGCAATGAAACGCATCACCGAAAAATTCCCAATCACCTAATACATAATGTAGAGACCGAATTTATTCGGTCTTCCATAAACATCAAGACAGATGAAAAATTCTTCCCATGCGAAGATTACAAAAAGCACTAATTAGCCGACAATATTACTACACCAATACATAGACATCAAGCAAGATTATGTCTGCACATACACAAATAGTAAGCAGTACCCCCGAACGAACAAGATTAAGAGTATCAGATATACATCGTAGCCAAGAAGAAATGGAGCGTATTAGCCAAAGTATAGAGGCGCCGCCTTTTATTAGCAGCGTAGAATGCAACTATAAAACAGGCAGTATCCTTATTCATCACGATTCCCACGAAGATGTGCTGGAAGCTATCAAGGATATTATGAAAAACTTAGGAATTACTTTTGATGATGTTACAGATACTAATGAGTAATACATATTACATCTAAAAGCGCTCTCTGCAACGGATGCAACGGATGATTTATTGGGAGCAAACATCTTAATATATTGTTACTAAAAATCAACCATCCGTTACATCCGTTCATAATCCGTTGCCAGTACATATTGTTTGATAGAGTAATGCTAACCTTTAAAGGGTGATAATCCTGAGCGTCAGCGATGAAAGTTATTCACAGCACTTGGGTCATTCCACGCGAAATGCTCTTGCCATGATTGTTGGCGAGGATGAAATAGTGGGACAATTTGTTGAGTTGTAGAGTCTAAAGCTTCTGTTTTGGTGTGCTTGTGATTATTACAACCTTGGCATGACAGTGCCAAATTTTCCAAGATTGTTTTACCACCTTTGTAACGAGGCGCAATATGTTCTACAGAGAATGATTGAGTGGCAAACTTTACTTGACTGCGGCAGTACTCGCAGCATTCTTTAGCCCTACCCTACCCTACCCTTCGGTAAATCCTACCCTGCGGGAAAACTCCGTTTACGGATAACGGGAAAACTGCTTTAACGTTCGCGACTCATGACAGTGATTGGAAATAATCAGCATGACAGTAGTGAAAGCAAATAAAAGTGGAGCCAAGCGGGATCGAACCGCTGACCTCTACAATGCCATTGTAGCGCTCTACCAACTGAGCTATGACCCCGTAATTTTTTCATTATACCTTAAATATTTGCTCTGATGTCAATAAAATGCGACTTCAAATCTCAGTTATATTGATAACTTATGTGTTTGATGAGAATAATTAATCGCACTGACAATAAATATTTATATAAGAATATTTAGATATGATTACGCATTTACAGTTGTAACAGATAGGTCATGCAGTGACCCATTAAGAAGTAAACAACGAGCATTCCTGCCGCAGCCATTGCTACTAGCCCTCCAGCTAGCATTAGGGAAAATTCCTTGTGTTCTACTGCTTTTTCCATAAGGTGTAGCGACCAGGCAACCAGCGCTACATCAAAAATTAATATAGGTATTAACATTTTTCTTAATAAAAGTTATTTCTTCTTCATCAAGCTTAACACTAATTTTGATAAGTGTGTCTAACCACGCTGTGGTGGTTAGATTCAGGCAAGATACCAGGACTACATTCGGATAGGAACTTTATTGTCGTTAAGATAATTTTTGATTTGGCTTACAGTTAGTTGTCCGTAATGTAAAAGTGATGCTAGTAAGGCAGCTTCGGCTTTACCCTCGGTTAGTGCTTGGTGGATGTGTTCGCAAGTTCCGGCGCCACCAGAGGCAACAACAGGAATTTGGACTCTAGTCGCGATAGCACGGGTAAGCTCTAAGTCGTAACCAGCTTGGGTGCCATCAGCGTCCATACTTGTAATTAATAATTCCCCGGCGCCGCGTTTTTCAAGTTCTTGTGCCCAAGTGAGAGCATCAATACCTGTATTTTCTCTGCCACCCCTCACATAAACATCCCAACCTGGGTTTTCTAAGTTTTGCCTCCTCCGGGCATCGATTGCAACTACTATGCACTGATTACCGAAACGGTCACTAGCACGATTGATAAAATCAGGGTCGCGTACTGCCGCAGAATTAATACTAACCTTATCCGCCCCCGCTCGTAACAAATTTTTAACATTTTCTAAGGATTGAATACCACCACCGACAGTTAACGGAATAAATACCTGCTCTGCGGTTCGGTAAACAACATCAATAATTGTGCCTCTATCTTCATGAGTCGCTGTAATATCAAGAAATACTAACTCATCGGCGCCTGCCTCGTTGTAAACCTTCGCTAGTTCCACGGGGTCACCCGCATCTTTGAGGTTGACAAAGTTAACTCCTTTCACAACTCGTCCCGCTTTGACATCCAGACACGGTAGAATCCTTTTAGCTAGCATGAGAATTTTTTACACTCCGAACGTATTTTGCCCGACTTAAAATTGTAAATAAATTTTAAAGTGACGAGCTACCACAAAAAAAAATTATTTTAAATTCTCATTCCTAACCATCCAGTTACTGACCACCCAACCGAACTATGGCTATCATCTCCTCAAGGCAACAGTCACAAAACCCTGACGACGGTGAACAACCAAAACGCCCGAAACGTCCAAGGGAGCCTAAAAAAGCATCAGAGCAAACACCAGAATTGGTGCCATCCGAGGTGTCAACAGAGAATGCTCTATTGCAACCCGAAGCAAAAGTAGACGAACAAGGCAAACAGGAAGATAGTATTCGTCCACATCGCTTTGAAGACTATATCGGTCAAAAAGATTTAAAAGATGTATTAGAAATAGCAATAAAAGCGGCAAAATCACGTAACGAATTTCTCGACCATTTATTACTATATGGGCCACCTGGACTTGGTAAAACTACAATGGCAATGATAATCGCCTCAGAAATGGGTGTTGGCTGTAAAATTACCAGCGCACCTGCTTTAGAGCGTCCGCGTGATATTGCAGGATTGCTAATTGGTTTAAAACCTGGTGATGTATTATTTATTGATGAAATTCACCGTTTATCGCGAATGGCTGAAGAAATTTTATACCCAGCGATGGAAGATTATCGTCTGGATATCACTGTTGGTAAAGGTACAACCGCCAAGACTCGCAGCATACCCCTAGTAAAATTTACTTTAGTTGGCGCCACAACAAGAGTCGGAGCATTAACCTCACCACTTCGCGATAGATTTGGTTTAGTGCAAAAACTGCGCTTCTATGAACCAGAAGAACTTAGCAAAATAGTTATCCGTAGCGCTCAACTACTTAACACTCCCATAAACTCTGAAGGCGCACAAGAAGTAGCTCGTCGTGCGCGTGGAACACCACGTATAGCCAATAGATTACTAAGACGTGTACGTGATTATGCGGAAGTCAAAGAATGTGGTGAAATAACAAAAGTTGTCGCAGCCGAAGCACTAGAACTATTTCAAGTAGACCCATGTGGCTTAGACTGGACAGACCGTAAAATGTTGAGTGTAATAATTGAACAATTTAACGGAGGTCCAGTTGGAATAGAAACAATAGCAGCCGCAACAGGCGAAGATACACAAACAATAGAAGAAGTATACGAACCATACCTCATGCAAATAGGCTATTTAAGCCGAACACCACGCGGAAGAACAGCCACACAAGCAGCATACAAACACATGGGCTTCAAACAAACAAACGAGCAATTATCGCTTCTGTAGGGTGCGTGACGCTACGACAATTCTAAAACGAAGCTACAAATCTCGTAGCGTCACGCACCATCTGCATGATAATGAAAGCGATGCACGATCAATCTTGTAGTGGTGCGTGAAAGCACTTTAATATTTTGTTACATTGATTGATTGTAATAGCTTTCACGCACCCTACAATAATTAAATTGAAAGATGATTAAAACAAATGGTCAAGTTAATCGCTGTTATCTTAAGCATATTTTTATTATTCGGGTGGAGTACACCAGCCAAAGCGCAGTCCCAAGCAAACTTAACCCCCGAACAAATACAACTGCGGGATGAACTAGGAAACAAAGCTTTTGCCGCAACAGACAAAGGAGACTTCGCGACTGCAGAAAACTACTGGACACAAATGCTCGAACAAGACCCCACAAATGCAGCAGTTTGGAGTAATCGCGGAAACTCGCGCGTCAGTCAAAATAAATTACAAGAAGCTCTTGTAGATTATAATAATGCAGTTAAACTGGCGCCGAACGTAACTGACCCATATTTAAATCGTGGTACAGCATTAGAAGGCTTAGGACGTTGGGAAGAAGCAATAGCTGATTATAATCATTTACTAGAAATCGATCCCAACGATGCAATGGCATACAACAACCGAGGTAATGCCGAAGCAGGTTTAGGAAAATGGCAAGAAGCCATCGCTGACTACAAAAAATCAGCAGATATTGCACCGAACTTCGCTTTCGCCCGTGCCAACTATGCTCTAGCATTATACGAATCAGGCGAAAAAGACGAAGCAATCCACCAAATGAAAAATATTCTTCGTAAATATCCCAAATTCGCCGACGTGCGTGCCTCAATTACAGCAGCACTATGGGAAAAAGGTCAACAAGGAGAAGCAGAAAGTAACTGGGTTGCCGCAGTCGGTCTTGATCCCCGCTACCGAGATATAAACTGGGTCAAAAACGTCCGTCGTTGGTCTCCCAGCATGGTCAGCGCATTAGAAAAGTTTTTGAAATTACAGTAGTACTTATTTACCATAAATTAACAATCTTGTGAGAATCTTGTGGGGTGGGCATCCTTGCCTGCCTTTTATATTGCTCAGTGTTTATCCCCTAAATTTTTGACCATAATTTAAGATTATTATCTCTAGCATTGCATAAATTTCTTAATGCTACTCCTATTAATAAGAACGTGGACAATCTTATTAAAAAATTCGGGAATCTACTCACCCTCAAAATGACCATTTATACATTACAGCTAATAGCTTAATTATCTTCCAACTGCTTTGATATTGGGTTTAAGATGGCTAAATGAAGTTGGTTTCGTGTATCTAACTGCGTATACCGTCTTTGGATAGGCGCCCATTGTTGCCATAATTGATGACGCTTGTCAACTAGCAAACTTGTGAAAGTTGGGAGTTTTTCTGTAAAGTCTTCACCAAATACATCGACTAACCAGTCTTCTAAAACATCGCTATCGTGAATTTCTCCTAATATATCCTGGATATTTTTAACTTCGATAAGATGCTCTCCGTAGGTTTCACCATAAAATTCGGTGAACAGTTCCATTTGATAGCGTAGACGTTTAGCTTGTTTGCGTAGACTGTGTAAAACTTCGTGGTTAGAATTTAAATTTTGCTCTACGTGTGTACTTGTCATTCCCTTCGGATAACTTCTTAATAAAGAGGTTGACGTGGAAACACCGTTATTACTTCCTAATGGTATTCCAAATTGCCAACCTGGATGTAAAAAGAAGTAACTTACCTCTGGTAAAAGCAAGTCGGGTAACACTAAATCTATTGATAGCGGCGCCGATTCTTGGTATCTTGGTTCTTCGAGCCAATGTTCAAGTGAACTTTTGAGCGATTTGTAGCGTTCGTCTTTGAGTGTTGCTTTTACATCAGTCAATGCTTGCTGACGTTGCTTGTCAATAGCATTGAACGCTTTTTCTAAATGCTTGAGTTCTTCAGGTGGTAAATGAGGCTGGAAATTCTTTTCTACAGATTCTTTTAGTACATCTAGGTCTCTAAGATTACCCAGGCGCCGTGCTATTTTACCAATGTTACGGTCTGTAACGGCTTTTGGTAAATTCACAACGAATCCAAACCGACTAACTACAGTGCGTAGGCGCCTCATTCCTACCCGCATTTGATGCAACGCTTCTGGGTCTTCATCCTTTTTGACTGTCTTTTCCCACTTTAAGGTTTTTTTGAAGTGCTTTTGAATTGCCTGGTAAGCATAGTCTCCTAGGGTTTTAACAACAGTTTGAGTTGCTAGTGTCATAAAATCACGCCTGATGAGGTTTTCGTAGAAGTTCTAAAATGAAATAAGCTCAAATAAAAACTTCTATTCTTTTTGGATAAGTTATTTGTGTTTATTAATACAAATAATTTTTCCATAACGAATAATACTATTTAATTTGCAGCATATTTTAAATCTACCTTAAGTCGTATATTTACTTTACTATATTTATGATAAATACAAATTTATTTAAATATTATTACAATATTAGGACTTACGCACGAAAACCTAGAAACCTGGAATATACGTTGATAGCATGTAATAAAAATGACGATT
>NZ_MRCD01000089.1 GCF_001904745.1 Calothrix sp. HK-06
GCACTTTTATACGTTTAATTGATTAATTAATATTACTAAAGCATTTTTTGTATACAATATCTAATACTATATTTGATAAATGTCTTGTAAAGATTCAATAAATTTATCAATTAAAATTTTATATGTTTTAGTACAGGCATCAACTTTCCTTGTTTCATAAAAGTTTTTAATAAAGATACGGTTATAGGTTTGTGTTGGGTTACGCGAAGCGCGTAACCCAACCAACGTTATCCCAAAAGACGTTCAGTAAGTAGCGGTTTAATTATCATATGGGTACTTCAAGTATTTGAGGCTGCTCTTTGCAATATTTTTACAGAGATTTCAAACTTGGACTACCAAATGTAAAAATTTGCCATTACTGCATAAAATCAACGCGAATTACATGAAACTATTATCCAACTGCTGCCATTGCTTTCATTGGAGCAAAATATGCATCTTGTTCTGCACGCAGTTTGTCACAAAGTCTACCACTGGGCAATTCTACGTCATCGTAAGTCAATACTTGATCTTTCGCAATATCACGCTTGAGACGACATCCTTCTGCTAAACCCATTGGTAATAGTTTTTGCTGTTGGGCAATCTCCGAATTTTCGCACTGACCGTATGTCATGTAATAACCGATACCATCTAGTGTTTCACCAGCTTTCAGGTCAATTTTCGCGGTGGTAACAACATCAACAAGTGGTTTTCCTTGCGGCGCCAATATATAGTCACCGAAAAGAACAACACGCGCAACAGAGAGCGGAACTTCAAAGTGACAAAGGTGATAAGGTGTGTAAAAACTGTAAAGTGGTCCTTCACCCAATTTATAAAGGTTTAAGTAATGTTGTTGTTTTGGGTCATCATGTGAACCAAACACAAATACACCTGGTCCAGGTTTGGCGCCAACAACATAGTCAACGATGCCTCCCAATTCTTTGAGTTGGTCAACATCATACATATTCGTCATTTCATCGACGTGACCACTGAAGTCATACCCAAACATTCCTCGCTTGGCAACTTTCATTCCTGTGGCATTAGCAACAATAGCTTGCTCGAATGAAATTTTGGTTCCATCAGCAAAGCTTGTCACCATGCTAGGTTTTTGACCCCAGCGTTTCGCAAAAGCTTCTTGAGTCGTTGGGTTACGATATGGGTCTTGCAAACCTTTTATGTTGCCGCACAGTAAAGGAGTTAAACCAATACTTTTTACAAAACGGTATAAATTTAGTTGTACTCCCGGTTGATCCCCGTCGCAAGCTGTTAGAATAACACCAGCTTTATCAGCGTAAACTTTTAAAATGGCGCCAATAGTTCCATCGAGTTCTGCATTCATCATCACCACATGCTTATGATTTGCTATTGCTTCCATAACTATATGGGCGCCAAATTCAACGGCGCCAGTTACTTCAATAAGCGCATCGATTCCTTCAGCACGACACAATAGCATCGCGTCTTCGGTAACTGCATATCCACCACGTGCAATAGTGTCTTCTAATTCGGTCACAGTTGTTACTGTTTGAAAATTTTCAATTCCCGCTTCTGAATACGCGCGCTTGGCTGCATCAAGATTACGGTTAGAAATTGCCACTAATTCCATACCCGGAACTGAGTTAGCAATTTGATTAGCTATTCCTCGTCCCATAAATCCGGCGCCAATCATTGCGACTTTGACCGGATTACCAGCTTCTTGACGTGCTTTCAATGCGGTATCAATAATTATCATGTTCAATTACTCCGTTTATTGTGAAATTAATATTGCGTTTACCCAGCTATAGCACTTGCTAGTTGTTTATCAACGTTTGTAGTTTTTTCTGTTGTACTCCGATTTTTGATAATGTCCAACACTGCATTACGGTAAGCTACTGCAAAACATTCTTTAGTATGATTATTTCTGGCGTATTCCCATGCTTTGCGTGACATGGTTTTGAGTTCTTCTGTTGGTTGATTGGATACGAACTCAATGGCTGCTTTAATATTTTCAATTGAGCAATCTTTAAGAATTACTCCAAAATCATACACGTTGGCGCCTGTTTCGTAGCTAAGAACCGGAATTAAGCCAGCTTGCATAGCGGTAATTGCTGCTCCCGCTTGTCCCTCGCAAGCTGAAGGATAAATTAATGCCAAAGTATTTTTCGTCAAATCCAAAAATTCTTGACTACCAACATCAATCCATCCGTGAACGTGAATGTTAGGAGTTTCGTAAAGCTCTTTGTGATAAGCACGCTCGAATACTTTATCACTATTAACAGGTCCACAAACTGTTAAATGGTAATCAGGCATTTGAGCAAACGCTTCAAGCGCCAAATCCAATCCTTTCAGTACTAACGCATTACTTCCAAACCATAGAAACCGTTTTTTGACGGCTTCAAAATTTTTATCTTCTGCCCAAGGACAAACTACAGACGAAGAAATAGGAATACGGTACATTGGTTTATGAGAATACGCAAAAGTCCCACAAGTAAAATCGTTACCTAGTACTGTTGCATAATCAGCGTATTCAATCCCCAAGTTGATATCTTCGTAACGTTGTGGATGCAGCGTGATACCCCGGCGCTGCTGCAAGTCATGAAGCCTTTTATACTCCGCTAAGTTACGAAATACCATATTGGCGATATCAACATGAAGTATTTTGATGCAGTCAGGATTCAAATAAGGCGCCAAAGATTCAATACGATGGCGAATGTCGATAAAAAAGTCGTATTTTTTAGTAGGACGGAATTCTTCGTTGTGGAACTGAATCACATCAACGCTGTATCCCATATCCAAAAAAGTTTGAGCAATTATCAAACATTCCCAGTTCCAACTTTGGTCATTAGGAATGGGTTTACCTGCTGCTTGTAGAAGAAAAGGTTCTATCCGATAAGAAAGTAGTACATTCCCAACAGAAGAAGTTTGTGGTTTGAGCGATACAACTTTAAGCTTGCTAATATACTCAAGTCGAGCGCTAATTTTCTGAGACACTAAAGAGAACAATTGACTGACTTTATTTGTTATTTTTAACATTTCCTACCGCTGATTCACTTATTGCATGAACTCTAGTAATTAACTATCTTGTGGGATGCCAAACCCACAAGAAATTGTTTATTGGGACATAACTAAACTGTGCCACCTACAACTGTGGCGCGTAAAAGAGGCCAATTCATATCCTTCTCGGAAATTTCAGTAACTTCGAGGGGCCATTGAATATTGAAGAAGGGGTCATTGTAACGCAAACCACGCTCGTACCCTGGAGTATAAAATTCTCCAACTTGGTAGACAACTTCTGCATCATCGGTAAGTGCTTGATAACCATGAGCAAACATTTCTGGAACATACAACGCACGTCGGTTATCTGCGCTTAGTTCCACGCCAAAATGCTGTAAAAACGTTGGTGACTCTGGACG
Source organism: Calothrix sp. HK-06 (assembly GCF_001904745.1). GTDB lineage: Bacteria > Cyanobacteriota > Cyanobacteriia > Cyanobacteriales > Nostocaceae > Dulcicalothrix. The sequence goes on from NZ_MRCD01000089.1 coordinate 3,366, forward strand.
CATGTCAATAATCACATCGTAGATAGCACCCTTTGTACACCGTATTAACTTGGTTTCTGCTGCTGGTGCGATTTGATAATGCATTCCCCGTAACGTTCCTTTTTTATAGTTGTAGGATAAGTTACACTGAGCGACAACAGGCTTTAAACCGTGCTGTTCAAATTCTTTTCCACAGAACGTGCGAGCAAAAAAGCCACGATGGTCGTGCTTTTCTTCTAGGTCAACAACGAAGGCACCTTGTAGCTCGGTTTCTTTCAAAATCATAAAAAATATTACCTCAAAGTGAGATGTTCTTCAGTACTATTACTTCTTTATTAGAAACCAGGTTTCTATGCAAGAAAACTAGTTTCTAGGTTTCTAGGTTTCGCAAAAGTATCGTCCCAATATTGGGTACAATCTTGAGGATTTTTGGGGGGATTGGCGGTATAAACGTAGAAGAGCGCCGAGCGTTCTATAGAGCGCGCTGTACCGTGATGAAGAATCGCTTTTGTATCTGCTAGTAAAACTGTACCTGCTTTGCCAGGGCAAGATTTCCATGCTGACTTAGGAATAATTGATAAGAGTGTTTTATCATCAATACCCAAGTAGCCTGACTGCCACAATTTGTAGTAAATCTTGTAGTAGTTTAAGCTATACAGGCTAGTCAAATTTAAAGGGACATATTCAAATGGCCCATGTTCTGGTTCTACGTCCTGTAAATATACAAAAGCTTTAATAATACGACGGTCTTCAGAGTCTTTATGCCACAACGCGGTTCCAAACTGGTTTTCGTTAGGGAAATCTTTGCGTAAGTGTACACCCTGAAATGCGACTGGTAGACCAATATAGTTTTCTATAATATCAACTAACAGGCGTTCGTTACCCCAGCGTGAAAACTCTGGAATATCTGTTACAGTGTAAATTTGTGGTAATTTCTGACCCTTGCTGGTTAATTTCGGCTGAGTCATCGTAGCTAAGTATTGCTCTGATGCGCGAAGCAAGTCATCGGATGATGCTAGTCCTAATTCAGACAGTGAAGTTAAACATGCTCCTTCAGTTTTTAATGTCTTGACGATCCGAGCATATTTTTCTTCTAAAATAGGTAAATTAGGTGCATGATTTGAGAGGGCAACTCTATAAGCTAATTCTGATTTTAATTCTGTAAGTTTGTGTGTAATCGCCTTTAGCATAATATTCCTGTAACTTAAAGAAACCGGGTTTCTACGCATTTATTGTCGCAGACAAATCATCGTTTTTATTACAATATCAACCAAGAAACCCGGTTTCTAGTTGATATTTCTACGCAAATTCATCGTTTTTATTACAGAAACCCGGTTTCTATTGGATGTAAAGTTTTATCAACTTGTTTGTTAAGCTTCATTAAATATAGTGCTGATACTGCTACTAAACGCCAAAAAGGAATCACTATTTGAAGTGTGTAGAGAGGCCATCTACGTAAGGCGCCTAACAGTACTTTTAAATTTGCTTCTCTAAAGGAGTGCAAAATCATTCGTCGGCAGAACTGTTTGGAATATCCGGTTTCCTCTAACTTGATAATTACTTCTGGTGTATGTTTGTACTGCATTAATAATGCAGATTTTGGCTCTTTTTGCCAATAGCTTACACCAACAACGCATTCCATAAAGTTGTCTGTAGTAACGATAATTCTGCCACGTGCAGCACAGTAACCAGCGAAATAAGCTAAAAATATCCAGTTATTTTCTGTTTCTGGCCAATAATTAAGCGCTTCTTTGACAAGCTCCGTTTTATAAATTGTTGCTGTTAGAAAAATTACGGCGCCGATGCTTTTCTCGAAGCAATGCTCATAAATCGCTTTACTATCACCGTTACCATCATCCGCGTTAGCATCAAACCAGCGATTTCCAACAATCGTGGGTGGATGAACATCTTCACCAGTAATTTGATTGCGTCCAGAGAAATTTAAAAATATAAGCGAAATATCTTCTTTCTCTTTGACTTTATTTAAAACGTAGCTGACAGCACGAGTTTGAATTGGGTCATCATCACCAATTGTCCAAACGTACTTAGTCGTAGCCGTTTTTAAACAATAGTTAATGTTTTTTAGGACTCCTAAATTCTCTATATTTCTATTATATCGAAAGGTGATATTACTAACTTGACTTTGCCATTTCTTTACAATCTGTGGAGTATTATCTGTAGAGCAGTTGTCAGAAACTAAAATTTCGCAATCTGTCTCAAATCCTTTGATAGCATCAATAAGCCAAGCAATCTGTCTATCTAGCGATTGCGCGCGGTTGTAAGTTGGAATAGCGATAGTCAGTAATTTATGATTCATAGGGTTTAGATAATATATATATTTATTACATATTTAATCAGGTGGGCTAGCCCCGCCTACTGTTGCTATGCTGATAATACTAGTTATTTAGCAGTTTGAACGCCGAAGAATTTGACAATACTAAGAATACCTTTCGCTTCAGCAACTTTAGCAGACGTAAGCATGAAGTGGATAAAACTTTTCAGCTTGATTAAGTTGATGTTAGTTAAAATAAGCATTCGCTAGAGGGGACATTCCTAAGTCAACAAAAGTATGTTGTAAAGGTTGAGCTTTGAAGCGACATTGTGCTTTTGCCATATCTTTCTCCCGTGATTGTGCTGTGTTTGTAGTAAGTTATTTGAGTGCTTATAATTAACTTACTACAAACATATTGCGACTTTATAGCAAACTTATTGCAAGCGTGTTACAAAATGAATGCAATTAGCTGTTTTTTGCCCAGAAAAAGTCTTGATCAATCTGAGCCGTCCGAATCAAATACTCTAGTTGTTTTAATCTAGTAAAACCTCTCGATGTAAAAGTTTCTTCGGTCATGTCAATACGTTGAAACAAATTGTATAATTGCTCGGCACCGCGTTGAGCATTCCAATCGCATTTGAAGCCTGGTAAAACAGTATTAATTTTCTCAAACGACACACGGTAACTACGATTATCGGCGCCATTATCACCAAAGCTCAACTTACAACCTTTGAACACATCGGCGATGATTTCAGCAATTTCTTTAACGCGGTAATTGTTAGAGGTATCACCAACATTAAATATTTGGTTGTGAACAATATCGCGAGGTGCTTCAAGCGCACAAACAATCGCTTTACATATATCAAGACCATGAACAAGTGGGCGCCAAGGAGTACCATCACTGGTCATCTTAATTTCTTTAGTTGTCCATGCCAGTCCTGACAAGTTGTTCAATACAATGTCAAACCGCATCCGAGGTGAGGCGCCGAAAGCTGTTGCATTCCGCATGAATGTTGGCGAAAAGTCATCTGAAGCCATAGGCGCCAAATCACGCTCAACTAAAGTTTTGCACTCAGCATAAGCAGTTTGAGGATTAACTGGAGACTCTTCGGTTACATCTCCTGCTGTCGCTACTCCGTAAACACTACATGAAGACATGTAAACAAAACGGCGTATACCAGCATCTTTTGCCAACTTGGCGAGACGTACCGAGCCTTTATGGTTAATATCGTAAGTTATGTTAGGTGCAAGTTGACCTGCTGGGTCATTTGATAGTTCCGCCATGTGAACAATTGCTTCAACCCCTTCTAAATCTTCGGCATTAATATGACGAATATCTTTGTTAAGGGTTTTAGCGGTAATCTCTGTACCGTTATATAACCAGCCAACTTTGTAATAGCCAGTATCTACTCCAAGAACTTCATGTCCACGTTCATGAAGCAGAGCAGGAAGTAGCGAGCCTAAGTAACCTTCGGTGCCTGTTACAAGTACTTTCATGTTCTTAATTATCCTTATTATCCTTATAGGTAGTGAAGTTAAGTTTTATGCAGTGACTGAATAAGTTAGATGAGACTGTTCGGGAATTTGAGCAACAATTGCTTTTCCAATTTCGAGCGAAGATGTAGCAGCAGGTGAAGGAGCATTACATACGTTGATACTGTTTTGACCGTGAATAATCAAAAAGTCATCCACTAATTTGCCGTCATCCATTAATGCTTGTGCGCGTACACCTGCATGAGTTGGAATTACATCAGCAGCCTGAACTTCTGGGATAAGTTGCTGTAAGCTTTTTACAAACGCTGCTTTGCTAAAAGAACGAATGATTTCTTTAATACCCTCATCGGCATGTTTTGCTGCAAGTTTCCAGAAACCTGGATAAGTCATAACCTCAGCAAAATCTCTCAAATCAAAGTCAGTTTTAGTGTAGCCTTCGCGCTTGAGACTCAGAACTGCGTTCGGTCCTGCGTGAACACTGTTGTCAATCATACGTGTAAAGTGTACACCCAAAAACGGAAAATCTGGATTTGGAACGGGATAGATTAAAGTCTTAACTAAATACCGTTTTTCTGGAACAAGTTCATAATATTCACCACGGAAAGGTACTATTTTCGCTTTCGGGTCAACATTATTGAGTTTGGCAATACGGTCACTATGTAATCCCGCACAGTTAATTACAAACTTTGTCTCAAAGTTTCCGTTGTTAGTTTCAAGTACCTGATTTTGACCACTAGGTACAATTCGTAACACCTTAGTATTAAGCCGCAAATCTCCACCTTGCTTTTGGATGATTTCAGCGTACTTTAAACAAACTTGCTTGTAGTTTACAATACCAGTAGAATAAACACGAATTCCGCCGACACTCTTAACGTGAGGCTCAACTTCTTTAACTTCTTCTGGGGTAATTCGCTTTACCTTTATACCATTTTCTAAACCACGGTTGTAGAGGTTTTCGAGACGAGGCAGTTCTTGTTCATTTGTAGCAACTATGACTTTACCACAAACCTCGTGGTCGATATTATGTTCTTGGCAGAATTGAACCATCGAAGTGGCGCCATCGCGACAAAACTTAGCTTTGAAGCTTCCTGGTTTGTAGTAAACACCAGAGTGAATAACACCGCTATTGTTTCCTGTTTGGTGGAATGCCCAGGTGCTTTCCTTCTCAAGAACCAAAATTTGAGCATCGGGATAACGTTTCCCTAAAGTCATTGCGGTAGAAAGACCAACAATGCCCCCACCGATAATAGCAAAATCGTACATTGATATAACCCTGTAACTAAAATAAAGTGAAAAGAGGCGTGGAGTTAGGAGTTAAGAGTTTTTATTGTGTTTTGTATTAAGAACAAGGTTTAAACAATAAACTTATGTAGCTACAAATGTTTTATTGCAGATTCTGCATCTTATAACTCATAATTCTTAACTCTTAACCCATTACTAAATATGATTACCAGGCTTTCCAAGGCGCCTTGTTTTTATTCCATAAATCTTCAAGGTAGTTGCGGTCGCGTAAAGTATCCATAGGTTGCCAGAAACCATTATGTTTGAAAGCAGAAAGTTGCTCTTTCTCGGCTAACTTTTCTAAAGGTTCTTGCTCCCAAACTGTTGTGTCGTCTGCAATTAGGTCAATAACCTCTGGTTCTAATACAAAATATCCACCATTAATCCAAGCTCCATCACCTTCGGGTTTCTCACGGAAGCTCGAAATTTTTGTTTGTTCTTGTCCAAGTACAATTGCACCAAAACGTCCTGGTGGTTGAACCGCAGTTAGTGTCCCTAAAGTTTTTTGCTCTTTATGGAATTTAACCAATTCTGTAATATTAACGTCGCTAACACCGTCACCGTAGGTAAAACAAAAAGTTTCGTTACCAACATGTTCGCGAACTCGTTTTAATCTTCCACCTGTCATAGTATTGTCGCCAGTATTAACCAAGGTGACACGCCAAGGTTCTGCATTCCCTGCATGTACATTCATTTGGTTAAAACGCATATCAAATGTTACATCTGACATGTGCAAGAAATAATTAGCAAAATACTCTTTGATAACATACCCTTTATAACCACAGCAAATTATGAAATCATTAATGCCGTGGGCAGAATAGATTTTCATAATGTGCCATAAAACTGGCTTGCCCCCGATTTCTACCATTGGCTTCGGTTTTATACTTGTTTCTTCACTTAAACGTGTCCCAAGTCCCCCCGCCAAAATCACTGCTTTCATGAAATACCTCTAAGATTTCAGGTAAATTGATAGATACTGTAAAATGAACTGCACTTTTATGAAGCGCTTACCAAATCGATAACAAACAATTTTTTTGAATTTCTAAGTATATAATCTAACCGTATTTCTACGCTTGCATGTAAAGCCAAGATAAATTAACCAGTTTTATCTATGAAAAAATGGAAAAGTTTTTTATGGCGAAATATTCATTGTTATTACTTCATCGTTAATAAACAATTTATCTAAACTATATGAATCTTTATCCATACTGGTGCCGCTAATAATCTTAGATAAATACGATTATTTTATTACTAAGATATTCAGTATTTATCTGGTGATAATATTAGAAAACCCTATGTTTGTAAATAATATTTGTTTGTTACTTTATATTGTAAGGTAACATAAATTACTTACAACTCAAAAGTTTACCTTGACGTAGTTGGTTGGTTTATAAAGATATTGTTAAGACTTGAACTATATATTTGAAATATATAAAATAAATGTAAAGACGCGAAATAGAGACGTGATTCATCACGTCTCTACGTCTAATGTTTGTGAAAATATAAAATTGATTTGCTAATTTGTTTTATCTATGATGTTTGAGTGTTGGAAGAATGCATCGCATTTATTTTCGATGACTACACAAATACTGCTCAAAGCTTGCTGGTAGTTATCCATGTCTTCTTGCTTTAGAGAGATTTTGGCGGCACGCTGTAAATCTTCTACTGCCTGCATTCGGTATCGACTAGATTCTTTACCTCCATATTGCGAAAGTTCGTAGCGTACAATTCCACGCTTGAGGTAAACTTTCGCCATTTGCGGATTAATACTTAGAGCTTGATTAAAATCAGAAATGGCGCCTCGATATTCTTTCTCAAATTCGCTACTATACTGTGCTATTTGATACCTAACTAAGCCGCGTTGATAGTAAGCTTCTGCTCGCGATGGGTTAAGATTGAGCGCTTGGTCGAAGTCTTGGATTGCTTTTCTGTAGTCGTCTTGCGATTCACCGCTGTACTTAGCAACTTGTGCGCGGACAATTCCACGTCGAATCAAAGCTTCAATTTCACTTGGATTCAGGCGGATGGCATCGTTAAAGTCAGAAATGGCGCCTCTATAATCTTTATCGGGGTCGCTGCTGTATTCTGCAAGAATTAAACGAGTGTTACCGCGACTTACATAAGCTTTGGTTTCTGAAGGATTAATTTTAATGGCTTGATTGTAGTCAGACAAAGCTGCTTCATACTGTTTCAGGTTGAAGTGAGCATTGCCTCGGTTGACGTAAGCTTTCGCGTGGTCAGGTAATTTTTGAATAGCTTTGGTAAATTTCCGAATTGCTTCCTCGTAGTTTTTGACGGTGTAAGAGGCATGACCTTGTTTATAGTAATCATCAAAACTGAGGTTGTCTTTGGCTACTTGCTGTGAAGTAACAAGTGTTTGGGTGTAAGAGTTTTCGGCATTAAAAGGACGACTTGTAAATTTGATCATCACATCCAGATACCCTAGCAAGCCAAACGCTAGCAAACAAAACACTACTGGATAATGCCTTTGTTTTTTTGAAGACTTATAATAAGGATAATTATAAGCAGTATTTGGTTGGCGATAGTTAACACCGTTAAGGGTTACAGGCGTTTTTGCGACACGAGGTACGGCAGTCGGACGAGGTTTCTTACGAGGAATATGAGCAGCTAAATGTTCTTTCGCTGCTATCGCTCGCTGCGATGGAAATGGGTCTCGACCTCCTAGACGTAAAGTGCGCTCGCACCAAGGACAACTATGTAGGTGATTGCTGTAGCGGTGCTGAGGATTAACGGTACAGGTAATTAAAGATTCTTCTACTTCTGTAAGAGTTAAAAGCCAAGTTGCAGCGCTTGGACGCATTAAAGGATTGTGATGTCCTTCCTCAAAGCAGCGACGGAATAGTTCTTGTAACGCTGGATGTAACATCTCCCACGCTGGAGCAATGGGAGTATGGATGTATGGGACGCGAGTTCTTTGACTATAGGTAAAATGCCCACTTGCAATTCGTGATTCATACGTTGGTGGTTCGCCAATACCTTGAAAGATACCTGAAAATGGGTGTGTACCTTCCATTAACAGTTGGAAAATCAAAACTCCTAACCCGAATAAGTCATGAGCAGCGATGCGGTCGCACTCAGCAAATGTTTTATTTTGTAACTCTGGGGGAGTAAATTCTGGTTTACCAACAGGGCAGCGATAGACTGTCTTACTGTCTGGGTCACGAACTTGGAACGAGTCAGTGTCAACGAGTGTTACCAGTGCTGTATCGCTAACCAAAATATTTGATTCATTGACATCTCCAACACAATAACCACGTGCATGGAGTGCTGCGAAAGCTGCTGCTAAATTGCGTGCAGTTCGGATTAAATATTGATAGCTAAATAAAGGGCAATGCTGACGACGGGTTCTAGGATTATAAAAATCTATAATGGGTCGCATTCCTCGAATGCGCGGCATTAAAAACCCAGTGATGCGGTTACTACCGTCTGTTGAGTGCAACAGTTCAGTTGGCCAAGCGATAGATATATGACCTAAACAAGCTGTGGGGTTTTCTGGAGGATGAGCAAGCATTACAGATAGCTTGTTATCCTGAGCGTCTTTAGGCTTGTGATAAATCTTAGCCACTAGGTTCGCATCGGTTGGTACCGTGTAGATACATGCTTCACCGCCACGCCCCAAACTTACGGTGAGGTTAATAGTAAGATTTTGTTGGTTGGGAAGACAACGTATTACCTGCATTTCGAGGATTACAATAGGGGAATAATTTTAATATAGTGCTGGAAACGTGTTGCTCATAGCAGTATTATTGCTCATGCAACGCCGCTAAAACCAGCGTCAAATCGTCGTCAGTACGTTGCGTAATTCGCTCCGAACGCAAAAACTTGACTAACTGTTCTTTCGCGACTGATTTGTCGTCGATATTCGCGACAAATTCAAATAGCGGAAAAAAGAATGGTTTATGCGGGGCGCCTACTGCCATGTTAATAGCTAACATTTGTAGTCCATCAGTTAGTACACCAACATTCACAATTGGCTGGCGCCATAAACGAAGTTGTGCGTTATCGATAGAATCAAACGACGTTAAAAAAGTGGTTTCATTGATATATTCACCACTATCGGGCATGGTAAGTGCGAGTAAGTTTCCCTGGTAATCACGAGCGACAGCAACACCATCACCTATTTGAGCTACAGCGACTCCTTCGGGTGTTGCGACCATTACTATCAAAGTTGTCGCGAGGTCATCATATGGTGATGAGGTTGCTTCTGCTTCTTCCTCGACTGCTTTTTTAGCTGCCACCATCGCATTCGTTAGAAGCGAACGAACAAAATCATCACTACTAAGAGCGCGTCGGCTAATTTCATGCTCTCGAACACTTTCAACCGCAGCGGTAGTAGCAATCATCGATCCAACTTTGCCTAATCTGGCAGAGCCGGCGCCGTCTGCAACAGCGGCGACTAAAATATTATCAGGTAAAACTTGCCAATTATGTGCATCTTGACACAGCTGCTCATTCTTTACATGACTTGTGCCACATACAGAAGCGGCAACAACCCGCCAGTGAACCATTTGCTTTAAAGTACTACTCATATTGTTATTCACGCGCATACAGCTGTGTAAGTTTAGCTAACAAATATAACTAAACAGTACCCCAGCCAATAGGTGGTAGCGCAACCTGATCATCCACTTTCGACTGTGATACCGCTGACATACTCGCTGACAGCCACACAAACATTTCCACAAAATTCAAGCCTTGGAGCTTTAAAGGACTTCTGACCCCGATTTGACCCAACCGCATCATATTAGCATTTTCCACGCCGACGGTAAAAAATGCAACACGCTTTGAGGCTTCATCTGCTTGTAAACGTAACGATGCTTGTTCTACAACGTCTTCAAATTCTCCTTGGGGTTCGCCATCCGTAATCATGAATATCCAAGGGCGGTAGTATGCAACTCCATTGGCGCGGTATAAATTTTTACGCTCTGTTATCAAGTCTAAGGCTTTGTGAATTCCGGCGCCCATAGTTGTAAGACCATGTGCAGACAGCGTTGGTGGACTGAATAAATCAGCCGTGACAAAATCTTGTACAACATTTACGCTGCTATCAAATGTTACTATTGCAACTTCGACTCTTCGGGCAGCTAGGCTATTCTTTACTAACTCTTCTTTAAAAGTTTGTAATCCTTCGTTGAGAGCATTAATCGCTGTGCCTTGCATAGAGCCAGAAGTATCGAGTAACAGTACACACGGACACCTCGGTTCTGGGTTCTCAGCGAATTCCACAACTTCATCAAGCCTTAATGTATCAGACATAACTTCTCGTGTTATAATAGAGTCCAAAATTGTGTTCTACCAAGTGTAATAGTCAGATTTAAGCAAGCTTTCCTAAACTGCGAATTTACCGTTTTGTTATGGGTTGTTGCAAATGCCTTATACTAAGCAACTAGCCAGACGCATCTTTTATAGCACAAACATACTAAGTGGATTCGGAATTAGCATAAATAGTTTGAGTAAAAAGAATTTAACTCTTGTCAAGGTTGTCTGTTGTAACCTATTTGGCAATTAGACCAGATAAACATCTACAATACAGTAATTTTCTAGTTTCTCGCTTTGGACTTTTTAAATTTTTCATATAGAAGGTTTGTGTGTTTGGTGAAATCACAAATGTAGGTTGGCAAGATACCATTATTATATCTATATTGCAGTAGGTAAAATTGCAATTTAACAAACTGCGAAAAAAAAGGTAGTTATGTAAAATGTAACAAAACAATAGTCACGATAATTTTTGTCGCTTGTAACATATATGCATATCAACCTCTGATATTTCATTCTAGGAAGATATAAAAATTACAAGAACTGTATCGAGCAACATATCAAAATTGCTGATATAGTGGCTAATCTACTGGAAAAACTCCAAGCAGATGAACATTTTAGGCACATTCACCAGATTACGTTCCCTTAGTCTATTACGTCACTTATCGAACTGTCATGACACTACTTACTTACATGTATTAAGTAATTCAGTTACCTGGCTAATATACTTAGAACAGGGGAAAATTATTTATGCGACCCACTCAATCGAACCTTTTGACCGTCTAGAAAGGCATTTACGCCGTTTAGACCATCAATTGAGTGCTTTAAGCACAGAGATTCGTGTTCAAGTGCGTTTGATGTTTGAAGCTGACTCACCAAACCTAAGCGGGGACTCTAATTCAGACAAATTACCCGAACAACCACCCGAATACCAAGCTATTTGCTGGTTGGTTAGCCAACGTCACATCAATCCAACTCAAGCTGCTATTTTGATTCAGGAAATGGTCAAAGAAGTTCTTGAATCTTTTTCACTAATTAATACAGGAAATTACAAATTAATAAGTATTGTAAATAAATTACCAGTTATTTGCAGAATTGATACAGAAAAAATACTTGAAATGTGTGACCAACAATTACGCGGTTGGCAGACGCTAACTCCTCACATTTCATCACCATATCAACGTCCTTACCTACGGGTACCAACAGAGGTACTCAAACATCAGCTCTCAGCCATACATCAAAATTTGGCAACTTGGATGAAGGGTTTCAGCCTACGGCATTTAGCTGTAATTGTCAATCAAGACGAAGTAGAAATGGCACGGCAACTGTATCAATATATAAGTAGTGGAGAAATTGTTCTTCATGAACCAGACCCACCATTTGATAAATTACCCCTAATTACTCCAGACGAAAATCAAACTACAAATTATGTTACTGAGGTAGTTAATAATCAGTTAGGAAGTTCGGCGCCTTCCTTAAATACCACTACCAACGGGACAGTTACACAAAGACACACTTACAGTAGCAACGTCATAATTCCAGATAAAACACAGTTATATCGAGATCAGCAAACAGTTAGCGAACCCGTTTCATCTGAAAGCGCTATCGCCAAACCGCCTAGCACTACATCTGAAAAAGCGACTAATCGTAAAGTCTATAAAATTGTTTCAGTTGATGACAGTCCAACAGTTCTGAGAGAGATTAGCCGTTTTCTAGAACATGAGAACTTCTCAGTCGTGACAATTAACGACCCAGTGAAGGCAGTGATGTCGATAATTCGTAACAAGCCAGACTTGATTTTACTCGACTTGAACATGGATGGTATAGACGGGTACGAACTGTGCAAGATTATTCGCAATAACTCGATGTTTAAGAAAACGCCAATTGTTATGGTGACAGGTAACAAAGGATTAGTAGATAAAGTCAAAGCGCGCTTAGTTGGTGCATCAGGGTATTTGACAAAACCATTTACTCAGGCTGATTTACTCAAAATGGTATTCATGCACTTGACTTGATTTATAATTTGATTCCCCAACTGTCGTCATCAATATTGTAAAATCAAAGGAATAAGTAAATATGACAACACTTCTAGTTGTTGACGATACGCCTTCTCAGCTAGAGTTAATCAACTGTTATTTAGAAGACGGTGGTTACAACGTTATTAAAGCTTACGATGCCAAAGAAGGTTTTAAGAAAGCTTTAAACGATTTACCTGATATCGTAATTACCGATATTGTGATGCCTGGTATGAGTGGTTTTGAGTTATGTCGCCTTCTTAAGCGAAATACTGCTACTCAAAACATTAGAATTATCATTTGTAGCTCCAAAAACGGTCACATCGATAAAATTTGGGGTATGCGTCAAGGTGCCGATTTTTACTTAACAAAACCTTTTGGTAAGCAAGAATTATTACGTGCAATTCAGTCTTTAATTTGATAAAAACTTACGTTAATAAACCGGGTTTCTACGCATTCATTGTCGCAGACAAATCGTTATTTGTATTGTAAGATTTCAATGAAGAAACCCGGTTTTTTAATTGTTATTAGTCTATGTAATCAGATGTAATACGTTGGTCATTAATTTGACTTGCTCCTACAGGACGTTCGCCATCTATATTAAGAGAGCCTGCCAGTTCTAAATTGCTTGGGTCAACTGGGCGCCGACCATCTATATCTATAGTTTCATCATATACGAGATTACTAGAAACAATTGGACGCTCACCATCTATATCAAAAGTATCTAGTACTTTAGAATTATTCGAGGTAATTGGACGTTCACCATCTACATCAAAAGTATCTAGTACCTCAAAAGAACTTGGGTCAACTGGGCGCCGACCATCAATATCTATAGTATGGTTGTATTGTAAATCACTGTCAGCAGTTTTTTTACTTTTTTTAGTTTTATTCGCTTTAGTAGTTTTACTATTTTTGGCATTCGATGTTGTAATCGCTGAACGTTCTTCGACATTAAAAGTACCTACAACCTCAAAAGAACTAGCAGCAACTGGACGCTTACCATCTATATCAAGCGTTTTTGTAATTTCAAAGTCACTCGATTCTACAGGACGTTGATTGTCTATATCAGTAGTTTTATTATCTTGAGTCGCTAATGATGCTTTATAGTCAACAGTAGGACGTTCTTCAACGTTAAAAGTATCTACAACCTCGAAAGAACTGGCAGCTACCGGACGTTTACCGTCTATATCAAGTGTTTTTGTAATTTCAAGGTCACTCGATTCAACATCAGCAATTTTCTGAATTTCATCTTGTTTCTTTGTGGAACCAGTTTTAGAAGCTGTATTGCTTCGCTTTGGTCTAGCTTTTGATTCAGCTTTAGGCGTATCAGTCTTAGTACTTGCTTTAGTTGTTTTTTTATTGGCCATTTTTATCTCCCTGTAGCTCTTTGGCATTCAGGCGCTGTATTTGATATATATTTAATTTTGTGATAAAGGACACCCAAAGTGAAATACGTCTCATGTGGTAAATAAGGGTGAAATTTTTTACCTTAACGGGTAGCGCCAAATAATCCTTTTGAAGCGTGCGAAAAATGCAAACATATGAAGCTCGTTCGCCCAATCGTTTTAGAATAGACAGTGCCTTACTATTAAAGCTACCCCAATCGCACAAGCAAAATCAAATGCGTATTTCGTTGAATTGGCTACGGGAACTAGTCGAGATAAAACAAACTCCTGAAGAATTAGCTCAAACCCTCACTATGGCAGGGTTTGAAGTTGAAGATATTGAAGATCGTCGCACGTGGGCATCGGGTGTGGTAGTTGGACGTGTTAAAGCACGTGAACAACACCCTGATGCCGATAGATTAAGCGTTTGCCAAGTTGATATTGGTACGGGTGAAACCTTAAATATTGTTTGCGGCGCCTCAAATGTCCGTGCCGATATACTTGTACCAGTAGCTGTAGTTGGTACGTTTCTCCCAAATATAAATTTAAAAATAAAGCCTGCAAAGTTACGGGGAGTGCCTTCTAACGGCATGATTTGTTCGTTAAAGGAATTGGGATTACCTACAGATGTAGATGGAATCCACATTTTTCAAAACGAAAATTTGCAGTTAGGCAGTGATGTACGTCCCTTATTGGGACTTGATGATGTCGTGTTAGACGTAACGGCAACAGCTAACCGTGCAGATGCACTTTGTATGGTTGGAATTGCACGCGAAGTTGCTGCCCTTACAAATGCCAAACTATCAATACCCGAACCACCTGAGATAACAGCTTCAGCATCGCCAGGTTTAAATTTAAAGGTAGAAGAATCTAAAGCTTGCCCTAGTTATATTGGAACGGTAATAGAAAACATTACAATTGCACCGTCACCTGATTGGTTACAGCAAAAGCTGCGTGCGGCAGGTACACGCCCAATTAATAATGTTGTAGATATTACTAACTACGTATTACTAGAATGGGGACAACCGCTACACGCATTTGACCGCGAACGCTTAAAGACAATTGGGGGTAGTGACAACATAACGATTGGAGTTAGATTTGCGAATGCGGGTGAAACTCTCAAGACTCTCGACGGACAAACCCGCACTCTCAGTACGCAAAATTTATTAATTACTGCTGGTGATAAACCTGTTGCCCTTGCTGGTGTAATGGGTGGTGAGGAAAGCGAAGTTTATGAAGGTACGCAAAACCTCGTTTTAGAAGCAGCATTGTTTGATAACGTAGCAATTCGTCGGTCTTCGCGAAGTGTGGGGTTAAGAAGCGAAGCATCATCACGTTATGAACGCGGTATAAATTTTGCAGGTTTAGAAACAGCTACCCGTCGTGCATTGACGATGATTACTGAGTTGGCTGGCGGTACAATTGTTGCTCAAAAAACAGTAGATACTCGCCCAGACCCTTTAACATGGAGTCACATAATTAGTTTACGTTTAGATCGTGTAAATGAGTTACTTGGACCAACACGCGCGGGTGACGATGCTGATATAGGTGGCGAACTACAAGCGAGTGATGTAGAAAGAATTTTAACAGCGTTAGGATGTCAGTTGACTGTTTCAGGAGATAAAACTTGGAATGTCGTTGTTCCACCATATCGTTACCGCGACTTAGAACGAGAAATCGATTTAATTGAAGAAATTGCTCGCCTTTACGGTTACGATAATTTTTGTGATACTCTGCCAGAAACAGCCGAAGGTGGTTATTTGCCGTTCGAGCAGGAAATGCTACGCAAATTACGTTATGCAATGCGTGGCGCCGGTTTAACCGAGTTAATTCATTATTCGCTCGTCAAACCAGGAGAAGAACGTCAAATAGTAATAAGCAATCCTTTACTTGTTGAGTACTCAGCACTGCGAACCGATTTAATAAATGGTTTAATTAATGCGTTTCAATTTAACCTTGAACAAGGAAACGGTGCCCTTAATGGGTTTGAAATTGGAGAAATTTTCTGGCAAGAAGAAAACGGGTTGCAAGAAGCCGAAGCAATAGGTGGAATTCTGGGCGGTGATACTAGCGTTGGTAGATGGGCACGTGGTGGTTCTGAGGCGCCGATGACTTGGTACGAAGCCAAAGGAGTACTAGAAAATATCTTCCAACAAATGAGCTTGCACGTCGAATACCAACCAGATAATCGCGACGCTCGCTTACATCCTGGGCGTACAGCCTCACTATGGGTTGGTAGCAATCGACTCGGTACATTTGGACAACTACATCCTCAATTACGCAAAGAAAAGAATTTACCAGATGCAGTTTACGTATTTCAACTCGATTTAAATGTATTACTAGATGCATTAGATAGTGAAGAAATATTAGTTCCAGGCTTCAAACCATACTCAACCTACCCAGCATCCGACCGTGATATAGCTTTCTTTGCTCCTATTGAACTTACCGTTGCAAAAATAGAACGTGCAATTAGAGCATCAGCTAAAGACTTATTAGAGTCAGTAGAATTATTCGACGAATACCGAGGAGAAAACGTCCCCGCAGGACAACGAAGTTTAGCATTTCGTCTCGTATATCGGTCAAACGAACGGACACTCACCGACAAAGATATCGAACCTGTACACCAAAAAGTTCGTGACACCTTGGTTGAAAAATTTGGCGTTAATTTAAGGAGTTAGGAGTTATGACTAAATACATTATGTGGGGAAGCTACTGCGAAGACGTTTTAGAAAAACGGGCGCCACATCGTCAAGCGCATCTTGATGGACTAGCACAACAAAAAGAATCGGGTGTACTAATTACAATTGGGCCTACAAAAGATGTCACAAAAGTTTTTGGTATTTACGAAGCTGAAAGCGAAGACATCGTGCGTCAATTAGTCGAAAATGACCCGTACTGGAAAAACGGCATTTGGACAGAGTACACTATTAAAGAGTGGATTCAAGCTTTTTAATATCGGTTATAGAAACCGGGTTTCTTTTAAGCAGAAACCCGGTTTCTTTATTTCTCAGTAAAAGTATACGTATCAGTTTCACAGAGATTAACTTTGTACCCTTCAGCCACTTCACCAAATTAGCCAAAAGTGAAAACAGACAGTATCTTTTACGAGATTTTTCAAACATTTCCTGAATTTTTCTTTGAATTGATAGGTAATACATAACCGAGAGCCTCAACCTATAGTTTCTTATCTCAGGAAGTAAAACAAACGCGCTTTCAAATAGACGGTATCTTCATACCTCCAATTTATGCCTCTAACTTACCCATTTATTTTGCTGAGTTTTAAGGATACAAAGACCATAAAAAGAATATTTATCAAGGCTTTTTTGCGGAAATCTTCCTTTATTTAGATGATTACACCCCAGTAAACGACTGGCGAGGAATTCTAATTTTTACCCAAAAGCGACTCGACCCAGGTTTACCCATACAATACGAAGACTTTAAAAATAGTCCTCGCTTCACAAAGATTTATCTTGATCAACTTGACCCGCAAGTTACCGACAAGTCTTTAAGCCTCTCAGTGCTTCGACTGGTTAGAGTTAAAGAAAACATTGCAGGGCAACAAGCTAGAATTTCAATCGATAGAGCCAAGCGAGAAGCGCCTAACCTTGACTTTCAAAGAGCGATAATAGAATTAATTGAAACCGTAATTGTTTACAAATTCCCTAATATAGGCAGAAAGGAGATAGAAAACATGCTAGGACTGAATGACCTCAAAAACACTAAGGTGTATCAAGAAGCGCTTAAAGAAGGAGAAGACATTGGCGAACAACGAGGTGAAAAACGAGGCGAACATAAGAATAAACTAGCAACGGCAGCTAAGTTGCTCAATCGTGGAATGACTGTTGAGGAGGTTGCTGAAATCACTGAGTTAGAAATTGAGCAAGTCCGTCAAATTGCTAACCAGAAGTAATAATTGTAAATCTGACATCTTGTGGGGTGGGTATCCTTGCCCTAAACTTGGGCAGAAAGGAGATTGAAAATATGTCTAGGCTAAGTTACCTAAAACACACTAAGGTTTATCAAGAAGCACTAAGGGAAGGAGAAGAGCTTGGTGAGCAGAAAGGCGAACAGAAAGCCAAACTAGCAATGGCACCCAAGTTACTCGATTATGGGATGACAGTTGAAGATGTTGCAGAAATTGCAGAGTTAGAGATTGAGCAAGTTCGTCAAATTGCTAGCCAGAAGCAATAATTGTGAATACTATATTCTTTCGGGTGAGCTTCCTTATGCTGATTATGGAACGGGCAAGGATGCCCATTCCACAAGACTACAATATTCCACAAGACTATATATTATACAAGGCACAATATTGCATAAGGCATATATATTGATTTGAGAGTTTCTAACCAAGAGTAGTTGTTAGAAATTTCAAGTTGGGTAGGTGCGCTGGAGACACATAACTTAACTCGGCGCCAAAAAATAAAGTGAGCGGTAGCTGCCGATACAACTTAACATTATTTTAAGACTGCTATTTCTTGGTTAGGTCATGGGTTATTACATCGCTCCGAAATTTCTAGATAAACTTGCCGTACACATTACTAAAAATTTCTTAAATCTACCTGCTGTGCGCGTTCCGTTGATTTTGGGTATTCACGGACGTAAGGGTGAAGGAAAATCGTTCCAATGCGAATTAGTTTTTGAAAAAATGGGTATTGAATTCACCCTGATATCTGGGGGTGAGTTAGAAAGTCCTGATGCAGGCGACCCTGCACGCTTGATTCGGTTACGTTATCGAGAAACTGCTGAGTTAACTAAAGTACGCGGTAAGATGTGCGTACTAATGATTAATGATTTGGATGCAGGCGCCGGACGTTTTGATGAAGGGACACAGTACACGGTTAATACGCAGTTGGTCAATGCGACATTAATGAATATTGCGGATAATCCGACAGATGTACAACTTCCAGGTAGTTATGACTCAACGCCATTACCTAGAATACCAATTATTGTTACGGGTAATGATTTCTCTACGCTGTATGCGCCTTTAGTACGCGATGGACGCATGGAGAAGTTCTATTGGGAACCTGACCGTGATGACAAAGTTGGCATTGTCGGGGGAATTTATGAGCCTGATGGATTATCGCGTCGTGAAATTGAACAGTTTGTTGATACCTTTATTAATCAGTCTGTTGACTTTTTCAGCGCGTTACGTTCTCGCATTTACGACGAACAAATCCGCCACTTTATTCATGAAATTGGTATAGAGAAGGTATCGCAGCGCGTAGTTAACAGTGTTGAAGGTCCGCCACAATTTAAAAAACCAAACTTTAAATTACCGTACCTGATTGAAATGGGTAATCTGATGGTTGGAGAACAACAGCGCGTACAAAATTCTAAATTAGTAGAAGAATATAATCGTGGATTGTTTTCGCGTAAAGCTGTATCTAGGGTAGAAGCATTACCAGCGCCAATTTACAGTAATGATGTGGGTGTTGCAGAAGTTGTAACAACAACAGTTAAAACACCATCTGTAGCACCAGATAGGTCGGCGCCGATTATGGCACCAGTTGTAGCTGGTGTTGGAATGCAAGCTAATTCGTCGCCGAGTTTGCCAGCTGGTACACCATACAAACAACCTGCTGCAACGGCACTTGGCACACCATACAAACAACATGTTGTAGAGGTAGTTGAGGAACCAACTAATCACGCGCCGATTATGGCGCCAGTTGTAGCTGGTGTTGGAATGCTAAGTAAGTCGGCGCCTAAACTGCCAGCAGGCACACCATACAAACAACCTGCTGCAACGGCACTTGGCACACCATACAAACAACATGTTGTAGAGGTAGTTGAGGAACCAACTAATCACGCGCCGATTATGGCGCCAGTTGTAGCTGGTGTTGGAATGCTAGCTAAGTCGGCGCCTAAACTGCCAGTTGGCACACCATATCATTCACCTTCTTCTGCACCATCTTTAAACCCAGTTACAACATCCGTTATGAATAACGGAGAATACTACAAGCAATACGCAGAAAATACACAGCTAGCACCCAGCACTCATCTCACCTTAGAGACTCAAGAACTAGTTCGCGAAATCTTGTCTAAGGGTTACAAAATAGGTATTGAACACGTTGACGAACGCCGTTTTAAAATGGGTTCATGGCAAAGCTGTACAGTAGGAGAAATTAGCGCTGCCTCCGATTTAGTTTCTGCTATCGAGTCATCTTTGGGTGACTTCAGCAATGAATATATTCGATTAGTTGCTATCGACCCAAAAAATAGGCGCCGAGTTATGGAGACAATTATTCAACGTCCAAACGGGGCTAAGTAGTAATTAGCACTAAAGTGATACAAAGAAACCGGGTTTTTAACAATAAACCCGGTTTCTAAAATTAATAAATACAATGCATCAAAATTCTTTCTAGATATAACTTTTACGTTTAATTACTCTTTATCTTTACCAGTAACATTAAAATCTTTGGCACTTATACCTAGAACTGCTAATCCTCCCGAAGTAATATATTTACATACTTGAACTAAAGGCGCCTGTTCTCCACCGAAAGTGCTTGGTGAAAATGCTACAAACCCACTACAACATAATACACAACCGATAGCAGTAGTTTTCCAATTTTTAATAGCAACCTTTTTTGTATAAGAATTGGTCGCAGATTCTTGCATTGATGGTCTGACTGAATCTAACATGATGTTTTTACAATAATTATAATAGTGTGAACAAATAAATTCTTACTTCAGATAGAAGTTTTTATTAATCAACTTCCTTTTGTATGAATTTTGATATCAATCACTACAACCTATATGTATATATTTACGGATAAATTTAACTAAATTGGAATTTTGATAAAACGTTCCAACGCTTACCATCGTGCAGTAGTAAACGAATATTATCAGCGCAAAATTCAAAATTTACCTGACGATGCTCAAATTCTTGCCAAGCTACCTTAAAGTTTTGTTTCGTCAAGTCTCGAAATGCTACCGTCATATGTGGTGTGAAAGTTCGAGTTTTGGTGTTTGGGTCATAAATACCTATTGACTCCATATAAGTGATTAAATCTGATTGCAGCGCTATCAACTCTGGAGTGTTAATTACATCTATATATATAACGCGCGGTGCAAAGGCGCCGTATTGGTTTAATGTGACAGGTACACCCGTTCGATTAAATACAAAATTATTCAAATACTCTTCTAGTTGTGTAACATTGCCTTCATCCCATTCAAACGGAGGCTGTAAAGTAATATGAGGTGGAGATTTTAATGCACTGCGACTGTTGTAATTGTCAGCAAAATACTGCTTGACTTGGTTTACATAGTCCAGAATATGCTGCGGTGGTATCAGGGCAATAAAAAAACGACTCATTCAATTGTAGACATCATATTGTGGATATCATATCGTGGACATTGTATCGCCGATACTGTAGGGGGTGGGTAACCCACATCCGTGCAACGGAGCTAAATATCTACTAAACCCGCCCCTAACTCAGCCCCACCAATCATATTGTTTATCGCAAAACCAGACCATCAAGAAAGAGTATATGCCAATTTTCGTCAAGATAGAACAAGGTAAAGTCGATAAACCAACTTTTGATCAACACGTAGGCGCACACCATGCCTACGTTCGTGAACTAATCGCACGTGGACATAAAGCAAAAAGTGGATACTGGGCAGTTCGAGGAGGAGGAATGATGATTTTTGAAGCAGACTCGATGGAACAAGCTCAAGCTATAGTTGCCGAAGACCCCCTAATTAAAAACGGCTGCGTTGACTACCAACTATATGAATGGCGCCTCGTCGTAGAATAAATAATTTTTGTACAAATTATTTGAAATTATTTGAAATTTAATGCTATAGTTATGGGAAGACTGGGACTATGCAACCGCAACGCCTAAATTTTGTCAGGATCGGAAGATAGCAGCAATACGGGATGCTTGTAGTAGGCGTAGACCCCGGTCCCCGAAAAAAAATTTTATATTAAATACAAAGATAAAAGTCAGTAATGGCTGGTTTTGGAGACTTAGTACAAAAAGCTTTTTATCTGGGTGTAGGACTAGCTTCTTACGCAGGTGAAAAAGCAGGTGGAAAACTTTCAGAATTGCGATTGCAAGTTCAAAAGCTGGCAGATGAAATGGTAGCACGCGGCGAAATGACTACCGAAGAAGGTCGTCGCTTTGTGGAAGATATGATGAAGCAAGCCCAGCAAGAACAGGCTTCTACAAAAGATTCGGGTACCTCGACAAATGAACCCCGGCGAATCGAAATTTTAGAAGAAGATGAAGAAGTGGCTCAAACTGCATCTTCTGCAAAAGAGTCGCCTGTGGAAGAAGTCGATAATCTACGTGACCAAGTTAAGCAAATGCAAGAGGAATTACGGCGTTTACAGCGTGAACAGTAAATTGTTCAAGATATTAAGTGTATTTTGATACAAATATTGGGTTGTAATCCTCATGCTCGAATTGAAAAGCAGTGTTGTAATAGTGTTGTATTGGTGTTGAAATAGTCTGTAGAATTACTATTTAGACAAACAACACTATTTTTTCCGCTATTGAGTCGATGAGGACTTGAAATTCTATGGAAAATTGGCAGAAAGACTTGTGGCAACTAATGGAAACACTGACTGACGAAGTAGAGCGTTTCTTTATAGGAATGACAGAAGTGGTAGATACATTTTTTGAATTTACTGAAGAGTTGAGTGAACAGGTACACAACAGTATCGCTACAGAGGTTGACCAGTATTTGCAAGATATTGTTGAACCGCTTTCAGAAATTTATTGGGAATTGGATGATATACCGGGTGATAATTTTGACCCAGCGTTTCCATATTCAGTAGATGCAACAATAGAGAAAAATACAGCGTGTATAGGTTGTAAGCATTATCATGGGTATGCGTATGGTGGTACTTTATTGGTTTGTGGGATGCATCCTAGTGGTGTAGAAGATTCAACTTGTCCTGATTGGGAACAAGAAGATGTTTATGAGTGATGAGTGCTGAGTGCTGAGTGAGGAGTTGTGGGTTATGAGTTGTGTTTCGGTTATGATATTAAGTTAGGTTAAGCACTATTTAATATGAGCAACTCATTATCTGAAATGACAACACAGCCATCTCTTGAGGCGCCAACTCAAGAAGTAAAATATGGTGAGCGTGAAATTGCTGAGGGTCAGTTAATTACGTTCCCAAATCCGCGTGTAGGTAGACGGTATAATATTAATATTACTTTGCCGGAATTTACGTGTAAGTGTCCGTTTTCTGGCTATCCTGATTTTGCCACTATTTATATTAGCTATATCCCTGATGCTAAGGTGGTGGAGTTGAAAGCGCTGAAACTCTATATAAATAGTTATCGTGATAGGTATATTTCTCACGAGGAGTCGGCAAATTTAATTCTTGATGATTTTGTTGCTGCTTGTGACCCTTTGGAGGTAACTGTTAAAGCTGATTTTACTCCACGTGGTAATGTTCATACGGTTGTTGAAGTTAAGCACGTTAAATAATTTGTAGAGACGTGATTAATCACGTCTCTACGCATTCGCTTTTGCTGCTGCACGCACGATACGATTTGCGTCTTCTGTTAGGAGTTTGCGGATGTGTTGCGGTGTGTTGGGGTTTGTTGCTACTGCGTATCTTTCTAACCAGGATGATGAGCGATGGTGTTTTACTAGTAGGTCGCTTGGCGCCTGATGGTGTAGTAATATAAAAAAGTTTGAGAGCGATGGGTAAGAGGTCGTACTAATAAATTTTTCTATATATGGTTGGCATTGCTCTGGGTAATGTTGAATTAGAGATTTTACTGCTGCAAGGTGTGTTAGGTTATTTGATTTGGGGTTATTGGCAAGCATTTCTAGTACGTTTGCTGGAGTGTTGGAGTTTTTGGCAACTGCTAATTTTACAGAGATATGTTCGTCTGTTGCTAACTTTTCTAACAAAGTGACGGGAGCGTTGCTTTTACTGCGATTTAATTTGTCTTGCTTTTCAGAAGTGTCAAAGACAATCATTGCTGAATTTGCGTTAAGTGCTACAGCTTCTTTAATTGTTACCCATTGACTTTGTGCTTGTTCTATGAGTAGTTGACTTGATGCATTCAGATTTTGCACTGCTTGCCATTGCTGTAAAAACTCGGTGTGTGGATGATTTTTTGTTTCGAGTAACCCAACGAGTGCTGAAGATCGCACATCTTGGTTTTTATCCTGCAAGAGTTTTTCTTGCACGGATGGTGGTAGATTAGGATTTCGCGCTACTAACCGACGCAAGCGTACTGATTGACTTGATGCAAATTTTGATGCGATAGATTCGGGTATATTTGGATGTCGTGCTAAGGCAATTTGTATTTCAAGTGTGTTGATTGTGGCACATTTTTCTAGAAGATAGGTAGGGATATCTGAGTGTGTCGTCATTTGCCGACATATATTTTGAATCGATAGTAAATATACTTGGTAGCTATCGCTTGGCGCCAGTTCAAGTAAAATTTCGATAGGGGTGTTAGGATTTGCGGCAATTGAAATATTGTCTTGGCAAGTTGAAGAATTGGAGTATAGGGTAAGTGACTTTGTTTGACGGAATATTATTGCCCTAGCTTTTACCCAATCGACTTGATCTTTTTCTAACTGCGTTAACACATCATCAGGGGTGTTAGGATTTTCGGCAACTGCACACCGAACGTTATTATCTTCATCGGTTGCCAATTTTCTCAAAATCTCAATTGGGGTTTTAAGATTGTACGCTACATGTTGACGCACCATATATTCGCCATCGTTAGCTAACTGTGCTAGTAAGGTTTCTGATGCTAAGGAGCTTGCTGCAACATTATTACGAACGTAAAAATCTTTATCGTTTGCCAAATACGTTAGTAGTTCAATTGAAGTGTTGGGATTTTTAATTACTTCTACACGTACATAACAATCTGCATCCCGTGCAAGTAGTTCTAAAATTGCTGGTGTCGCATTAGGGTGTTTGGCAATATCTTGACGTTGGTAGCATTTGTAATTGTTCAACATTCTTACTAAAAGCCATGCTGGAGTTATGGGGTTACGAACGACTGCATTACAAACTCCTAAGCGTTTATCTTCTATAAGTATTTCCAGCACTTCTGTAGGAACGCTTTTGTTACCAGCAACTGCCGCACGAACTTTCCACGATTTGTTATAGGCAAGTTTTACTAATATTTCGCGAGGAGTGTTTGGGTGAGATGCTACACCCGTTCGCGTATACTCCCAGTCACGTTTTACAATTTCGCTTAAAGTGGCGCCAGTAGTATCAGGATTTTGAATTGCGGCTTCGTAGTCGTAAAATAATTTATAGATAGCATTTGGAGTACTGGGATTTTGAAAAACAGTTTGACGTACCCACGCATCATCATCACCCGCAAGCTGTTCTAGAAGATGAACGGGAGTATTTAAATTATTGGCAATTGCTACACGCATTTTTTTAGTCGCTGTTTTTGGTTTTAACAGCGCTTCGAGAATTTCTGCGGGAGTATCAGGGTTACGGGCTATTTGTACTAACGTATTACGATGTAATCCCATCAAGAAAGCTTGGGGAATAATGCCGAGTTGCCACAATCTATATTCAGAAACTTCATCGTGAAGGATATTATCTTTGACTAACTGGTGTTTTTGAACTACCGCAAAAGCTGCTTCTTGCCATCCAGCTTTCATTTCCCCTATCCAGTTGACATGTAACTTGGCGACATTTGGCACTTGTGAAGTTAACCAGTTACTACCTGCTTCGTATATCAACTTACATAATTCATCTCTAGTTAGTTTAGGATTCATTGCCGCAGCAAACATTGTTTTCGGGCGCCTATAACTTAATGCCCACTGTAAATATGTATCTGGGATAACTTTTAATTTAAGTAAACTAGCTTGAGTATCTTCGGGTAATTCTTGAAATAAATTCGGGTTTTCTAATAACAACAGTGAGAATACTGGATTTTCGAGCAACTCGTATGGAAATTCTATCCCTAATTGAAACAATATCTCTGTGGGAGTGTTGGGGTTATTAGCTACAGCTTTGCGCGTGTCATAATCTTTACTGGTGCTGAGTGAAAATAAAATTTCTGGAGTAGTGCATATGTTTGCAGCTATAACGCGCGTGAGTTCAGGGGCCATAGACGCTAACTCTTCCAAGCTTATATGTGATGTAGTTTCGCTAGCTGCTTCATGTACGAGTGCAAGCAAATTGGAAGAGTTTAGCATAAACAAAAATCAAAAATAATATATAACAAAACCTGTGACTTTAAGTTGTCACATATTCATTCAAATCACCTTTGTATTTTTACGGAAATATAATATGTTGATAAATATCAAGAATATTAATCTCCGCAATATTACGACAAGTTATAAATAAATTAAGTTCCCAACGTCATTAGTTGGTTATATAATTATCAATGTAGAGACTAAACATGTTTAGTCTCTACAGGGTGTTGGCTATTATTTAAAATGAGAGTTAAAATGTTTCAGAATATTCTCTGATAATTGTATATAGTACATGTCATCTTTATTTGGCGATATATTAATTAATGACAGTAGTCTCTGTGCCCATTTAAAACAAATAAAGCTGTCTTTACCTTTAATTAATAATTTTAAAATCTCTATAGTCACATTTGGATGAGTAACAACATAACGACATACATAAAACTTGCCATCAGTAGCTATATTTTTGAGTATATAGCTAGGTGTCGAAGGATGATTGGAACTATCTAGAGTCATATAACACACCAATTCGACTTGATTATTTTAAATTTTTCTCATGAAAACCAAAAGATATTCTAATAAATTTTAATTGCTAAATAAATATTAAAATTGATTTTCGTCATAATCAAAGTAGTAATAGTCAGAACGTTCTTTAAGTGTCCAAGCGGCTATAAAACAAATCGTTTCGTTTTCATCTTGAGCAAGTTTTGTCAAAGTTTTACGACTAGATTTAGAATTTTTAGCTACGGCAGTACGCACGCAAATTTCTTTATCTTGTGCTAGCTGCATTAATAAGCTTTGGGGTGTGTTGGAATTGCACGCTACAGCAATACGTATATTTGTGTCTTGATGATTAACTGCCCATTCTAAAAATGATTCGGGTAGTTTATATTCTTGAATTATACTAGTCTCATGTTTAATTAACTTTTCAAGTAATTTGTTAACTAAATGTTGCGGAGTATTAGGATTTTTTGCGGCGCCAAACCGTACTATACCGTTACTATCTTGAATTAATTTTTCTAGTACATTGCTAGGTGTTTTAGTGTGTGTTGCTACTTTACTACGAATTTCGTAGCATTTGTCGGTTGCTAACTTTAATAGCGCACATTTGGGAGTATTTGGATTTTCTGCAACGGCAAGACGAACTTTTTTACTTTTGTCTTCTGCTAGCTTTTGTAAAGTATTAGTGTTGGTGCGATGATTTTCGGCAACGTTACCGCGTACATCTATACTTGTATCTTTTGCAAGCTGCTCTAAAAATGATGGATGCGTGTTTTCATTGCTTGCGATAGTTTTACGAATTCCTTCATCTGAACAATTTACTGCCCATTCAATAAATAAGGGTGGTAATGCATCTTCGTTGAATATATATGGGTTATTTTGATATAAGTATCTGAAAAAATCAGGGTTTTCGAGCAAAATTAACTCAATTACAGGATTATTTAGAACTTGATGCGGAAATTCGATAAATAATTCTATAAGTAAATCTGGTGGTGTATTCGGGTTGCTAGCAACGAGTTTACGAATTGCTCCGTTATAAGTGTCCGCTAGTTTTCTAAGTTCCTCAGAAGAGGTAGTAGCATTAATAGCTTGTTTCATTTTGATGAGTAATAATTAAGGGTTTGCTTGGTCTTACCCTTTATTATTCCCAAGAATTTTAATAATAATTAAACTCCCGACAAGTTTTACAAAGTCGAGAATATAATTTCATCAAATTTTCATCAACCCAAAGAAACTGGGTTTCTAGGCAAAATCGTCGTTTTTATTACAGATATGTATAAAGAAACCCGGTTTCTAACTAAGCTGACAATAAACGAACGCTTTCGCCAAAGGGAAATTGTTCTAAATTCATTCCACCTGGTGTGACTACCCATAATACTGGTAGTTGAGGCGCCTCAGTAGGGAAACAACCATATCCATCAGTTAGATAGACGCATACCGCTTGTGCCTGTCCGTCCCAACGTTCGGATACTTTGTCAAAAAATGGTATAAATGACGTACCTCCTCCTCCCTGCGGTTTTGGAAAAGCACTGTCAGGATTAAGTTCGTAGGGGCCATAAGCATCAGCATCGACGTAATATAATTCGCACTTGAGGTGAGGGTAAGAGCGCAAGATACCACTAACTTCGCTTAAAAATAACTTCAGTTCTTGACCACCAATTGAACCACTAGTATCAATTGCAACGTAAACTATAACAGACTCACCTTGTAGTGCTTCTAAATATAGTCCACGTCCAACAAACCTACGGTCAAAACCAGTAAAATCATTTGGTGTCTGAACTAAATAACGCCATAAATACGAGCGCCAGTCTATTTGTGGTGTTGTAGCGTTCATTAATTCGCGCTCAATACCTGCGGGTATTGTGCCTTGTTTTGATGACCGAGCAATTACTGCTGCTTGTTGTAGCGCATTACGCCAATGTGCTTCTAGTGCTGCTTTACGCGCGCTAGACATACTATCGTTTTCGTCACCTTCTTCTGAACCTTCTCCTAAACCTTCAAGTAAATCACTTAGCCCATCACCACCAGCAGCTTCCCACATCTTCTTATACTTTTCTGCGTCTTTGGAAAGAATTTCGTATATTTCCTCAACGCTAAGGTGTTCTAACTTCTGGTCACGTAAACCACCTGCTGGTAGTTCAAAATAACCTTGCTGCATAATAATACCGTTAATAACAATGTCAGCAGCAAAGTTCCATAATATAGCATCGCGCACACCTCGACGCGGTACATGGAGTAATGCAGCGTGCAATACCTCGTGTAGCAAGACTCCATCAAGTTGCGCTGGTGGTAAAGCCAGAAAAAATTCAGGATTGTAAAATATATCTTTACCGTCAGTTGCAGCAGTTTGATAATGGGGAGCATTAATAAAGCGCGCGAACAATGCTAAAGTGGCAAAAAACGGTGACTTAGTTCGCAACCGAATAAGTGAGGCGCTAATAAGTTTTTGAATGTCTTGTGTCATAAAATATAAGATTTAGGACTTGCTCATGCCAATTAACTGGTAATATTCCTGAATAAATTTCTGTAAATCGTTGTCTTCTTTAGCTAAAGTCGCAAAAACACCCATATGTCCTTTACTACGCATCATTGGTAGCAAGTCAGCTATGAAAAACTGTACCCACTCGGTTGTCGCTTTATTACTCAGCCATTTATAAGCGTTATACCCTTGTTTTGCATCTGCTGCGCGTACTGTTAAACCAATAGCTGTTGCATACCGTGCGCTTGGTTCTTTAGGAAAAGCTATTTTACTACCTTTACCTTCAAGAATAGGCGCCAAGCTTGGTAAAGTTTGGTAAACTTCCAAATAAGCCATAAATTCAGCAGTTGCACCCTTGCCAACAGCAGGTGAAGTATCAAGTTCGGCATAATGTAAATGACTTGCCATTTCCCAGGAACGTGGAGTTGGGAAAGCTGGTTGCTGAGGGTCAATTTTGTGTAGCAGTGTAGAGCGGAACGACAGAAACGCAATAATCTGCTCGTGTATACCTTTTTCTAATGCGTAGGCTTTAAAGCTATCAAAATCTACTTCCACTTCCAAATGTAAAAATCTATTTGCTAACGGCGCCGGCATATCAAATACTGCTGCACGGTCTTCTTTACGGTTTCCAGCAGCCCAAATAAACCATCCTTCTGGTACCGTATAACTACCAACTCGACGGTCTAAAATTAATTGCTGTGCCACACCTTGCATAGCTGGAGGCGCCATATTTAGTTCATCCAGAAAAAAGATACCTTTACCATCACGAGGTAAAAATTCCGGTGGAAACCACTTAGAAATTCCATCTTCTGCAACAGGTAGTCCACGTAAATCAGTAGGCGCCAGTTGTGACAAACGCACATCAACAAAATCAATTTCGTGTTCTCGTGTAAGTTGCCCGACAATGCTAGATTTACCAATACCTGGAGGGCCCCAAATCATGGTGCTGATTTGTAGATTTTTGGCAACCAAGCTATTTAAATATGTTTTGAGTTGGCTAGGGGTCATATGTTAATTTCAGTTAGATATTGGGTTTTTTAAGAGCCTGAAGTGCTGCAATGCGAATTTCTAAGTTTTTATCCTTAGCCAACTCGGTTAAAATTTCAACGGGTGTATCAGGGTGTTGGGCAGCATAAAGACGGTCGGGCTCAATGTAACTTTTAGCGAATGTTGTCATTAATGTCTGCCGCATTTCTACTGAAGTATTTGGATGTGCAAGCAACTGCCAATTAAATCCTGTCAAACCTGCTAAATACTCCAACACCGTCTTCTGGTGCATTCTTCTTTTGAGCCACAAATGTACAACATTGCTAATCTTTTACTAATATTTCTAAAACATTACTAAGAGTTTTAATATTGCTCGCTACTGCCCGTCTAACTTCAACTTCCGCGTCAAAAGATAATTTCTCCAGTACAGAGTGTGGTGTACCAGGATTGCAAGCTACAGAAGAGCGAACGTTTGGTAATACATCGTGTGCTAAAACTTCGAGCATATCCACAAGGAGACTCGGATTTTGAGCTATCCACACACGCAGTTGCGGTTCTTTTTGCACCCACATTCTTAAAATATCTATAGGTGTATGGGGATGCTTGGCAACGTACTTGCGAACAGACAACCGCTCATCCATTGCTAGGCGCCATAATACTTGCTGTAATATTTCACGATTCGCATTTGGATGCTGTGCAACTAATAAATCGTGCGCGCGAGTCTCAGCTATATATTTTAGAACAGATGCGGGGGTACTGGGGTTTGCTGCAATAGCTTCTAAAACCTCATGCTGATTATTTTGAGCTAATTGGTAAAGTAAATTTTCCCGCACGCTCGGATTTGCAGCAACAAAACAACACAGTTCTGGTTCGGAAACTGCACTAACTAACAAAGCTTGCGGCGTATTTGGGTGCCTTGCTACCATTTGACGCACTCGTAGTGTACCATGACTTGCTAATTTACATAGTACTTTAGCACTAAATTAGGTATTTTGTGCCAGTGAGTTCATCATATGTAACCTATAATCGAGTGCCAACTCAATAATTAAGTCGATAGGTAAATCAGCACGCGCAGCTATTGCGAGTTTTACTTTTTTATCACCTTCTTTAAGTAAATTTTTTATAACTTCTAAAGGAGTGGTTGAGTTTTTAGCAAGTTTATAATGAATTTGTTGCCGAAAAGTCTAATTTAGTTCAGGCGCAAGAGCAAGTGTTTTTAAAATACTGGTAGAATATTTATGATACTTTGCGAGATATAAACGCACAGCAATAGTGCCATGTTCAGCAAGTATAAGTAAAATTTATTCTGTAACATCTTGACGCTGGGCAATAATCATTCCCAAATTAGAGTCTTTACAACGTGCCATCATCTCCAAAGCAGATAATGGAGTTTGATAGTGCTTTGCCACCACACGCAACACTTCGGGGTTGGAATGCATTGCGGCGCCAGACAAGAAAAAATCAGCCACATTTGGTTGTCGTAAAAGATTAATTAAAGTCCAATAAGGTATTTATACAACAAAATTCGGATTTTCTAGTATTAATAGCGACAACACAGGATTACTAAAAAAACATTCGGAAATTCATCCGCCAAACTTATTAATACATCAATAGGTGTATTTGGGTTAACTATTACAGCCTTACGAACAGCAACATCATCATCAACAGCCAACTGCCGTAGAACGACTGTGGCACCGTCACATCAATCGCTCGTTCCTCTGGAGTTTGATGCATCGTAATTTTCCTTGTCCTCTACAGTGGTGAGTCAAGTCGCTGTCATTTATATACTTATGCTTATATAGTGTATTATTTTACAGTGCTTCGATATGAGATTACTAGATATATACGCTACAAAGGCGCCTGTCTTTTAAAACATAGAACTCATCATTATTTTACGCTCTGTATTAGCTCGTAACAAAAGTTGATCAGCGCTTATCTCCCGTCCTGTTGCAATACCAAGGATGAAATTAGTTTCAATGTAGATAAGCAAGAATCAATCCTCCAAATCTAAGTCACGAATTCTTGCATCTAAAATATGCGCCATTAATCCTACTGATTCTAGTTCTCGTACTCCTGGAACAGTTTTTCCATAGTTTGGATGAGCTAAGTAGTCTAGCCAAAATGAGATGTATTTGATGAGTGACCAACCAAAAATGTTTTTTTCTTTGATTAATGTCGCTTGTTCTGGAAGCATTTCAAGCGTCGAAAGCTTTAAAATTAGTTCTTGCCAGTTTGATTGTCTTAAATCAAACACGAAAATATTTTCAAAATCTACTACCATCGCGTAAAATAATATGGCAGCAATTATAGATAATTGCTGCCATATTAACTTGCTATTTATTTAAGCGTTTGCTTAAGCAGGAATTAAAACTGTATCAATGATGTGAATAACGCCGTTGTCAGCAGCGACATCTGGAGTAGTAACGGTAGCGTCATTTATTTTCACACCACTGGATGCGTCAACTTTTACTTCGCTTCCTTCAACAGTTTTAGCTGATTTTAGTTTTACTACGTCTGTTGAAAGTACTTTTCCTGGAACAACATGATATGTAAGAATTTTTGTCAGCTTTGGAATGTCTTTAAGTAGTGAGTCTACTGTACCTGCTGGCAATTTTGCGAAAGCTTCATCTGTAGGTGCAAACACTGTAAATGGACCAGCACCTTTTAAGGTATCCACTAAATTTGCTGCTTTGACTGCTGCAACTAATGTGTTAAACGAACCTGCGCTTACTGCGGTATCAACGATATCTGGCATGGGTTTAAGGTGTTTGTGTATTTCGCTACTAACTTAACATTTGCTTCATATAATTACTATCTATCTTTAGACGGGTAAAATAATTAAAAATATTTGTTATACGCGATTAAACTATATAAATTAATTTTGGTTTAACTCACTAAAATTAATGGCAAAATTAGTAGTATAATTGTAAAT
>NZ_MRCD01000009.1 GCF_001904745.1 Calothrix sp. HK-06
ATTTGTTGATGCACGCCATCCTTATTGTACCTCATTTACCTGCAATCTGCTGTATGTTTGACGAAATGGCAAAAACTTCTACCTTTGCCGAGATCCAAGCTCATCCCCAAATTATTACCATCCGCACTGAAGCTATTGCAAATCAGATTTACATTCGTATTCACGATAACGGTAAAGGGATGAGCCAAGAAGTAAAAACCAAAATATTTGACCATTTATTTACTACAAAACCAGTCGGTAAAGGTACGGGATTAGGACTTGCGATTGCCCGTCAAATTGTCAAAGAAAAACATGGCGGAAAAATTGAAGTTGATTCAAAATTAAACCAGGGAACTGAGTTTACAATTATAATTCCAGTAACAGCTTGAATGTGAATATTTGTAGGTTGGGTGGAGGCTAGGGTGTTGATTTTATAGAAAAACTCTTGAAAAAACTTCATGCAAATTGTGTGTCGTCATCCGAGAGCGAAAACACCTAAAGTCAACACTCTACCCGCCGCCATCTCATAAATGACGCTGCAAAGCATGTTAGGCGAGAACTAGCAGTATTACCGTTACCAAGAATCTCGCCCTTACACCGTCAAAATACGATATGCACAGAAGCAAATATAATCTCCGCATCCGGCAAAACTTGGTATAATTCATGCCATAATTTAAATCTTTAACTTTTGTTTGATTTTGGTCAAAATTCATCAACCAACTTTTGAGTGACGAGCGCGAGGATTTTTTTATTAATTAGCATCCCATCGAGGGACTGGGGAGTATCTCTTGGCAAACCGAGACAATATCCAAGTACAGAAACTTTATACTTAGTGACAATAATTACGATTTATCCCAAAAATATTAAATGTTATTTATACAACAAACTATATTCAATATAAACACGCAAACTTTACATTGAGCCAATATTTATAATGCTTTTATTAATTTGCTCATTTTTGTATTGTTTTGGCAATGGGACGGCGCCCTCTTTTAGGTACTGATTTACTTGATGAATGTGAACTTGTAACCCACTTTACTGAAGGTGGCTCCGTAACGATTGAAGCATTATAGAAAATAGAAAGGGCGGGCTAACAGCCCACCCCACAAGATTTTTAATTATTATAAGAATTACCCAATCTAGAAGTTTACTAAGATTGGTCTAAACGTAATACAGCCATGAAAGCTTCTTGTGGCACATCTACCGTACCAACAGATTTCATGCGCTTTTTACCTTTTGCTTGTTTCTGCAAAAGTTTTTTCTTCCGGCTAATGTCACCACCGTAACATTTAGCAAGTACGTCCTTCCGCAATGCTGGAATATGTTCACTCGCGATAACTTTACTACCAATCGAAGCTTGAATAGGTACTTTAAATTGGTGACGGGGAATTAATTCTTTGAGCTTTTCAGCCATTGACCGTCCTACACCATAAGCTTTATCACGGTGAACAATCATTGCTAATGAATCTACAGGGTCGCCGTTAATCATTATATCTAACTTGACTAACGGGTTTTCACGGTAGCCTATTAGGTGATATTCCATACTTGCATACCCGCGCGACCTCGATTTCATTTGGTCGAAAAAGTCGGTAACAACCTCTGCCAAGGGCAATTCATATGTTAAAGTCGTTCGTCCTTGGGTGAGATATTTCATGTCTTTGAATATACCTCGGCGGTTTTGCGATAACTCCATTAATGTCCCAACATAAATTTCTGGGGTTATCATTTCGACTTTTACGTAAGGTTCTTCAATGTGTTGCCGTTCGTTAGGCGCCGGTAAATGGCTGGGGTTATCTATATATAACTCTTCGCCTTTGATAGTTATCACTTTATAAACCACCGAAGGCGCCGTGATAATTAAATCAAGATTATATTCGCGCTCTAGACGTTCCTGCACAATTTCCATGTGCAGTAGTCCCAAAAATCCGCAGCGGAAACCAAAACCCATTGCACTAGAAGTTTCTGGTTCAAAGTGTAAGGCTGCATCATTAAGACTTAGCTTATCTAAAGCTTCGCGTAAGTCCTCAAATTGGTCGGCATCGATGGGGAACATGCCGCAAAATACCATCGGGTTCGCTTCGGTATAACCAGGTAACGGTTCTGGTGACTTCGCATTAGAAAGAGTAATTGTATCTCCAACACGGGCATCACCAACAGCTTTAATGGAGGCAGATAAATAACCTACTTCTCCAGCGTGAAGTTCATCAACAGGTTTTTGACTAGGTGATAAAACACCCAATTCATCAATCTCGAATTCGCTACCCGATGCCATCAGGTAAATTTTGTCTTTCTTCTTGACGGTACCATCCATTACACGGAAGTATACAATTACTCCTCGGTAACTGTCATAATAGCTGTCGAAAATTAAGGCACGCAATTTTTCATCAACAGTATTTTTTGGCGGTGGTACTCGTTCTACAATCGTTTCGAGAATTTCGTCAATGCCTATTCCCTCTTTTGCAGAAGCGAGAATGGCGCCACTACAATCCAAACCTATAATTTCCTCTATTTCCCCAGCTACCCGGTCAGGTTCGGCGCCAGGTAAATCGATTTTATTTAAGACTGGGATAATTTCTAAATCATGTTCTAGGGCAAGGTAAACGTTTGCCAAGGTTTGTGCTTCAACACCTTGAGAAGCATCTACAACTAATAAAGCCCCCTCACAAGCGGCAAGACTGCGGGATACTTCATACGAAAAATCCACGTGTCCAGGAGTATCAATCAAGTTGAGTACATACTCTTGACCGTCTTTTGCCTTGTAGTTCATCCGGGCAGCTTGCAGCTTAATTGTAATGCCGCGCTCCCGTTCCAAGTCCATGTTGTCAAGAAATTGCTCCTTCATTTGCCGCTGTTCTACAGTCCCAGTGGCTTGTAGTAAGCGGTCGGCAAGGGTGGATTTCCCGTGGTCGATGTGAGCAATAATGCAAAAATTGCGAATGCGCGCTGCGGGAACGTCAGTCATATACTTTTATTTGCCGTTTTTAGCAACCAAGATAAAAAAGAAGATACTTAACGTATTTTAATGCTTTATTTGCCCAAACGCTGCTATACGCAATTTAATCGCTAGAGCTTGCGGCATCTCGATTCACGATTGCCACTTGGCAGGTAGCAAACGGGCAATAATAGTATTTATCCCTTTTTGTAAACCTGTACTACCTCTTTTATCTATGCTTACTTATAAAATTTGCACGAAAGCTTAAGAAAATATCAAATTTTTATAATACTTTATTAATACTTTATGAAGTCTTTATCTATGTTGAACGAATATTCGATAAATTTACTAATACGTAACCTAATTAATCTTGGATTCAAACTAAAAAATAAATTTATAGGTATAATTTCTTACGTATTATGATTACAGCAATAGCTTATATCTACGTGGCTATATATTTGTTTTCTGATAATAGCAATAACTTTATATCGCAACTATAAATAAATTCTGAAAAATGTATTCATGTAGAGACGCGATTAATCGCGTCTTTACAACATGGGATTTTGCACTGTTATATATCAGGGTTTGTTATATGAATAAAACAGTAGAAAAAACAAAAAAGCTTCACCTTAGTTATTTAGATGGTTTGCGTGGACTAACTGCTTTGTATATAGTGTTAGTTCACGTTGAACCAAACATAGAAGCAAGTTTACCTTTATTTTGGTCTGCATTTGTAAAACTTTTAAGGTACGGTGGTTTCGCTGTTGTAATTTTTGTTGTGATGTCAGGGTATGTGCTTATGCTTCCTGTCTCACGCTCAGAGGAAGGATATATTCCAGGTGGTTTGAGCAATTTTTTTAAAAGACGTGCGCGACGAATTTTACCACCTTATTATGCTGCTTTAACATTTTGTTTTCTGTTAGCGCTGGGAATTTTTCTACTAGAAATTTTTAATGGGTTTATTTGGAATAGTGTTGCAGGTGCGGGACCATTTCGTCCCAAATTTAACTTAATTGATATCTTGTCTCACCTGTTTCTCATTCATAATTTAAGTTCTGATACTCACATGTCAATTAATCCACCAATGTGGAGTGTGGCAACTGAGTGGCAAATATACTTTATATTTCCTTTGTTATTACTGCCTGTACGGCGCCGTTTTGGTATTGTTGCTACTATAGCTGTTGCTTATATAACTGGCTTAATCCCAACTATTACTTTTGATGGATTTTTTGAGCCTGCTTTTTATATAGGTATATTTAGCTTGGGAATGCTGGCAGCAGAAATTGGCTTCTCTCAAAAACCCAAATTTATCGCTATCAAAAATTCTTTGCCGTGGAACTTACTGAGTATTGTTTTTGCCGCCATTGGGTTTATCACTGAGTGGAGAAAATTAGGTTTACATATTTGTGTTGGTTATAGCTTTTTTGGATTAGCTGTAGTTTGTCTATTTATTTCTTGCACAAAGTCGATAGTCGATGCAGAAAAAACGCCCAATATTTTATTAAAGTTTTTTCAACAGCCTTGGCTAATCGCAGTAGGTACTTTTTCTTACAGCTTATATTTAACTCACGGTCCAATACTCGTTTTAGTTCGATACTGGCTTTTCAACCTGAATTTATCCCCATCAATGTTCGCAGCAGCATCTTATATTGTCGGGTTGGGCGCCTCGCTAATGTTTGCTTATCTCTTCTATCTTGCTTTTGAACGACCCTTCATGTCGAATTTCCTCAAAAAACGCAAAATAGAAAATTTGACATAATCCTCTCTCCTTTGGGTGAGTTGGGATATAGTTAAGTTTTTAAAATATGTAGCAAAAGTTACAATTTGAAAGGTAATATCAATGAAGAGTGGGGTTCTACTCTTCGTTTGCGTGACTATGGGCGGTATATTAAACCTAGCCTATGGATTCTGGCATTTGCCAATCAGAGGCGTACAATAAACATTGAATGTCCGCCGCTAGTAACAGCATTTATATAGTAAAACCAGTTTCAGGTACATCAACCTATGAATATGAAAGATAGACCAACTGATGTTGACCAGCGACCCGCTGAGAAAGTTGAGATAGCAATTCGTCTTGACTCAGAATTGCTTGAGCAAATTCAGCATCTGACTAATGACCCTAGTAAAGTCATAGAAGTAGCCATTCGTCAGTGGCTGCGTGGGGATGTGCCAAGAGATGACGAACTGACGCGCAACCCTGTGCGTCGAGCCATACCCCCACGTGGTGAGTGGAATGATTAAACTCCTTAATTTTTATTGAAGGGAGAATATTATTTACATTTAAAACATGTAATGCTTGATTCAAGAGCAACCAAAATTTTTCAGCGCTACCATACCTGATCTGTAAAAATTTATGCCAAACTTTAGGGAGCTATTCAGCTAAATAACCTTTGGTTGCTGTTAAACTATTGAACTTGAGCCATGAGCATTACTGCCAATTCCCAACTCTCAAAAGTATTGTCAAGAAATTTGGAATCGATTGCTAGTAACACTGATGGCTCATGGGCAAATTTAGGAGCCGAACTCGTCTACACCCAAGATTGGGCTGGACGCTTTTTAAGCTTTTATTGGCAGCCTTCTGATAATTTAAGTATTAATACTGAACAACTTGTTGCTTCTTTGAATCAAGATGATTCTTTAGCTCCTGTTGATAAAGTTACTTATTTACAACGTTTACAGCGAGTTATGACGGCACTGGCGCCTGAGCGGTGTCAGTTTTGGTTTGGTTATCGACAGCATTTATACGAGTTCGATTTAGCAATTACTCCTGTAATGCCATCATTAGGTGATGCCGCAACTACTGTGTTGGTAATGGGAAGGCTTTTACAAGTGGCAGAAAAAAATCATGAAGCATTACCGCCATTATCAACGACATCCATATCAGACTTAGCGTTACGTTCACAACAGCACCAAAAAATACTTAATCGTATTACAAGTAGTATACGTCGTACTCTTGATTTAGACGTAATTTGGCAGCAAACGGTTGATAGCTTAGGTGAAGCGTTACGGTTGGACAGGTGTATTATTTGTCCTTACAAACCAGGTGCCAAGAGTGTTAAAGTTATAGCCGAGTATCACAAGCCAAATATCACCTCAATGTTGGGTTTAGAAATTGATATTAACTCTGAACCTGGATTGGTAGAAACACTCTCAACGCTCAAACCAGTTGTCGTTAACTCTCAGCATCCATATTTTCGACAGGGACGTATTTTAGTTGCTGTTACATGTCACCAAGACCAGCCAAACGGAATTATTGCCATAACTTTGCGCGACGAGTGTAAGTCTCTAACCGCTGAAGAACTTGAATTAGCTAAAGAAGTAGCTGACCAACTAGGAACTGCAATCGCACATGCAACATTATATAAAGAACTAGGCGCCGCTCGATTCCAGGCAGAAGAAGCTACGCGACGCAAAAGCGAATTTTTGGCAAACGTCTCTCATGAAATTAGAACCCCCTTAAATGGAATAATGGGTTTTCTAAAGCTCATCCTTGATGATATGACCGACAGCGTTGAAGAAGAACGAGAGTATTTACAAGAATCTCATAAATTATCGTTACATTTGTTTGACATAATTCAGGATATTCTTGATTTTGCCAAAATAGAAGCAGGAAAAAACGATTTAGAGCTAAGTTCAGTCAATCTAGACGAATTATTCGCAGACGTAAATAATTCAATGCGTTTGCAATCTGAACAAAAAAATCTTAGCTTCCAAATGCTATTGCCCGATACAGCCGATAAAATTTTAGTCTATGGGGATTATTTACGCTTAAAGCAGGTAATGATTAATTTGGTCGGAAACGCGATTAAATTTACTCATGAAGGTGGTATAACACTGAGTGCGGATGTCGTGCGTAAAAAAATGCGATTCCAAGACCAAGAATTTCCGGGCATTGTCAAAGTTCGAGTCGCTGACACTGGTATTGGTGTATCATTAGATAAGCAAGATAAACTATTTCAATCATTCTCACAAGTTGATGGCTCGCGTACCCGTCAGTATGGTGGTACAGGTTTAGGACTTGCCATCTCTCAAAAACTTGTTGAAGCAATGGGTGGAGAGGTTCATTTTTACAGTTTAGGTGAAGGATTAGGTTCTACCGTCACCTTTACAGTTCCTTTGTACCAGCAGCCAGTATTAAGTTGAACTGCCAAAAATCGTTGATATTTCCATAGAATGGAATATGGAACTTAGAATATCAATTGTCATCAATTCCTGAAGAGATAATTTTTGTTAAAGCACCACAATTAACTTACCAGGTCTAAAACTATGGAACTTACAGTTGAAAACGTTGAAACAGTACTAGATGAAATGCGCCCCTACCTGATGTCAGACGGTGGTAATGTGGAACTTGTAGAACTCGATGGTCCCATTGTTAAACTGCGGTTACAAGGCGCCTGTGGTAGTTGTCCCAGTTCGACAATGACCCTGCGTATGGGTTTAGAGCGTCGTCTTCGAGAAATGATTCCCGAAATTGCCGAAGTTGAACAAGTCATTTAAAGTTAGGAGTTAAGAGTTAGGAGTTAGGAGTTAGAACTCATTAACTCATAACTCACAACTCATAACTTATAACTCATACAAATTTTTATGCCTCATCCTCTCCACGTAGCTTTTATCTGGCATCAGCATCAACCTCTGTACAAATCCCCTCAGATTGGTATTAGTAGTACCAGTACTCAAAAATACCGCCTTCCTTGGGTACGATTGCACGGTACAAAAGATTATTTGGACTTAGTGCTGCTTTTAGAAAAGTATCCAAAGTTGCACCAAACTGTCAATTTAGTACCGTCACTGATATTACAACTCGAAGATTATATCGCGGGAACTGCATTTGACCCTTATTTAGAAGCGACTCTCACACCTACAGAAAATCTCAGTCGCGAACAGCGCTCGTTTATTATTGAACATTTTTTTGATGCCAATCATCACACGCTAATTGACCCTCATCCTCGTTACTCAGAGTTATACGAGCAACGTAATAACAATGGTGTAAATTGGTGTTTTGAAAATTGGCAAGAATCAGAATATGGTGATTTGCTAGCTTGGCACAACTTAGCATGGATTGACCCTTTATTTTGGGATGACCCCGAAATAGCAGCTTGGCTAAAGCAAGACCGTAATTTTACATTGAGTGACCGTCAGCGCATTTACTCGAAACAGCGCGAAATTTTAGCTCAAATTATTCCCCAGCATCGTAAAATGCAAGCGGCGGCACAGTTGGAAGTCACAACTACTCCCTACACCCACCCAATTATGCCCTTGCTTGCTGATACAAATTCGGGACGTGTAGCAGTTCCAAATATGACACTACCGCAATCTCGGTTTGAGTGGGCAGAAGATATTCCTCGACATTTACGTAAAGCTTGGGATTTATATTTAGACAGATTTGGATGTGAACCACGCGGTTTATGGCCCTCAGAACAATCGGTTAGTCCAGCGGTATTGCCTCATATCATAAAACAAGGCTTTAAGTGGATTTGCTCGGATGAAGCAGTTTTAGGTTGGACTTTAAAAAGATTTTTCAACCGTAACGCAGCGGGAAATGTCTTAGAACCCGAATTGCTATATCGACCATATCGCTTGGAAACACCAGCGGGTGATTTAGCAATAGTTTTTCGTGACCATCGCTTATCAGATTTGATAGGTTTTACTTATGGCTCAATGCCTCCTAAAAAAGCAGCAGCAGATTTAGTAGGACATCTTGAAGCCATTGCCAAAATGCAGCGTGAACGGCAACCCGAACAGCCTTGGTTAGTGACAATTGCCTTAGATGGTGAAAATTGTTGGGAGTATTATCAGGAAGATGGTAAACCGTTTTTAGAAGCTTTGTATCGAAGTTTGAGTAACGA
Source organism: Calothrix sp. HK-06 (assembly GCF_001904745.1). Taxonomy (GTDB): domain Bacteria; phylum Cyanobacteriota; class Cyanobacteriia; order Cyanobacteriales; family Nostocaceae; genus Dulcicalothrix. Next base: position 8,758 of record NZ_MRCD01000009.1, read on the forward strand.
ACCTCATATCAAACTTGTTACCGTCGCCGAATTTTTAGACCAATTTCCTGCAACTGCGACAATACCAGGCGCCCAACTTCATAGTGGTTCATGGGTTGACGGAAGTTTTACAACTTGGATAGGCGACCCAGTAAAAAACCGTGCGTGGGATTATCTTAAAGAAGCGCGTGCAGTATTAGCAAGCCATCCAGAAGCAACCGAGGAAAGTAACCCCGAAGCTTGGGAAGCGCTGTATGCTGCGGAAGGTTCAGATTGGTTTTGGTGGTTTGGTGAAGGACATTCCTCGAACCAAGATGCAATTTTTGACCAGTTATTCCGCGAACACCTTTACGGTATATACAAAGCACTCAATGAACCAATACCCTCTTATTTACGCCAACCGCTAGAAAGTCATGCAGCACGAGGTGACGACTGTCGTCCTGCCAGTTTTATCCATCCAGTTATTAACGGTAAAGGTGACGAACAAGACTGGGACAAAGCTGGACGCATCGAAATTGGCGGCGCCAGAGGTACAATGCACAACAGTAGTGCAATACAAAGATTGTGGTATGGCGCCGACCACCTCAACTTTTACTTACGCTTAGACTTCAAAGTTGGAGTACAGCCAGGACAAGATATACCCGCTGAATTAAACCTACTGTGGTTTTATCCAGACCGTACCATGCACAACAGCCCCATACCCCTAACATCCCTTCCAAACACGGCGCCATTAAACTACCACTATCACCACCATTTAGAAGTTAATTTAATCACACAATCAATTCAATTCCAGGAAGCTGGAGAAAACTTTAAATGGCACAGTCGTAGCAGTCGAGCGCAAGTAGCAATGGATAACTGCTTAGAAATTGCAGTACCTTGGGCAGATTTACAAGTACCCCCCGATTACCCCTTACGGCTAGTATTAATACTTACCGAAGAAGGAAAATTTCACAGCTACTTGCCAGAAAACACCTTAGTCCCAATTGAAGTTCCATGATGTAGAGACGCGACACGTCGCGTCTCTTGTTGTATAATTTACATTTCAAAAGTACTGAAATCCGGATACTTCGGAAAAACATTAGGTTTTTGCAAAGATACGGTAATGCTACTGGCGCCAAGCTTTAATCGCGGATAAATTAAAGACATTGCAAAGTAGCTGTAAACTAACGTGCCAGCAATACCCTAATGAATCGTTTATCTCACAAAGTGTCCGATTTTCACGATGATGTTTTGCACGAAACCCAGCTTGGACAATTATGCGGTACCAAGCAACTGTTTCGTGACCGCTACGAAATTCAACGAGTTTTAGGTAGAGGTGGTTTTGGAGTCACATTCCTAGCTAAAAATATGACTTTACCAGGAAACCCACTTTGCGTAATTAAACAGCTTTGCCCAAAGGTTACAAAACCAAAAAGCTGGCAACGTGCTTGTGTTCGCTTTGAGAAAGAAGCGAAAGCTCTCGGAAAACTTGGGAATCATTCTCAAATACCAATGTTATTAGATTACTTTGACATGAATGGTGAGTTTTTCCTCGTGCAAGAATATGTACGTGGTTCAACACTCGCACGCGAAATTCGTAGAACTGGGGCAAAAAGCGAAGGAGTCGTAAAACAATTTTTACGCGAGTTACTGCCAGTACTACAGTACATCCACAAACACAAAGTAATTCACCGTGATATAAAACCACACAACCTACTGCGATGCGATGACGATGGTAGATTAGTACTCATAGATTTTGGCGCCGTTAAAGAGGAGCTAGCAAAAAGCAGCGATGGTAACTCTAAAAGCGCGACGACAAATTTTGTCGGAACAATGGGTTTTGCACCACCAGAACAATTTTCGCTACGTCCAGTTTACGCAAGCGACGTTTACGCAGTTGGGGTAACTTGTTTATTCATGTTAACAGGCAAGGCGCCGTTAGAATTTGATTATGATGCCCATAATGGAGAAATAGCTTGGCAAAAAGAGGTGCAAATTAGTGACCACTTCGCCAAAGTATTATCCAAAATGGTAAAAATACCTCTTGAAGAACGTTACAAAAATGCTGAAGACGTAATGTGGGACTTAGGGATGGAATCGTATTTACCAACCTTAAACAACTGTATGACAAGCCAACGTTTAGGCGCCACAAGCAGCAGCAGTAACAGCCTAGAAATTCCAGAAGGATATAAAACACATGTTACAAGAACAGCAATAGCAATTCGTGAATGGCGAGAAAAATTAAAACAAAAACAAGCCATGCGAAAGCGAAACCAATTACCCTGAATAATATTAACTCCTTGCTAATTAAATATAATAAAATTCCAAAATTAAATACATTGTCGATTGTAATTTGCAAATTCCGAAATTGTGGAACGGGCATCCTGCCTGTTCTTCATATAGGCACAGGGCTTGCGATACTCATCCCACAACACTTATATGAAACATTGTAGTAATAAATTATAATCAATTAAAGTTGTTTTCTCCATTGGCCTATTCCCACTAAAAGAACATCTTGTAACCAAACATTGAAGCGTTGAATAACGGAATCTTCTTGCTCAAAATGCGAGAATTGAAAAACTTCATCACATAAAACGTGCGGACTTATCAATAAAATTTTTTGTTCCATACGGTTTCAGTTACTAACCTTACGCGCTCTATTTTGTTTCGCGAGTCTGATATTGGTTTGCCAAAAGTAGAGGTTGCTCGTCAGCGGGTGCTAGAAATTAACCCAGAAATACAAATTCAAGCTATCCACAGTGATTTAGAATTTGGTTTGGGTATTGGAGATGTCCGCGCGCATGATGTAATTATTGGCTGTCTCGATAGCGTCAATGCTCGCTATTACATCAATCAATTAGCTTACCGTGCGGGAATTCCTTGGATAAATGGGGGTATTGGTGTAGCTGAAGGGGAAGTAAGTTTTTTGACCCCAATACAGAAGCAGCTTGTTACGAGTGTGGCATTTCTAACCAAATGTGGGAACGACGTAACCAGCGCTACTCTTGTCAAGGTTTAAAACGCAATATCCCAGAAGTAGCAATGCCCACAACGGCGCCAATTGCTTCAATAGTAGGCGCCATGCAGGTGCAACAAGCTCTTTTATTTTTGCATGGCAAACCAGGTTTGCTCAATCCAGGTGAAAAAGTTTTTCTGGGCTTAAATCCTTGGATGGCTTTTAAAGTGCAAATTCAACGTCAAGAAACTTGTATTGTCCATGATATGAATCTTGCACCAACAATAAGCGTCAACTACGACGAAAATCTCACTGTCCAAAAAATTTTGGAAAACCTGGAAAAAGATGGTTTCACAGAACCATTACTTTGGCTACGAAACGAAGTTATTGACTCAATGCAGTGTCTAAACCAAAATTGCGGTTATCAAGAGCGAGTAAATACTCCCCTACGCCAATTTTCAGAAGAATGACATATAATTATTTATATTATTTTAATAAAAACATTGCGGATATTAAGCAGGAAAGTCAGAAAATAATATGCTGCTTCCCGCTCATAATAATTAAAATCATATTGTTGACAAATTTATAATAATTTGGTTGAATTTGATACATTTTAATTTCAAAAATATGAATGTTTTATTGTGAAAATTGTACGAAGAAAAAGGCTTGTTTTTTAAAATGTTTTTGTATAATACAAAGATAAATTATCTTACTTAATAAATGTCGGTGGTTTCGATGCGACATGTATAAAGTTAATTTTGACACAGAGAATAGTGAATTGGGAACAGAGAATGATTTAAAAGGTTCTCTTTACCCAAAGCCTAATTTCTGATTCTCATTTTCAAATTGCAGTTGACCATAATCTAATTTTAATAAATTCAAATGACAATCTGCTGCTTAAATCCCGATTGTCCTAACCCGCTAAATCCAAATAGTGAGAAGTTTTGCTTAACTTGCGGCGCCCCGCTAGTAGAATTATTACGCTATCGTTACCGTGTACTACGGGTACTTAGTAATGAGGGTGGATTTGGTAGAACTTATTTAGCAGAGGATATTGATAAATTAAATGAACTGTGTGTTATCAAGCAATTAGCACCCAAAGCTGATAGTAGTTGGGCATTGAAAAAAGCAATTGAATTGTTTCAACAAGAAGCACAACGTTTACAACAGTTGGGAGAACACGGACAAATTCCAACGCTAATTGGATACTTTGAAGAAAAAAGTTATTTATATTTAGTTCAACAATATATAGATGGGCAAAATTTATTACGTGAGTTAAATTCACGGCGCCAAGCAAGAGCATCAAATTCGCCTTATAATGAAGAAGATATACGTAATTTATTGCTAGATTTACTACCGATTCTCAAATTCATTCACGAACGCTCAGTAATTCATCGCGATATAAAACCGCAAAATATAGTGCGTCGTCAAAGCGATGGAAAGTTAATATTGATAGATTTTGGTTCGTCAAAGCAATTAACAGCACGAGTATATTCTAAAACAGGAACTTCGATAGGTTCGCATGGATATTCTCCTATTGAACAAATTCGCGATGGAACAGCACATCCAGCAAGTGATTTATTTAGCTTAGGTGCAACAGCTTTTCACTTGTTAACAGGAATTTCTCCTTTTAAGCTCTGGTCAGAACATGGTTATGCTTGGGTCGGTAACTGGCAGAATTATTTAAAAGCTCCTGTTAGTGATAATTTCGCCAAGGTGTTAGAAAAATTACTGAAAAAAGATATACATCAGCGTTATCAATCTGCTGATGAGGTTCTTCAAGACTTGCACTCTAAATCTCCTCAATTAAAACCAGCTTCTCTATCAATATTTTCAAATCGTGATATTAAGCTTCAACTTGGCTTTATAGCTATTGCTGGTGTACTGCTTTTAGTACTAGGACAATTCTGGTACAAGCAGTTTTATTTTAATGCGCTTAACCCATATAACAGTCAGCCAAACCAAGCATTAACAGAAGGAGAGCTAGACTCGATGAGTAGCGTTATGCCCAATTTTAATCTTGCTGTGACAGTTAGGGGTTATGAAAGTAGCGTTATCTCAACAGCAATAACACCAGATGGGAATACTATTGCTAGTACAAATGACCGGACAGTACAGTTATGGAGTTTAGCAACAGGACAAGCTATTTCAACGTTGTTTGGTCACAATAACCGTGTCAATGTCATTAAAATTAGTCCTTCTGGACAAATTTTAGCTACAGGTAGTGAAGACAGTACTATCAAACTTTGGAATTTAGCCAATGGTCAGGAAATCAGCACATTAACTGGACATACTGCTTCAGTTATGACTTTATCTATTAGTTCAGATGGAAAAATACTAGCTTCAGGAAGCGATGATCGGACGATTAAATTTTGGAACCTTTCAACACGTGAACTTATTCGTACTATTAATGGACATACTCAGGCAGTACGGGCAGTAACTTTTAGTCCTGATGGTAAAATCTTGGCTAGTGGTAGCAATGATTCGAGTATCAAACTCTGGGATACTGAAACCGGGCGCCTTATTCATACATTTACAGGCAACAGCGCTAAAATCCACTCACTTGCTTTTAGCCCTAATGGTAGATACCTAGCAAGTGGTAGTGATAAAACGATTAATATTTGGAACGTTGAAACCTTAAAATTCGCTCGTAGTTTAGAAGGGCACACAGGAGAAATAACCGCACTCAATTTTAGCCCTGATGGGATGATACTCGCGAGTAGCAGTACCGATAAAACCATCAAAATTTGGAACTATATCACAGCAAAGAATATTCGTACCCTTGCCAAACACGGAGATACTATAGAAACATTCGCATTTAGCAAAGACGGTAATATATTAATTAGTGGTGGTGCCGACAGAACATTACGAATATGGCGCCGAATTACAAATCATTAATTTACGATGCGCAGCAAAACTCACCAGTCTAAGATTTGTAATATATATTTCTTTACAATTGGAGACGATCACAACTTCTGTAAAATTGGGTAGTATTACTACGTCAAAGAACAGACATAGCATTTGCAGGCACCACTACACTACAAAGACAAGTTTTAATTTATGGTGTAGTACTTGGGATAGTATCTGCTTTTTTATCTTGGTTAGTTGCCACAGTACAGCGAATCATCAATTGTCATGAAGGTAAAATTTAGGCTGAGAGTACTGTGAGATTTGGCGCCGCTTCTTATTTTACTGTTTAAAGCCCCCTTCCGCGCGCGGGATTAGGGGATCCAATTTTTATCGTGTTGATTAATCAAATTAAACGTTTACTTCTGGAACTTCTTCACTTGTTAAATTTGTCTGATTTTTGTGCGGTTGAATTATTGCGTAAACACCGACAACCCAAGCAGTCGCAACCAACCATCCTGCTAGAATATCGCTAGGAAAATGAACTCCTAGATATAACCGTGTCCAAGCAACTCCTGGCACAAAAGCGGCACCGAATATAAAAGCGAGTATAGTAAAGCGAGTATGCCAAGCTAGAACGATTAAAATTGCTGCAAATGTAAAACTTGCCATTGCATGACCACTGGGAAACGAAAAACTTGCTTTATGATATGTTGACTCCCAAAGGTGAGGACGCACACGATGAAAGAAGACTTTTGCAGCATGATTAATTGTTGCACTTCCTAAACCTGCTGTTAATAAATAGGCACATAGGCGCCATCTTTTGCTAAAAATCAATACTAAATTCAGTAAAAGTAAAACTGGCACTAAAGTCTTTGGAGAACCAATTTTAGCTAAGGTGACAGCAAAAACGTCTAGCTGTGGATTTGCTGTTTCATGAATAGAAAGCAAAATTGGCACATCAAAAGGAAAACCTGTTTCATATTGCGAAAGCTTTACAGCCATGAGTTCAAAGATTTGTAAAGGAATATAAACTCCTAACGCTAGCAGTAATAATGGGCGCCAGTTATTAGTTAATAACTTTATGATAAATTTTATACCGTTATCAAAGTTTAACTTTTGTTTTTCAATTTCTGGAAGATTCTTGTTTTCTATCATGATTCGCTATTATGTAGTTAATGAATTGTTTAAAAGGTAAAATTGTGAATAACTTGTTGTTGGTATCAGGTATAGTCTGCTTGGCAATTGCCATTATCGGGCAAGCAAAGCTTTTATTTATTGAAATTAATCCTGGTTTTTTTGGGAGATTACTAGCATTGATTGTTGCTATTTACTGTTTAAGTTCAACCATGCCAAATGGTGCATTTTCAATACCAACAGAATCATTAAATAGCTTTGTACAAGAAGCTATTCCTAGGTTCCAAGAAATCATTGACCAGGTTTTGAATGCATAATCAAGTTTTTATTGAATGTAGAGACGTTACATGTAATGTCTCTACGTTTTATTCGTTACATTTAATTTGACAATTTATGTCTTAATCAGATTCTTCACCACCTAAAGGAACATCAGGAACTCTAGATGCTATATTCTGAGGAGATACATTAGGAATGTACCAGTTAATATCTCCTGCTTTAAAAACTTTGTCAGGTTTGATATTTAATTCTATTCCATTGTTATCTGGATTTGTCTTAGCTATTAATTGAGTACCTTTGGAGTTTTTAATAGCCACGGCGCCATCGGTATTTAAACTGGCTATATTTGTACCAAATGGTACAAATATACCTTGACAATCCCATCCTGCTCCTGTAGCTTCGCCCGAACCTAAAAAGTACAGTGCGTTATCATATTCAGATTTGGATTTTTCGGGTTTTGGACCGTAAACAGCTATTGTTTCTCCAGTTTGGTTACGACATTGACCCCAGTTGATTCCTTTTTCTAAGGCATATTTTTGAAACGACAGTTCATCAACTCGCTTCGTTAGGTCTTCGACAGTGACATTTTCTGATCGTGTTTCCCCAGATTTTACTGCTTCAAGTTGGTCTTGGAGAATATCGAGTTTTTTCGACAACTCTTTATACTCAGGGGTTTTCGTAATTTTGGGAGCATCAGCAAATGAAGGTTGAGCAAAGAAAAAATTTACAACAATGACTAGGATAAGTAAAAAGTAGTTAAATGATTTCACGGTTTCCCTCCTTGACTTGTAACGTCATCACATTATGTAGCGTATGTTGATTCTTTTCGACTTCTATCGCAGGTTGATGTTTCCATCCGTATTTCCATCTGCTGTCTTACGTACAAATTTACCTTCGGCTAATCTCAAAATCAAACACAATATATTTTCAAATCAATAAATATAAGTAATTGAACCCCCAAGTATCGCTACGACTCTCTATATGTAACCTCCATAATATCTATCGACATACAGTACCATACTGTTTACCTGTACGTTCAGCATGGTGCCAGTATGAGTTAGGCAGCAGGAAATACGCAATTCATTCAATTGGCTATAGCTATGTTAGTAATATGTATATTTTAAACTACGAGAATATTCTTAATAGCCATAAGTAATTATAAATACAAATATAGGAATAACCTTTGTTTATGCTTTGAAGAAAAAATAATATTTGATTTTGAATAACTAGGGGCTTAATGTAAAACTATGCTTCCAGACAGAGGCGAAAACACAAGGACATGCCGATTGCGTTTTCATTCCTCTCTCAGTCTTGGCTTTAATTAAAATCAAAAATCATAAGCATAGTTATTTATTTGTTGTATATCTGAATCATAAGATGGATGAATTATCTTATACCTTGCACCTTATAAATCTAGATAAATAATGATACTAAATAATTATAGATTGTCGGCTACGTTCCTACCCGTATAGGCTTAAAAACCCCTATGCTAATAGCAAAAGTCCTCTTAAGAGGACTAAAGAATAAATGTTATTTTTGTTACTTTAATCGCTGATTTAAAGAGTTTTTACTTAGAGGTGCAAGATTTCAGTTATGAACATCCTAGAGTTTTCTTTGTTGATTTTTATTGGGTCATTTTGCGCTGGTTTTTTAGGTGCGCTAACTGGGTTAGGAGGTGGAGTAGTTATCGTTCCTTTGCTAGCTTCAGTATTTGGTATTGATATTCGGTACGCAATTGGCGCCTCATTAGTATCTGTAATTGCAACTTCATGTGCTGCGGCATCGACATATATAAAGAAAGGTTATACGAATCTGCGATTAGGAATGTTTTTAGAAGTCGCAACAATAGGGGGAGCATTAATTGGAGCAACTATAGCTTCTTTTATCTCCGTTAAAGTTTTAACAGTTGTACTTGCAATAGTACTACTTTATTCAGCTTATATATCAGGGAAGCCTAAACCAGAAGGCACCTCTTCAGAGGTGCCTTCTGAGTTGGCAGTTAATCTCAAACTGAATGGAACGTATCCAACTACTGAAGGAATAACAGCGTACCAAGTTCATGCGGTGCCGGTTGGTTTTGGCATTATGACCATAGCAGGATTGCTTTCTGGTTTGCTTGGCATTGGTTCAGGTGCTTTTAAAGTTTTGGCAATGGATCAAGCAATGGGAATTCCATTCAAAGTTTCCACAAGCACCAGTAATTTTATGATTGGTGTAACAGCAGCAGCTTCAGCAGGTGTGTACCTTGCGTGGGGATATATTGAGCCAGGTATAACAATGCCTGTGATGCTAGGTGTATTACCCGGCGCCTTATTAGGAGCGAAAGTTTTAGTTGGAGCAAAAACTCAAACTTTAAGAATAGTTTTTAGTTTCGTACTTGCCGCAATGGCATTAAAGATGGTCTACAACAGCTTGACAGGGGGATTATAAAATGCATCTATATTCAAACCATGACTCAGGACAGCAATTAGAAAATTTAATCAGCAACTTACTCAAATATGGCGTGATTGTTGCTTGTTCGACAGTATTAGTGGGTGGAGTTATATATTTAGCTCAATATGGTCTGGAACCTGTAGACTACCGATTTTTTGAAGGTCAACCATCTGTATTAGATGCTCCTAACTTAATGATAAGTGGAGTTTTAGCGGGTAGTTACAGCAGCATCATTATACTTGGACTGTTACTACTAATTGCAATTCCAGTCATCCGAGTTGTGCTTTCGCTACTAACTTTTGTAAAACAAAGAGATTTGACGTATATGGGAATGACATTGCTTGCCTTATCAGGACTTATCTACAGTTTTGTAAGTGCTTGCTAGTCAAAAAATCAAAACAAAAAAAATGCTAGAACAATTACTCATAAATCCCTCTCTAGACATCGGAATCGAGATTTTTGTAGCATTAGTCGTCATAATGCTTTTAGAGGCAGCGTTATTTGCGCTGATTGCATTTATTTTACATTCAATACTGGTTGATTCAAGAAAATACACAAGTAGAGCAGATTAATGTAATGAAATAGATAATGGGTGGGTGGATGGGCAAGTCAAATTTGAACAACTTCAAAAACCAAACAATTTTATTTACTAAGGACAAACATGAAATTACTAAGAGTGGCTCTTGTTGTTGCAGTAATGCTGGTTAATTTAGTTATTGCTCAACCGACTTTAGCAGACCCAAGTTACCGCGACAATCCTGATTATATCGCAGTCACGAAAACTCTCAAGGACCTAAAAGAAAATGCAGAAGGCGCAATTCCAGCTTCGGTACAACAGCGAATTGATGAATTAGAATTTCAAAAAGCGGCAATAAAATCAGGAGTAGTATGGGGACAATGCCGTAACGAAAGTGGTGGAAACCTTGGCATTTACGGAACTGGTAGTGAAGAGTCTGAAGAATCTGGTAACAAAAATCAAATTTACTTCTTAGCGAACGGTCAAACCACACCTGACCAATGGGATTGTCAGGGTGTTTATCTTCCTAACGACGTTAAAGTTGCTTCCTTAGACAAGACTAGTGCTGCTGCCGTCAAAATTATGGATGGTACACAAATTCTCGTCAAGAAAAATTCAGAAACCTCTGAATTAGAATTGAATGTTCCCGACGCGAAGATTGTTAAACCTGGAGAAAAGGGTTGGTACATCCCAAACGTATCGCAGGCGTTTGTTGATTCTCGCATTCCCAACACCTTCTCTGGTGGTGACAACGGCTAGGCGCCTGTTGTAGAAATGTTTATGTAGAGACGTGACATGTCACGTCTCTACATTTCAATGTATTTTCCAATATATTTTATTTATGATTTTGAAAAACAATAATATTTGATTTTATCAGTGCAAACATTTATCTTTTATATTGTGAGGAAAATAAACACGTAAGCGCTTCCAAAGCCGCCAAGTCAACTAAACAAGGAAGGATTATTCCAATGGTACAGGCAGTCTCTTGAATATTACTAGCTTTGTCAGCAAACGTTGATAACTTGGCAGTTGGAGTTGCTTATGGAGTCAAAAAACTAAAAATTACTTTTTGGTCTAACTTGTTAATTGCGGTAGTTTCGGGTACTGGTACAATAGTCTCAATGTCATTTGGGGCAGTCGTAGGAAAATTTTTACCATCTAATGTTGCAAATATTTTAAGCAGTGGGGTTTTATTTATCATTGGGGTCTTAGGTATTTGGGAAGCTTTGAAACCACAAAATCAGAAAAAGGATCAAAATAATCAAAATAATTCTTCTCGTGAAGAATTATCATATTCAACTTACGTTGATGACCCTAGTCGAGTAGATGTAGACCACTCTCGCCGAGTAGAACTAAAAGAAGCATGGGTACTAGCATTCGCTTTAACTATTAATAATTTGGCAAGTAGTGTTGGTGCCGGCATGTCTGGTTTAAATATTCCTTTAACAGCAATATTTACTTATAGTTTCAGTTTACTAGCGATTACTTGGGGATATTGGGCAGGAGACACAATGACCTTTAGAATTTCTGGAAATTGGTTAGAGGTTTTTTCAGGATCAATTATGATTATACTAGGCATTTACGAATACTTTAACTAAAATCTAGATTTGAATAAACATTTGATCATTTTTAAATTAAGCTTGGAGGAAAAATGTTAGAAAATTTAAGCATGAATTTAGATACTGTTTTTACTTTTAAGACATTTGGTCTTTTAATTGTGTTAGTTGCACTCGAAACTGTTCTATCAGCTGATAACGCAGTTGCCTTAGCTGCCTTAGTTCAAGATATTAAAGACCCAAAGTTACAGCAGCGCGCTTTAAACTGGGGATTAATCATTGCTTTTCTACTGCGAATTTCATTACTTTTTACAGCTACATGGGTAATTCAGTTTTGGCAGTTTGAATTAGGAGGCGCCCTTTATCTAATCTGGTTATCAGGAAAACATTTTTGGAATTATTTTAATTCAGAAGCAGAAGAAGAAATAGCTGAAAGCTCAAATAGTAATCTTGCTTTTGGAAACATCATTTTGATGATTGCTTTTACAGACTTAGCATTCTCCCTTGATAGTGTAACAGCAGCAGTGGCAGTTTCAAGTCGAACATGGTTAGTTTTAACTGGCTGCATTATTGGCATTATCACTCTTCGATTTATGGCTGGTTTATTTGTTCGCTGGTTGGCTGAATTTGCTTATCTACTCGATGCAGCTTATTTAACTGTATTCGGTGTAGGTGTGCGATTAATGTTTAAAGCCATAGTACCCGACCATGTACCACCTCAATGGATGATGTTAACATTAATTGCAGCTCTATTCGTCTGGGGCTTTTCTAAACGAGCAGTATCTATTAACCCAGACCAAACATGAACAGTAATAGGGTAAGGTGGGCACTGCCCACTATATGATATAATTAATAAAGAGAAAATTTATGAATGTAGAATCACTGACTGACATTAACGCGAACACTAATGGAAAACCTTCTGTAGCATCAAAGCGAAACAAAGATATTCAAGCAATTGTCAGAATAGTTTTACTACTCTTAGCATTAACTATCATTTGCAGCTTTTTTTCAATAGTTAACGCTGGAGAGCGAGGGATTTTAATGAAGTTTGGTGAGGTGCAACCAGATGTTTTAGCAGAAGGAATTCATCCTGTTATTCCAATTGTACATACTGTTGAAAAATTAAGTGTACGGGTACAAAATCAGGAGATATCAACCGATGCATCATCCAAGGACCTTCAAAATATACACACAGATATAGCTCTCAACTGGCATATAATTCCAGAAAAGGCAAACAAAATTTTTCAGCGTGTTGGAAATCAAGAAGCTATTGTTTACCGCATTATTAACCCAGCAGTGAAAGAAGTGTTGAAAGCTGTAATGGCAAGATATACTGCTGAAGAAATTATTACTACGCGCGGAGAGGTTAAAAGTGAGGTTGATAATGCTTTAACGTCTCGGTTAGCAACCTATGATATAGAAGTTGATGATATTTCTCTTGTAAATATTCACTTCTCAGACCAGTTTAACCATGCTGTCGAAGCAAAGCAAATCGCTGAACAAGAAGCTAAACGCGCGGGTTTTTTAGCTCTTAAAGCAGAGAAGCAAGCAAAAGCAACAGTTAATTTAGCGAAAGGAGAAGCAGAAGCACATAGTTTGATAGTAAAATCACTAACACCCGCAATACTACAACGACAAGCAATAGCCAGATGGGATGGTAGAATGCCTTGGATATCGGCAGGTGGTGATAATGGTACAAGATTGTTTCAGTTAGAACTAGATGAGATTGTTAAAGCTGCACAGAAAAATCCCGACCAAGTAAGAGTGGAATCTCGGTCGGAACTAACAGACGCACTTCTGAAAGAAAAAGAATCAGAACAATCAAATAAAAACTAAAATGGATGACTTTATTGGTGCAATTTCAACTGGGTTTGCAGCCTTCACTGCCACTAATTTAGATGATATCGTTGTCCTGCTGTTGTTTTTCTCGCAGGTAAATACAAAATTCTGCACTCAGCACATTGTTATCGGACAATACCTTGGCTTTAGTGTACTTGTGCTTGCCAGTCTACCTAGTTTTTTTGGTGGTAGATTATTTCCACAATCTTGGATTGGACTTCTAGGCACGGTTCCTATTATTATTGGCATTAATCGTTTCTTCAACCCAGAAGAAGATGATTCGGAACTTGAAGAGCGAAGTGAATTTCAAAATCGCTTACTCGCTAGCTTGTTCTCTCCCCAAGCTTACAGCGTTGCTGCAGTAACTGTTGCAAATGGTGGTGATAATCTCAGCATTTACGTTCCATTATTTGCCAGCAGCACACCTGATGAGTTAGGAGTTATCTTAACTATCTTCTTTTCCTTGGTAGCAGTTTGGTGCTATGTTGCATATAGGTTAACGAAAATTCCCGCACTTGCCACAGTCTTAACACGCTATGGTAGTTATTTTGTGCCATTTGTTCTCATTGGCTTAGGTATTTTCATTCTAATTGATAGCCATACCCTTGAAAATCGCGGTTTAGTAGTACTTACGGCTTTACTTGTTGGTTATTCTTTAATGACAGAGGCAAAACAATATTTACGCAATTATACTTAGATAATTGATTAATACCCTGTCAATTTTGTAGAGACGTGTAAACCGGAGGTTTTCCCGCAGGAATAAATCACGTCTCTACGTCGTTTAAAAACGCCATTAATCACTTTTATTTATCGTTTAAAAAAAAAATAATATTTGCTGTTATCAGAGCCTAAGCACTAATATTGAGTTCATCAGATATAAAGACTACTAACAAACAAGAAACAACTCAACTTGTAGTTAGTGCTTTCAAAAACTATAGAAATGTTATGACATAGGGAAATGTTTTTATGATTATTAACAAAAATTAATGCATCATTATTAAATATTGATAATAATGTTTATTAACACACGAAGCAAAACTTCAAATCAAACCTTATCTAAACCTTGCTTCACTTCGATAAGCAAGAAAGAACTGAAGAAAACTATTAAATTCTTGTGAGTAACAATTATGGATTGGCTATTTAGTACAGCACTTGTTGGGGCTTCTGCTGCGTTTGCAACTACTTTCGATGACAATGTATATTTGACAGCATTTTTTGGTAAGGTCAATCGTCACTTTCGACCTAAACATGTTGTTCTGGGAGAATTTATTGGATTTACTGCATTAGTTCTTGCTAGTCTACCTGGTTTCTTCGGTGGTTTAGTGATTCCAGAAATGTGGATTGGGTTGCTTGGTTTCTTGCCAATTATCATTGGTATCACTAATTTAATGAGTCGGGAAGACAATGAAGCAATTCAAGATGTATCACTTGATATAACTCCTGAAAAACCCCGGCGCCCTAACAAATCACTGTGGGCAACTCTACGCGACCGTCAAACCTACCGGGTTTCTGCTGTCACCATTGCGAATGGAGGAAACAACATCGGAATCTATGTACCTTTATTTGCTAGCAGCAATATCAATAGCTTAGGTATAATTCTTGCAATATGCTACCTGACAGTTGGGGTTTGGTGTTTTCTTTCTTATCGCATGACTCACAACCCTTTGATGGCGCCACTTCTCGCTCGCTACGGTCGCAAAGTCTTCCCATTAGTACTGATATGGTTGGGATTCTCAATTATTATGAAAAGTGAAAGCTATCGTCTTTTTCCTGGTTTTGGCGCATAAATTCCAGTACATATATATCTACTTAAATATTATGTTAGTAATAATGTTCTGCTTTATTAGTAATGTAGCAGAGCGTTTTTTTTCACAAGTAACTCATCCGTTACATCCGTTGTATCCGTTGCAAGGATAGTTTGTATTTATTGATTTGAAAAAAAATAATGTTTGTTATTATCAAGCATAAAGTCTACATTTAAATTGTGCCTTGAAAAATTGTATGAACGTTTAGTGACTTATCACTAGGAGAAAGAAATGAAAACATCTATTTTCAAAAAATTAACAAACTTGTTTTTAACAGCAGTTTTTATAGTGTTTGTAGCAGGAATTTCTCTGTTTAACCAGCCCAACGCAATGGCTGTAACTAAAAAGTATTTTGGACCACCAGAACCTACACCTGCTCCAGTTGAAGTTCCAGTTGAAGTTCCAGTTGAAGCTCCAGTTGAAGTTCCAGTTGAAGTTCCAGTCACAACCCCCGCAGCACCTTCAATTGCGGCGCCTGTAAACTCTGTTCAAGCAAACGTAGCACGGTTATTACAAACGAATGAATGTGTCGGATGCAACTTAGCGGGAGCAGCATTAAAAGATGCAAACCTACAATCAGCAAACTTGAAAGGCGCCAATTTAATGGGAGCAAGCTTAGAAAGAGCTAACTTACAAGGAACAAACTTAGCAGGTGCAAACTTACAGGGAGTAGACTTAGGTAAAACAAATATTTCAGGAGCAAATTTAGAAAATGCAAACCTGTTAGATGCAGATTTAGAGAAAGCAAACTTACAAGGAACAAATCTAGCAGGTGCAAACCTTCAAAATGCTGACATGGAAAAGGTTAATTTAGTCGGCGCCAATATAGTTGGAGCAAACTTGAGAGGAGCTGATATTGAAGACGCAATAATTCCTCCAGGAATGATGATTCAGTAAATCAATCAACTGTAAAATATAAAAAACCCAACTTTTCAAAGAAGTAGGGTTTTTTTGTGGTGGGCGATGCCTACCTTACGCTAAAATAACAGTCATAACTTGTTGAGCTACCTTTTGCCAGCCTGCACTAGTTCCAAGCTAATTGTGGGTTGTGGTTGTCTGAAGTTGATGCATTTACTGTATAAGCTAATTTTTCAAGAACAGCTTTGCGCGCTTGTATTTGAGGAGTTGTTTCTAATCCTACTATTTGAAGAATTGTTTCCCAACGGTAAACCCAATCATGTCTGAGTAAAGAATTTGTAATATTATCTTTACGTATTTTATCGGTGATATTACTTTTTTGATTTAATTCAGTGATAATCTCAGCGATATTAGAGCAATCAAAAGGAATTTCAATTACAGCATTAGACCAATCAAAGTTTTGTGTAAAAGCTGTACATTTGGGAGGTACGCCTAACATGATAGTTCCAGCCGCTGCTCCTTCATAGAAACGTGGTCCCACCTCCTCTTGAGGATTAGATTTACCAGTTAAATCAAATTTTGCTTTATTCACTATCATGTAGCGACTTCTTTTCAGAAAATTGGTATAAAGACCACGATGGCTTCTATAATCAGCCATGTATAAATCTTGGATAGTGTCATAGATATAAAATAGATTCTTATGTTTCACTAAATCCAACAAAGCATTATGAGTAACTGTAGAACGGCGCCCAATATTCAATACATCAACGCATCGTTCGGTTAGATTAGGATAAGGGCACAGTTTGATAGCGTCAACAGCATAAGGTAGTGAGTGACAAGGGCGCCGAACAACATCAGCAACCTGACTAATGCTACCCTCAAAATTTAGAAAAATATTGTCAAAATCTTCTAATAACCGTAGTTGTGGTAGCCAACTATTTATATCTTTTGCCCAAAGTTCGTCTAACCAACAAACAGCATAACGACACTTCTCCCGCCAGCCTTTGATAGAATTTAAAACCAGAACATCTTGAATTGACTGACAAAAAAAGAAAAATATATCGTAATTTTTCTCTACTTCAATTTTTTGATTAACTAATGATTGAATATATTTTCCATTTTTTACAATATTCGCTGTACAATTAGCTATTCTATTAGTAACTTTAAAAAAAGTTGGATTAAAATTTGGTGCAATTACATCAACTGCATCACAGTTTTGTATTACATCTTCAAGCTCATAAACCGCTCCGCGAGAAACATGGTATTTTAAATTACGCATTGATAACAATAAAACTCGCGAATCTGGATTATTGGGAGCAGATATTTTTTTCAGCATAAAAATATTTATCTAGTTACATGTCAGTCGCAGATGCAAAAAAATGAACATTTCAATTATATTTATAGAAATTATTAGCTATTTATGAATTAATATTTAATCATAAATAACAATTAACACAGAACGTTTATTAGTGAATACAATTATCAAGTCCTTCGATCTTTGCGATTAGAATTTAAAAATTGTATAAAAATGCTTTTTTTTGCGTCTTGTATCACAATACATGTAAAATTGCATAAATTAATAAAGATGTTGTAAATAATTTTTGAGTAAATTATAAAGTTTTAGCTTTTTCAACGATTAAATTGAGAACAAAAATATTATTTTTTACGGATGTAGAATTATTGGTTAGGTTCCGTGCCTCTACCCAATCTACAATTTGTCAAATATTATCTGGTACCATAAGTAACTTGTGGTCATTTGATCAATGAGTTGTACATGTGTTCTATTTTACAATCTGGCATCAACAGGCGCCAATTCACGCCGAAAATTTACAACCAAGTCATTAAGTTCTGACATATCGATTAAAAATGCATCGTGACCGTGAAGCGATTTTAGCCAAGAGAACTTAGAGTTAGGTATTAATGTTGCTAATTCTTGTTGTTCGTGTGGTGGATAAAGTATATCTGAGTCAATAGCTACTACTAATGTTGATTTCTTTACATTACTAAATACATCAATAAAACTACCACGACCTCTACATATATCATGACTATCCATCGCGTGGGTAAGAGTAATGTAAGTATTCGCGTCAAATCTCTGGATAAACTTTTGACTTTGATGTAGCAAATAACTACTTATGGCAAATTCATTTAAATCTTGTTGTCGTCCAAAACGATTTTCAAAACTACCCCACGAACGATAAGTACTCATTGCCATCATTCTAGCTACAGCCAAACCTTGTGATGGTTGTTTATCTAAAGTGTAATTTCCTTCAAGCCAGTTTGGATCAGCGTAAATTGCTTGTCGCTGTGCTTCACTTAAACCAATACACCAAGCTGAATGACGACCGGAAACTGCAATAGGCGCCATTGCTTCAACCAAATCAGGATACAATAACCCCCATTCTAGTACTTGCATTCCTCCTAAAGAACCACCAATCACTAACTTGATGTGTTGAATTTTCATAGCTTGTACTAAAACAGCTTGTAAATTTACCATATCGCGGATAGTAATTTGCGGAAAGCTGGCACCGTATATTTGCTTTCTTTGAGGATTAATGCTTACTGGGCCTGTTGTGCCATAGCAACTTCCCAAAACATTGCTACATACTATAAAATCAACCTCTGGGTCAAAAGCTTTATTGGCACCAAATAAAGGTTCCCACCAGTCAGAAGCATCAGCTCCTCCGGTAAGAGCATGACATATTAATACAGCATTATCACCTGATGAATTTAATTTTCCCCAAGTCCGATAAGCAACCTGAACCCCGAATAAAACTTCGCCACACTCTAAATTAAAAGGTTCAGGCAACTTAAAAAATTTGGTTTGAGGAGAAATAAATTCTTGATAATTCATATTTTATCAAACGCTTGCTCAAAATCTTCTTTGATATCATCGATATGTTCCAACCCCAAAGAAACCCTAACTAAATCAGGTGAAACACCAGCAGAAACCTGTTCAATATCACTAAGCTGTTGGTGTGTTGTTGAAGCTGGATGAATTACCAATGTTTTCGCATCACCCACATTTGCCAAGTGACTTGCTAACTTGACATTATTAATAAAAGACCTACCAGCTTCCAATCCACCTTTTATACCAAAGTTAAGTACGCACCCAAAACCATTTTTTAAATACTTTTTCGCACGTTCATGGTGAGGATGGTCAGGTAGTCCCGGATAATTAACCCATTCAACATGGGGATGTTGAGACAACCATTGCGCCAATTCTAAAGCGTTCTTTGTGTGACGTTCAACTCGTAAAGATAAAGTTTCCAATCCTTGTAATAGTAAGAAAGCATTAAAAGGACTCAAACAAGGGCCTATATCTCGCAGTCCTTCAACTCTTGCCCGAGTAATAAAGGCTATATTACCAAAAGGGCTTTGTGGCCCAAAAACTTCATAAAAATTCAAACCGCGATAACCAGGCGCCGGTTCTGTAAATACTCGAAACTTACCATTACCCCAATCAAACTTACCTGAGTCAACAATCACTCCTCCGATAGATGTGCCATGTCCACCAATCCACTTTGTTGCAGATTGAACAACTATATCGGCGCCGTGTTCAATCGGACGAGCTAAATATCCACAACAACCAAACGTGTTATCAACAATCAAAGGAATGCCATTTTCATGAGCAATATGAGCAAGTGCGGCAAAATCAGGAACGTTAAACTGCGGATTCCCAATAGTTTCTACATATAACGCCTTAGTACGTTCATCGATTACCTTACGAAAATCTTCTGGATTATCACCATCTACAAACTTAACGTTAATTCCCAACCGAGGAAAGGAAACTTTAAACTGGTTATAAGTACCACCGTACAAAAAACTCGTAGAAACTATATTATCCCCAGCTTCTGCTAAATTATTAATTGCTAAAAACTGCGCTGCTTGTCCACTTGCTGTTGCTAATGCGGCAACTCCCCCTTCCAGTGCTGCTACCCGCTTTTCAAACACATCGGTTGTCGGGTTCATGATGCGCGTGTAAATATTGCCGAATTCTTGCAACGCGAATAAACTGGCGCCATGTTCTGCACTGTCGAATGTATAAGAACTTGTTTGATATATTGGCACAGCACGTGCGTTCGTTCCAGGAGCAGGCGCCTGTCCAGCATGAATTTGCAGCGTTTCAAAGCGATAGTCAGATGACATACGTAATTCCTAATATTGCTTATTTTAGACCTTAATCTACGGTAAGCCGATACGGTTACGTAATTTTACACTATATTATATCTTCAAAGCAAGCTTATCCGTTATATCCGTTGCAAATTAATTCTTACTAAACGTAGCTAGGACAACCAAGCTTTTGCGGGTTTTTCAAAAATGCTGAAGATATCCCCGTAACCAGCGCTGGTTTTTTCATGATGCAACCAGTGCCTTTCTGGAGTAGTGATAAAGAGAAACTGACATAAAATGTAATGCTAAATGTTATATATAATACATCAATGCATCTGGTGAGTTTTTGCGATGCAGGTCACAAAGGTCTTGTAATGTATAATCCTCTAAAACCTCGTAAAGGGCATGATTTGCTTCCTTCCATACATGTTTAATTACTCCAGATGCAGTAGAGAAGACAGTACTGGCATCTTGTGGCGAAACTGTATCTAAACCCTCAATACATTTGAGCGCATCTAAAACAGTCATTTGTCGTGGGTCTTTTGCCAACACATAACCACCTTTGACCCCGCGCGTACTTTTTATCAATCCTCCACGTCTCAAGCTAGCCAATAATTGCTCTAAGTACCGTTTGGGTATATCTTGAGCGTCTGCTATTTGTTGGATTTGCAGAGACTCTCCGCTATCGTAACAACTAGCTAATTCAAACAAGGCTAGAAGCGCATACTCTGATTTACTCGATAGCTCCATAAGCGCTTGCACTTTAAACTGCACCAATAGTTATAAAGCAGCATTTTTTGCTACCTATACAATTGGCTAACTCCAAGATATAAGGTCTGTCCAATAAAATCAAATATATTTACTTGTTAGTTTAATCGATTTTGCTTATTCGTAGGATTTAGGCGCCGACATAGAAACCGGGTTTCTTTGTTGAAATCTTGTAATAAAAGTAACACTTGTGCGTAGAAACCCGGTTTCTTGCAATTTTTGCATTGTGTATGAGATACTCATATAAATAAAGTACAGTAAATTGACCGACTTACCGTATTTATTTTAGAAAGGAGTAAAAATGTTAAAAGATGCTCAAGGACTGGAGGTATCAACAGATTCACATGAAGCTGTTGATGCAATTAGCAGCTTTACCAACCAGGCTCTTAGCTATGGAAAAGAAGCTCTGAACGTAATCAAACAAGGACTAGTAGCAGACCCAAATTGTGCGATGCTTCATGCTTATGCTGCTGCTTATTTTCTTTCTCAGGAGAATAAACAAGCGCATTCGCAAGCAATTTGTCATTTACAAGCAGCTATCAAGTATTCGGCAAACATTACAGAGCGAGAAAAGCTTTATATAAAGGCAATTTCAGCTTGGGCAATCAAAAAGATTGATGTGGCAATTGCATTACATGAAACAATTATTTATAAATATCCACGCGACTTGATATCAGTTCAGCAGGGACAGTATCACTATTTTTATTTGGGTGATAAAGAAAGATTGTTGAATATTGCTCAAAAAGTATTACCTCAGAACGAAGACAATTACTTCTTGTATGGAATGGTGGCATTTGGTTTAGAACAATGTCATCAGTACGAGCAAGCGGAAGCTATGGGTAGAATGGCAACTTTTTATAACCGTAACGACCCTTGGGCACATCATGCTGTTGCTCATGTGATGGAAGCTCAGGCAAGAATAGATGAAGGTATTGCTTGGATGGAAAGTCTCAGCGATAGTTGGGCTGATTGTAATTCAATGTTGTATACACATAATTGGTGGCATATCGCGCTTTATTACATTGAACGTGGTAATCATCAAAAAGTATTACAGCTATATAACACTCATATCTGGGGACGTGCGCGTAAAGATTCGCCGAAAGACCAAGTAGGAGCAATATCACTATTATTACGATTAGAATTACGTGGAGTAGATGTGAGTGAATATTGGCACTCTTTAGCTATCTATCTTTTGCCTCGTCTTCATGAACACGCATTACCTTTTCAAGACTTACATTATATCTACGCACTCGCACGAGCAGGTTATGCTGACTGGGCGAATGAAATGCGTTTGAGTATGTATCAACATGCTTTATCGTTACCATCTTATATCAGGCGCCAATGGTTAGAAGTTGCAATACCAGTTGCTAGAGGGTTAGTTGCTTATGCCAATGGTGAATACTCAAATACAGTAATTAACTTCAAACCTGTGCTGCCCAGGTTACATGAAATTGGTGGCAGTCACGCTCAACGAAAATTATTTAAACAGGTTTACCAAGACGCTAACCTACAATTGGCCCCAACACTACGATACATGCCTGCTAATATTTCATAGTCTTTTAATTCCACCACAGTAAAACACTTCATCCCAATTTTCTCCATTGCTGCTTGCAATTCACCATCTGTATGAATTAATGCGAATTGTATCTGCTTAATCAAAGATTTATCTAAATGTAGTGAAACAGCTAAAACAGGTGCCGGAGATGGACCCAGTGCCTCTAATATTCGTAGCTGCGCTGATAATTCTGGAAAATCACACAGTTGTTTCTCCAACACCACACTATCTATAGCAGCACAGTCAGCAATTCCATCAACTACCCAACGTATGGAATTTTGATGTGAACCTGACTGTATTGTCTTTCCAAAATAATTTGAGCTTGAATATCCACTCTGAATTAATTTATACATGGGTAAATTATACCCACTATTTGAGCCAGGGTCGTTGTAGCAAAAGCTTTTACCTCGCAAATCCTCAAATTGAACTAAGTGACTTTTTGCATTAACAATTACATCTGAAAAATAAATCGGACGCTGTTGATAACGTGCCGACATCATTACTGGCGCCACCAATGGCTTTAGTAATGGTGTTACCTGCCAACGTCGAATTAATGGTAGACCACAAATAAATGCTAAGTCGAGTTGGTCTTGTAATAATACTGGGTCTTCTAATGGGTCGTACTCACCTTGTTTAAGTTGAGTTTCCATGCCTAATACCCGACTTAGATAATTAACAACAGCTTGATAGAAATCAAACCAGTTAGGCGCCAAATAAGAAACCACCCGCAGATAATTCTGTTTATCACCGTGTACTCGCATCATGTTTACTCACAACAGACAATACATTACGACTCATCCAGTGGACATATAGAAACGCCAAACTTCCCAAAGTTAACAGCATAACTTTAAAAACTACCCCATGAGCATAAAGGCGCCACCATGTCTTCTGTACCAACGATATTATATGTAATTTCCAGCGCCCCCTTGCTTGGGTGCTTCGCTTATCAATACTAATTACTAATGATGGTGCCGCACTTTGATTAGCTACTGTCATTTCGATTATTCCCTGCATTTTTCTAAACTACATTAAATCTACCGATTTAATGTAGTTTATAGTATGACACAAGTTGACACCGTAGGCAAGGCTTAAAGTACGGTTTATCTATCATATTTTAGATATATGCAGCTTAACGTTATTTAAATAGTCGAAACTGCAATAGCTAACCCGACTATACAAAAATATTATCGAACTTATTTAAGGTTATCAGCTTGATTTATAAACATATCGGTAATTAAGTTGATGACTCTATCTTTAATATTGAGCTTTTGTTTTTTAAGTACAACTTCGCCAAAGAAACGATAAAATTGATGCGTTAATAAATATCAAAAATTATATTATAAGATTTATGTTAAGTCTCGTCTTATGCTAAAAGTGGGGCAAGAAAAAACCCACCCCATAATTATTACAAGTTTTTTCATGGCTGTGCTAAAGCTTTTGACAAAAATGTATCTATCTATAACTACAATCATAACGAAACAATTACGCATAGATAATAAATAGCCTATTTTCTTCTTTGACTTACACACATCCGCAAATCTCTAATTGCTTCTTCAATATCTACATGTACAAACCGTGTGTCCCAAACTCCTTCATACGACATACGCTGTTCAACTTGTTCAAACAATTGTCCAAAAGTATGTGGTTGCGTCAATTCTTGTACTAACCATTGAACATCAATTCCTAAAGTATCTGAAAGAGGCGCCACTTGATTTAATGTCACCACCGAACCATTTAGAACAGCTTTCCATCTTTTTCGGAGGTTGTAACGTGCGCGTAAACGTGTCTCAATAGCTTGTGCAGACTCAACAAGAAACACTTGATTTTGCTGTCCCATCTTAGTCCACTCATTCAACTGGTTAGCTAGACCATTATTTGTACGTCCAGTTTGTCTAGCTGAAGTTGTTACCCGGACTAATGGACTGTGACGAAAACGCGCGTTTTGTCGCACTAAAGCGTTGTAAAAAGCAACATCTTCAGGAGTTCGCACAGAAGGTAAACCACCGGCAAGTAAATACATTTCTGCGGTGACAGCTAAAGAAGCACCATAGTGTTGATAATGTCTAGGAAAAGGGTCAAACGGGTCAGGGTCAAGATAACTTTCTAATTCCGCAATCAAATATTGATAACCAACCTCACGCAAAAAACAAGCTCTTGCATAAGAGTCTAGCTCTGCACGACCAGCAGAATTTGTAACAATTCGTCCTCCTACTGCATCGGCGCCGCAAGATATTTCATAAAGGTTGGCAGCAATCCAAGTAGGACTGACTTGTGAATCTCCATCTGTTGAGGCTATAACTCCTCGCTTGCGCCCAATACTGCTTAAACGACAATATGCTTCATCCATCAAAAGCTGACGTACTCTACCAATATAAGCTTGCTCTGGAGGAAGAGTCATTTCTACAAGATGCAATTCTAATTCTTGATGTTGTTCGGCAAAACTCCTTGCAATATCTGCTGAGTTATCGCTGCAATTATTCAAGAGTACTATGACCTCGTAGCGTTTGGTATCTAAACGCTGTCCTTCCAGGTCAACTTGGTGCAGTAAAGCTTTTAGCGTATGCACCAAAGTTTGAGCTTCATTGCGAACCGGAACAATTACACAAACTTCGCAACTGGACAACGGCGCCTTTTGAACTAATACAGGTGAGAATGTAGGTAAAACGTGCTTGGATTTTGCCGCTGGAAAGTCAGCAACTACTTGTAAAAGCTTACTTTCCATAAAAAACATTGCTTCCTTTCCAGAAGAATAAACAGATTGCGTTCATTCAAATTTAGAACTTATTTAATTTGTTAAGTTCATTTTGATAAGATTACTACATATTGGCAATACGTCTCCAGCATGATTATTTTTAATCTACCTACGGCATGATTCGTATTGCTTACAAATCTACCAAAAGACATAAATTAAAATCATTTTTTATTTTACATAACATAGGGTATGTAACAGCATGAAAAATCCTGGAATAAAACGCAGAAACAAAAAGCTGTTACGCTCTATAATCCTTTATTTTTAGTATCAGTCCAAGTTTTAGACGGTATTGCATCAGGTATATTTACAGTACTTATTGTAATTGTAGTGGCAGACCTTACACAAGGTACAGGACGATTTAATGTTGTACAAGGCGCCATCAATACAATGGTAGGAATAGGAGCAGCATTAAGTAAGTTGGGAAGCAGCAGGTTATAAAGTTGGTTTTATCGCTTTAGGTATAACTGCTGCAATTGGATTAGTATGGTTTTGGATGCCAATGCCAGAGACTAAAAAGTCATCAAGTTAAGTTTTTAACTATTTCTTCCAGTGCTTTACCCAAACTATTATACTGTTCGATTGAATTGTAAATCTGTGCTGAAATTCGTACTAATAAGTTTGATTTTCCGTGCCACGGAACTACTTGCACTTCAATTCCATACTTATCAAATAATTCATCATGAAGTGATGTATAAGTATATTTCTCTAGTATCTTAGGAACGGTTAAAGTTGCCATTGAACCAATCATTTCTTCTGGACATGGTGGCGCCATATTTAGCATTTCACAAATTATTTGTCTTCCCTGTACTGCTAAGTCGTGGTTGCGTTGCATTAATTCGTTCCAACCACCATCCAGAAGCGAACCCATAAATTGTATTGCTTCACCTACACACATGTAAGCTGTTGGGTCGTCAGTACCCATCCAGTCAAATTCTAATTGATACAGACTTTTATGTGTAAGCTTAGAGTTGGCGCCATGACTTATTGTTAAAGGACGTATTTGTGGCTGTTTTGAACGCTTAACGTACAAAAACGCAGCACCTTTTGGAGCGCACAACCATTTATGACAATTTGCTGTATAGTAAGTGGCGCCTATTTCACTCAAGTTTAAAGATAACATTCCGGGTGCATGGGCACCATCTACTAATACATCTACACTACGAGATTGTAATTCTTGAACGAGTTGCTGAATAGGAAATATTAACCCGGTTTGACTTGTTACGTGGTCTAAAAGTGCTAACCGCGTTTTTGGTGAAACTTTTTCTATAACTGCTTTAATAATTTGCTCTGATGATTCAATCGGAAAAGGAACATCTGCTACTATCACCTTTGCACCCGCACAACTTGCCACAAAATCAAGCGCATTTCGGCAAGCGTTATACTCATGGCTTGTAGTCAGTAACTCATCATCGGGTGAAAACTTCAACGAACGCAGTACAGCGTTAACTCCTGTCGTCGCATTAGGTACAAATACTAAATCTTCTGATTCTACACCTAAAAAACAAGCAAGCTTGCTTCTCGAATTATCTAATAATGGTTCCCATTCTCGACCAAAAAACCTTAATGGTTCATTTTCTAACTGCGAACGTAACTTTGCCTGCACTTCTAAAACAGGTCGTGGACAAGCGCCGAATGAAGCATGATTTAAAAAGTTTATATTTCTATCGAGTAACCAGTACCTTTGAAAATAAGAAGCGTGAGGCTTAAAATTCATCATCTTACAAACCTCAACCCCTTCTATAATTATCATGGTACTTTTAATACTCCCCAGGCAGGATTCGAACCTGCGACCAATCGGTTAACAGCCGACCGCTCTACCACTGAGCTACTGAGGAATGTGGCGCACAATTAATAATAGTAGAGGTAAAGTTTCAAAATGGCAAGTGTTTTTGAAATTTTTTTTTGCTTTTTCTAATTTTTTATTGAAAAGCTTACAAATAAAGGATTTCAGACGTTATATTTTTAATTGCTTGTTAACTATATAGTCATCTAAAATCAGTGACTCTCTAATAGTAATATTAGAGAGTCATGCAACCGTGGTTATCGGTTAAGTTCATATTGTTGAATACTGGTCAAGGAATCAAGGTAACATACGCAACTCAGCTAAACGCTGACGTGCTTTATCATCTATGGAATTAGCTAAAAATCTACCGTTAGATTGTTTACGTGGATTATACTTCTGACGTACACGACAAACGTTTGTTTGGACATCGTGACAAAGTTGTAAAGCGGACATCCACTCGGCGCCGTAACCCTGTATCATCAATTGCTGTGCGCGATCTGATGTAGCGACAATGACACGCGATATTAAAGACTGGGCAATGTGATGACGGTAAGACGCACAACTTTTTTCTATATAAGTATCTGCTGTTTGACCAAACTCAGTGAAATGAACAGATAAAAGCTCTGTTATTACCTCTCGATTGCTGCAAGTATTTTGATACTGAGCATCGAAAACGATTTGAGTTTGATAGCCTTTAAAAGCACTGTAATTAGTCATAGATTCTACTAATTCACCACGTGCTGCCTCAAGACCAGCTGTATCACGAGTCTTTTTTAGGCAAGACCAGGCGCCTATTATATTGTAGCCGTCCACTAATAGAACGGCTGGTGCAAGAGAACGGGACATGGTTTTTATTCACAAATTTTCTAGAGTTAACAAAATCGTTCATAACTCTTATAATAATCCAAGTCCCTATTGTAACATCATGTTACAATAGAAGTAATGAGTGCTGAGTTATAAGTTACTACTCAGCACTCAGCACTTTCTACTCCTTTGCTTCAATTAATCGTTGTTTAAGTCGTTGGGAAGAGCCACTATCAACGAGTACGCCTTTTTCGAGTAAAAAAGCTCCATCACAGTAATTTAATTCGTCCAAGCGGTGTGTCACCCACAGAGCGGTGATACCTCTACTTTTAACTAAGCGACGAACACCATCAACAAGTTCGAGTTGGCTATCAGGGTCAAGTAATGCCGTTGGTTCATCTAATAATAGAACTTCACAATGACGTGCCAAGGCGCCAGCGATAGCAACGCGCTGTTTTTGACCACCGCTCAATGCATAAATTGGGCGCCTTTGCAACGAAAGTAGGTTGACAGCGTTTAATGCTTCTTCAACTCGGGCTTTCACAGCTTTGGACGGTAGTTTTTCTTCTACCAGTCCAAATGCAACATCAGCACCGACTGTAGGCATGACTAATTGGTGGTCAGGGTTTTGGAAGACAAAACCAATGGGTTGCCTTAGTTTAATTTCACCCGACAGTGGCGCCAATAGTCCAGCGAGCAACCTTAATATAGTTGATTTGCCGCTGCCGTTTGTACCTAAAAGCATCCAAAACTCACCTTTGGGCACTTGCAACGAACAAGATTTAATAACTTCTTGCCCAGAAGTCCAGTTAAAGTTTAAATCTTTGACTTCAATACCTAGTTGTACCATGCTGCTGTTATTGGGTGCTGCTTACTCAGCAGTAACCGCAAAGAAACCAGGGGGTCTACCAGCACCAACTGCCGAACCTTCTTTCTGAGTCACTTGTAACCCAGAAATTTCACTTGCTCGAACGGCAATTTTTTTCTCAGTCTTACCTTCACACTTTAGCTCAATAATATCTGGGGTACCTGAGCGCATAGCTGTTGTAATCAGTTGGTAAACTGCCTCAGCATCTTCAGAGGACTTACGTTGTATCGAAAGAGGGAAAGCGGTGTTTTTTACAGTTAAATCGATGGTGAACATTTCAGCTTTACTTTGATTAAATCTCAGCCATCATTCTAGCGCGCAGAGTCCAGACAGTACATGTACGGTGTTTACAACTCCGGGCCTCCTGTAGAGACGTGACATGTCGCATCCTACAACTCTTAACTTTGTTAAATATATTTTACTTATTCTTAATATTTCTCTACAATTGCTGTATTGTAAGCTACGTAAGCATTATTGCCCTGTTTAGTGCTGAGTTATATTAAAAACCCCCCTGGAAAAATAAGTAAATAGGCCTTACTATATTAGAGAGAGTAAAAAATTGTTAACTGGATTTGACTTCCAGTTGATTATCTGTCTATAAGCCAATACTTTTATTTCGGCACATAGATAGATAAAATTCTTGTAATTATAATATCCTGGAGATTCGCTAATCATGACCATTGCAGTAGGACGTGCCCCCAGAAGCCGTGGGTGGTTTGACGTACTCGACGACTGGTTAAAGCGTGACCGTTTCGTATTCGTAGGTTGGTCAGGGATTTTACTATTTCCCTGTGCTTTCCTAGCACTCGGCGGTTGGTTAACTGGAACAACTTTTGTAACTTCTTGGTATACTCACGGGTTAGCATCTAGCTACTTAGAAGGTTGTAACTTTTTAACAGTAGCTGTTTCAACTCCCGCAGATGCAATGGGACACTCATTGTTACTGTTATGGGGACCGGAAGCACAAGGTGACTTCACTCGCTGGTGTCAGTTGGGTGGTTTGTGGGCATTTGTTGCGTTACATGGTGCCTTTGGATTGATTGGCTTTATGCTACGTCAGTTTGAAGTTGCTCGTTTGGTAGGAATTCGTCCTTACAACGCAATTGCGTTCAGTGCTCCTATCGCTGTGTTTGTCAGCGTATTCCTGATGTACCCCTTGGGTCAATCATCATGGTTCTTTGCTCCTAGCTTTGGAGTAGCAGCAATTTTCCGTTTCTTACTGTTTTTACAAGGTTTCCACAACTGGACACTTAACCCCTTCCATATGATGGGTGTGGCAGGTGTACTTGGTGGTGCGCTGTTATGTGCGATTCACGGTGCTACTGTGGAGAACACATTGTTTGAAGACGGTGATGCATCGAACACGTTCCGTGCGTTTAACCCAACTCAAGCAGAAGAAACCTATTCGATGGTGACTGCAAACCGTTTCTGGTCACAGATTTTCGGTATTGCTTTCTCTAACAAACGTTGGTTGCACTTCTTCATGTTATTCGTACCTGTAACAGGGTTGTGGATGAGTGCAGTTGGTATCGTTGGTCTCGCGCTCAACTTACGTGCTTACGACTTCGTATCACAAGAGTTACGTGCCGCAGAAGACCCAGAATTTGAAACCTTCTACACCAAGAACATTCTTCTTAACGAAGGTATTCGTGCTTGGATGGCGCCTCAAGACCAACCTCACGAGAAGTTCGTATTCCCAGAAGAAGTATTACCTCGTGGTAACGCGCTGTAAGCTTACGAACGTTTAAACAGTAACGCTGTAAGCGTTAAACAGGAAAACCCTACCTTCAAGGTAGGGTTTTTTTATGGAATTTTACTAAAAAAGTGTAGACAATCTAGGGTTCGTATGTGCTATATTTATTTACAGGAATAAACACCCGGAAGTTTTAAACTTCTGCCTTTTGAGACTAAGACCGTTTAGGCAACAAGGAGGTGATGCCCATGATAGAAAGTAGTATACGCATGGGTCATCAGGTTGCAGTTAGCCGGCTGTGCGCCGGGGCTGTTCTCTAGGAGTTACTCTTAGTCTGCTTATCTGACTAAGTTAGCTTAAGTGGCTAGATTATGCTTGGAGTTCCTTCCGGCAGTCTGGTTGCAACCTGAAGACCCGACTAGACCGCCCTTACTTAAGTCACCTGACTTAAGTAAGGGCGGATAGTTTTATGGATTGTTTTACTAAACCTTAACAAATCGCTGTAAAATGCCTATATCAGGATAAGTGCAGACTAGATATAAGGTATGTAAAAGATGGCACCATTACTAAACGAATCAGAGATTCAAGAACGTGTACAAGTCTTAGATGGATGGAGTGTTGAATCAAAGACGCTGCGTGCAACACGTAAGTTTAAAGATTTTATTCAAGCAGTAGATTTTGTCAATAAGCTGGTGGCGCCTGCGGAGTCAGCAGGACATCACCCAGATATAGAAATTTCTTATAACACAGTTAAGATAACCTTAACTACTCATGATGCAGGTGGGTTGACGCAGAAAGATTTTGACTTAGCTCAAGTTATTTCGCAAATCATTTGAAATAAACGTGGCGCCATACTAAAAGCAGTATTTTTGATGAGTATTTAATAGGAATTGGCAGCAAATATCAAAAATAACTCAATTAATACTATGGTAATTTCAAATTTTCAGTATTTAAACTGATACTGATAGTATAAAAATTGAGAAACAGTTTTGGAAAAATCTACTGACAGTAATGGATTCGTAATTAAAAATATTCTTTGTTGGGTATGTGACAGTTAGGCATGTGAACGCTATCATCTTGTCAGAAGGCAAAAAAGTTGTTTTATAATGTAAAAGTTATAAGCAGCTTTATTACATAAGTTAACTGTGACAACAGTTAGCCCAAGCCTATTAAATTTGCTAAAACTACAATTATAGATGCGGGCACTTTTGCCTGAATCTAGCAGTCAACAACAGAAGTAGCATTAACTAAACAATTAGTTGCAGCAAACAAAATGTCTACACGAGGTGTGAGGAGAACAGTAACAATGTCAAATATATTGTGGAAATCTTTGGTGGTAAGCCCAGCAGTCCTAGGCGCGACGCTTTTAGTGTCAACGTCCGCGTTCGCAGCTGGTAGCAAAACAACTCAAGTGAATGCACCAGAGTCAAAAGTAGCTTCAAACGAAGCTGCATTAACAGCATCCACAGACAACACAACAAAGACAACATCAGTCTTTACAGCAGTTACCCCCATCGAAACTGCTCAAAAAACAGACTTGTTGGCACAAGCGCAACCACAACAAGCTGATGTCAACAGTCTTGACCAAATCAATAAATACGGTAACGAAGGAAGAGGAAACTCCCAAGGACAAGTAACATCGGTTTCTCAATTTTCCGATGTACAGCCAACAGATTGGGCTTTCCAAGCATTGCAATCGTTGGTAGAACGTTATGGTTGTATCGCAGGTTATCCTAACGGTACTTATCGTGGAAACCGTGCATTAACTCGTTATGAATTCGCAGCAGGTTTAAACGCTTGTTTAGACCGTGTTAATGAGTTGATTGCAACCGCAACCGCTGATTTGGTAAGAAAAGAAGATTTAGCAACCTTACAGCGCTTGCAAGAAGAGTTCTCTGCGGAACTAGCAACCTTACGTGGTCGCGTTGACAACTTAGAAGCACGCACTGCTGAATTAGAAGCAAACCAGTTTTCAACCACAACCAAGTTAGTGGGTGAAGCTATCTTCGCTGTAACCGACGCATTTGGCGACCAAGCAGATGGTCGCAACAATACAGTTCTGCAAAACCGCATTCGTCTTGACTTACAAACCAGTTTTACTGGTAAAGATGTATTACACACACGTTTGGCTGCTGGAAACGGACAGCGTTTAGATTTGGGTGCGCGTGATGGTGCTGGTAACGACTTAGGTGTTAATGGTACTTTTGAAGGTACCCAAAACGTTAACATCATTGGAACAGGCAACACAAACAATGGCGTTGCTTTAGATTGGTTAGCTTACTATGTACCCATTGGACCTGCTCAGTTATATGTAGCAGCAACAGGTGGTATTCACAGCGACTACGCAGCAACCAACAACCCATACTTTGAAGATTATGACGGTGGTAACGGCGCCTTATCAGCGTTTGCATCTGAAAACCCCATCTACCGAATTGGTGGTGGTGCTGGTGCAGCGTTGAATATTCCATTTGGCAAAGGCGGCGGTATTCTCAAGCCTAGCTCGATTACTGTTGGTTACTTAGGTTCTGAACCAAATAACCCTGGTCTTGGTTCAGGTGTTTTTAATGGTAATTATGCAGCACTTGGGCAGTTAAACTTCAACTTGGGTGAGCGCATCGCTTTAGCTGCAACCTACGTACATGGTTATCATGGTGCTGGTAGTACTTTATTCGATGCTGGCGGTTTCGGTGGTACTGGCAACGTAGTTAGCCCAGCTACTGGTGGAACATTAACCAACACAAATATTCCTCTTGTTGGTACTCGTCAAGCTAACGTTATTGATACCCCAACTAATAGTAACTCTTACGGTGCCTCGGTTGCATTTAGACCTAGTGATAAGTTGTCCATCAGTGGTTTCGTTTCTTACCACGACTTAAACAGCCAAGGTGTTAACAATGACCGTGAAGCTTGGAGTTATGGTGCTGGTATTGCTTTGCCTGACTTTGGTAGAAGAGGTAACGTTCTTGGTATATTCGCAGGCGCCGAACCTTATTCGTTTAATCGTGCAGGTCGTGGTCAAAGAGATGTACCATACCACATCGAAGGTTTCTATAAGTACCGTGTTAGCGATAATATCTCCATCACTCCTGGTGTGATTTGGTTGACCTCTCCTGGTCAAAGCAACAATAATGATGACGCTATCATCGGTACTTTGAGAACCACTTTCACATTCTAAAATTGTTAGCAATTTTGAATTATTAGCCTTTCTGCTGATAAGTGGTTAGAAAGACTAATAAGTAGCAAAACGTAACAAAATTTCGGATTCCCTGCAATATTGCAGGGAATTATTTTATTTTGTGGGGAAACCGAACAAACCCCAGTGGAGAACCGGAGTATACTAGAGGAAATCCCTATAAAAAATTAGCCGCCTGTGGAACTATCTTGTAAATCGGAATATGCGATATTGGCATTATTGGAACTGGCATCCCAGTACCAAAACGGAGAGCCATTACAAATTCGACAAATTGCGGCGCAGCAAAATATACCCGACCGTTATTTGGAACAATTATTAGCGACTCTTAGACGTGGAGGTATTCTCAGAAGCCAACGTGGTTCCAAAGGAGGCTACCTTTTAGCGCGCGAACCTTGGAAAATTTCAATATACGAGGTTTTAATTTGTTTGGAAGGTTTTGATATTAGAAGCTCTGAAGAGGAGGTTAAACCTAAGACTCCAGATAGCTCTGTTATTGAAGAGGTTTGGCAAGAAGCTCGCCAAGCTGCGAATGTAGTTTTACAGAATTACACTCTTGCTGATTTGTGCGAGAAGCGTGATGCACGCAAACAATTGGATATTATGTACTACATTTGATTTAAAGTTATGAGTTGTGAGTTATGAGTTAAGAAAAACTCCACTCTCAACTCCTAACTACTAACTAGTAACTACTAACTCCTAACTTATGATTATGAATATTGCTCGTGATATTACGGAACTCATTGGTCGCACTCCTTTAGTGCAATTAAATAGAATACCTCAAGCTGAGGGATGTTTGGCGAAAATTGTCGTCAAAATGGAAAGTATGAACCCTTCTGCTTCGGTGAAAGACCGGATAGGGGTAAGTATGATTAATGCTGCTGAAGCTGAGGGTTTGATTTTTCCAGAAAAGACTATACTTGTTGAGCCTACATCTGGAAATACTGGAATTGCGCTGGCAATGACTGCTGCTGCTAAGGGTTATCGATTAATTTTGACGATGCCTGAGACTATGAGCGGTGAACGGCGAGCAATGTTACGGGCATACGGCGCCGAGTTAGTATTAACACCTGGTATTGAAGGTATGGGTGGCGCCATTCGACGCGCGCAGGAAATAGTTGATACTACACCTTATGCGTATATGTTACAGCAGTTTCGTAACCCAGCAAACGTCCAAATACACCGTGAGACAACTGCTCTGGAGATTTGGCAAGATACCGATGGAAAGGTTGATATGGTAGTTGCTGGTATAGGTACTGGGGGTACAATTACGGGTGTTGCTGAGGTTATCAAAGCAATTAAACCTAGTTTTAAGGCAATTGCTGTAGAACCAAGCAATAGTCCTGTGCTTTCAGGAGGACAACCAGGCCCTCATAAAATTCAAGGTATTGGCGCCGGTTTTATCCCGCAAGTCCTAAAGGTAAAATTAATTGATGAGGTTATTACCGTCAGCGATGATCAAGCAATAGCTTATGGGCGCCGTTTAGCACGCGAAGAAGGATTATTATCTGGAATTTCTACTGGCGCCGCATTATATGCTGCAATTCAAGTAGGTAAACGTCAAGAAAACGCAGGACGTTTAATTGTAATGGTTCAACCCAGCTTTGGTGAAAGATATTTAAGCACACCTCTATTCCAAGATTTAGAATCAAAAGTGGGTCAATAACTTTACCCCACAAAGGTTGATATATTTAGTTAATGACTGATACAAATCACTACGACACCCTTAAAGTCAGTAAAGATGCCAGCCAAGCGGAGATTAAACAGTCTTATCGCCGCTTGGTTAAATTGTTTCACCCAGATACTAATCCAGAAACTTCTGACTCTCAAGAAATTATTCGTATTAATGCAGCTTATGAAGTATTGGGTGACGAAAAAAGTCGCAAAACCTATGACCGTGGTCTGAATAAAAATTCGCGAGTCTATGAGAATGATTATAGTCAGCGAAAAGGAACAAAACAACAAGGCAAGCGCCAAACAGGGCGAGATATTGACGAATTAGTCGAACAATGGCTACAGAGAATCTATTTTCCAGTAAATGATACACTGACTTGGATTTTAGAATCGCTACAAGAACAAATCGATAATTTATCGGCAGACCCCTTCGATGATGACTTGTTAGAAGCATTCCAAGAATATTTAGACGACTGTCGTGCAAAACTCAAACAAGCGCAAACCTCATTTCGCTCACTCCCAAACCCACCATTATTAGCGAGAGCAGCAGCACATCTTTATTACAGCTTGAACCAAGTTAGTGATGGTTTAGACGAATTCAAATATTTTCCACTCAACTACGACGAAAACTATTTACACACAGGACAAGAAATGTTTCGTATCGCAGAACAACTGTTATATGAGGCACAAGAGTCTGTAGATATTTATAAGTAGTGCTAGCACAATCGTAAGTAGTGATAATACAACTAACTACTAGGTGCCTTATTGGTTTATGCTGGTAGCAGTGAAACGTTAAGAAATTTTAAATTCTGCTGCCAAGGTACTCATGCAATGCATTGTTAATCGCCGCGCACAGTTTTCGGCAAGTCACCGCTATTGGTTGCCGGAGTTGAGCGAAGCCGAAAATTTTGAGAAATTTGGCGCATGTGCCAAGTTTCCGGGACATGGACATAACTATGTTTTATTTGTTTCCCTGCTTGGGGAACTCGATGAATATGGCATGGTGCTAAATTTATCTGATGTCAAACACGTAATCAAGCGAGAAGTCACAGGTCAACTAGACTACTCGTTTCTTAATGATGTGTGGTCGGAGTTTCAAGAAACTTTGCCAACAACAGAAAATATTGCACGGGTAATTTGGGAAAAACTAGCACCGCATTTACCTGTGGTTCGTATACAGCTATTTGAACATCCTGAACTTTGGGCAGATTATATGGGCAATGCAATGGAAGGTTATCTTACCGTCAGTACTCACTTTAGTGCCGCACACCGTTTGGCACATCCGAGCTTAAGTGACGAAAAAAACTTTGAGATTTACGGCAAATGCGCGCGTCCGAACGGTCATGGGCATAATTACCATTTAGAAGTAACCGTTAAAGGTGATATTGACAAACGTACAGGTATGTTAGTTGATTTAGGCGCCCTACAAAAAGTAATTGAAGATTATGTAGTAGAACTTTTTGACCATACCTTCCTAAATAAAGATATTGCTTACTTTAGTGAAGTAGTACCTACTGCCGAGAACATCGCACTATATATTAGTAATGTACTACGGGCGCCAATTCAAAATATAGGCGCCAGCCTTTACAAAATTAAACTCATCGAGAGTCCCAACAACTCCTGTGAAATCTACTGCAACAACTCCCAACAAGACGTACCTTCCATAACACAAAGCCAACCAGTGTTAGCACAAGTATAATCCAATGTGGAACAGGCGTCCCGCCTGTTCAGCATGACACAGAAAGGTTAATGTCAATTATCCGACTTTAGCGATAATAGTACGGTGACGAGGACTATTAGAAGCAATGACAGGCGCCATAAAACCTGCTTCAATTAATGCTTGTTCTATATCCAAGCTAAAATAATCGTCCAAATAAGGTTCTGTACTTTTGAGCAACGTAAACACATAAGGAGGCATCATTTTAAATGCTTCTGCCTTTGGATTCATGTCCATTACTGCTAAATGACCGTTCGGACGTAGTAGCCTTCGCGCTTCAGCAAAAATTTGTTTAGTGGCAGTTTGTGGTAATTCGTGACAAACAAGAAATATTGAAACTAAATCAAACGAAGCATTAGGTAAAGCAGTTGACTCTGCTGCTGCGTGAACCCAGTTGATTTTTGCTTGTCGCTGTTGTGCGCGATAATGAGCAACAGCCAAAAAATAAGGTGATAAATCTAAACCTGTAACTTGTGCGTTTGGATATAAATCTTGCAGTGCAAAGGTACTCATACCAATACTGCACCCCATATCAAGAATAGTTTGAGGTGGGTTTGGTATATGCTTTTTAAGAATATTGTGATAATTTTGGCGCAGTTTTGTATCACCTTGGGCGCCTGCATCTTGCCAGATTTTTGCATGGACTGCATATGCGGCAGATTCCACTTCAAAAGCTGCTAGCCAACTCATATTACCACTTTCGTAAGCATGAAAGGAAGTAAGGTAATACTCTGGGTATGATAAATCGGGATTTTTGACTTGAGCCAAATCAAATTGCCAGTCACGAGCTTTTAATGTGTCAACTTCGTTTTTCCAGGGTACACTAAGTTCATGCGCGCGTTTTATCATCATTTGACGCGCTTGGTGTTTAGCAAAGTTAGCTAATGGTTTAATCGCTAGTACCCCATTTACCAAGCGCGATGCTATATCTGGAGTGTTTTTAACAGCAGCAGTCATAAAATTCGCTTCTTTTTACGAAAAAGGTTTCAAAATCTCAATAAAATTAATGCTAATCTAAAGCCGCTTTTTGAAAAAGGTCAGAAAGCGTGTATTTCAGCTGACTGTTATTACACGAGTATGAACAGGTATGTTAAGTAAATTTGTATTTAAACGTTGGAAATTGGTACTACTGGTTTACGCAAACAAGTAGCACAAGCGCCACGCCTATGCTACGTTAAGGAATAACTCATCCGTTACATCCGTTACATCCGTTACATCCGTTGCCTATTTTGCAGTTTTTGGTTTCAGCGATAGTAGCATTTCCATTTGGGTTGTTGATTCGTTGTTACTATTGGCTGTTACCCCTATTCCACGAATTGAGTTAAGAATTGCTGCTGTGTCGGGTGGTATTGGGCGTGCAGCGCTTGCGAATTTGTTGACTATCGACATGGTTTTATCCATATCTATATATAAGTATCCACCGTTGGGTCTTTGTAATGATCCTGTAATGGCTTTGAATGAGTCGCTATTGTCTAAAGGTTGGATGCCTTTGACTGCTAGGGTATCGGCGATGGGGCCACCTAATGCGATAAAAACTGTGTCTTGGTCAAGCCAACCATGTGCTAATAGTCCACCTTGGTTGGGTATTTGCCACTC
The DNA here is from genome assembly GCF_001904745.1 of Calothrix sp. HK-06. Taxonomy (GTDB): domain Bacteria; phylum Cyanobacteriota; class Cyanobacteriia; order Cyanobacteriales; family Nostocaceae; genus Dulcicalothrix. The sequence continues at coordinate 47,453 of NZ_MRCD01000009.1, forward strand.
GGTTATGTCTCTATCACCTATTTTACGTGCTTGCACATTTACGTTTTGTGTTTTAACTATATTATCGATTTTTGAAAAAGTTGCTTCGGCTGTTTTGCGGTCGCTTGTGTCAAATACGAAGGCGCCACCAAATCCAAAACCTGCTAAAACTCCTTGGTCAGAAGGTATTGCTGCTAAACCAAATTCGCCGTCCATCCAACCAAAAACATCTTTGTCTAAATCTAGACTTACAGATTGAAGTTGTCCTCGTGCTTGTTGAAGCGCTTGGTTTAGTTCTGGATAATTTTTAGATTCTTCGGTTACTGCTTTCCACCAGCGGCTAATTCCTTGTCCACTAACTAAAGCGAGTGTATTTGCTGGGAACTGAGAAACTACTTTAGAAGAACTTGGTTCGTATTTATACTTTAAAAGTTTGGGGTCGATGTTAGCTACAGCTTTCATCCGCACGCCGTCATTATCAATACCAATACCTGCAACCATTGATTTAACTTGCTTTAGCTGGTCTAACGTTTGGCGAGGTATCTGGGTTGCTTGAGAACTATTTTTGATTAATTGCTCAAACATACTGGCATAATCTGGTACATATATTTGAGCAACTGCGTTTTGAACATTGACACCTTTGCTCAAAATTTCGCTGGCGCCTTGTTTACTCGCAAATGAGGGTTCGCCTTTAACGGTATTTATAGCTTGTTCGATTGATCTTTTATCTTGGGAGAATACTAAGTAATTATTATTGTTTACAATAGCGCTGTACGTAGGTTTACCCTGCCCTTGGGTTTCGGTGATTTTTTCACCCTTATAATCAATTTCTTGACTTTTTACGTCTTTTTGCGATTTTAAGCGATTTGCAAGATTTAAAGCGCTAACTTTGTCTTTAATCCCAACTACCATCAAAACGTTCGGTTCTTGGGTTGCTTGAGGAGTCGCTTGAGTTGGTTTTACTGGGTTTGATGGTAGAAGCGCTACCATTACACCACCTATCCAAGGCTTTAAGTCTTTTTCGTATGAAATATTACCATCAGCTAATGTTGTCTTATTAAAAGCTTCTAATGAGTTAGTTACAACTTTTTGAGCTTCTGGTGTACCAAACTGTTGCAGTTTAGACCAAGCTTGTGGGTCAGTTGTAATATATGTAGCTACCAGTGCGTCCGATGGAACTACCCGCGCGCTCGCTATGGCGCCAGAACTATCACCAGAAGGACCCTTGAAAAAATACATGTAGGCAGCAATACCACCAACTGCTACAGCCGCAGCACCAATCGCTGGGATTAAAAATTTTGACTTACTTTCAGGCATTGTTGTCTATCCTTGTTTTCTCAAATCGTCAAATTGCTTTTGGGTCAACGTAAGCGCACAAAATATATGGATTTCTTTTCTAGCTCCACTAATTTAGCGGTAACTACTGATAAAATTAGTATTCCCTCAAACTAAGAAGGGCTAAAATCTGTTCCAAAATACTACTTCAAGTGCAAAACACGCAAATCCGCATTTCCGTTGGATATTATCAATGCACGTTTACTACCCATATCAAAACTCACCATGCTTAAAACAACATAAACCAGTTATTTTAAGTTATACAGGTATCAACAGGGTACTTCTACTTTATTGATTGGTAAGGACAGGCAAGTAATTTGTCAATAACCTGCTAATCACCAAACTTGGTAGCAGCAATTGCTGTTTCTTTTAAGAGAATTTCGTTAAATCAGGATTATTAAGGTCACTTAACGTCGATGTCGCAGTTTTATTTTGATACGGAAAAAAGCCGTTATAAGTCTTTTGAGTTACCAGGAGCTAAACCGCATTACACACCTGACCGTCCCGGACAGGTTGAACACATATTTCTTGACATCAACCTTGATGTAACCAAACAGAGTTATCACGGAACTTGCACTATCAGGCTCAAACCAATTCGCGATAGCCTTCACAGCCTAACCCTCGATGCTGTTAACCTCAATATCGAAGGTGTAGAAGTCGATGCACAGTCGCAAAAGTTTGATTACGATGGCGAGCAGCTTTTTGTTCACCTCAACTCACCCACAGAAGTTGGGAAACTAATCAACATTAGTGTCAAATACTCGTGTACTACACCACAGCGTGGTATTTACTTTATCAAGCCTGATAAGCATTATCCTAATAAACCCATACAAGTTTGGACTCAAGGGGAAGACGAAGATTCACGCTTCTGGTTCCCCTGTTTTGATTACCCAGGACAATTATCTACAAGTGAAATTCGGGTTCGTATACCTAAACCCTATATTGCCATTTCTAATGGTGAGTTAATTAGTACTACTTCAGATGGTGGCGATTACAAAATCTATCACTGGTCACAAAAAGAAATTCACCCAACTTATTTAATGACATTAACGGTGGGGGATTTTGCTGAAATTCGTGATGAGTGGAATGGTAAACCAGTAACTTACTACGTTGAAAAAGGGCGGGAAGAAGATGCTGTGCGTAGTATGGGCAAAACTCCTCGGATGATGGAGTTTTTGAGCCAAAAGTATGGTTATCCTTATCCTTTCCCCAAATATGCTCAGGTTTGCGTCGATGACTTCATTTTTGGAGGTATGGAAAATACCTCGACTACTGTATTAACTGATAGATGTTTACTCGACTCTGTAGCAGCACTCGATAACCGCAATACCGAAAGCTTGGTTGTCCATGAACTTGCACACCAGTGGTTTGGTGATTTAATCGTTATTAAACATTGGTCACACGCTTGGGTTAAAGAGGGTATGGCAACGTACTCTGAGACTATGTGGACTGAACAAGAGTATGGTGCCGAGGATGCTGCTTATTATCGTTTAAATGACGCGCGTAGTTATCTCTCTGAAGATGCCGAACGTTATCGGCGCCCAATGGTAACACATGTTTACCGCGAAGCTATCGAACTTTATGACCGCCATATTTACGAAAAAGGCGCCTGTGTTTATCACATGATACGCACTGAGTTAGGCGAGGATTTATTTTGGAAAGCTATACAAACGTTCGTACAGGATAATGCTCATAAAACAGTCGAGACAATAGATTTATTGCGGGCAATAGAAAAAGCGACTGGACGAAATTTGATGTTTCTGTTCGACCAGTACGTATATCGCGGAGGACATCCAGATTATCATGTTACTTACTCATGGGATAGTGATGCCAACCTTGCAAAGGTAACAGTAAAGCAAACTCAACCTGATTTATTTGACCTAAAAATTCCTATTGGGTTTGGTATAACAAATGATGATTTGGCGTGTAGAGACGCGATTAATCGCGTCTCTACTTTTACGGTGCGAATTCATGAGCCAGAGCAAAGCTTTTATTTCCCGCTTGCCGAAAAACCTTTATTTATTAGTTTTGATGTAGGCAACAATTATCTCAAAACTGTCTGTTTAGAATATCCAATACCTGAACTGAAGGCACAGCTTGAGTTTGACCCACATCCAACTTCCCGAATTTATGCTGCTGTTGCCCTTGCTAAAAAGGGTGGTTTGGAGTCGCTTAAAGCACTTGGAAGAGCGTTGAAGAATGACTCATTTTGGGGTGTACGGGCAGAGGTAGCGAAACAAATTGCGAATATATACCTCGACCAAAGTTTTGATTTTCTTATACCTGGTTTAAAAGATGATAGTCCTTATGTACGTCGTGCTGTCGTCGAAGCGCTTGGTAAAATTAAAACTTACTCCAGCTACAAAGCCCTTAAATCGGTAGTTCAAGAAGGAGATGCTAGTTATTACGTTGAAGCTGCTGCTTGCCGTAGTATTGGAGCAATTGCTGTTGCAACGGGTGACGAAAAGCCTAAAGAAGAAAAAGTTATTAAGGTTCTCAAATCTGTTTTAGAAGATAAAGCTGGTTGGAACGAAGTCGTTCGTAGTGGCGCCATAGCTGGGCTCAGTGAAATCAAAACCTCTGAAGCGGCGTTAGATTTGATACTGGAATATACGAAGCTTGGCACTCCTCAACCGTTGCGTTTATCAGCAATTCGGGCATTAGGGAAAATATCCGTTGGTCAAAATGCTACTAACTTGGAACGAATATTGGAGAGATTAACCGAGCTTGCGCGCGATAGTTTCTTTCTAACACAAGTAGCAGTAGTTGTTGCTTTGGGACAGATGGAAAACCAGAAAGCTATGACTATTTTGGAAAATTTAGCCCGTCAAACTCCTGACGGTCGAGTTCGACGGTTTGCGGATGAAGAAATAATCCAACTTCTTCAAAAAATTGGCAAAGAGAACGGACTAAATTCGTTACGTCAAGAATTAGACCAGCTTAAACAACAAAATCAAGAGTTACGAAGTCGCTTAGAAAATTTGGAGGCAAGGTCAGAGAAGAAGGAATAGGTATTATGTACGGGGTGGGCACTGCCCACCTTACTATGACTCTCTTACTGTTGCCAAACATCCATCGTTCTAACTTCATTGTTTAAAACAGATTGTTCAGATTTTGGCATTGCGAAAACTATAGTACCTACAATTACAGCAGCAAATGTAGTTTGGCATACAAGTTTCATTTTTACGATGCCGCGATGATGTTTTTTCATAGCTGGTTTTTTGTGTTCGTTAACTTGTCTAACACTTCCCGTGACTACAGCTTGATGTAATTCCATCAAAGCATCTATATCTTCTTCATAATGACTATATTTGAGTAAATTTTGCAATTGCTGAATTTCTATATTACTAATACATCCAGTTTCAATCGCCTGTTTTACGATTTTGAAGATTGAGCGCATGTTTATAACCTGTGCATAAGGGTTTGAACGCACTGTAACTGTCTACTTCTGCCTTTGTTATGCTGCACCAAATATACAATACACGCCGTTATCTATGCTTCCCCCGCTTGGTTCACCCAAGTGGGTGATTTATAAAATAGTACTTGGCTGTACACCACTCGCTTCTGCTTAATATACTTTGCCTACCTATCAAAAAAAAGGTGCCTAACAACTTAACCGACTGGCTATCTGTTACATCCCTAATCATCAGTAGATTTGATGATTTTTATCAATTTATGCCACAAACCACGAGTATACATAGCTAGCAAGTAGTATCATCAAGCCTTAAACATTAATGTGAGAAATTCTACCAGTTGTCAAGCATCTAGCGAGTTAACTAAATCACAATAATGCAGAGAAAATAAATAAAAATACCTATCAAAAGTCAGAAGTTAATTTAACTCAATTATCCTTTTATTAAAACATACCGCTCTTTATGTGGCTCATACTTATACAACTCGCAATTTTCACCAAAAAGGCAAAACCCTCGCTAAATAAGCTTCTCAGCTATTTTAGCATTCAGGATTTATCGCCAAAGAGTACTAAATTATACTTTTTTGTTTCAAGAATACATACTTGACACTAACTGAAATATAAAGTTATTGTAAAGGTCTAAGGGTAAAATTTAAAAAAAAGTATACAATAACACTCTTTTTTTGTGCGATATTGGGTTTTAATCTATATCAAAGATAAAAAAGATACTATAAGTATCAAGTTTTCATGAAGATTAGGCGAAAAAAGTGCAAATAAAGTGTGAAGCGATTACGATTTTAAAAGTGTGATGAAGTTTATATGTAAAACCAGCAAAGCTTCTGTGTGCTAATTATGAAGGTGAGAATCCTTCTATGTGTTTTCACGATTATCCAAGGTTGTTATGATGCGTAAACCAGTTCTAACAATTTTTTACCAATTCAATCCTTGGAACAGTACTATCGGAGGAATTCAGACTCTAATTAGACTTTTTATCAAGTACGCACCCAATGATTTTGAGGTGAGACTTGTTGGGACAGGAGATAAAGGAGATAAAAATATCGGTGAGTGGCAAGAAGCTGTTTTTGCTGGTAGACCGATAAAATTTCTGCCTTTATTCGCTTTAGAGAACGATAATGTTAGGAATTTGATCCCGACAACAGTTAAGTATACTGCGGCTTTGTTGGGACGTAATTTTGCTTCTGATTTCATGCATTTTCATCGTTTAGAGCCAACTTTAGCTACTTGGCATTGGCAAGGTGAGAAAACGTTGTTTATCCACAATGATATTCACGCGCAAATGAAAGCAGAAGGCGATAAGAAGGCGATTCTTTGGCGAAGATTCCCAAAAGTTTATTTTGCTCTTGAAAGTTTATTAGTGCGCCAGTTTAATCAAATTTTGTCGTGCAATACTAAGTCGGCACAATTTTATCAACAGCACTATCCTAATTTGAGTGACCGTATAGCTTACATCAAAAATTCATTTGATGATGAAGTTTTTTATGCATTGCATCACGATGAACGCGCGTCTATGAAACGCGAGTTAGCTCTAAAATTAGGTAAGAAAGAGCCAACAAAATTTATTTTGTTTGCTGGTAGATTGCATCCTCAGAAAGACCCTGTGTTACTTGTACAGGCGTTATCTGTTATGAAAAAACAATTAAATAGCCAGTCAGATGAACAAGAGGTTCATTTATTAATGGTTGGTGAAGGTGAGTTGGCACCACAACTGCGGGATCAGATAGATAATTTAGGTTTAACAAACTCTGTCACAATGTTGGGAGCTTTAAATCAAGCTGAATTGGCAGATTTACACCGCATTTGTGATGTATTTGCTTTGAGTAGTGCATACGAGGGTTTACCATTGGTTGCTTTGGAAGCTCTTGCTTGTGGAACTCCAGTTGTGACGACACAAACCGGAGAAACGCCATTACTATTAACTCATGACAGTGGAGTAGTTTGTAATGAACGAACTCCAGAATGTATTGCTTCTGCACTGCATCAAGTTTTAATTAAAAGTGATAACTTCTCGCAAGAAGCTTGCACGCGCGTTGCTCGCCCATACGCTGCTCGCACTGTTGTAAATGAGGTTTACGCTGATATGTTGCTTATGTGGAGTAAAAAAGTACGAGTTTTACAAGAAATACCTACAAATTAGTCAATTCATTGACTTACATAGTTTATATGTTAGAAATAGAACTCGTTTATTTGAACCAATCGAAACGAACAATCAAATTCAACACAGTTGAATTAACTAGGAGGCAAAAAGAAGAAGAATAAAAAGTAATGTTGCTAAGTTCATGAGTACACTTTGAGTTATTTATTTTACTTGGGTTATGAGAATAGCTGTTATTGGTGCAAAGGGTCTACCGCCTTTACAAGGTGGCATTGAGCATTACTGTGCGGAACTTTATCCGCGTATGGTTACTCAGGGTTGCAGTGTGGATTTATTCGCTCGCGCTTCCTATACAGAAACTAAATTGGGTAAACGTTATGACTACAAAGGAGTTAACGTTATACCTTTACCTGGTTTGAAAATGCGTGGAATTGATGCTCTCATCACTTCTGCTCTCGGCGCCGTTGCTTCTTCTACTAGTCACTACGATATAATTCACTTCCACGCGCTAGGTCCATCATTATTTACGTGTTTACCGCGCATTGCTTCAAATTCTAAAATTGTTGTTACTTGTCAGGGACTTGACTGGCAAAGAGCAAAATGGGGGAGTTTTTCGAGTGGTCTGATACAACTGGGTGAGCAAGCAGCCGTCAAATTTGCTCATGGTATTATTGTTGTTTCCGATGCGCTTCAGACTTATTTCCAGCGGACTTATGGTAGGCAAACTGTTTATATTCCCAATGCTCCTGCATCTTATGCAGACTCTGACTCACAGTTCAATTATGGTAAAGAGTTGGGTTTAGAAAGGGGACGTTATATATTATTTCTGGGTAGAATGGTTCCCGAAAAACGTCCTGATTTACTTATCGAAGCATTTTCAAAATTACAACAAACGGGATGGAAGTTAGTATTGGCTGGTGGTGTCAGCGACACTAAAACTTATACTGCCGAGATATTAAACAAAATTTCCAACAAACCGAACATAGTCTTTGCTGGAGAATTGCGAGGTGTGCGGCTTGCAGAGATTGTACGAGGCGCCGGGTTATTTGCACTACCTTCTGACCTCGAAGGATTACCTTTAGCGATGCTCGAAGCCATGCGCGAAGGCATTCCTGTTGTTGCAAGTGATATCCCTCCCCACCAACAATTAGTAGCAGGACGTGGAATACTATTTGAAGCTGGGAATGTAGATTCTTGCTTACAGTCGCTTCAATGGTCAATTCAGAATCCACAAGAATGTGCGAAAATGGCAAAAAATGCTCAAATTTATCTACAAAACAACTATAGCTGGGAACGAATCACCTCTGATACGATGCGACTGTACACAAAATTGCTCAATTCACCTCTATCAGAAGGTGCATTAGAGGCAAGAGAAAGTGAACTTTTTAGTATAACAGGAAAGAAGTAAGTATGGTATTAGTTTTTTGTCATTAAAAAAACCCCCGGTTCTATGGAAGATCGTTGCTCTGATTGCAATATATCTATAAGAAGGCGGGTTTCTGGTTTCTGGAAATTATTACTTCTCTAGAGATAGAAAAAATACAAACAATAATTACCAAAAACTGATAGCTAAATAACCAATAACGAATGACAATTAACTATAAACACTAACCATAAGGGTATATGCAATGGAAAAGGGCTTTTGGTCAGTATTGTCAGTTTTAAAACGGCGTGGATTACCTGCTTTAATTACTTTTACTGCGGTAATTGGTGGAGCGGTTGCTTATTTGAAAGTAACTCCGCGTCTATATGAAAGCTCATCAAGATTGATATTTGATGATAGACGAACGAGTGTTTCTGAATTAGGGCGCGACTTATCACAAACATCAATAACTAGTGCAGGAAATAGCCCTCTTGCTAATCAAGCAGAGTTAATTAAATCTGAGCGGATTCTTACTCAAGCATTAGCGATAGCTGGAAATTCCGATGGTGGGCAAAATGGCTCAACTAAACTTACCGTCGATGAATTTAGTCAAGGAATAAGAGTTAAAACTATTCCTGCGACTAATATTCTCGAAATTAGTTATCAATCAAAAAATCCAGACCTTGCTGCAACATATGCAAATGCCGTAGCAATGGCGACGATTCGCGATAACATTAAATCGATAAGTTCGGAAGCTACCAAAGTTCGCCAATTTTTACAGCAGCAGCTACCGCAAGCGCGAACCCAACTTCAAGCAGCAGAAGTGGCGGAAAATAATTATCGTCAGCAAAGTAGCATCGTCGATTTTGACGAACAAACCAAAAGCCTTGTTCAAAGTGTAGCATCGCTTGAAGACCAACAGCGTAACCTTGCAACCCAACTTCAAGAAGCAAATTCACGTCTTGACTCGTTGCGTCAAGTAACCCAATCTAAAGGACTTGATACAGCGTATGAATCTGTTCGCGGTGGGCAAGACCAAGAATTGCAAAAATTGCGTGCTAAACTTGCCGAGCAAGAGACTCAACTTATCGAAGCTCGGTTAAAATTTACCGATAGTCATCCCACTGTCGTTAAAATGTTGCAGCAGCGCGATGCTCTCCGCAGCCTATATGCCCAAGAACTCTCGCGTGTCGCTCCAAAAGCTGGCGCCAATAATTCAAATAATAATATAGCAGGCGACCCAATCAGCCAAGATTTAACGTCCCAACTTATAACAAATGAAATTGAAAGAGCGGCAGTTGCGGAAAAGCTTCAGCTTACCCAAAATAATATAGCCCAACTCCGAAACCGACTCACCCAACTTCCCCTCCAACAACAACCCCTTACAGCTTTAATTCGTAAACGCGAAGAAGCTGCTGCATCACTCAAATTTTTACAAGCCAAATTTGAAGAAGCACGTATTGCCGAAGCGCAAAAAGTTAGTACCCTGCAAGTAATTCAAGCTGCAAAAGCAGCAAGTATTGCTAGTTCTCCGAAACCTAACGTTGTACTTGCCCTTGCTGGCGCCTTCGGTTTACTATTAGCAACTGGTGTGGTCATCCTTTTAGAAATAATGGATAACACCCTGCATGATGCTTCTGAAGCTGAAGAATTACTTAAACTACCTTTACTTGGTGTATTACCACGTTTACCAGCTAAAACATTAGCATTAGAACCCGCTGACGGTTTTCTTGATAACGTCGCTTTAGTCGAACCATATCGAATGCTGTTTAAATCACTCGAATTTCGTACTTCTGAACTACAGCTATTAGTAGTAAGTAGTACTATTTCTGGTGAAGGCAAATCTATTGTGGCTTCGCACCTTGCTGCTGTATCAGCAATGTTATCACGGCGAACTTTAATAATCGACGCTGACTTACGGCGCCCTGTACAACACACCATTTTTAACCTGCCAGGGAAACCAGGTATCACTGATATAGTTGAAGGAAATATTAGTTTAAAAGAAGCCGTACAGCCTACCGAAATTGAAAATCTTTCAGTACTTACATGTGGCGGAATATACGGTAGGCCATCGCAAATACTCGAATCCGCAGCCATGAAAAAACTCATAGCAGAAGCTGCTGCTAACTATGATTTTGTCATAATTGACACACCTCCATTGAGCGCCTGTGCCGACACAGCCACCTTAGCCAAACAATGCGAAGGTGTGCTGATGGTAACACGTCCGAACATCACTGTTAAAGAAGTACTTCAACGCGCAGTTTCCGAATTAAACAACAATCACATCCCCATCGTTGGAGTAGTAGTTAATGGTATGACTTCACAAACCGAACAATATTACCGCTATCCCATGAGCGGCTATCAAACGAAACGTCTAAAAGCCAAAATTTAACTCCTAACTTTTAACTCCTAACTCCATGTTGACTCGTACTCGTTCCCATTTACTAGCGTTGTTTGTCTCACTTTTAGGAGTGGGTATAGCTGTCATGTCTGGGTTTATGGCAGGTGCAAGTCCAATGCTTTTGGGACTGGGGTTTGCGACAGTACCAATTGTTGCATTTTTCTTTATGCAGTTTGAAGTTGCTGCAATTGGATTATTAGTACTGCGAAGTGCGCTCGACCCATTTTCAGGTATGCAACTTCCAGCAGCGTTTGCTATTGGTGTTAGCGCTTTGACTCTGCTGTATGTAATAGTGCAGCTAATAACTAAAAAACAAGTAATTACTGAAAAGTTATGGTGGATATTTGCCACTTGGGTCGCTTTACAGTCTTTATGGGTAGTACTAATGTTTATAGGTGGCTTAGGGTCGGATCCTTCACAACTACAAACGAGTTTACGTGAGTGGGTACGAATTTTTTCTTGGTTGATGGTTTATTTGCTAATGTTGCAGCTTAAAGACAAAGTTCACCCAGAAATTATTGTCTCAAGATTATTTTTAGCCTTAATTATACCTAGTGCAATTGCATTAATGCAAATTTTTGCACCATCACTTTTGCCTCCAATGTTTGGTGGTGGTGGAGATGAATACGGTGCCATTGGTGCAAGTATATCGCGCGTAAATGGTACACTAGGACACCCCAATACATTCGCCACATTTTTACTGTTATTCATTGGGTTAACGTTATGGAAACTAGGTAAAGCAAAGCAGCGTTTATACTGGTTGTGCTTACTGGGACTATTAGCGTTTTTCTACGTTGCAACCAAAGCTTTGTTTGCTTTAGCAATGCTTGGTGTTTTTCTTTTGGTATTTATTGTTCCAAAGTTGAGTTTACCAAAAATTATTGGCGGCGCCTTACTATTTGCAATAGCTATCGCCTTATTTGCCAGCACCGAATTTGGACAACAGCGTCTTGCATCACTCGCAAGTACACCATTATTTAACTCCAATATAGATATATCACGTGCAATTTTACTATCAGCAAGCGACGGAAATAGTTTTAACTGGCGCATAGCACAGTGGACATTTTTACTACAAGCTTGGGAACACCAGCCAATGTTAGGATATGGACTGGCAACGTGTAAACAATTAACTGTTTTTGATGCATATGCACACAACGATTATATCCGCGCTTTAGCAGAAGGTGGAATAATCGGATTTGCTGCATTTATATTATTATTCATTGCACTATTTACATATTTATTACAAATATTCCGTACAGCGCAACCAAATAGTAAACAAAGAAACTTATGTTTAGTTCTACTTGCAATGCTATCTGCGATTATGGTGGGAATGTTAACTGAAAATATTTGGAGCCATACCACATTATTTTTCTATTTATGGACATTAATATCCGTAGCAGGATGGCAATGGGAAAAAGATGTAGAGACGAGACATGTCGCGTCTCTTTAAAAATCAGGAGTTAATTATCATGAATATGTCAATACCAAAAGTATCAATAGTAATTCCAGCATATAACGCGATGAAATATCTACCAGACACTCTCCAAAGTGTCTGGCGCCAAACTTTTACCGATTTTGAAGTAATATTAGTTGATGATGGAAGCTCAGATAATATCAAACAATGGGCTTCTCAAATCACAGATTCACGGTTTAAGTTTATTTCACAACCAAATCAAGGTGCATCAACTGCACGTAATAGTGGCATTTTAGCTTCTCAAAGTAAGTATATCGCGCTTTTAGACGCTGATGATTTATGGGCACCAACCAAATTAGAAGCACATGTTGTTCAATTAGACAATAATCCGAAAGTTGCATTGAGTTATTGTTGGACGGCAATGATGAATTCTCAAGGGCAACCAACAGGTAGATTACTGAAACCGAGCGCTGATGGTAATGTATATTCAAAACTACTAGTTCAAAATATTATTGACTGTCCCTCAGTTGTAGTTAGACGCAGTTGTTTTAATAAAGTTGGTTTGTTTAATACAAACATTCGATATAACGAAGACTGGGAAATGTGGATTAGAATAGCCGCAGTTTATGAGTTTTCGGTCATAAAACAACCATTAGTCTACTACCGACAGCATCCTAATAATGTTTCTAAAAACTGGCGCCAGATGCAGCTAGGTTTTAATGAAGTCATCAAAAGTGCTTTCAAGTCAGCACCAAGCGAACTTCAAAATTTGAAAAAGCCTAGTTATGGTCATGCTAATTTAGTACTGGCTTGGAAAGCATTGCAAAGCAAAGACAAAGATTTTCAACTCGCAGCAAATTTTCGCGCCTCTGCTTTACGTTACGATCCCAAACAAGTTTTATCGCCAGAGTTTTGGCGCCTAAGTGTTGCCATAGCGTTAATGCGTTACTTGGGTATAGGAGGTTATAACCGTTTTTTAGAATTTGCTTACGCACTCAGAAAACGTCTTTCTAACCAAACATCCACACCTACAACACAAAACTGGAAGCCAAACGAAATATTTTTCTAACCCCTTATCGACCATGAAAGTATCTATAGTAGTCGGTGGAAGATGGCACGCAATGGAACTCGCACGCGAGTTGCATAAAAACGGTTGCTTACACCGACTTATAACCAACTACCCTAAATTCAAAACACGCAGTTGGGGTGTACCTGATGATAAAGTCGTTAGCTTACCCCTGACACTACTATTAAACAAAGGCATTGAAAAAGTTGGTGGCGCCAAATTAGTTCGTAAATCATTGCCTACTATATATCAAATGTTTGCCTCCGCAGCTGTTCGTCATCTGGAAGGCAGTACATTAGTTCATGGTTGGTCGAGTTGCTCACTTCCAGCAATTGAGTGGGCAAAGCGAAATAATATACCATTTCTTTTAGAGCGAAGTTCAGCGCATATCAGCTACCAAGCAAAATTATTAGAAGCAGAATATCAAAAATTTGGGCTATCCTGTACAGAAATTCACCCGCAAATAGTTGAGACAGAATTAGCTGAATATGAATTAGCAAATCAAGTGGCAGTTCCAAGCTACTTTGCTGAACGTAGTTTTATCGAAGAAGGATTTCCTTCAAACCGTTTAGTTCATAACCGTTTTGGTACAAATTTAAAAACCTTCTCACCTGGAGTTAAGCAAGATGATGTATTTCGTGTTGTTTACGCTGGTTCTCTTAGCGTTCGCAAAGGAATACATTATCTTGTCGAAGGTTTTATGCAAGCAAATATTCCCAATAGTGAACTTTGTTTAATTGGAGGTGCTACACCAGAAACAGCACGACTAATTGCATCTGGAGACTCACGGGTTAAGTGTATCGGTCACATTCCCGAACCAAAGTTAGCAGAATATTACCATCAGAGCAGTGTTTTTGTATTACCCAGTATCGAAGATGGATTTGCATATGTCATCTTACAAGCAATTGCCTGTGGTGTACCGTTAATTTGCACTACAAATAGTGGTGGTGAAGACGTATTGCGTATTAATAATGCATCACCAGTTGAGTTGGGAAATAATATAGATGAGTATCCAGCAGGTTATATTATTCCTCCAGCGAATAGTGAAGTTATTGCTTCACTATTAACAAAACTTGCAAATAACCCAGAATTACTAACTCAAAAACAGCAAAATGCGCTTGCATTTAAATCTCAAGACTTGAGTTGGGAACAATATGCACTACGGGCAGTAGAAGCATATAAAAAGTTAGGAGTGAGAAGTTATGAGTTAGGAGTTAGGAGTTAAGTATGGTAAAAGTTTCTGTTATTATCCCAGCTTATAATGCAATGCGGTATCTACCACAGACTCTGGATAGTGCATTACAGCAAACCTTCACCGATTTTGAAGTCATAATTGTTAATGATGGTAGCACCGATTCTATTATTGAATGGGCGCCGCAATCAAAGGATTCACGAATTCGATTAATTACACAATCAAATCAAGGTGTCTCAGTAGCACGAAATACTGGTATTGTCAATAGTCAAGGTGAATATATTGCATTTTTAGATGCTGATGATTTATGGGCACCGGAATATTTAGATAAACAAGTAAAATATTTAGATAAATATGTAAATGTAGGTGTAGTTTACACTTGGACAAAATTAATAGATGAATTAGGAAATTCGATAAATCGTATTTTTGCATCTCATGCATCGGGAATGATATGGAAGGAATTATTAGGTAAGGATGTTATATCAACTGGTAGTTCTGCAATGGTGCGGCGCCAATGTATAGAAAATGTAGGTAATTTTGAAATACAACTTGCCCATGCTGAAGATTTAGACTTTTGGCTACGAATAGCTCAAAAGTATGAGTTCGGTGTTATAAAAGAACCTTTAGTCTACTATCGACAGCATCCATACAACGTTACTAAAAACCGTAATAAAATGATGCATGGACTGCAAACAGTTTATGAAAGAGCATTTGCAACGGCGCCGTTAGATATGCTGCATTTAAGAAATCAAGCTTACGCAAGTTTATTTATCGGGTTTGCGTGGTTGGCAATTGATGACAAAGATATAAAAACCGCAATTAAATATCGAAAACAAGCGTTTTTACATTATCCTTTTGTTTCTTTTAAGGAAATTTATTTGAGGCTAAATTTAGCCATTTTTATGATGCGTTTATTTGGTAATGATGGTTATAACGGAGTGCGAAATTTAACGCGCGATTTGAAACATATAATATTAAGTTTGACAAAAAATATCGAGAAAGCGGGCTTCTAAAAAGCTCTAATGTCTCATATAAAGAAGCCCGGTTTTTTATAAAAGGGAAGTATTTTTATGTATATATTTGTTTTGGAAGAAAAACCAACTTCACAGCGGGGTGGACAAGAGTTAGTATTATTCGATATTTGTCGCGGTTTAGCTCAACGAGGGCATAAAATTGTGCTGCTCTACTCGGATGAAGAAAACTTGTTGGAACAATATCAAAAGTTTTGTATTCAAACTATAAAAGTAAAACAGTTTCGAGTTTATCGTCCTTCACACATTATTAAATTTTTGACTAGTATTTTGCAAATCAAGCATCAAATTAGTAATACGGCGCCAGAATATACATCAGAAAGCAGTATTGTTTTGAGTAACCAGTATCAAGATACCTTTATAGGTCGCATTCTCGCGTTTGCTCTGAATATTCCGCTTGTTTGCTATCTTCATCTGCCACCACCGCAATTAACCACATGGCGCCAAAAACTAAAATTAGATTTTAAAGAATTAAAGCACCATATTGCAATGCTTAATTTGAGTACTCAAATTAGAATTGGACTTCAAGGAGTTAAGCAATATATAGCTGTTTCAAAACAAACCAAAGCCGATTGGGTACAAAAAGGCTATCAAGGCGATATAATTAACGTAGTTCATAACGGTATTAATTTAGATAAATATAAACCAACTAACAATTTTGATCAAAGAAAACAATGGAATATTCCCCATGATTGCCGTGTAATTTCTTATGTCGGTAGACTCGACAAGGAAAAGGGATTAGAGATTTTATTAAATGCCTTTGCCTTATTACATAACCTTACCAAAACCAATCATAATGTCACTCAAATTAAACTTTTGATTGCGGGTAAACCTGTACTGTTAGGAGAGGAATATCAAACAAGCTTAGAAAAATTAAGTATTAATTTAGGAATTCAAGATTACGTAAGCTTTCTTGGTTATGTAAGTGATACAACAAGTCTATATCAACTTAGTGATGTAACAGTTCTGCCGAGTCGATGGTCGGAACCATTCCCACGTTCGATTATAGAATCAATGGCATGTGGTACACCTGTAGTTGCAAGCCGTACCGGAGGAATACCTGAAAGTTTGACGGAAGAATTTCAGCGAGGACTTTTTGAACCAGGGAATGAAACCGACTTAGCCAATACTCTGAATAAAATTATTAATTGGAGACAAGAAGACCCACAACTAGGCGCCCGTTGTCGTAACCACGCGGTTTCCAAATTTAGTATCAACAGAATGATAAACGACATCGAGAAAATTTTAGAACAATTCAACCCTATCGTACTAATTTATGAAAACCAAGGAACAAGCCAAAGAACTTATAATTGAAGCGGGTCGAACCGAAGGCCAATATTGGCGAGACTTATGGAAGTATAGAGAATTATTCTATTTTCTAGCATGGCGTGACATCTTAGTTCGCTATAAGCAGACTATTATTGGTATGGCATGGGCATTAGTACGTCCATTTCTAACAATGATAGTGTTTACCTTTGTATTTAGTAACATCGCAAAACTTCCTAGCGAAGGAACGACACCATATCCTATCATGGTTTTTGCGGGTTTACTACCGTGGCAGTTTTTTTCAGGCGCCTTAACTGAATGTAGTAATAGTTTGATTAATAATGCCAACTTGCTATCCAAAGTTTATTTTCCTAGATTAATAGTTCCTACAAGTGCAGTTATTGTTAGCTTTGTAGATTTTATGATATCGGGAATTATTCTACTTGGTTTGATGGCATATTACAACTTTATTCCTGACTGGCGAATTTTGACACTACCATTATTTATAGCTATTGCGTTTGCAGCATCAATGGGCGCCGGGTTATGGCTAGCAGCGTTAAATGTAGAGTATAGAGATTTTCGGATTATTGTTCCGTTCATAGTACAGTTTGGTTTATATGTGTCTCCGGTTGGGTTTAGCAGTCAAGTTATTGATGAAAAATGGCGCCTGTTATATTCACTCAACCCTATGGTAGGTGTAATTGACGGGTTTCGTTGGGCAATATTAGGAGGGGAATCTAATATCTATTTACCAGGATTCGCTTTGTCAACTGCACTAGTAATGTTATTACTTGCAAGTGGTATTTGGTACTTCCGCCGTATGGAACGTACATTTGCTGATGTTATTTAATTTAAATTTTAAATCAATCATATGTCTAAACCTGTAATAAAAGTTGACAATTTAAGTAAAAAATACGTTATTCAACACCAACAAGATAGTTATAAAACACTTCGCGGCGCCATTACAGATGCGGCAAAATCTATTGCTAGCTTAGTCAACCCAAATGTCAAAAAAGAAACGCAATCAGAACGGGAAGAATTTTGGGCACTTGAAAATGTATCGTTTGAAATTAATCAGGGAGATACAATTGGTGTTATTGGACGTAACGGTGCAGGAAAATCAACACTATTAAAAATATTAAGTCGAATTACTGAACCGACTAGCGGTTCTATTCGTATTAAAGGACGTGTTGCCAGCTTACTCGAAGTTGGGACAGGTTTTCACCCAGAATTAACAGGTCGAGAAAATATTTATCTCAATGGTGCAATTTTGGGAATGAGCAGAGCTGAAATTCAGCGTAAGTTTGATGAAATTGTCGCATTTGCTGAAATTGAAAAGTTTCTCGATACCCCTGTTAAAAGATATTCTTCTGGTATGTATGTACGTCTTGCTTTTGCAGTCGCAGCACATTTGGAACCAGAAATTTTAATAGTCGATGAAGTCTTAGCAGTGGGAGATGCTCAGTTTCAGAAAAAATGTTTAGGCAAAATGGGTGATGTTGCTACCAAGGAGGGACGAACTGTACTGTTTGTTAGTCATAATATGGCAGCGGTGAGCAAACTTTGTAATAAAGGTTTGTTCATGAAACAAGGACGTATGCTTTATCAAGGAGACTGCGCTAAAGCAATACAAATGTATATGTCATCAGATTCTGTCAGCAGTCAAGAAAATAGTTTGGACTTTTCACGGCGCCGAGTTAAGCCAAAAGATGTAAAAATTGTGGATGCTTGGTTGTTGAGAAATGGCGAAAGAACTGAAGAGTTTTTGTTTGGAGACCGAGACAGCGAACTTGTGATAGTTGTTGAGATATCAAAACAAGTGACTTTTAGTGTTGAGTTATTACTGCGTGATGCCCAAGATTTACCAATTGCATTTTCACCTAGTGGACTTAGCAAAGATTGGGAAATTGAAGGAGAAGCAGGTAGTCGAGTGACAATTCGGTGTAAGTTACCAGAAATGAACTTGGCACAAGGAAAGTATTCTATTGATTTAATCTTAGCAATTCCGGCAACCAAGCTTTTAGATTACGTTGAATCGGGACTCTTTTTTATAATTAGTAATAGCGCTATTGGTAATCGCAATTGGAGTTTTGTACAATCTACTGGTCAAGGTTGTTTACTTTGGGATGTCAAATATGATTTAGAAGAATACAGTATCAATGATACTAATCATGTAAATCAATTTTCTTTTGAGGCTTTGCAAAATTCTAAACTTTAAAATTTCTGATTATTTTGTGATTCAACGAAATATAACTTTAGGAGAAGATGAAAATGCAAGTAGTTAACAGATTACAATTACCCCAATCTATAGAAGTAGCCGATTTATACGTTAAATTAGGTGATAGTGCATCAATTGAGTTTGATGCAGAAGGCTCAATAATTTCTTTACACCAAAATGGCATTATATCCTTCAATACTTACTTTAACTCTATATACGAGACTTTCTACACCAAGTATACAACTCTTAACGAACTAGTATATCAACTAAAACTGATAGGCTCCTTTGAAATTATAGCTTATAGAGAAGTTAAAGATAAAAAACAACTCATCAAAACTGAAAGAGTTGAAAATCAAGATTTATCTAATTACGTTGAGTTTAGTTTGCCGCAGTTCAATTCGGTGCCGGACGCTGGTAGAATTTATTTAGAAATAACTTGTTTGAGCGAACAAGGTAGTTTTATAGAAGGGTCGTTAATAACTCAGCAAGAACAAATGCGCGATGTTTCACTAGCGATTATTACCTGTACCTTCAAAAAAGAAGCTTATGTCAAAAAGACAGTAGATGCAATCACTAAAGATAGCTTATTGCAATCAGAAAAATTCAAAGTTTTTGTAATAGATAATGGTAAAACACTTAATCAAGAAGTGTTCGATGATTCTAGAATCAAGCTAGTTACTAACCGTAATGTTGGTGGTAGTGGTGGTTTTACCAAAGGGTTAATCGAAGCGTTAGAAGAAGGCGTTTATACACATTTCTTATTCATGGATGATGACATTGAGTTAGATAGCGAAGCAATTTATAGACTCTTTGCTTTGTACAAGTACGGTAAACAAGATTTTGCAATAGCTGGTAGTATGCTGGACTTGCATAAGAAATATTCGTTGTATGAAGCAGGCGCTCTTTATAATAAATGTAAGAGTGATGAAGGAGAAATTAAGGACACAAATTACGCAGTTGTTCCTCTCAAACATGAAGTTGATATACGCGACTCTTCAGTATTAAATTCGCTTTTGGTAGAAGAAGATGTTGATTATGGTGGTTTTTGGTTTTTTGCTTTTTCCAAAGAAATGGTTGATGAAATAGGACTCCCGCTACCATTCTTTATCAAAACAGATGATATGGAATACGGTTTACGGATTAAGCAATATTTGAAACATTCTATAGTCGCATTTCCTTCTATTGCTGTATGGCACGAACCTTTTTATGCAAAAAATCCTGGATGGGATGCATATTACTGTTTGCGTAATATGATGATTACAGATGCTATATACGGGTATTCAAAATACTGGTCTGCTTTAAAAAATCTATCAGGAGCAGTTATTTACAATTTACTGATATTTAACTATAACACCGCACAAATATACATCAAAGCGTTTAATGATTTTTTAGAAGGTCCCAATTTTATCAAGCAAAAAGATTCAGAAATTCTACACAGTGAAATTTGTGGATATAGCAAAAGTCATAAAACTCAAACGTCAGTACCTTCATCCGTTAATCTTGACAAAGATTATAAAATAACTAAAGTTAGCAAAGCTCGAAAGGTGCTAACCTTACTGACTCTGAATGGACATCTACTTCCAAACTTTATGATTCGCGATGAAAGTGCATTTATTAACTTTCCTAGAGTTGAAGAAGAACGAGACTCTATTTGCAAAGCATTTACTAAGAAACGAATTATATTTAAGGTAAATGATATGCCTGTTTTATATCAGAATGAGCTAGATAATCAAGCAGCGTTTAATATTTTATCAGCTTGGATAAAGTCTATAATTAGAAGTAGTTTGCGATGGTCGAATATCAATAAGCAATGGCACCAAGCAAAGGGTGAACTGACATCTCTAAAATTCTGGCAACAATACCTTGAACCTCGTCAAAGCTAAATTACTAGGAATAACGAAAGCATGAAAGTAGACTGGTTAATAGTGGGAGCAGGTTTTTCTGGGTGCGTTCTCGCTGAACGTATTGCATCCCAACTTGGGCAGCGTGTCTTACTTATGGATAAGCGTGACCACATTGGTGGTAATGCTTATGATTACTACAATGAACATGGTATTTTAGTTCATAAGTACGGGCCGCATATCTTCCACACTAAATCAAAAAAAGTTTGGGACTACCTCTCTCAATTTACCGAATGGCGCCCATATTTTCACCATGTCCTGGGAGTCGTCGAAGGTAAAAAAGTACCAATACCTTTCAATTTAAATTCACTTTATGCACTATTTCCACCCAAGTACGCTGAAAAACTCGAAGAAAAACTACTAGAGAATTTTGGGTTTGGTGTCAAAGTCCCCATTCTCAAACTACGTGAAAGCGCAAATGGTGAACTCGAATTTTTAGCAAACTACATTTACGATAATGTCTTCGTTCGTTACACTATTAAACAGTGGGAACTAAAACCTGAAGAACTCGACCGAGCAGTAACCGGACGAGTCCCAGTATATATCAGTCGTGATGACCGCTACTTCCAAGACCCATACCAAGCAATGCCAAAGTATGGTTATACAGAAATGTTTCGCAAAATGTTAGCGCACCCGAATATAAAAGTACTTCTCAACGCTGACTATCGCGAAGTCATCAACGACATCAAATTTAACCGCATGGTATACACAGGCCCTATCGATACATTCTTTGACTACATGTATGAAGAACTGCCATATCGAAGTTTAAAGTTTTCTTTTGAAACCTTAGACCAAGAACATTATCAAGAAGTTGGCACAGTTAACTATCCTAACGAATACGATATCACTCGCATCACCGAGCAAAAATATCTTTCAGGACAAACATCTCCTAAAACAACTTTAGTTAAAGAATATCCACAAGCATACGTTCCTGGTATTAACGACCCATATTATCCAGTTCCACGCGAAGAAAACCGCGCACGCTACGAACTTTATCTCAAAGAAGCGAGTAAACTCAATGGTTCAGTAATATTTGCTGGACGCTTGGCAGAGTACAAATATTATGATATGGATCAAGCAGTATTACGCGCGTTGAGTTTGTTTGAGAAAGAAGTGCAAGAAAAAACCCCAGATACAATAATTGGTACTATGCCGATGATTATTGCTTAATATCATAGGTGCCACCTTAATATTTTAAGTAATGTAGAGACGCATTCACGAAGTGTACCGAAGGTAAATTTTGCGTCTCTTTTGATATGTTTACAAATAACGTAAAATCTTTTGGAGACCCAAGATCAAAAATCCTATGACTGCGGTTCGGGTTGACGAAAATAAAATAATTAATGACAGCAATATCTATGAATAGTAAGAATAGTGTAAAAGTTCCATCAAAACAAGTTAAAATACAGTTTTTCAGCAGAAACTTTCCTGTTGCAAATGCTTTTGGTAACTCTACTTATGTATTGGATTTTTTGCAATATTTACGCCAAGTAGATTTTGATGTAGAATTTATACTGCTTAACGTATTACCGAATGGCAGAACTCCTTGGTATATTATACCTTCAGAATTAGCGAAAATTGCTAAATTTTCAGTAAGAAATCATGTTCGTATAGGTCGTTTAATTGTTTCAATATCTATATTTAATTGGGTAATTGAATTAGTAAGATATATATATAACCAATTGCCAGTAAGGCTAAAAAATATATATAGACGCTCGCGAGATGAGAAAAATATAACTCCGAGATATATAGTTCCATATATACCGTGGGATATACCAGCAACACCTGAAGAAATTGAATATATTAACTCACGAATTCAGCATAATCAACCTGATGTAGTAATTACAAACTATGCTTATTTAAGTAATGTACTAGCAGAATGCAATTTCGATAAAAATGTTTTAAAACTGATACTTACTCATGATATTAGACACCAGCGAGCATCTCTCTTTAAAAAGTTAAAAATAGATGCATTTGAAGAAGGATGGAGTAAAGAAAATGAGCAGATTGCCTTGCAAAAAGCAGATGTACTTTTAGCAATTCAAAAAGAAGAGGCAAAAATTCTTCATGAAATGGCACCGAAATGTAAAGTAATTTGTACACCCTTATCAGCAACATGTAAATCACATATAATATCGCAAGTACCAGGTCGCTGCTTATTCGTTGGTAGTCATGTAGACCATAACTATTATGGTTTGCAGTGGTTTTTAAAAAACGTATGGGCAAAAGTTTTACAGTTACATCCTGAAAGTAGTCTTCATATTTGTGGTAATGTAAATGACTTAATTAAAGAAAGTTTTCCAAACGTAGTTTTCTTAGGTAAAGTCGAAGACATAAAACCAGAATATAGCGCCGCAGAAGTTTGTTTAATTCCTTTACTTGCAGGAAGTGGACTTAAAATTAAGCTAGTAGAAGCAATGTCTTACGGACGAGCATGTGTTTCAACTAGTGTAGGAATTCAAGGATTATCTGACATTGCCGGAAAAACAGTATTAGTTACCGATACTGCCGATAATTTTGCATCTTCAGTCGTTCAGTTATTAACTAATACCAATCAACGTAAATACATGGAACATGAAGCATACAAGTATGTAAAAGAGAACTTCTCACCACACTCAGTTTATCAACCATTTATAGATTATATTTACCAGCATTACACAATAAAGACAGCTCTTGTAGAGCGGGCATCCCGAACCGCCTCCCACCTAACCAACAACAGGCAACCCAGCCAAAGCCATCCCAATCTCTTCTGAACTATATTCCAAATCAACCAACAGCCCAGCTTGATAATCCATATAAGCCTGCATATCAAAATGACCATGACCGCATAAATTAAACAAAATAGTCTTACTCACACCTTCTTCCTTACAACGCAACGCCTCATCAATGGCGCCTTTCACAGCATGATTAGCTTCAGGAGCAGGCAAAATACCCTCCGCACGCGCAAAACTCAAACCAGCAGCAAAACAATCAAGCTGTCCATATGCTTTTGGCTCAACCAAACCCAACTCAACAATATGACTTAACAAAGGCGCCATCCCGTGATAACGTAATCCACCCGCATGAATTCCTGTAGGTATGAAAGTGCTACCTAAAGTATGCATTTTTACCATAGGTGTTAGATGTGCCGTATCACCAAAATCATAAGCATACTTACCTTTAGTTAAAGTCGGGCAAGCAGCAGGTTCTACTGCGACAAACTTAATATCTTGTTTTTCACCACGAAGCTTGGCGCCCATAAACGGAAAAGCAATACCAGCGAAATTACTACCACCACCAGTACAGCCAACAATAATATCAGGATAATCACCAGCCATTTCTAATTGAGCTAATGTCTCAATACCAATAACAGTTTGATGCAGTAGCACATGATTTAGAACGCTACCCAAAGCATATTTAGTTTCGGCATCTTGCACCGCCATTTCCACCGCTTCGCTAATAGCAATGCCTAAACTACCAGTACTATTAGGATATTCCTGAAGTATTTTGCGTCCAGACTCAGTTTCATTACTTGGACTAGCAATAACTCTGGCGCCGTAAGATTCCATAAATGCCCGACGATAAGGCTTTTGATGGTAGCTAACCTTAACCATGTAAACTTCAACATCTAAACCAAAAAAGGCGCCAGCAACAGCAAGCGAAGAACCCCACTGTCCTGCTCCAGTTTCAGTTGTCAAACGTTTTGTACCCGCAATTTTGTTGTAATAAGCTTGAGGAATAGCCGTATTTGGTTTATGACTACCGGCAGGACTAGTACCTTCATATTTATAATAAATGTTAGCTGGAGTATCTAACGCTTTTTCTAAACGTCGTGCGCGATAAAGAGGAGTTGGGCGCCATTGACGGTAGATAGATTGTACTTGCTCTGGAATTTCAATAAAACGCTCAGTACTAACTTCCTGCTCAATTAACTGCATTGGAAACAGTGGTTCCAAATCACTAGGAGTAATTAACTTACCCGTACCAGGATGCAACACAGGTGGCATTGGCTCAGGTAAATCAGCCTGGATATTGTACCACGAATCAGGCATTTGATTTTCTGAAAGTAAGTATTTAATAGTATCCATATAATTTTATTCAAAAGGCATCACTATATTTATTTCCATTATTTTACACCTAGCTTGCATAAATCTATTTACATATTTTTAGCACTTTCAACTATATTAAAGTACTAACTTAATCTTCTTTCTTCGTGTACGAGCGTGTTCTTTGAACACAAAGGTCACAAAGCGTTTAAAACTTCATCCGTTACATCCGCTATATCCGTTGCCAATTTGCCCCCTATACTACAAGACTTCACTCAAACCGTTATCAGCATAACCAGTAAGTTCCACATAACCCTTCGCCTCAACCTTTTCCCCTTTCATCTCACCATTAAAACCAACCGCACCTTCCCAATAAACAGTGGAAATATCTAATTCTTGATTAGCCATTAACGGTTTTCCTTCCAAAAATAAATCTAACGATGGAATATTAATCCGCCATTTTGATGGATATTTGGCGCCATTATTTGGACTTTTCCAAGTATCTAAAACTTCTATTTGCCAATCTGTTGGCGCCAATTTTTGAACACTTCCATCAGCAGCAATAAAATTCCCACTAGAAAGTGGTTCAATTGTTCCATCTTCACGACGCAGCAAATACAGCATTAAAGCCGTATCGTTATTTAACTGTAGAGAAAACCAATCCCAACTAATATCACCTTTACTCAAGAAACTAGTAGAAAATTTTGCTTGATGAACTAGATTTGTACTGGGAGTCTCTTGGTTCAACAACTTTTAAGCGAGAAGACATGACCGCTGGTATAGAACCAGATGATTGTTTTTATATTCAAAATTATAGGTTGATGATTGGTAGAGAGCGAATTGACTTAAACGTTGACCCCCCACCAGATTTGGCAATTGAAATTCATGTTACATCAAAAACACAAGTAAGTGCTTATCAAGCATTGAAAGTACCAGAGATTTGGCGTTACATTCAGGGTCGGCTAGAAATAAGTTTACTTCAAGAGGATAAATACGTTAATTCGCAAACAAGTTTAGTTTTCCCAAATTTTAGAGTTATTGAAGAAATTCCTCGATTTGTGGAGATGGCAAGAACTACAGGAACCACGCTTGCACTAAGAGCATTTCGTAAGTATGTAAAGGAATACATTACCAACTAAGAAAGGTTACAATAATTATCAATCTGAGTATTTTGATTTATAATTAAACCTATAAACATAACAACCTTGAAAACAAGATGGCTTTTAGCGATTACAGAATCATTGCCGAAGTACTTCAAGAATATCAAGTGACTTACACCGAAAATAATTTTATAGTCGAAACATCATTTAATATATCAAACTACTTTCGTGAAGATTTAGAATTAATGCTGCGCGATGCAGTTGTCGATTGCTCAGAGTATGCAATTTGTGAAAATCTGATTTACCCTGTTATAAAAGAAGTTTGGAAAGTTTACCGTAGCAAGTTTATTTTGTGGAGTCACCGTTCTTTGAATTTTGACAAAAAATTATCAGGATACCCTGAATATATTTTAGCAACAAAGTCTCCTCTAGGAAAAATCGTATTCGATAAACCCTATTTTATTTTAGTGGAAGCCAAACAAGATGACTTTGAAGGCGCCTGGGCACAGTGCCTAGCAGAAATGATTGCCGCTCAAAGACTAAATAATGAACTAAAAGTAACTATCTATGGTATTACTTCTAATGGTGACCGCTGGCAATTTGGCAAACTAGAAGAAAATATTTTTACTAGAAATATAAAATATTATACCATTCAACAATTAGACGAACTATTCGCGGCAGTTAATTATACTTTCCAGCAATGTAAAGCTCAACTAGAAAACTTAGTAGCTGCGTAGACAGACCTGATATGAGAACACAAAGCCAAGAAATCAAGCTTATTGATTATCGTCAAGAGAATGCATCAGATACGTTTGTACCTAAACCAGCTATACTCTCAAGCCATTGGGACAATATCCATTTTGAAGTTCATCAACAACCTTCATTTGATGTAGCTGAACATGAACACACAATGCATGTTCTTGTTCATGGACTTGAGTCTTTACCGGGTGAGTCTTCATCAGGAGAACGTTGGTTAGATGGAAAACTCACAAGAGAGACACGCAATTTGGGAGATATTGCTGTGATTCCTGCGGGTATTCCCCATCGCTGCAATTGGAATACAGATGTCCAGTTTATGATTTTAGCAATAGAGCCTACACTTCTTACACAAGTTGGTCAAGATTTGGTTAATCCCGACCGTATTGAACTCATGCCTCATTTTATGAATGAGCAAGATATATTAACTCAAGGTATTTTTTACGCTTTAAAAGAAGAATTAGAATTTAATAAAATTGGTAGTAATTTCTTAATTGATAGTCTTAAAAATACATTAGCAATTCATTTACTCAGAAAATATTGTAACACACAACCTAAATTTTTAAACTATACAGATGGGTTATCTAAATTAAAAGTAAAACAAGTGACGGATTATATAAATGAACATCTCCATCAAGATATAAAACTAATTGAGCTTGCAGCAATTGTTCAGATAAGCTTATATCACTTTTTGCGTTTATTTCATCAAAGCTTAGGTTTAACACCTCATCAATATATATTGCAACGTCGAATTGAGAAAGCTAAGTATTTATTACAGCATAGTACACTCAGCATCGCAGAAGTTGCAGTCAGCGTAGGTTTTTGCGACCAAAGTCACTTGACTCGGTATTTTAAGCGTATTGTTGGCGTTACACCTAAAAAATACCTGCTTTTGTTACCGCAATAATTTACTAAAATCATCGCAATTTTTTTCTAGAGTCTGAAGTAGCGCTTTTTCTACAATAAAATGGCACGCACGGTTTTACTGAAAAAATATGACAAACGTCGAAATTAACACTTCAATTGTTCAAATACCTAACAATGGCTTACAAATAGATGCTTATCTAGCTCAACCAGTATTGTCAGGAACGTTTGGCGCCGTTGTAGTTTTTCACGAAATTTTTGGAGTCAACAGTAATATTAGGGATATAACCGAACTAATTGCAAAACAAGGATACGTAGCAGTAGCGCCTGCAATGTATCAACGTATTGCTCCTGGTTTTGCTGCTGACTTTAGCGAAGAAGATATTGGATTTAGCCCAGAAGCTTATCGGCTTGGCTTACAATACTACCAACAGGTAAGATATCAAGAGATATTAAGTGATATTCAAGCTACAATTGCTTATTTAAAAACTTTGCCTAATGTAAAAACTTCGGATATTGGCGCCATTGGTTTCTGTTTCGGTGGTCACGTTGCTTATATGGCGGCAACTTTACCCGATATTAAAGCTACAGCTTCGTTTTATGGTGGTGGAATTACCACTTCCAGTTATGGTGAAGAAATTCCAACGATTAATCGCACAAAAGAAATTAAAGGCGCCATTTATACATTTTTTGGCACAAGAGATATATTCGTTTCACAGTCAGAAAACGAACAAATTGAGGCAGAACTGAAGAAACATCAAATCAATCATCGTGTAATTAGATATGACGCAGAACATGGATTTTTCGCAGGATTATTCGTAGACAAGTACCCATTCTTAAAGCAGCACCCCAGTTACAACCCTGATGCTGCTGCTGATGCTTGGAAATATGTTCTAGAACTTTTTCAAAACAATCTGTAATAAAATCAATGTAGAGACGTTACATGTAACGTCTCTACTTGGGCAATACCCTGAAAATAACTTAATCCCGATAATAAGGCTCATTTTCTAATAAATATTTAACATCTGAGTCTAGTAAATCTGATTGCTGTGGTACAGAAATACGATACATTTTTACCTGGTAACAATGCCTACCAATCTTGTGTCGTTTACTATAACCAAAAATGCCATCTCTTAAAAAAACTGTACCACCTTTCATTTTTATAACTGCTTTATTATTAAAAACTCTTAAATCTTCATCTCCTGACCAACTAACAGTAAGCTGGTTATCTTGATATCTTCCTTGGATATGAGGGTCCCAAGCTGTGTCTCGTTCTGGGTCAAACATAACTGGATGGTGAAGTCGTTTATTGCTAGGATAATTTTTTGTATCACGCTCTCTAGCTCTTTGTCTAACTCTTTTCATCCCAAAGCAAGCACCTGCAAAAACCACTATAAATATGCCTACAACCCCCGCAAATGATTCTGCACTAATTCCGCTATCATCCTGAAAAGCCGATGGATTGCGAATAAAGGGGTTATTGTCTGGGATAGATGTAAAATTATTCTTTGGACCTCTTGCCATTGCCGCGCGTCTCCTAAAAAGTATCCAACTGATAACCGGAATATATTTACGTACTTTAATATTTATATTTTTACTCTAATTTACATTCAATGTAACCGTTCAAGGGCACCAATAGCAGTATGCGTTTTTGATTATCATTATCATAAAATAATGCTAAGTATATAAAATATTTTATAAATACTCATTTTGGCTTAAATCCTGGGTATCCTAAGCTCAAGAAATATTTCTACTTGAGAGGTTGGTTAAAATGTCTAAAAATATACATTTAACCCCTCTCTAAACCTCTCCCCGACGCGGGGAGAGGCTTTAAAAACTTTATTTTCTATGTGAGGTGACCAATAATGTTGGATGTATTGCTAATTGCTGCAAATAGTTTTATTTCGATTTGTTACTTTATAATTGCTTTTTTAATTTTGCTGCCATTTTTACAAGGGCAACAAAAGAATTCTCTTGTGCTAGCTACTATAAGCGTGTTTTTTAGTTGCGGTTTAGGACATGGCGGACATGTTTTGATGATGGTATCCTCAAGTAATCAGCATTCCTTATTACTAAAATTTCAAATAGGGGTAGATTTAATAACCGCAGGCATTGCTATTACATACATTGCACTTCGACGCTATTATTCTTTTTTGGTGGATGCTCCACTTTTATTAAACCAAACGCAAGAGAAACTAGAATTCGCAAATAATGAACTAAAAAATATTAATGCAAAGTTAGAGTTTAAAGCATCACAGCTAGAGGCAACGCTACACGAACTTAGATACACCCAAGCGCAGCTGATACAAAGCGAAAAAATGTCTGCTTTGGGACAATTGGTGGCAGGTATTGCCCATGAAATTAATAATCCTGTAAATTTTATTTATGGTAATCTCACATACCTAACCCAATATATTCAAGGATTAATGGATTTACTCATATGTTATCAACATGAGTATCCTAGTCCTACTTTGCTTTTAAAAAATAACGTAGAGCCAATGGATATTGAATTTATAATAACTGATTTACCTAAATTGTTGTCTTCAATGAAAGTTGGGACACAACGCATTCAAGATATTGTTCTTTCACTCCGTACTTTCTCTCGATTAGACGAAGCGTCAATGAAAGCGGTTAACTTGCACGAGGGGATTGAATCAACGCTTCTAATTTTGCAAAGTCGGCTAAAAACCAAAGCGGGTGTAGAAATTCAGGTTATTAAAAATTATTCTGAGTTGCCAAAGGTAGAATGCTATCCAGGACAACTTAATCAAGTATTCATGAATATCTTATGTAATGCAATTGATGCTTTAGAAATAACAAGTGACAAATCAAAACCAATGATTCAAATTCGGACTGAGCTTAATGAACAAAAGCGAGTTGTTATTGCCATTGCAGATAATGGACAAGGAATACCTGAATCAATAAGTCAGCGAATATTCGACCCGTTTTTTACAACAAAACCAGTTGGACAAGGTACAGGGTTAGGGTTATCAACTAGCTATCAAATAGTTGTTGATAAACACAGGGGTAATATTAAATTTACGTCTGTAACTGGAGAAGGAACAAAATTTTTAATTGAAATTCCACTAAATCAAAGCTAACGCGACTGTGGACACGCTACGATGTTCGTGGAGTTGGTCGCGCGCAAGGTATTGATGAAATGAAGTGGTTATCTGTAGTTGGAATAGGTGAAGATGGGTTTTTGGGGTTAGGAAAAATCGCACAGTCTTTGGTTAACCAAGCATCTATCTTAGTTGGTGGACGGCGCCATTTAGCGATGCTCAGTAATAATGATAATCGAGAAAAACTTGTTTGGGGTTCACCAATACAGCATACTGTGGAAGAAATTATCAGAAGGCGCCCAAAGTCTGTTTGTGTTCTTGCTAGTGGTGACCCGATGTGTTTTGGGATTGGGGTTACTCTTACACGTTTTATCGATATATCAGAAATGACTATTATTCCCGCTCCTTCTGCTTTTAGTCTTGCTTGCGCGCGTTTAGGATGGTCTTTAACTGATGTGGAAACTTTTAGTTTGTGTGGGCGCCCTGTTGAATTAGCTAATTCATATTTTTACCCTGGCGCCAAATTACTTATTTTAAGCGCTGATAAACATACACCTGGTATTATTGCTGATAACTTGACAAAATCAGGATTTTGTGAAAGCAAAATTACGATTTTAGAACGAATGGGTGGTGTTGATGAGCGCATTGTTACAGGTATTGCTTCACAGAGTGGCGCCAATTTTACAGATATAGCGGATTTAAATACTATTGCCGTTGAGTGTATTGCGGATGTTGGAGTTACTGGCTTATCAAGATTAGCAGGTTTACCTGATAATGCTTATCACCATGATGGACAGTTAACCAAGCGCGAAGTCAGAGCTGTAACTCTAGCTGCACTGGCGCCAAAACCAGGAGAATTGTTATGGGATGTAGGTGCAGGTTGTGGTTCAATATCTATAGAGTGGATGCGAAGTCATCAAAAGTGCCGTGCAATTGCGATTGAACAAAGCACATCAAGATTACAGTATATATCTGATAATGCAGCTACTCTTGGGACTCCATATATAGACATAATTCAAGGTAAAGCACCCGATGCTCTACAAAATTTATCTACACCCAATGTCATATTTATAGGTGGTGGTGTAACATCCGAAGGCGTATTAGAAACTTGCTGGCAAGCATTACCTCAAAATGGGCGCCTGGTTGCGAATGTCGTCACCATAGAAGGAGAGCAAAAACTATTTGAATGGTATCAAAAAGTTGGAGGAGAATTATCTCGCATCGCAATTCAAAGAGCAGAATCTATAGGTAAATTTATGGGATGGAAAGCAATGGCGCCTGTCACACAATGGTCTGTTGTCAAACCCTAATGTTTACGGAAGAAATCCCTAACTTCAGCTTCTTTTTTATTGTGTAAGTAAAATGTAATATCTAACATTAGCTGGCGCCACCCTATTTTTACAGCTACCTTAAAGGTAAAAATCTCACTTGTCCTTCCCACTCATCTTCTAAACTGCACTCTGCGAAATGTTTTTAGTTTACTTATTTAGTATAAAGTAAGTAATGCATGAAATTGTTAATATATACTTAGCTTATCAACCAACCACGTTATCGCACCGTCAACAGAAGCGGTATTTTCGGCTTCGGGCATTGCTGAACGCTGTACCATTACGACTTTTATTCCTAATTCCCGTGCTGCGATAATTTTTGCATAAGTGGCGCCACCACCGCTATTTTTACTGACAATAGTATCTATCTCATACTCAAGCAAAAGTTTCTTTTCGTCTTCAAGGGAAAAAGGACCACGTGCGAGCAATAATTTGCCCTGCGGTAAAGGTGTGTTGGGTGAAGGAGGGTCTATCGCGCGCATCAAAAACCAGATATTATCAAGATTGGCGAAAGGCGCCAGTTGTTGTCTACCAATGGTGAGAAATACTCGTTTTGCTAAACTAGGGAGAATATTTGCTGCTGTTTCGACACTTTCTACTTCTATCCAGTTATCATTTTTGTCTTTTTCCCATGCGGGACGAACAAGCATTAAGCTAGGTATTTTAACTTCCTTGACTGCTGCTGCTGCATTCCATGATATTTGGGAAGCAAATGGGTGAGTTGTGTCGATAAGTAAATCTATTTGTTCTGTTTGTAAATATGTTACTAAGCCATCAATACCACCGAAACCACCTATTCTAACAATTCCAGATACTTCACCCGGTTGGCTGGTGCGACCTGCAAGTGACACTCTTACCTCCAAACCAGGTATGTTAGAAGCCATTGCCGCAAGTTCGGAAGCATCACCAGTTCCACCCAATATTAACAATCGTTTCAACATCATATACGTATGTAAATAGACCCAACTAGCAACGGATAGAGCGGATGTAACGGATAATTAGTTGGTCATGAAAAACCATCCGTTACATCCGTTGTATCCGTTGCCAGAATTACCCCCTTACGGTCAAATAAAATAACTTTCACTCTTAAACAAACATCAGCATATTTTTTCACATAACTCTCCGCTTTCTGGCTAATTTTCTGTGCCAAATATCCAAATACTTTATTTGCTAACCCTAATTCAATTAAAATTTTATGTGCTGCGTCTGCTGTCTTCGCTTCTAATACTGCTTTTACAGCTTGAATATCTCCTCCTATTTCTACAACGGCAGCAGCAATAATTTCTAATTTGGCATCAGCTAAATGACTCGATGTATTAAAAATACCGCCGGCTAATTTAATTAGCTTTCCTTGATATCCTAATAATAATACTGAATTCGCTTTATACAAACCTGCTTCCACAAGCAAGGCGCCTATCCAGTTTCCAGTTTGTACAATAACATCTGCTGGTATAGATAAACGTTGTGCGACAGAAAAACCATTGCTACCTATACAAAATACTAAATTCGGATTATTTTTAACTTTGTCTTGTAAATTAGTACGGAATTCTTCTAAGTGTTCTTCAGCACTTAGTGGTTTTGAAATACCGCTGGTACCTAGTAAAGCTAAACCTTCTAATATACCGAAAGCTTCATTTGATGTACGTTGTGCGAGCAGGCGCCCTTCTGGAAAAATAATTCGTACTGTAGCAGTTTTATCTTCGGGTATTATAGATAATAAATTTGTCTCAAATAATCGACGAGCAAAGCTGTAAATAGCTGCTTCACCCATTTGGTTTTTGCCTAACCCTTCACCCGCTTCAAGTACTAATACTTGCTCTTGTCGTGGTGATAATTTTAATAATGCCCAAATTGGAGTATTTTTTGTTAAATCTAAATTGTCTCCTGGGTCGCTTTTAGTAATAGCCAAAGCTGTATGTGTTTCTAAAGCAGCAACTTGCTGTATCTCTATTATTGCTGTATCGTCAAGCAAATCAAGAGTAACAGTACATATAGATTCTGTAGTATTTTGTAAATGCAGTAGTGCAGCCTTTGCCGCAGCAACTGCGAAAACTGGTAGAGTATAACCTGTACGTGCCATTAGCATCCCTGCCTGTGCCAAAAGTTTAATATAAAAGGCGGGCAAGGATGCCCGCTCCACAAGAGATATAGATAATTATGCCTTCTGAACTGGCACATCTAAAATTTTCGGTGCCTCCCAAGGTACATCTGAACCAGGTAGCGCGCGGTTGTCGTCAGCGAAGTTGATTTTCACGACTTTAGATTTAGTATCTTGGTCTTTAGGAAGTATCAAAGTTAAGATACCATTTTTGAATTCAGCATTTACCTGTTCGTTTTTCACAGGTATTGGTAAGTTAATAACTCGTTGAAATTTACCATACTGAAATTCTGTATGATAAAAGCCCTCTTCATTTGAGTTATTATGGTAACGTATTTCACCCTTGATTAATACTGCTTGTCGTGCAACATGAACCTCTAAGTCTTTACCATCAATACCAGCTATTTCAGCGCGTAAAATCAAGCTGTCGTTTGTATCTCTTAATTCGATATTTGGTTTTTGTAGTGCTGGTAAGTTATAGCTACTACCTCCAAATATCTCTTCAAAAATTCTATCCATTTGACGGTGTAAAACTTGAATTTCTTGAAAGGGGCGCCAGCGTATTAGTACCATACTTATAATTCACCTGAATGCCTTTTATTTGAATATAGCGAGAATTTGAAAAATTATGCCTGTACGTTATACTTATAAGAAACCTGATATCGAGCTATCATACCTCGAATGGAATCAAGGAAGCGAACCACTGCTGTTGTTGCACGGTATGGCAGATAATGCCTTGGTTTGGCTGAGTACAGGTGAGTATTTAGCACATAATTATCATATTGTGGCACCAGATATGCGCGGTCATGGTGAAAGCGGCAAACCTGAAAAAGACTGTTATACTTTTGATCTAGCAATAAATGACCTCGAAGCACTAATGGATAAACTCGGTTGGTCATCTGCTCATGTAGTCGCGCATTCTTGGTCGGGAAAACTTGCGGCAATTTGGGCACACAAAAATAGGGGGCGCCTGCGGAGTATGATATTGGTAGACCCAATTTTTATTTGGAAAATACCTACGGTTTTTAAGTTAACTTTCCCATTTTTATACAAAGTATTACCTTTTCTGCAAGGAATGGGGCCTTTCTCTAGTTATGAAGCTGCTATAGAAAGAGCTAGACAAATGAACCAGTATAAAGATTGGACACCTTTGCAGCAAGAAGTATTTCAAGCCTGCATTCAGCAAAAATTAGATGGAACTTGGAGTAGCAAATTTACTATAGCAGCACGCGATGGCATTTTTGAGGAAGTTATGCGCGCTCCTGGTTTTACAACACCCATTGATATACCGTCTTTGTTTATTCAGCCAGAAAAAGGTGTAAATCGTCAAGAATGGCAACTCAAACCCTATAAAACTTACCTAAAAAATTTACAGGTGACTAGGGTACCCGGTAATCATTGGGCATTTTTGACTAAACCGGAAGAGTTTAATCGAACAATTGAAAAGTTTTTGGGAGAGCAAAAAGACTTATTGACCTAGAAAACCTGTCAGTAAAAGTGGCGCCAGAATTAGTACAGCTAAGATAACCACCACAGTTACAGGGTCGATGTTGATAATGTTCTTGTCAGGTTTCGGCATACTGCACCATGTATTAACTTCATAGCTAATTTTACATAAAAATATCGTTTTGCTTCTAGATGGCTCGCAAAGAAACCCGAAATTTTACGGTTGGTGGCAGGCGCCTGTCTGGTGGAATATATAAATATAGGTATACTTACTGGATATTTCAGGGCTGTTTAAAATAGCTTTATTTTCGATTGAATATCTTTTGGTATAAACTATATAACACTTGACAGTGTAAATTTGTCTTGTAAATAAATACAAATAAGTTTTAAATTTTAAGTTGAAATTTTGAGAAACTTGATATTGAATCTCAAACTCAACATTTACAATCTAAAATTTATTTGGCTTTGGGTGCCAACATAAAATAATTACTATGAAAAAAACCTTTGTCCTTGATACCAACGTTTTGCTACATGACCCGACCGCAATATTACGGTTTAAGGACAATGATGTGGTGTTGCCTATTACAGTGATAGAGGAACTTGACCGCTTTAAGAAGCAAGCGGAAATGACGGGACGTAACGCACGTCAAGTATCGCGTTCTTTAGATGCTTTACGTGAGCAAGGTAATTTAATTGATGGAGTCATAATTAATAACAGCGGTACCGTCAAAGTAGCTCTTTGTCGCAGAGAAATACTCAACTCGCTTCCGGTTGAACTCGCACACGGCAATGGAGATAACGCAATTCTTGCAGTTGCCCTAGAAATAAAACGGACAGGAGCATCGCACGTAGTCCTGGTAAGTAAAGATACAAACCTACGTATTAAAGCTGACGCAGTTGGATTAGAAGCAGAAGACTACGAAACCGATAAAGTTGATATCGATGAACTGTATACAGGTACAGCAGAAGCACTTGTTGATACATCAGAGGTAGAAGACTTATATAAATTGGGCTGTGTGATGCTTGATACTAAATTTTTCCCAAATCAAGCTGTAACTCTTGTCGATAAATCAAACCCTTCACACACAGGTTTGGGAGTAGTCAGCCACGGTAGAATTATTCCTCTAGCTAAAATTTCTAACGGTACTGTTTCACGCATTCAACCCCGTAACCGTGAACAAAAATTTGCTCTTGATTTATTATTGAACGATTCTATACCTTTGGTAACGCTAGTTGGCAAAGCAGGTACCGGAAAAACACTGCTTGCCATTGCCGCAGGACTACAAAAAGTTGCTGACGAACGTATTTACACTCGGTTACTTATATCTCGTCCTGTCGTCCCAATGGGAAGAGACATTGGTTTTTTACCAGGGGACATCGAAGATAAACTCACCCCTTGGATGCAACCCTTGTATGACAACTTTGATTTAATCTTTGGTACACAAGACCCTTCTGGAAAACCCGCACACTGGCGCCGGGGACACGAAGAACTCATCGAGCGTGGTATGCTGCAAATCGAACCATTAACTTATATTCGTGGTAGAACCATACCCAAACAGTTCTTGGTTGTTGATGAAGCGCAAAATTTAACACCCCACGAGGTAAAAACTATCCTCACACGCGCAGGGGAAGGCACAAAAATAATATTAACAGGAGACCCAGACCAAATAGATAATCCATATGTTGATGCAGCAAGTAACGGTCTAACCTACGTAGTAGAACGTTTCAAAGAAGAACCCCTAGCAGGCCACATCACTCTAGGCAAAGGAGAACGTTCCAACCTAGCAGAACGAGCAGCATTATTGCTTTAAGAGTGTAAAGTGAGTCGTGAGTCGTGCGAAACTCATGACAATAAGCTTGCAAATGTAAGATGCTCCCATTTTTCAATAATCTAAAATCTAAAATGAGTATAGAAGTTTACGGTATTCCTAATTGTGGCACCTGCAAAAAAGCTTTGCAGTGGTTACAAACTAATGAGATAGAGTACGAATTTATTAATACGAAAGAAAGCCCTCCTGCACGGCAATTAATTGAATCTTGGGTAAAGAGTTTAGGCTCGCTTCCAATGCGGAATACTTCCGGTCAATCTTACCGTGCATTAGGTGAAGAAAGAAAAACTTGGAGCGATGAACAATGGATTGAAGCTTTTGCTCAAGACACCATGCTACTGAAGCGTCCTTTATTTGTAAAACAGGAAACAGCAGTTATGGTGGGGTTTAAAGGTACAAATGAAGAAATACGCGGAAAATTGGGGATTTAGATACTGAGTATACTAAATACATGTATACTACAGCCGAGATGTGACAGAATCACTATAGTGTTGTAATTCATCCAGATTCGATGTCTTCAAGTAATCAAACCCTCGATTTTGCAATCCAACGCTTGCGGGAAGTACGTCGCTTACTGCTGCGTCTGCACAAAGCGCTTTTAGATTCGGAACGTACCTTATATGAGCAAATATACGGTCATATTCAGTCGAGTAATGAGTTCCTTGGGTTAGTTATAAACCATGAGTGGTTTAACTGGTTACATGGAATTTCGCAGCTAATCGTCCGAATGGACGAAGTGTTGTTTTCAAAACAGCCTGTAGCAATAGAACAGCCTAATGAGTTATTGGAGCAAGCTCGAACGTTGCTCCAACCTAATAATGAAGGTACACCTTTAGAACAGCGATACTTTCACGCAATTCAACGCGACCCTAATATTGCTTTGATGCACGCTGAATTGGCACAGATGCTTAGTGTTGAGCGTTAATATTGGTTGGAAGTG
Organism: Calothrix sp. HK-06; assembly: GCF_001904745.1. Taxonomy (GTDB): domain Bacteria; phylum Cyanobacteriota; class Cyanobacteriia; order Cyanobacteriales; family Nostocaceae; genus Dulcicalothrix. Next base: position 85,592 of record NZ_MRCD01000009.1, read on the forward strand.
CGTGGGTGGTTATTTTTGGGTGGGGTTGGCATAAAATCCCAGGTGGTTGGCAACTGGACGAGCTACCATTGGCAGTTTTGTATGAATTGGTGCGTTAAGAAGTTTGGCGCCATTGGGGGTAGATATTGCCAAGGTTGCTGAACCTCCTCCGTCAAGGTTTAGTGCTGTATAGGCGCCAAATTCTGTTATAAATTTAGTCAATTCGGTTTTAGTTAGTCCTTCACTATATAAAGGTTGCTTACCATCTACTAAAACTAGCCATAACTTTTTACCTTCTTTGTCAACTGCTGCGGCAACACGTGGGTAAGGTTTATCTTTATTGTCAATTTTACTCTGGGTTTTGCCGCGTTGTATCAAAATTTCGGCGCCTGCTATTCCATGAACTGTACCGACAGGGCATTTTTCACCACCTGGAATTTGAACTTGGTTATTTGCTGCGAAACACAATACATTCCACTTTGATTCTACTGGCGAATAGGTCTTACTATTTGAGATAAGTTCTCCTAATACATTTGTAGTATCATTTGTATGCGGATAGTAATCCCACGGTGTAACTTCCCGAAAAGGATGAAAGTAACTGCCATTAATCGCTAGCTGTAATTTAAACTCGTTAATGAATTCAGGTATCGTTTTGGCTATAGTTTCTGTATCTGTTTTTGGAATATTAGTACCTGAAGTGACAAATGGCTTGACTCCAGGCACCGTTAAGTCAATGCTGATGATGTGTATCAAAACAGGACGTGGTGTAACACGCGCTATACGTTGATAAATAATGCCTTGAAACAATTCACGCTGCTCTGCTGTGCGAAGTGGGCGTATAAAATGTAACCATCCATATAGTATTAATGGAAAACCCAGTATAATCGTTCCTATTATCAAGGCAATATTTTGCTTACGAATTTTGACTTGATGCTGCATCGCTGGTTTTAGTTCCGAAAATCAAATATGGATTCTTCCCACCTTAACTTTACAAATCAAAATTTGCAAAATCGCTCGTTTAAAGGACTCAATTTGAATGGCGCCAACTTTAATGGTGCGGATATTAGAGGATGTAATTTTAGTAACGCACAGTTAAAAGATGCTAATTTGACAGGAGCTAAGATTGGTCAATCGCCAAGAGTTTTTGTTTTTGTGCTAACGATTGCGTGTGTAGTAGCTATTATTACGTTTGAAGCAGTCAGTGAAATGTCGTTTGGTATACTTGGACGCACTCCTGAAGAGTCAGCGTGGTCTTATAGTGTGGCTTTGTTTGTTAGTTTGGGGATAGCAGGGTTGTGTGCTAGTTTTAACGGTATTACTAAGCAAAATTCTATTTTCCAACGTTTGACTACAATTATATCCGGCGCAGCTTCTGGAGCTTTACTTGGATTTTACTATGGTGGTAGTACTCAGGATAATAATCCTCAAATTGCTGTGATATCGGCAGTTGTAGCGTCGTTGGTTATGGCATTTGTATGCTTTAAGTTTAAAACTGGGTTTATTTCCGTTGTGGTTGCAGTAGCTGGTTGTATTGCAAGTTATGGGTTTGCTTTTTTACTGAGTAGTTTGGCGTTTGCCTTTCTAGGTATTCCAAATATTTTATTAGGAAGTATTTTGATATGTCTGACTTTAATTGCTACTGTATTAACTATGCTTTGTTTACAACAGGCATTTAAAGAAATTACTAGTGTTGGTGTTACATCATTTAAAGGTGCCGATTTATCTAATGCTAAATTTGATGGGTCGGTTTGCAACGGATACAACGGATGTAACGGATGAGTTATTTGTCACGTTGCAATGTTTTTAGATTTTATGTAGTATGGTTGTAACTCATGGAAGAGGAAAGACCCCTTGGAGAGGTTTACTCGAACGGGAAATGTTAATTAAGGTGATTAGCATTGGCGGTTAGTAGGGTAAAACGTATGTGCAACGATACTGCAACAAAGTGTCATGTTCATGGTGTGCTGACTTGAAGTTAACAGTGCGCGGAATGTGGAAGCTGGATGGTACCGCCGTTAATACGGTTCCAGCGAGTAAAACTTAACCCATACAAGGGTTTTTTGTCATGGTACTTTGCTCAAAAACATTTATTGCAACGCTAGTCGCATCGTTAATTGAAGAAGTTGTGATTTGTGGATGGATACTCCATCTGCGAGAACTTGCTCGTACTACATTTATTGTCGTCAAGGACTGTAGTGGTCAAGTGCAATGTGTTGTAGCTTCTGAGTTGGTGCGAGAATTGAAGCTCAAACTCGATGAACCTGTGGAAATAAGAGGTAAAATCAAGCCCGATAAACGAGCTAAACTTGGTTTTGAGGTAGAAGTTATTGAGATTAATGTTCTTAATCAAGTATCTGTACTCCCTTTTAATTCCAGTTCAGATATTTCTGATATTGGGATCGAAACTATCTTGGCTTACCGTCCTTTGTCGCTGCGTCATAGTGAGATAGGCGATATTTTTCGGATACAAGCTGCTATTTTGCAATACTTTCGCCAATTCTTAGGCGCCAGATATTTTACTGAAATAGTCACATCGAAGATAGTATCTAGTGGAACTGAGGGTGGAACTAATTTGTTTGAAATCAAATATTTTGAACGTCTAGCATACCTTGCTCAAAGTCCGCAGTTTTACAAAGAGTACGGTGTTTCAGGTTTAGAGCGAGTGTTTGAGAGTGGTTACGTTTATCGTGCAGAACCTCACGCAAGTAGTAGACATTTGACTGAATATTACTCTTTAGATTTGGAAATGGGGTTTATTAACAGTGCTGAAGAAGTAATTGAGTTAGAACGAGAGCTACTAACGTTTATTTTTGAGCAGTTGAACCAAAACTTCGCAGACCAACTTAAACATTACAGAGCGAAATTACTTCCCTCAATGTTGAATGTACCCACTTGGGAATTTACAGAATGTTTAAAACTACTCAATCATCACTTTGGTCGTAACGACCTTATTGACGACCTAGACCCAGAAGCAGAACGTCAACTTTGTCAGTTAGCAGAAGCAGAAACAGGAATACCAGCGCTGTTTGTAATTGGTTTTCCTTTATCTGCAAGACCTTTTTATACACACCCACGCGGTAATGAAGGCGCCTCACAAAGTTTTGACTTATTATTTGAAGGCATTGAAATTACAACAGGTGGGCAAAGATTGCACAAACGCGAAGATTTAAAACAATCCTTAACAAATCGTAATTTTAACCCCGCCTCATTTGAAAATCATTTACAAATGTTTGAACTAGGAATGCCACCACATGGAGGACTAGCAATTGGTTTAGAACGTTTAACTTCCCGAATTTTAAATTTACCCAACGTCCGACAAGCATCGCTTTACCCACGCGACAGGTACCGAATCACGCCATAAAGTAGGGTGCGTGACGCTACCAACAACCTTCAAACGAAGCAGCTATCTAGTAGCGTCACGCACCTTACAAGTTGTTCAGTTATTGAATATTCTTTAATGTTGTATCGTAACCGCTGAACAAATATAAATAATCTAAAATTGAAGTACCAAATTCATCGCGCGAAACTTTACCCTGTAGAAGTAAATTTACCATGTTATCTGGACCGCGTAAGTGCGTAGCGGCGAGAAGACCCGAAAGTGTGATGGTGATACTTTTTGATTTATTACCATCCTTAAACTTGATGGGTTTATTAAGATACTGATTGATTGATTTGCCTCGCTGTTTGAGTAGAGAGTTTACATCTTGCCAGTACACAGCAAAAGCTTCTTTGATTGCTGCTTCTTGTACTTTCGGGGAATTTAAAAATTTGCTTTTACTATCAATACCACGTTTGTTAGTCCATGTTCCACGCCAGTAATTCTTATCGGCGCCATTCCCATAGTAAACTTGAGCCTTGTAATAACCCAAACGTCTTAATAAAACTTCTGCGAACTGATACTTACTGAGGAAATATAATTGAGGATTAACAAATGTATACGCAGCGGCGCCAGTTCTGCCTGTTTCACGTTCTCCAAGCGCATTTAACATGTCTTGAAAGCTACCTTTACTTTTTGTGGCTTGATTTTGTTTTGTATTAAGTATTTCAGCCTGTGTACATAGATAAGGGTATTTAACATTCACAGTGTTATTCGTATCAGCAATTGGACTAGTTAATAATTGCGAGATTAAAAGTAGTGTATAATACATGTAGTTGCTTAGGTAAATTCGAGATCATTTTAAACCCAAGCTATTTTTATACACATAGAATTTATTTTTATATGTAGAGACGCGTTCACGGAGTGTCCCGAAGGGAATATATCGCGTCTCCATCTATCGCTGTTCAAGGAGTAATTCTCCAAATTTTAATAGTGCCATCTTCACTACCACTGACAAGTGTTTTGCCGTCTGTAGTAAAAGCAATAGACCAAACGCGGCTATTATGACCTTGCAGGGTGCGAATTTCTTCACCACTGAAAGGATTCCATAATTTAATCATTGTGTCACTACTGGCACTAGCTAACATTGTAGAGTCGAAACTAAAGGCAACAGACCAAACAGTATCGGTGTGACCTTGAAGCATTCGGTACTCTTGACCGTTGGATACATTCCAGATTTTGATGCTTCTGTCGCTACTTCCACTGGCAATTTGATTACCGTCTGGACTAAAGGCAATTTGCGTCACAGTATCTTTATGACCTTTTAAGGTACGAAACTCTTCTCCAGTGGAAACGTTCCATAACTTAATAGTTTTATCGTTACTTCCTGCTGCAATTACTTTACCGTCAGGACTAAATGCAACTGATGTAACTCTACTTATGTGACCTCTAAGGGTACGAATTTCTTCTCCTGTGGCAATATTCCAAAGTTTTATTGTTTTATCAGAGCTACTTGTAGCAAGTGTTTTTCTGTCTGGACTAAAAGCTAAATCGCTAATAGCATCACCATGACCTACAAACGTGCGGATTTCTTGCCCTGTTTCAACGTTCCACAGTTTTGCTGTTTTATCGGTGCTACCACTGGCAAGACTTTTACCATCAGGACTAAAGGCAACTTTCATTACACTTTGATTGTGACCTCTCAACATACGAATTTCTTCACCGTCCAGACTCCACAGTTTGATAGTTTTGTCAGTGCTACCACTAGCTAAAGTTTTTCTGTCTGGACTAATTGCAACAGACATCACGTAACCTGAATGCGCTGAAATTGTTTGTTGTAAGAAAGTACTGCTGGGTAGACTACTAATTAAAAAGGTTGGCGCCGTTGGAAATATTTTGTACCGCATGTAACCGTATATTTGCGTACCAGTTAAGCTAACCAATAATACGGCGCTACTTATTAATAAAGATTTTGCTATTTTGGTATTTGCAAGGGACGTTGAACGTATAGATGCAAATTTAGCTAGGAATTGTCCTAGGGGTGAGGGTTTAGATAATCGTTGTGATGAGAACCGACGCTGATTGTTTGTTGATAAGGAAGGCAAGGGAATTTGTCCATTGGAGGTTGATGAAGTGGCGCCTATATCTAAATCTCTTTGTACTTCTTCAGCAGACTGATAGCGCTGGTTGATATCTTTTTTAAGCAGTTTATCAAGAACTTCTCCTAATTCATCAGATACTTGATGTCGAAGATGATGGCGCCATGAATTCACCCAGCTGTATCCGTATTCCGTCCATAGTTGGAATGGTGAAACACCAGTCATTAGATGAAAACACGTGGCGCCTAGACTAAATAAATCACTAGCCGGATACGCTTCACCACCGTTAATTTGTTCAATTGGGCTGTATCCAAACGAACCAATTGTTGTGCCTGGTTTAGTTTGGACTGTCGCAGTTAACTGCTTTGAGGCACCGAAGTCAATCAAAACGATATCACCACCACGTTTGTGTATTCCTGATGTTGATGTATGTGGTGTCGAGCGAAAAGTAGTGTATTGAAGCGAACGACGCATAATATTTTGAGGCTTGATATCACGGTGAATAACTCCGTGTTCGTGAATAAAACTTAGTACAGGTAACACGTACATAAATAATTCACGAATTTGAGCCTCATTAAAACTTGTTCGCTGTTGCAGTTCTCTAAATAAATTCTGACCCTCAATAAATTCTTGGACGAGATACAAATAATTATCTTGTTCAAAGTAGGCAAGCAACGTTGGAATTTGCGAATGTCTCCCAAGCTCTTGTAAACGTTTGGCTTCTTCCTTAAAAAGCTCAATTGCCTTATTTAAAGCCCACGTACCTTGAACTTTGGGTGCTAATTGCTTGACAACACAACGTTCATTAAGCTTATCAACATCTTCTGCCAAATAAGTTCTGCCAAAACCTCCCTCATCGGAAAGTACTTTAGTAACACGATAATGACCTCGAAGTAATATGGTCAGAGGTGCGCTGCAACTCTGGCAATACTGATTAGTATCAGGATTGATAGGACTGGGGCAATCTGGGTTCAGGCAGCAGAGCATCTTCACAGCAACTTTGTTCCAGTATAGATGTTAATGATAGCGCTAGCTAATAAATATCTCTGCTAATTTGCCTAATTTTTAATTATTTAATCTATTTAAATTAAGAAACCAGGTTTCTGATTAAAAATTGTCGTTTTCATTACAAGTTGTAAAAAAGAAACCTGGTTTCTACAATTCGAGGCGCCAGACCTTGATAGTATTATCGAAACTGCTACTAGCTAGATTTTTGCTGTTTGGGCTAAAAGCAACTGACCAAATACGGTTACTATGTCCGATGAATGTATTAATTGCTTTACCTGTTTGTACATTCCAAAGTTTAATAGTTTTATCCCAACTTCCACTAGCAAGAGTTTTACCATCTGGACTAAATGCAACAGACCAAACATGGTCAGTATGTCCTTTTAAAGTACGTATTTCTTCATTATTTTCAAGGTTCCAAAGTCTAACAGTTTTATCCCACCCTGAAGAAGCAAGAGTTTTACCATCAGGGCTAATAGCCAATGCTGTAACAGCACTATCATCATGTCCAGCCAGAGTTTGTACTCTTTGCCCCGTTTTTAAATCCCAAATTTTGATTTTACTGTCGAATTGAGTGGCTGTAGCAATTATGGCTTCATGACCTCGTTTACTCAAACTAAATTCTTTCGGTAGCACTGTAATCGCAAGACTATTAATAACATCACAATTTCCCTTAATCGTCCTGATTAATATTCGTTTCGTCACATCCCATACTTTAACAGTTTGATCCCAACCACCGCTAGCCAAAATGGCGCCGTCTGGACTAAAAGCAACAGACTGTACAGATGCAACGTGTCCATTAAAAGTGTGAACTTGTTTCCCTGTACTGGCATCCCATAACTTTACAGTTCCATCCAAGCTGCCACTTGCGAGTATTTTACCGTTGGGACTGAACGCAATAGTATTGATTTCCTGAGTATGCCCTACAAGTGTGTCGCGTAATTTTCCTGTAATTGTATCCCACAGCTTGATTGTTTTATCGCTACTTGCACTAGCAATTGTCATACCATCAGGACTATAAGCTATCGCCGACACCGTTCCTAAATGTCCAGTCAGCGTTAAAGCTTGTGTTACCCCAGTGGCCTGTGCCAACGGACTTATCCGAGATATATTTGTTAATGGTTGCCAGTACCAGGCGCCTCCAAATCCTAAAAAAGCTATACTCCACATTAAAAACTTATTGGAAGTAATACGCTTTATAGGTTGTATAAAAGTTGTAAGTTTTATAACATTGATTTGGGGTAGGAACTTTTTGGCGCTCATAGTACATTTACTGTAGGTCGGATTTTACCAGTATTTACACTAAGTCCATTTGGTAAACTTAGTATTATACTTACGTATAATTAGGTGTACTCAACTGTTGGAAACACAAAATATATGAAAGCTTCAAGGGTACTTTATGTATTTTCCTATGTTAGATATAAATTCATCAATTATGAGAAGTTTGTTTAATTACATCCCTATTCTGCGTGTATAAATGCACCTATAATACTGATTTGCTCTAATGCTTCTATTGACTACAGTCTATAGACATAATTAGTTCATAAGTATTGCTAAAATTAAATATTTAATTCATACAATCTTTATAAATCAACATACAATTTGCCTAAATCTTTAAGAAAAATTCGTGTTGCATTGTTCAGAGAGGAAAATTGGCAACGGAATGTAACGGATAGACGATTTTACACCAAAAGCAGATTCAAACTGTCATTAGTCACACAGCGTAAACGGAGTTTTCCCGTTATCCGCAGGATATCCCGTAAACGGAGTTTTCTCGAAGGGTAGGGTAGAATCTGAGTTCTGGCCTGGATATCATAATAAAACTCTAGATTTTACCGATTTGCTGTATAAATAACGATAATTTGCAATAATCGGCTTTTAATAGTACTACTGGTTCACGTCAAGCAACTACTTTAAATCTTGCAATTACTTCAAATCCCTATTTTTGGTACTACTGGTTGAGCTAACCAGTAGTACGATTGGCGCCCGTTTGTTTTCATGCTGGTGCTCATCAACTACTAAATAACTCGGCAAGAATAAACCAAAATTTGTTAAAAAACGTAAAGTCTACAGAGGATGAGGTAACATAGCGTTGGTTATTTTGACTAGTTATGACTCAAGATTTTCAGTTCTTAAAACGTCTGTACAATGCTTTCGACCCGTTTCGTCCTTTGCCCGCAGGGGACCCAGCATACGTAAACTGTAATAGTGTGCGGGGAGATGGTGATATTTTGGTGGGAGTCAGTAGAGAAATTTTAATGTCCAAATGAGGGTACTTATATTTTAAAGGGCAGGATTTGAGTTTGTGAAGGGTAAAGTTGTTTTAGTAAGTTTTCCGTTGGATGATTTATCTTCTATTAAGGCACGTCCGGCAGTTTGCTTGACTAACCCTGTAGGAGCAAATCAACACATCACTCTTGCTTTAATTACTAGTATGATTCCTTGCGAGTTACTGGAGACTGATATTGTTATTAATACGAGTCATCCTGATTTTCCTACCAGCGGTTTACACAAGGCTTCAACTATTAGATTAGACCATTTAATCACGCTGCGTCAGTCGCTTGTTCTGCGTGAGCTAGGGGAATTTTCTCTAGAAACGCAACAACAAATTTTAGATAAATTACTCCATTTTTTACGTGCCTAGGTATAGACGTTACATGTAACGTCTATACATTTATTTTATAAACTAAATATATTTCATTAATTGCAGCTAAAAATAATTATTTTTGATTTAAATTTTTGTTATTAAGCTAAATATTGATTAGTATTTCTATGTTAATTTTACTTATGCAATAACTATTTTCTTGAACCATGCTGTTGAGACAACCAACGCTGTTATCGCTTGCGCTACCTAGCGATACTGTTACCGTGCCAAGATTTGTGTGTCATAAATTTTACGCTCCCTAACTTATTTTTATAGAAAGATGTAACAATATAAGTAGATATGTTAAAAAATCTAAAAGTTAGAGTAAAAATGCCAAGGTAAATGTTATGGGTAAAAAACCTCGCGTGGTTGTCATCGGCGCCGGAATTGGTGGACTAACTGCTGGTACGTTATTAGGGCATCGCGGATACGACGTTTTAATTCTTGACCAAGCGTTAGTACCGGGTGGTTGCGCTTCGACGTTTAAGCGCAAGGGATTTACCTTTGATGTTGGCGCCACTCAAGTTGCGGGGTTGGAAGCAGGAGGAATTCATCATCGAATTTTCTCAGAGTTAAATATTGATATACCAGAAGCTACACATTGCGACCCTGCTTGTGCTGTGTTTTTACCTGGGGAAAGCACTCCTATTAATGTTTGGCGTGACCCAGAAAAATGGCATGAAGAACGTATTCGTCAATTTCCTGGTAGCGAACCATTTTGGGGATTATTAGCTGAGTTATTTAAAGCTAGTTGGCAATTTCAAGCACGCGACCCTGTACTGCCACCACGTAATGTTTGGGATTTGTGGCAGTTGACTCAAGCTGTGCGCCCAAGTACTTTTATTACTGTACCATACACATTATTTACTGTTGGTGATGCACTGCGCGCGTATAAGCTAGCTCATGACCAACGCTTACGAACATTCTTAGATTTGCAACTCAAGCTATATTCTCAGGTGAGCGCCGAAGAAACTGCGTTACTTTATGCTGCCACGGCATTATCTGTATCACAGGCGCCGCAAGGTTTATTTCATCTCAAAGGCAGTATGCAAGTTCTTAGTGACTGTTTAGTTAGTGCTTTAGAACGTGATGGTGGAAAGCTTTTGATGCGGCATAGTGTAGAAAATATTATTGTTAAGAAAGGTAAAGCTGTTAGCGTCATAGTTAAAAATCAGAAAACTGGGGAGATATGGGAACAACCCGCAGACCATATAGTTGCTAACGTTACAGTGCAAAATTTAGTGCAGTTATTGGGAGATAAGGCACCACGAGGTTATAAAAAGCGCGTAGAAAAACTTCCTTCACCATCAGGCGCCTTTGTAATATATCTTGGTGTAGACGCAAGTGCTGTTCCTCCCGGATGTCCACCCCACCTACAATTTTTGTATAATCCCAATGGTCCAGTTGGAGAAAACAACTCGCTATTTGTTTCTGTCAGCCATGAAGGTGACGGACGGGCGCCTGCTGGTAAAGCCACAATAATAGCCTCGTCGTTTGTCGATGTGGAACGATGGTGGAAGGCTGAAGATTATGAAGCTTTAAAACAAAGGTTTACTTCGGAAGCGGTATCGCACCTAAATAAATATTTTTATTTAAAACCTGAAACTATTGTTCATGTTGAAGCCGCAACACCCCGCACTTTTTACCGCTATACTGCACGCTCTGAAGGTATAGTAGGAGGAATTGGGCAACGCATTCCAACTTTTGGCCCCTTTGGTTTTGCTAACCGTACACCTATACCAGGTTTGTGGCTAGTCGGTGACTCCACGCATCCAGGTGAAGGAACCGCTGGTGTTAGCTATTCTGCGCTAACGGTAGTCAGACAAATTGAAGCAGGACTTCAGATAAGTTAATATAGCAGCAGTCGTGAGTTAATTAAGGCGTTTAACTGAAGAAACATCTAAACCGGAGGTTTTACCGTTATCCAGAGGATATCCCGAAGGGTAGGATAAAACGTGATTAAGGAATAATTCTGGATTGCTGTATGGTATATGCGACGGTAAGTTACGAAACGTTTCAGCGTCAAAAGTATCCAAAATTTGGGCATGATAATCCTCACCCAATGAATTTTGAGTTTTGGCTATATATGGTCGAAACAGGTTATTCTGCTTGGGAAGCACGCGAAGAATTTGGATGTACAAATAAATTACGCGAAGGTCCTATTTGGTGCTTTCAAAGACATGGGATGTCAAGTACAGTACTACCAGATGGACGTGTTGTATATATAGGTGGTGAGCATGAAGAGTATTTTGACCCTGATTATTGTATATATAATGATGTCGTCGTAAAACATCCTAATGGAGAAATTAACATTTACGGCTATCCAATGAATTTTTTTCAGCCTTCACATTACCATTCGGCAACACTCGTTGATAACAATATATACATAATTGGAAGTTTGGGATATCAGCAAGACCGAGTTCTTGGTGAAACGCGCGTGTTTTTACTCGATTGTGATACCTTTGAAATGAAAAAGCTAAATACCAAAGGTGAAAATCCTGGTTGGATTTATGAACACAGCAGTGAATATATTCAAGAAAAGAACTGTTTAAGAATCGAAAAGGGTAAAATTATTACTTTCGATACAGATATCGAAGGAAATTCCGAAAATGACAAAAATGTCTATGAAGAAAATCAAGAAGTCTTTTTGTTAAACTTAACTACTAAGCAGTGGTTTGCTGTTAAAAAGTAAATATTATACATCAGAGATACACATAACTACACATAAAACTTATGTCACTATCAAAAACTGAAGCAAAGAAATTACTCGAACGTCTTATCTTTGATACCGACCGTCCTCATGAGTGGATAGAAGATATTTGGAGCTTAAGTCCAACTTTGGGAGAAGATGCTGCAAAGCTCGTTGAAGTGTTTGAAGCTTTAATTGAATGTTGTCCACAAGAAAAGTTGGAAAATTTAGTACAATTCTATTGCCGAGAAGTTCTAGAATCATAAATAAATATAAATCTTGTAGGATGGGCATCTTGTGGGATGGGCATCCCTGCCCGTCCAAATACTAAGAATTGCTAAGTGGAGTTTTTAATTTTAATTTAACGTTGGTTCCCCTTTTAAGAACTACTTCTCCTCCTGGACTTGATAGCACATACGCTGTTGCTGCGGCGCCTCCTGCTAGTCCTCCGTGTTTAAAGTTAGCTTTGTTACCAAGAAAACGACCTGCTGCGGCGCCTCCTAAGATTATTCCAGCGTTTTGTAAGAATTTACCTTTGGTTTTTGTTTCGATTTGAGTGTTGACTAAGCTTACGTCTATGGGTAATTTGGTGCCATTTTTTAATACAATACCGTCGAACACTAGGTTCAACTGGGCTTTTTTACCTTTGGCTGCTTTGTTGACGTTCTCAATATGTCCTTCAATTATTCCATCTTTAAGAACTGGATTACTACTTTTAACTTTTAATTGGAATGTGTCGTTTTCGCGGTTTTTCCCAGTTGTTATTTCTTGTTGAAGATTTGTATCGAATGTTGTACCAGCCGCAACAATTGGTTGAGCTTTATTATTGGAAGCAAGTTTGGTATTTGCTGTGCTGTCGCTGATGGTTGTATCTTTAGGAGAACTACAACCAACTGTGTTTATTACTAGAGTCGCACCCAAAATGAACGGTATTAACTTTTTCATAGTTTTGAGGAAAAAGTAGGTTAATGAAAGTATAGGTTAGGGGATGCGGAGTTATTTGGATTAAAAGTATACTAAAGATTTAATAATCTTAGGCGCCAAAATGATTAGTACTATATTTTATTAACATTTAAGATTAGGGAGCGTTGCTTCAAATTTTTCTAGTGCCTGAAGACTTCCAACTTACCAATTTTTTTCTAAAAGTTGAGGAATAAGCTCTGTTATGGGTATTTGAGGAAAGGTTGGACTCGTTTCAGACTTTGTATATTTTTTACCTTGCAGCAGCAAATAAATGGTTAGTTCCCCGCTATCATATATCCATATTTCTGGAACTCCAACTGACTCATAAGCCTCAATCGTTGTTTTTGAAGTAACATCACTTTCTATTACTAAATCTGGTGGAGGGTCACTTGGTTCTTTGGTGCCTACGACCAATCATGGTTTGATAGTTTTGGATGTAAAAACAGGCATCTGGTTCTACACATAAAGGGCACTGCGAAATGCCATGCCCTTTAGCTTATTAAAAAAAGATTAAAAAGAAAGTTTTATAATCCGTTTGTAGTGGTATTTTCTGGTTGTTCGGTTTGTTGCGGTTCGGGTTGTGGTGCTGGTTCTGGGTTGAGATATTCACGCCATGTACGTATTTGGTCGCGTGCAGAGCTATGTGCTGCTGTTCCACGTGGAATTAGGCGTGCTGTTTCTATGGCACGTCCTAGGTCAGATTCGCTCTGGGTACGGGCAATATCTAATATTTGCTGACTCCATTGGTCAATTGCTGGGTTGACGTCGTTACGTAATAAGCTACTTTCTGGCACTCTCTTCGCTAAACGAATTGCTTGAGCGAGTGCTTCTGGTGTTCCTTGTAACGCGACTTCCCTTGCTTGCTTCCAGTCTTGACGTGCATTTACTTGTGCTTGCCAGTCACCTATTGCTGCTTCGGCTTCATTTGATAATGCCCTATTTCCTGTTATTTGGCTCGCTGTTTGAATTGCTGCCGATAAATCGCCGCTACTTGCCAATTCACGCGCACGGTCTAAATAAGGCTGGTCTTGAGCGCGTTGTATTATTGCTGTCCATTCATAAATTCGTTTGCGTGCTTCTGGATATAATGCCCGTCCACGACGAATTTGACTTGCTTCGGTTATTGCTGCTTGTAGTGAACCTGCATCTTGCACCAGCGCTAACTGTTCGGCACGGTCTAAAAATGGACGGTCTTCAATTGTTTGAATTTGCCCTACCCAACGATTTATTTCTCTACGAGCTTCTCTCGCACGAGGATTACTTGCTGGTACTAATTGTGCCTCAGCTATTGCCGCTGTCAAATCAGTTACCGTTCCTTGTGTAGCAAGTGTACGTGCTTTGTCTAAACGTGTTACGTCCTGTATTTCTAACTGCCAGCGAGCTATTAATCCCTGTGCTTTTTGATATACTGCACGGTTTGGACTGATTTGTTGTGCCTGAGCAATGGCTGCCTCTAAGCCAGACGTAGTACCAATCCAAGCATTACGCTGTGCTTCGGCAATGGCGATAAAATCTTCAGTTTCTGTTTGTAAGTTAGCGTTAGTCGGTATTTGTTGAGCAATCGAAATCGCCTCATCAGCATCTTGACTATCAAGCCTTTTCTGGGCAATATCGAGCATTTGGCGCCCAAACAGCGGAATTGCTTCCTGCGCTTTTTGGTACATGTAGCTATCAGCAGTTACCGACTCTGCTAACTTGATAGCTTTTTTCAAATTATCAATATTACCGTTTTTAGCTAAATCTTCAGCTTTGGCTAACTTCTCACCATCTTCACGAGACTTAGCAATTAGGTTATTTAATTGCTGATACTTGGTAGTTTGCCAAAACTTATTGTTTACGCGCAGTAAGCGAGAAGCATCCATAAACGCTTGTTGCCAGCGCGCGTTACGCATTCCCTCTTCGGCTTGTTTATAGATTTCTTCGCCTTTTGACCAAATCGAACGCCATTGCTCGATTTTGTCTTTAACGATTTTGGACGCTGCCATGTCAGAGGGGATACGGTTAGCAGTGACAATAGCTTCATCCAATTTGCCTTCCTGAAAGCTAGTGTCCGCTAATCGTAAAACATCCCGCGACCATTCTTCAAGATAGCGGTCTACCTCAGCACGTAAGGGATGGTTGGATGGCAATTGTTTAACAAGGTTAATAGCTTGCAGCAAATCTTCTACATTGTTTTTAGAAGCTGCCACTTGAGCGCAGTGTAACCGTACCGAAGCACTTGCGAGGGGCCAAAAAATTGATGGACAGTTGGGCGCAGCAGGCAGTTTTAACAGTATTGCCATAGACATAAAAGCTATAGTACCTGGTACAAAAGCCAACAAACCAGTCCATAGCACCCAACTTTTTGTCCAACGCGGCAATTTCCACTCTTTAGATGATGATGTCTCATCTTGCAACTGACCGTCAGTTTCGAGGCGGGAATTTTCCCCGCGTTTTGGTTGACGTGATGGCATCACTTGTTTGGATTTACTCGCTTGTTGCTGCTTCACAGACTTTGAGTTTGAATTTGTATCTGGGACATTTGACGCTTTTTGGTCAGAGGGTTGCCGTTGCCGGGATAGTTGGGTCGTGTTTTCAGACTCGTTTCCTGTGGTACGCGACCAACTTTCTGGAATATCCCGTTCTGTCGTCATTGCTCACACCATAGTAATTTTACAGCGATTCGTTTTAATAACGAAACTTGCGTTGTTGCCATAGTAACTTCCCCGTTGAGAAAAAGCTAGCTTCTGCACCATCTTTTATCCACAGATATCATGAAGATATATTTTTTACAGTCCCATTTTATACCTTTACGAAACAGATGATTCGGCTTGCAATTCATTGATTACACTTGCCAAGTCGTCAATACTTGCTTGGTACACTGTGCCGCAAAACTCACACGTAACCTCGGCACCATTGTCTTTAACAATCATGTCCTCCAATTCGGTTTCCCCTAACAATTTTAAGGCGCCAAGCACCCTTTCAAACGAGCAACCGCAGTGAAAGCGAAGCATTTGAGTTTCAGGGAAAATAAAGAGTCCCATATCTCCCAGCAAATCTTGAAAAATTTCTGGTAAAGTTTTACCTGCTTGCAGCAATGGCGTAAACTCTCTAAGCGCCATCATTCGCGACTCTAAAGTTTCTACCAGTGCTTCATCGCGCGCAGCTTTCGGCAAAACCTGTACAAGCAATCCTCCTGATGCTGTAACTCCACTCGAATTTACAAACACACCTACCATTAATCCGGAAGGGGTTTGCTCGGAAGTTACCAAATAATGAGCAACATCTTCGCCTATTTCTCCAGACACTAGTTCTACTGTACTGGAGTAAGGATACCCGAACCCAATATCGCGCACAACATAAAGAAAACCTTTACCAACGGCGCCACCCACATCCAATTTTCCTCTAGGGTTGGGAGGTAATTCCACGTGCGGATTATTTACATACCCACGCACAGTACCATCTAAACCAGCATCAACTAACAAACCACCCAAAGGCCCATCACCTCTAATTCTCAAATTTACGCGCGACCCAGGTCGTTTCATACTCGAAGCCATTAGCAACCCCGCAGTCATCGACCGACCCAATGCTGCCGTTGCTTCTGGTGATAATTTGTGGCGCCTGCGCGCTTCATCGGTTAAACGTGTAGTAATAGCACCAACTGCTCTAATTCCCCCATCTGCCGCTGTCGCGCGAATTAATTGGTCTGCCATGAAGAGCCTCTTATCATTTCTTAATACACACTGTAACTAATTGTAAAGTCTTAACGGTCAATAGTAGGTGTGGTTTACCGTTCAACACAAATAATAATTACTTAAAAACTAAAAACAATGATTACAAAATATTCAAATGTACGCGATGCTATTGATAAAAAAACATTTTTAAAGTAAATAATATTTAATTGACTTATAATTCTTGAGTGGTTAATTTATATGAACGAATACCATTATCAACTTGACGGTAGTTTAGACCGCGATGCACCAAGTTACGTGATACGTCAGGCAGATCAAGAAATTTACGAAACTTTGAAAGCTGGAAAATTCTGCTACGTCCTTAACTGTCGTCAAATGGGCAAGTCTTCGATACTAGTGCGTACTAGTTATCGGTTGCAACTGTAAAATATACTATTCAATTGTAATATTTGTCATCGATAAGTTTTATATAAACCAAATTTTAATACAAACAATACTAACAATGAGCTTAGAGACACCTTGGGAACCTGTACCGCTAAATTCGCCTTTTGGCATTAGACATAATCATCTAGAAGAATTGATATATCAAGAACTTCACAAAGATGGAAGTCTCATCCGTATCAAGTCACCACAGAAAACAGGAAAAACTTCTTTGGTACTTCGTTTGTTAGCTTATGCTAAAACAATTCCTTACCATACAGTTAATTTAGACTTTCAATTAGCTGAAGAGGGTATTTTTGCTTCTCTTAATAAGCTTTTATTATGGTTTGGCGCCAATGTTAGTCAGCAGTTGCATATACCTTCGATGATAAAAGAATACTATGATGAGTTTATTGGGGAAAAAGTAAATTGTACTATATATTTTCAAGAGTATTTGCTAAAGCAAGTAAATAAACCAGTCGTTTTAGTTTTTAATGAACTTAACCGTTTGTTTGAATATCCTGCTGTTGCTCAAGATTTTTTAGCTTTACTGCGGTCTTGGTATGAAGAAGCGAAGCATAACAATGGTTTTAAGCAACTTCGCTTTATATTGGTATATTCAACGGAAATTTATATAAATTTGAACATTAACCAATCTCCTTTCAATGTAGGATTACCTGTCAACTTACCAGAATTTACAGTTGAGCAGATACAGCATCTAGCGAACGTGCATGATTTGAACTGGGAAGGTAAGGTTGGAAAGAGTAATGCTTTTGAACTACATGCTTTGGTAGGGGGACATCCTTATTTAATTAGACTTGCGCTTTATGATTTAGCTATGCATTCAGATAATGCTTTAAATTATCTTTTAGAACAGGCGCCGACGATTAACGGTATTTATAGTACATATCTACGTGGGTTATTAGCTCAAGTTATAAAAAATCCCGAACTAGCAGCTGCACTTCAACAGTTGATTAATAACGGTGGTAAAGCTAGATTAAATCATCTTTTAGCTTATAAATTACAAAGTTTAGGATTAGTAAATATAAATAATTTAGATTGTACGTTTTCCTGCGAGCTATATAGAAAATATTTTTCTTGTCAGAATTTAGCAGAACTAAATGTCTGGCAGTACATGAAAAATTTACAACAAGATAATCAATATTTAACACAACTATCTAATTCAGATTATATCACGACCCTTGGTAACGAGCGCTATTTTGAAACTAGTTTAAATCAGGTATGGTCGATAGTGGCTGAAGAAGAGGCGCCTTTATCTCTGATATTATTAGATATTGACCATCTCAAAATTTATAATAAATACAAAGGTTGGGAATCAGGAAACTCATCGATTCAAAAAGTAGCTAATGTTATTCATGATGTCACTATTAGCTTTTATACAGTCGGTACATTTACAATTAGAACTGCACGTTTTGGAGGTGGAGAGTTTGGTATAATCCTTCCTGGAAGAACTCCAGAAATCGCTTTTGACATTGCCGAAAGTATCCGTAAGCAAGTTATGAATTTAGCAATTGCACACGATAATTTAGTCATGTCTGGTCTATCTGCTTCGATGTTGACTGTAAGTTTAGGAATTGCATCAACTTTTATTGATGATGATATCTCACCTAATACATTAATCCAAGCAACACGTAATGCACTTTATCAATCAAAGCGAAACGGGCGTAATAGTATTTCGGTTAGTACCATTTATAACTGTGGTTTCAATATACCATCAAGTCAAACCCAATATTAAAGAATAATTAAGATAAATTGCCGACATTCTACTGATATACTATAAATTTGCTTAAAAAATCAGTGGATTGACATTAACTTCTTAGTACATTTGTTACTGTATATCAAGTGAACCAGTATCTCTAAGTTCAATATACTATATCCGGCGCCAGGTAGAAAAAATCATTTACCAGCGAGTATGTAAAGAAGGAAGTCTTATCTGGATTAAAGTGTCTCAGCAAATGGATAAGTCTTTCTTAATACTGTAGATTATAATAAACAAAATGTATTAGTTGCACGCTACCAAGATGATGCTTTTGCAATGATTTTACCGAATAAAAGTGCAATTAAAGTTTTTAAAATAGCAGATAATATTCGAGAACAAGTTAAAATTTTAGCTATTAGACATGTTATCACTCCAAATGGAACGTTAGAGTTTCCTATTGTTACTATTAGTGTCGGAGTCGCTAGTGTAATTCCAGATATGGATGTATCTCCTAATGCTTTGATTGATGCAGCTGTGAAAGCATTAAATGAGTCGAAAAAATTTCAAGATGATTATACTTTGATTAGTAGTAGTTTGAGGTATGGTTTTTAGTGACATTGTTTAATTATTTTTTAATGGGAGTAAGATTAATTTTAGTATATTCAGGTCATGGGTGTGTTGAGGTAAACCTAGCTTGATTTTTTCTGGATACTTTGGATATGAGTAAGATTTAAAGATTTTATCCCAAAATGAGAAAAAACTTGCATAGTTAGATTGGCTGTCTTCAAATACCTGTGAGTGGTGTAATCGATGAAAGTTTGGTGTTACAATGATATTACTTAGTAATTTATCGATTTTTTTAGGTATTGCCCAATTACTATGGTGAAAAACTAATTCGATAGCTAGTGTCAATTCATATATCAGTAAATGTACTGGTTGAATGCCGAATAAGCATACTAATAAAAGTTTAGGTATATTAGATGATATTACTTCGACTGTGTGAAAGCGGTATGCTGTCGATGTATTCATCGAAATTTCTGTGTGGTGAACTTTGTGAAATCTCCACGCAAATGAAAAGCTGTGCATCATGCGATGCCATACATATAAATATAAATCAAGCAATACAAAAGATATACAAATTGACAACCAAGGTAGTTTGACATAATGCAAAAAGCCATACCACATTTTCTGGCGCCATATCCAATGTAAAACCGCAGCTATTGTCAAACTATTTACTGTAACATTAAGAATACCCAAAATAATATTAGGGTAAGTTCTTTCGTTAAAGGTAGATTGGAAATGAAAAAAGGGAAAGATATTCTCTAGAAATCCAAATAATAAAACACTACTAACAATAGTCAGCGATTGCCAATCCATTTTTAAATTACCAACTCCTATCATGGTATCAACATGTAAATTTTGCTACTAGCCTTTTATTCTTCCTTCCTCCGTTATAACTTTTATTTTGGTCATGTAGTTGCATATTGGATGTGAAAAATATATTCTCTGAATCAGAGGTTATTATATTCACTTTGTTATATGGCAGCATCAGCAGCAACATCAATGTGGAGTCCACTCAAACAGCAGGTATTCCGCGCGCTCTGGATAGCTTCAGCAATATCAAGCGTTGGAACTTGGATGCACGATGTTGGCGCCGCATGGTTAATGACAACTCTGGCGCCTAATTCTCCAATACTCGTTGCGTTATTACAAGCTGCATCTAGCTTACCGTTTTTCTTACTGGCTTTACCTGCTGGCGCCATCGCTGATGTTGTTGACCGTCGTCAGGTGCTGCTGTACACCCAATCTTGGATGCTGTTAGTTGCTACTTCGTTAGGTTTATTAACCGTAACAGGAATAGTGGCGCCGTCGAATCCCGCTTCACCGTGGATATTACTAGGTTTAACTTTTGCGATGAGCATTGGCAGCTCAATGAATATGCCAGTGTGGCAAGCTGTAACACCTGAACTTGTCACAAAAGAAGAACTACCGCAAGCAGTGACGTTAAGCGGAATAGTTGTTAACCTTTCGCGTTCAATTGGCCCAGCACTAGCAGGTATAATTATTGCTTCAGCGGGAACAGGTGTAGTATTTTTACTCAACGCAGCATCATTTCTAAGTGTAATTTGGGTAATTTACACTTGGAAACGTGTACATCAGCAAAGTGCTTTACCTACTGAACGTGTCGTAGGCGCCATCCAAGCAGGTGTTCGCTACGTTCGTAATGCACCAGTATTTCAATCAGTTATATTTAGGACAATTGGTTATATTTTCTTTGCCAGCGCGTTGTTTGCTTTATTACCTTTAATTGCGCGTGCAGAGTTAAAACTTGACGCTTTAGGTTATGGTACTATTTTGGGCTTTTGGGGAATTGGCGGATTAGTCGGAGCGTTTGTATTACCAAAGCTGCGACAGAAGTTTTCCATCGACAGAATAGTTGCTGGTTGTTCAGCAGTCATGGGTTTAATGATGCTGATAATTGCTTCGCAGCATAACTTTTATATAATTTGTGCGGTGATGTTACTAGTGGGAATTTCTTCGCTAGGAGTAATGGTAAGTTTGAATGTAGCTGCTCAAAGTGCGGTACCAAACTGGGTAAAAGCGCGCGCTCTTTCTGTACAGCTATTAGTATTTCAAGGTGGTATGAGTTTAGGGAGTTTACTGTGGGGTACTTTAGCTCAACAGACTTCTTTATCAACATCTCTCGCAGCAGCAGGTATTGGTTTGTTAGTAGCCATCTTTATTACTGCGCGTTTTCGGCTCAAATGTTCAGAACTCTTAGATTTACGAGCATCGCTACATTGGGACCAACCGACACATGCTTTTGAACCTTGTCCAAACGATGGGCCAGTTTTAATAACGCTTGAATATTACATTGATCCTAATAAAGCCGAAGAATTTACTTTAGCCATGCAAGCACTCGCACAAATTCGGCGCCGTGACGGTGCGATTCAATGGGGATTATATCAAGATGTATCTAACCTAAGTCGATTTGTAGAAACAGCACTCGTCGAATCTTGGGCAGAACATCGGCGCCAGTTTGAACGAGTAACAGTCAGTGATAAGGTAATCGAAGACCGAGTGCTTGCGTATCATATTGGCTCGGAGGCGCCGAAAGTTTCAGAAATGCTCTACTCGAAAGATGGTAGGCGCCCGTGTTAGCTTATTATTTAACAGCAATCAAATTAGGGTCGCCTTTTAAGCTGTTGATGTAAAGACGATTGCAACACCATATTTAAACATGCTTGAAAGCATTGCGTTTCGCCACAATTTGCTATCAATAGAGCATTTTTCACACAATTTTTTAATTCTAAATTAGTAGTTGATAATTGTTTTTTAGCATCAATTGACAAATTGTAGAGTCTATGAATTGTAGAGTGTATGTAAATACAAAAGTAAGGTAGGCAGTGCTCTACCCTACTCATTAAGGAGGATTTAGAAGGTTTAAAATGAAACCCAGGCGCCATGAAAACCGTAAGGTACTCGTTGAGGAATGAGTACACGCGCGACTGGTTCACTGGTGATATCTTGGGCGTTGATAATTACAAGTTCTGATGTTTCGGTGTTGCTATCAAATACGAAGGTGATCAACCAACCTTGGTCTTCGTATGTGTTTTTGTTAGAGGGTGCAAATACTGCTTCACCACCGTAACAACCTTTGCCAAAGTTATGAATTTGCGATGTTGATTTTTCCAAATCGTATTTAATTACACCGTCAAATAATGGTACAGTAGTCGGCGCCACTTTTCCACTATAACCGTAACGAGTTTTTCGTCCTTGTAGGTTTTCGTTGATGCGCGGAAATTCTGATGGTGTGTCGTCGAGCATTTCTTCGCACACGCTTCCGGTTTTTAAGTTAAATTTCCAGCGATATAAGCGAGGAATACCTCCATCTTCTTGTGTATTTTCTGACATTAAAACATTAGTGTAACTCATGCGACATGCAATAAGTACTACTTCGTCTCCTTCTTCGTAAGCGTTGAGGGTATGGAAAATATAACAAGCAGGAGTTTCAAACCAACGAATATTACTATTATTTCCATGACGTGGCAGAATACCAAAACGACTGGGTTTGTTACGTTCAAACATTAGTCCTGGTAGCCCTTGTTTCATTCGTTGGATACTAAAAGTTAAGGGCAAGTCCATAAATATTGTATAGTTTTCGGTAATTGCAAAATCATGCATCATTACCGCCATTGGTATATCAATGGGTACTGTTCTCAATAATTGGCCTGTTGCTGATACTACACTGTATTTTACGTAAGGTAGTGCAAAGCCATAACCGAAGAACATCATTTCACCTGTTACTGGGTCTACTTTTGGATGTGCTGTAAAGGCTGATGTTAGCTTGCCGTTATAAGTATATTCCCCGATTGTATCTAACTCTGGTGTTTTGATAGCGTGCGGCGCCCCACCTTCCCATGTTGCTAATAGTTGACCTGCGTGCCATACGAGTGCGGTGTTCGCTGTGTTTTTTCCTGGCCCGTGTGGATTGTTTTGTTGTGGAGGTTCTAATAGTCCGCTCCATACAGCTTTGCCAACTTGATTTTCTATGTGAAAACCCCGTGTTCTAATATAGCGGTTGCGGTATGTGGCTTTACCGTTATTAATATGAACACCGTGCAGCATTCCATCTCCGTCAAACCAATGATATTGCCCAATAGGCGCCCATTGAGGGTTTGGACCATTACGGAGAAATATTCCTGATAGTTCAGGGGGTATTGTACCAATAACCTTTAAAGCGTCACTAGTAATTTCATCCTTGACTGGGGCGAAATTACCTTCCAAATAAGGATTGGCTGTTGTTACTGTCATGTTTGTGTGTGAGTTCGATATGTAATCTCCTGTATTATTCTGACGTGAAAATATTGAGTTGGCGAGGTAAAGATATGAAAACTGTGCTTCAAGTCACTTGACGCTGGCAAATATAACTGAAATACTTTTTCTTCATTCTAGTTCGGCAACAAGTATTATGTTTAACAAAAACACCAGTGTGTTTCTACTGGCTTGCATAGGAGTGCCAGTATGTTTTGCTTTGACTTGTATTGTGGGTTTTGCAGCACCAAAACCAGTTAAAAAACTAGTTTCTACCAGTAAGTTAGAACCTTTATCTCAAACAGCATGTATCGGTATTAGAGATTATGTTGTAGGTAGCCTTGGTCAAAAAGCTTCGTCCGTCAAGTTAGAATCACAGATATCATTTGAGGACACAATTAATAAGGTTAAAGGAACTGCGTGTCAGATAACAACGCAAAGCACTGCTAAAAACTTTAAATCTCTTGCCGATGTTGCAAAGCCTTTAGAAGCAATACTTATTAAGCAAGAATGGAAAGAACAGAAAAGCGGCGCCGCTGATGGTTCTGAAGGTAAAATAATGAGGTTTAATAAGGGTAATAATTTGGTCGTTGTCAATATTGAATCAAGTTTGGCTAAAGATGTGAAATGTGCGGCTAATGTACCAATTGATACTTGTTACAAAAATGCAAAGCCTGAACAAATTAAATATAAAATTGTCTTAACCGGAACACGCACCAACAAGTAAGAGAATAAGGTCAGGAGTTAGAAACTTTTAACTCTTAACTCCTAACTTCTAACTCATAACTTTTAAATGACTTTAACGCTTTATTTTCTTCGTCACGGGCAAACTGAATGTAGTCGCAGTAACTCTTACTGTGGTTCTATAGACCCTGAACTTACTCCAGATGGAATGGAAATGGCACAGGTTTTTGCTGATGCTTATGGTTCTACACATTGGAAGGCTATTTTTTCTAGTCCAATGCGACGCACGATTGCTACGGCTAAACCTTTGTGCGATATCGTTAAGCTACAGCCTGAACTTCGCGATGGTTTAAAAGAAATTAATTATGGTCAGTGGGAAGGTAAAACTCCTGAAACTGTAAGTGTTGATTTTCATGATGATTATATTCGCTGGCTTGCTGACCCTGCTTGGTATGGACCCACTGGTGGAGAAATGGCTATAGCTATTGCTTCGCGTGCTATGCAAGTTATTGAGGAAATTAAACAACGTTATACTGATGGTAATGTATTAGTTGTTTCCCACAAAGCTACTATTCGCATCATGTTATGTAGTCTTATGGGTATTGATGTTGGTCGTTTTCGCTATCGTTTAGGCTGTCCAGTTGGTTCTGTTAGTGTAGTCGAATTTACCTCACATGGACCTCTTTTAAAAGCGTTAGCTGACCGTACTCATCAAAGTACACGTTTACGAAATTTACCAGGAACTTAAGTAAACCTGCTCTTAAAGAATGTATTAGTAATTATTAATACATTTTTTTTATGCAACAACTACTATAACAGCTTGGATAACAAGAGATGTATAGTGATGTCGAGTGCTGTATGTGTTTAACGACACCATACTTTGCATGTGAAACAATCAGTAATGGATTATGGTTTACATCTATGAATCTACTTGATTGCACAACTTTGATTAAAAAGCTAGTGTTGTTAACAACATTAACTATGGCTACTAGTGTGAGTTTATCATTTGATATTTCCGCAGAAGCACAGTTAAATCCTCGCCCTAGTATTTTTAAAGAGTACCCTTACAGACGCGCTCAAGGGCGTAAAGTGAAACGTAGCTCAACTTCAAGATCCAAAACTAAACCACCTAATATTAAACCGAAAAAACAAGGCACCGTTGCAAATAACCGCAGAAGACCTTTTACGAAAGTGGAGAAAAAATCACCATTACAACCGTTAACAATAGAATTTCACGCTCCTAGATATCCTGGTTCCCGTTGATGCAGCCTATTATTGAAATTATTCCTCTGCGACACATGGCTTCTGGCGATGTTTTGTCACTACAAGTTTATCGGCGCCCAATCTGGCAAAAAAGTTTATATCCAATCAAACTTACATGGTGCCGAAATTTCCGGTAATGCTGTAATACATCAGCTTATTGAATTTTTGTTAAGTATCGATGCCACTCATTTAGTCGGGGAAATCTGGCTGGTTCCCGTTTGTAACCCAATGGGAACAAATGAACGCGCACAACACTTTTCTCCAGGACGCTATTGTAGCTACGAAGCGAAAGACTGGAATCGAATTTTTTGGGACTACGAAAAAGAAGCTGATGATTTAGCAGCTTTTGCTAAATCTCAACTTCTGCTGGAAATAGAGGTCGTCAGACACAACTATCTAACCATTATCAAGCAGAAATTCGCTCAACTTTTAGAAAAAATTAATTCTTCGAGCAGCGTCCCCTTTACTCAAAAGTTTCGCTACAAGCTACAGTCACTTAGTTTAGATGCTGACTATTTGATTGATTTACATAGTTCAACCAATCAAGGATTGAATTATCTCTATTATTTTCAAAACCGTGAACAGAGTTCTAAATATTTCTTACTTGATTTCGGAATTTTACTAGATGAGTATGATGGTGATGCGTTTGATGAAGCTTTTATTAAACCTTGGCTAGCTTTGGAACAGCATTTTCAATCTCTAGGTAGAGAAATTAAGTTTGATGTCGATGCTTGGACTTTTGAGCTTGGTACAGGAATGCAAATTAATTTAGATTCTGTGACACGAGGTGTTGAGGGGATTAAAAATTATTTGATTCAAAAATGCGTTCTTATTAATACTGTTCCGTCTGAAAATGCTAAATTAAATAATCAAATGATGTTTATTAGACGCGCTGATATCATCAAATATTTTGCTCCGATTGGCGGAATGATTCAAGATAGAGTCAATTTAGGTCACTATGTGAAAGCTGGAGAAATTATTTATAAAATATTAAGTTTTAATAAGCAGGGTGAGTTACCTCAAGTAATAGATATACACGCGCAAGCTAAGGGGTTAGTTTATGATATTTCAACTAATCAAGCGGTGAATGAAGGCGAATTTGTTATGGGAGTGGGTTAATAGATTAAACTTGGATGGTAGCATTTACCAGAAATCAAGTAAGGTTAGAATCATAATTTAAGGGTGGAGTTATAAGTGAGCAGTATTGAAAATGACATGTATTCATTTTCAGAAGAGGTGATGATTCCCCAGGCGCCTCCTGAGTTCAAGTCGGGATTTATCGGTATTATTGGTCGTCCCAATGTCGGTAAATCTACTTTGATGAATCAATTAGTAGGTCAAAAAATTGCCATAACTTCACCCGTGGCGCAAACAACGCGGAACCGTTTGCGTGGAATTTTGACGACACCAAAAGCTCAGTTAATATTCGTCGATACTCCAGGAATTCATAAACCCCATCACCAATTGGGTGAAGTTTTAGTACAAAATGCCAAAATAGCGATTGAATCAGTTGATGTTGTATTGTTTGTTGTTGATGCTTCTGTGAGTTGTGGTACTGGTGATTTGTACATTGCTGATTTAGTTAGTCGTAGTCAAACTCCTATAGTTCTAGGATTAAACAAAATTGACCAACAACCACAGAATGCCGATGCAATTGATGCCAGCTATATGCAGATGGCTGAGTTACACAAATGGCAGACAATTAAGTTTTCTGCCCAAAACGGTCAGGGATTGCCACAGCTTGAAGATAAATTAATTGAACGATTAGAAACGGGACCTTATTATTATCCACCCGATTTAGTTACCGACCAACCCGAACGCTTTATTATGGGTGAACTTATCCGCGAACAAATACTTTTGCTAACGCGCGAAGAAGTTCCTCACTCCGTTGCTGTTGCTATCGACAAGGTTGAGGAAACACCCACTATTACTCGTGTTATCGCTACGATTAACGTTGAGCGCGATTCCCAAAAAGGAATTTTAATTGGGAAAGGTGGAACTATGCTCAAATCTATTGGTAGTGCCGCACGTGAGCAGATTCAAAAATTGATTGCAGGTAAAGTATATCTCGAATTGTTCGTGAAAGTACAGCCTAAATGGCGCCAGTCACGAATTCGACTCGCTGAACTTGGCTATCGAGTTGAGGAATAAGGTAATAACACGGCTAATTTTATACATGTTGATACTTTTTTAGTATAAGTGGGAATAATAATTAAGGAAGTTAGTAGTTAATTATTTATTCAACTTATAATTACTTTCATTTAAGACGATGGAGCCAAACCAGCAAGAACAGCGACTCGCTGCCAACCAAGATTTCCTTAAATCCCTCAATGAACTAGAGGATATTCTCCAAGAAAATCTTCTAGAAGACTTGGCGCCACTACCTGAAGAGCAAATTCCAACTCAGTCACCTGACGAACTAAACATAGACCTGGCAGCTTGGGAGGATGCAGTCGCTGACATCGAACAATATTTTGAAAGTAAGCACAAAAAAGACCTGTCGTCGTAATAATTACTTTAGTAATTAATCATTAAAACGATTATTACGACGAATGCTTCTGTCGCATTGCTTCATATAACAGCAGTGCTGAGGCAATCGCAACGTTTAATGACTCAACGTTTGCGCTAAGGGGTATATTCACTTGTATATCCGCCATTGCCACCAATTCTTCTGATAACCCCGCACCCTCATTACCTAACAAAATTAAACTTGGTTTTTGCCAGTCTACTTCCCAGTAAGTTTTTGCGGCGCCTGGTAATGTTGCCACTATTTGCATTCCAGCGTTTTTAGCTAAACTAACTGTATTTTTTAAATCTTCGCTTAAAGACATTGGGACTCTAAACCATTGCCCTGCGCTGGCTCTCATTACTTTAGGGTTGTCTAAATCAACACTCCCTTTACTCAGCCATAGTCCAGATACACCCGCACCAGCAGCCGTGCGAACAATTGTACCTAAATTACCTGGGTCTTGAATTGTCTCTAAAGCAAGTAATAACCCAGAAAATGGTATTTTTTTAACTTGATAATTCCGTTTGGCCGTAGTAACAACTCCATCTGGTTGTACTGTCGTTGCTAATGCACTTAATACTTCTTCACTCACTACTTCTGCACGCACACATTTTTGGGAAGCTTTCTCCCACAGTTCAAAATGCGTTGTTTGCCATTTTTCTGTGCAACATAAAGTCATCAAAGGATAATCAACAGCATAAGCTTCTTCGAGCAAATGCGTTCCTTCGAGTAATAGCAAATCCTGACTATGACGCTCTTTAGAAGAGTGCAGCTTGCGAATTTGCTTTATTAGAGGATTTTGTAAACTTGTTAACATAAATAGTATACAGTGCTGAGTGCTGAACGCTGAGTTTTTACTTTTTACTCAACACTTAGCACTTTTTACTTATTCAAATGCGGAACTCGGGACTTGAACCCGAAAGCCTTGCGGCACATGAACCTGAATCATGCGCGTCTGCCAATTCCGCCAGTTCCGCTGGCTTGTTTTAACTAATAGTCTATAATTGTGACTTACTTATCTTTTCTTGTCAATACCGTACTTTTGACTCTTGATGTAATTATTTTATTGTTTATGTAGTCTAAAAATGTAGACAAATTAATTCTTTACTGTAGAATCTTAACCAACTTCCAACGTATAAATTTAATTCTTGTTTCTGGAGGGTAGGCTTATCAGTCCACTTAGCGGCTTATCAGATGCCAAGTCGTCACCCGAAGCAGACTCCTCAGTCTTGCAAATATGGGGAGGGCATCCTTTACAGGGCCATGTCAAAATCAGCGGAGCCAAAAATTCGGCGCTGGTGTTAATGGCTGGTGCAATACTATGTTCTGAAGATTGCCGCATTCGCAACGTGCCAATGCTGGCTGATGTGGAGCGCATGAGTCAAGTTTTATTAGCTTTGGGTGTTGGTGTTAAGCGCGATGGCGAAATATTAGATATCAACGCCAAAGACTTTGCTACTTCTAAAGCTCCTTATGAACTTGTCACCCAGCTGCGAGCAAGCTTTTTTGCAATTGGTTCGATTTTAGCCCGATTGGGTGTAGCCCAAATGCCTTTGCCTGGTGGTTGTGCGATTGGCGCCAGACCTGTAGACTTACATGTTCGTGGTCTACAAGCGATGGGAGCAGAAGTACAAATTGAACACGGCATTTGTAACGCTTACGTTCCTGGTAGTAACCGTAGGCTCAAAGGCGCCAAAATTTATCTTGACTCTCCTAGTGTAGGCGCCACCGAAACCTTAATGATGGCGGCAACATTAGCAGACGGTGAAACTCTGATTGAAAATGCTGCTCGTGAACCAGAAGTAGTTGATTTAGCCAACTTCTGTAAGTCGATGGGCGCCAAAATTCAGGGTGCTGGCACAAGCACAATTACAATTGTTGGTGTAGAAAAATTACATTCAACTGATTACACAGTAATTCCTGACCGTATAGAAGCAGGCACGTTTTTAACAGCGGGCGCAATTACACGTTCAGATTTATTATTATCACCAGTAGTACCCGAACATCTTTTGCCAGTTATTGCCAAACTGCGGGAAATGGGGGTTCCCATTATTGAGGAAGGAACTAATAGTCTACGTATCAAGCCAGCAGATGCTCTTAAAGCTGCTGACATTGAAACGTTGCCACATCCAGGTTTTCCTACCGATATGCAAGCTCCATTTATGTCGTTGATGGCTGTAGCAGATGGCGATAGCTTAATAAACGAAACTGTATTTGAAAATCGCCTGCGTCACGCTTCAGAACTAAATCGTTTAGGAGCTGATATTCGCGTTAAAGGCAATATTGCTTTTATTCGAGGAGTGCCTGTACTATCTGGGGCGCCTGTGATTGGTAGTGATTTACGTGCTGCTGCTGCTTTAGTTGTAGCTGGTTTAGCCGCTAGCGGTCTAACAACCATCAAAGGATTACAGTTTTTAGACCGAGGTTACGACCGTCTTGATTTGAAATTGCTTTCAGTAGGAGCAAAAATCAAGCGCGTCTCCGAAGCAGAAACTGAAGCAGATGCAACCGCACCTTATTTGGCGCCTTTGTAAAACCAATATCAAATTTTTGATTTGATTATAATCAACTCTTGTGGGTTGGGCATCTTTGCCCGACCCTTTATATTATCTCGTTATAATATCTATAGAAATTGGTGCGTGACGCACCCCACTACACTTAATTATGTCTATATTAAAAAATCAATTAATTGGTTTGAAAGCTGACTCATTTCGCCATCCTCTTGACCTAGAAGCGACTAAAGCGCTGAAGCAAATACCAGGACTGGATATGATGGTGCGTAACCTTTTAGGACCTCTCGCAGAACAGGTTTTTTACGTCGAAAATATTGCTTCCAGTGTTTTAGTTGGACAAAACCAACTCCCAGAACTTCACAATTTGCTCCTCGAAGCTTGTAAAATGCTCGATATTGAGCCACCACAACTTTACATTCGACAACATCCGGCACCAAATGCCTATACTTTCGCAATGCGTGGTAAACAACCATTTATCGTGGTTCACACTTCGCTTGTCGATATGCTAACTCCTCAAGAAATTCAAGCAGTCATCGCACACGAGTTAGGACATCTTAAATGTGACCATAGCGTTTATTTAACTCCTGTTAATTTACTAATTCTAGCCGCTACCGCTGTCCCTACAGTCGGCGCCTTTCTTGCCCAAGCCATACAAGCACAGCTTTTAGAGTGGGTACGATGTGCTGAGTTTACCTGCGACCGTGCTGCATTACTCGCAACTGGTGACCCCAAGGTTGTAATGTCAGTACTCATGAAACTTGCTGGTGGTTCCCCAAAGATAGCGCCGCAACTCAACCTTGATGCATTTATCGCTCAAGCACGCGACTACGATGATATTAGTAAGACCGAAATTGGCGAAACCTTTAAAGCTGCACGTACCGCTCAACTTACCCACCCAGTCCCTGTATTACGCGCTCGCGAAATTGACCGCTGGTCTTCGAGCAAAGAATATCAAAAACTATTGCAAAATCATACGAAGGTAGATTATAATAATGAGGTTGCACCCAAGGGCGGGTGGCGAAACTGGTAGACGCAGCAGACTCAAAATCTGCCGCCCTATAAAGGCGTGAGAGTTCGATTCTCTCCTCGCCCATATTTTTGACTAAGAGAAAATTTTAAATCAGAAGTTCTGGATAAAAAAGATGTATTAAATTACATCTTTTTTTTTGTTCAAGTAATAATCGCTACAGATAAGTATAATTTAATAGGTTTTGATATATAAATATGAATTTTTGATTGATTTTTAGTTGAAAGTGCGTACTTTTCCGGACTCAGATACTTTTTAATGTCAATGGAAATGTGAGCGGTAGTAAAACGATATACAATGAGCGATATTGGGCTGCTGATGACGAGCATATTGGTTATGGGGCAAAAAGTTTCTGACAATTTGCCTCAACTGCTTTTGGTTCAGCATGAAAACAATTTACTTAATAGAAATTCAACACATTTACCGAATTCAACTGCAACGCTTCAAGTTACACCACCTGAGTTTACTCAGCTTGGTGATACTTCTCCTGCTGTCGTATTTTCATCTAATTATAAACTAAAACGAATACTAAGTAATATTTTAGCTAAAGTTGTTTCTGAAAAAGAGTTATTGAGACAAGGAAAAATAGTTGCAGATAAAGACAATAATTCTGTGATAGCAGCAATTAACCGTAGAAGAACTACGAGCAGTCTTCCAAGGGTAGAATTTGGTGATTCAGGTACTTCAGTACGAGTTATACAAAAGTTATTAGTATCCAGTGGTTATAGTATAGAAGTAGATGGTTTTTTTGGCGCCTTGACTGAAACCGCTGTCAAAGCTTTTCAATATCAACGTAATATAGGGGTCGATGGAATCGTTGGACAAAATACTTGGCTAGAATTAACAAGATGAGAAGTTATTTTAAATACTATTAGTTTATGTGGTTAAATTTGGCGCCAACGAAAGCAAAATTAATAACATAGACCACTATGTCATGCTGAACGTAGTGTAATCCGAAGGATAGCATCTGTTAAGTATTGAAAGCTTAAAGATTTTACCCTGCGAGAAAACTCCGTTTACGCTACGCTCAGAATGACAATTTGTATCGAAACGTTAAAGTTTTACTCTTCGGGGCTAATGACAAGTTGTATGCTACTCTTCTACCGATGTTTATGCTGTTCTAACAATTGCTGTGCGCGAGGTTTATAGATGAGGTAAAACAATGCCTCAATATAACGTAACAAGTCTTCACGGTTTTCTTTGGATATAAAATTCCAAAAACCGTATGTACGTGCAAGAGATAAAAGTTTAGTGGTATGAATTTTCCAGGTGTAAGCAGTGTAAACTCTTTCAATACCGCGCTTTGAAATTTCATCCCAGTAAGCAGGGTTACTATCGCATTTAGTCACAAAATCGTAAAGTTTGCTGGCAGTGTCTTCTAAATTCGTGGGGTTAATATAAAAACCGTTAACTTTATCTTGAATGATTTCTAGCGGTCCACCAAACTGAGTTGCAAAAGTTGGCATTCCTGTAATCATGGCTTCTAATATAGTCAAACCAAAAGCTTCAAATAATGCAGGTTGAACAAAAATACCCTTATGGTCGGCAATAACACGGTAAATTTCCCCAGAGTCTGTCTTAGAAAGACGCACACCTAACCAACGAATTTTACCATGTAGGTTATATTCGTCGATAATTTGATACAGTTTAATAATTTCATCTCGTTCCTCATTATCACCCGACTCTTCAACTCGTAACTTACCTGCAACTAAAATTAAATTGCAATGTTCTTGCAATTCCTGACTTTTACCAAAACATTCAGCTAAACCTGTTAAATTTTTAATACGGTCAAGACGTGCCATTGAGAAAATAGGACGTTTACTTGGGTCATCTAGTTTTCCATATATTAGTGCAGGGTCATCAAGAGTAAACAACATTTCTTCGAGTCGTTTTCTGTCAGTTTCAACTCGCTCTTCGTTACGGGTGTAGGGAAAATAGTAGCTTTCGCTTACTCCTGGTGGAACTACGTTAAATTTTGGACTAAATAATTCAATCCCATTTACAACGTGGTAAAGTTCGGGCATTGTAAAACATTTGTACGATTCGTATTGCCCAACACTATCTGGGGTACCAACAATTTCTTGATAGGTACTACTAATTACAAAGTTGGCAGCATTCATTGCCAACAAGTCAGCGGTGAACTGCATGGAAAAATGATACTTTTCTTCTAAATCTTGCCAGTAAAGGTTACTAAATAAGTATTTTGATTTTTCTAAAGCGTGAGCGATATTGCACTGAGTCACTTTCATTCGACGTGCAAGTAAAAACGCTACCAAGTTACCATCCGAATAATTACCGACGATTAAATCAGGTCTACCTTGAAATTCCCCTATTAATTCTCGTTCAGCATCAATAGCATAAGTTTCTAAATACGGCCAAATCTCAAATCTGGATATCCAGTTTTGTGTCATATTTGGGTTAAACTCGCGGAATGGTACACGTAAAATCCAAGCATTTGTAGTACCGTAGACTTTTTCTAAACGCTGGTTGCAAAGTGTACCGTCGTTATTGGGTATCAGACGTGACAGAATTATTACTTTTGGTTGTACATTTAGTGTACCTAACCCAGCTAAAACCGCATCTTCTTCGAGTTGCGTCTCTAAATTTTTAGCTTGGTCGAGTACATAAACGACTTGACCCCCGGTATCTGGTCTTCCTAATACTCCTTCTTGCCCAAACCATCCATGAGGTGATACCAATACGATATTGAATATCATTGGGATGCGTGATATAAAAGTTTCTAGAGTTTGAGGCGCCGGAGAGTCGATTAAATCATCTAGAATATTAAGAGTTTCGAGGACTCGTGCGGCAGTGTTTCCCCAACCTGGTTCAAACCCCATTGTTTGTAAGTCCAAACGAAACGTTTCTAACGGTTCATCTTCTGCAAGGTTGCTTATAAGTGCAATAGCTGCTTTAATTTTTTCAGAAAGATGCTGCTGTGATTGAATGCGTCCATTAATTAGTAGTTGGATACCACGATATTGATGCAAACGCAAGAAATTAAATAAACTTTCCTGCCATTGTTTCGGGTCAGCAAAAAGTTTACTCGAAAGGTAACGGTTGAGGAACTGCACACCTTTACCAATATTTTTCGGGTCGCGAATTATGGGTGAATAATCGTAAAATGGACCAAAATCAATTTCTAATAAGTTACCTTCGTTCGGATAATAGCGGTTAACCAAACGGTCACGCATATCCAAAAGTTCTTGCACAGTCATCGCTTCAATACTCAAATCAGAAGTTAGCAAGTAAACTTCTTGACTCGCTATTTTAGAACGAATAATAAAACAAAGATTAGAGTCTTCTTGAATTATCTCTTGAGTATAATAAATTAGCTTGCTTAGATGTGAACTTTGCTGATAAGCATTTTTTTGATGTTTTGTACAAAAATCTTCATATAAATTTAAAATGTCGTTCCGCAATAAATAACGCTTTTCACACAAACGTAATTCACTCATCAATGAACGTAAATCATTTTTTTCATCACTACCTAGGACTGCTTGCAATAATTCAGACATACTATACCTTGTTTTTATTTTTCTTCGTCCAAAGTCATACCTACACTAACTACAAGTCCTTTGCACTCTAACTAAAGAGATAATCCTGGCAACGGATGAGGAACGGATGTAACGGATGGTTGATTCTTAACAAAAGTTTATTTTGCGAGTTTTTTATTTCAGCTAATTTTAATATTAGTAAAGTTAAATCAAGTTTTGAATAGGTCGATATTATAACTAAGCCAATGCGTCTATAATTGCAGTACAAAATCCAGAAATAAATCCATTTTGGGTTTCAGTGATTAAATATCACAGGAGATTGGTATGACTAATAACACGCAAAAAGCAATCATTGAAGACAATAGTGCCCCTAGCATATTTATGATACTGTTGGCTATCTTTTGCGGTATCACGGTTATTTTCCTTCTAGGCATTTTCTAAATACTAATCGTAATTACATTGACCCAATTAGCAAAGGAACCGAGAAACCGGGTTTCTGCCGTATAACTATAAAACTGTAGAGATATTTAACTTTGTAATTCTCTACAGTTTTTTATTATTTATTTGCTTGTATAATTAAGGGCGAACGATGGGACTTGAACCCACGAATGGTGGTACCACAAACCACTGCCTTAACCACTTGGCGACGCTCGCCACGTCACTAAAACATAATAGCACACAAAAAATAAAATAGGCAAGAGAAGTTCAAAAGGAACGGATTGATTTTTTTTCAAGTCTGATAATTATAGCTAATAACCAATTTAAGAGCATGAAATCAGCGATTATTACAGGTGTGGGAGTTTTAGGACTATCTTTGTTGGCTATCGCTATGGTAAAAAGTAATCCTAGCGAGGCTTCCTATCAACAGTATGCTGTTAAAGAACTGTCTAGTTACGTAAAATCCAACGTGTGTAAGAAAAGTCTTGGTATATTAGATAAACTTATTAACAATCAATGTGACAAATTTGTCGATACTGCTAGTCCACAAATACGCGATATTATTGCTGCTAGCACCGAAAGACACGATTTTATGGTTTTCAGCGTTTACAGTACTGAATTGAAAATCAGTGATTGGGTTCCTTCTTACAAATTCCAGACTATAGGCGCCTTCGATAAATTCTACACTTACAGCGCACAGCAAAACTAAGGAACGTTTATTAAAACTTTCCCTATTCTTAATTTTGCCTGGATATAATAAAAGCGCCAGTGAATACGGTGCAAAAACTGGCGCCAAGTGTTATCAGGTTATAAGCAAGCACTATTCTATGTTGACTCTACAGGATACACCACGGGGTCACACACCTGTAGGGTATGACCCCATATTTTAAAGCGTAGAGAGAATATTTTGAGTGCGTTTAATAGCTTCGCTATCATTACGCTGGGTATATATTTTGAGAGCTTGTTCAATAGCGAGTTTTGCTTCGGGTTTTCGTTTCAAAGCGAGTAGGGAGTTGGCTTGATTTTCGTATGCAAGTGCGTGGTTAGGGTCACGTTGAAGTACTCGCACGCAGTCTTTGAGTGCATCTTCGTAGCGTTTGCGGGCAAATCTGGCTAAACTACGTTGGTAGTAAGCGTCTATATAATTGTTATCTATATCTATGGTTCGGTCGAAGTCTTTTGTTGCATCTCTATATTCACCGATAGCATAACGTGCTATTCCTCGGTTTAAGAAAACTTCTGCCCAGTCGCTAGAGTTATCGATGGCTTTGTTATAGTCTTGGATTGCTGCTTGGTAGTTTTTATTGGCAAAGTGTGCCACACCACGTGCGTGATAAGCTGATGCTAGTTTAGGATTGAGACGTATTGCAATAGATGCTTCGTTGATGGCAGCAGAATAATTTTTTTGAAGTCTATATATATATTAGCTTTGCCGCTGTATGCTTCTGCATAGCTAGCATCAATGCTAATTGCTTTATCAAAATCAGCTAAGGCACCTATATAATCTTGAGTGAGAGTGCGGGTTTGACCTCGGTTGTTATAAGCAAGAGCAAAGTTAGTGTCAATTTCTATGGCTTTGTTGTAATCAGCAATGGCGCCTTGGTAATCTTTCAACTGGCTTTTAGCTAAACCGCGATTAGCATAAGCTTCAACGTTACGAGAGTCTGTACTTATGGCTCTATTGTAATATGAAACGGCGCCTTGGTAGTCACGTTTTCTAAAACGATTATCTCCCCAGCGGTTAAAGTCAGATGCATCTGCTTTAAATGTATCATTGCTCAGTGTGGCTGCATTCATGTTGGCACCGCGTAAGTCAGCACCTCGTAAACTCACACCATTTAAATTCGCGTCACGTAAATCAGCATTCCGTAAATCAGCATCATCTAAATTGGCATTAGTTAAATTGGTACTGCGTAACTTAGCGTTATTTAAATTAGCATTTCGCAAACTAGCATAACTGAGATTGGCGTTGCTTAACTCTGCTGCGCGTAAATCATACCCGTTTAAATCCGCATTGCTGAGATTAACACCGTTGAGATTTACATCATTGAGGTTGAGACTGCGTAAATCAACGCCACTCAAATCAACCCCACTTAAGTTTACCCCGCGTAGGTTCACACGGTCGAGCCTAGCGCCGCGTAACTTGGCATTGCTAAGGGAAACACCATATAAATTTACATTTCTTAAATCAGTATCTGTTAAATCGGCGCCATTCAAATTCGCGTTACTCAAATCAGCATCACTCAAATCGGCGCCACTTAAATCAGCATAACTAAGATTAGCACTTTGTAAATCAGACCTTTGTAAATCAGCATCGCTCAAATCAGCACTGCTTAAATTGGCATTTCTGAGATTAGCACGATTTAAATCGGCTCTACGTAAGTTCGCGTCGTTTAAATCCGCATCTCTAAGGTTTTGCCGACTCAGAGAAGCTCCTTGTAAGTCACATTTGCGACACTTCTTTGTTTCAAGTAGCTGTTTTAGATGTTCAGGTTTTTCTGCATTTGCGGGTATGTAGGGTAGTAAAGGTATGGATAAAGCAATAACAGCAAAACACTTATTTAGTATAGATTTACGTCTGGTTGAATAATTCATATTTGTCTATTATTGAATAGGGTAATTAATTTAATCAGCATCCAGTATTGCTGACATATACATTGTATAATTTGTTTCTTTAATAATATAAGTATTTTAAATTAACGTTGTGACACAGGCATCCCTGTCTGTGTTATGCTGTTATAATGTTTACCAAAGAGACACAGAGAACGCAGAGGAAAAGAAAGAAGAAAGAGAATATATGTGTTCGGTATCTTGGTGAGGAAATCCGTCTTTGGTTCGCTGTTATCAGCCAGTAAAAGACGATAAATTATAAAAGTACGGACAGGTAAGTTAACTTGTTCTTTTTTCGGCGCCTAGTACTAGCAAGCGCAACACTCCTACTCAGGTTGGAAGAATATAACCAAAAACGAATTAACAAAAACTCAGGATTGTGTTATGCGTAAAAAATTACAGCAAACTATTAAACCGCTTTTAAAACCGTTACTACTGCTATGTCTTGTATTTGGCTTGGCATTTAGTAATGTAGATAATGCTTATGCAGCAGGCAGTGGTGGTAGAATCGGCGGTGGTTCTTTTAGAATGCCAAGCAGCAGTCGTCCTTATAGTGGCCCTCGTACTTATGCACCTCCCGGTGGTGGATACGGTGGTGGATACTATCCAGGTGGTGGTGGGTTTGGTTTTCCCTTCCTATTACCATTTTGGGGAATTGGTGGAGGATTTGGTTCTATCTTCGGTATTTTAATATTCTTTGCCATTGCTAACTTTATCTTGCAAGCCTTCCGTCGTGTTGGTAGTGGTGGTGACTCATCATCATATGAAGAAGCATATACACCTAACCCAACGGTATCGGTAACAAAATTACAAGTAGGATTACTCGCTTCAGCACGTGGGTTACAAGAAGAACTTAACCGAATAGCAGAAACAGCAGATACTAATACAGATGCTGGACGTGCAGAAGTATTACAAGAAGCAAGTTTGGCATTACTTCGTCACCCTGAATATTGGGTATATGCGGGTGGTAGCACACAACAAGCACGTTTAAACTCCGCAGAAGCAGAATTTAACCGTTTGGCATTAGGGGAACGCAGTAAGTTTACTGAAGAAACTTTATCGAACGTCAATAATCAACTCAAGGGAAACATCGCGCATCAAGACGCTTTACCATCTTCTGGTGAAATCGATAACCCCACAGATTTAATTACCTCTGGGCCAGGAGAATATATAATAGTTACACTCTTGGCAGCTACACTTGGTAAATATGAAATGCCAGCAATAAATGGCGCCGATGAGTTACGTCAAGCACTGCGTCAAATTGGTAGCATACCTAGCGATAAGCTTTTAGCCATCGAAGTACTGTGGACTCCACAGGCGCCTGGTGATACTTTAACATCAGATGACTTACTGGCAGAATACGCTGATTTGAAATTGGTGTAATACCAATTCTTGTGAAAATTTCATAACCTGTGTAGAGACGCGACATGTCGCGTCTCTACATTTTTGTGCGTTTTGATCTGGCTGGGAAATATACTTGAAGCTATGGATACGTAATATTTAAAGAGGAACGACAGTGAGGAGCAAGCGTAAACTAAGTAAACTAATAATACTTTGCTGTGCAACGGTTATTATTCTAAACTTTACTCAATTACAAGGATTAGCAAGCAAAAATGCCCCTGCTACACTAGATACTACCCAACAAATAACAGGTAGATTTGCCAACCCGCAATTACTATATACTCTTAGGGCACACTCAGGAACAGTTAAATCTCTGGCATTTAGTCCCGAAGGTCGAGTTTTAGCAAGTGGTGGTGGTGATAATGATGGTTATATATATCTGTGGGACGTTGTGAAAGGCAGAAAAAAGGGTATAGTTAACCGCGCACACAAAACAGCAGTAGAATCATTATTAATTTCACCCGATGGACAAAATCTAATTAGCTGTAGCAATGACAACAGCATTAATATATGGAATTTAAGAAACAACGAATTTTTAAGGTCTTTCGTTGCTCATACGACCAACGTCATGTCCCTAGCAGTTACACCTGATAGTAAAGTACTAGTTAGCGGCGCCATAGATGGTATTCGCGTTTGGGACTTATTACAACGGCGCCCGTTAGCAACTTTGGTAAAATACGATAACTTAATTCATTCTGTGGCAATAAGTCCTGACGGTCAAACTTTGGCAAGTGGTGATAGCAAAGGTGTTATCAAACTGTGGAATTTGAGTACAGGTAAAGTCATTCGTGGTTATGTTGCACATTCAGATGCAGTTAGTAGCTTGATATTTAGTCAAAATGGACAAACATTAATTAGCGCAAGTCGTGACCGAACTATTAGACTGTGGAATTTGAATGCAGCAAAACTTGAGCGAACATTAACAGGACATAACGACTGGGTAAACGCAATAGCACTACATCCTAACGGGGAAATTTTAGCAAGTGCTGGACGTGATGGTGCCAAAATTTGGAATTTAACTACAGGTGAATTAATAACAAGTTTATACGCTCATACAGACTGGGTAAGCGCAGTCGCATTTAGTCCCGACGGCCAAACCTTAGCAACAGGTGGTTTTGATAAGCGAGTATATTTGTGGAAGAGTGAATGATGGCAACGGATTACCTAACGGATGTAACGGATGAACTAATAAATCATCCGTTATATCCGTTGCCTAGTTGGATTGAATTCGCGCACTGAGAACTTTGTCTATTCGGTCACGTGTTTCCAAAATGTGTGCTTTAGTGTATTCGTCTTTTGAGTCTACTGATTTAAGTTTCTCGTCAAGCTGTTTGAGCTTATACCATGCAATAGTACGTGCGTCTTCTGGTATGCGTTCTTGTTCTTTACGCAGCACCATTGAGGTTAAAAGGTCTAAATATTGACGCTGGATACCTCTTCGCAAGCTGGATATTTTAATTTCTCGATTTTTAGATTTGACGACTTCTGTCCAAATTCCTTCTTGTAGAGTATCGAATAACTCAGGTATTGTTAGTGCTTTATCGGTTGCTGATTTGAGTTCTATATCTTTGATACGTGAGAGACGGTCTCCTGATAGTAAGTCAACTAGTACTGATGTTTGAATAAATAATACTAAGTCGTGTATTGGGTAGTCTAATCTGCCTACCCGTGTTCTTGTTCCCCAATGGCGCCAGCGAGAAGGTGCCAGTTTGTTTAATAATTCAGGAGGGAAGTTAAAAGCATCTTCGGCAAAGACGTATTTTTGTAATGTTGTTAATGCTTGTCGCTGTTTTTCTACGGGAATAGGTTGGAATGGTAAGCGTTTATCCCCTTCGTTAGCACGTACACGGTAAAAAGATTGACCACCTATATACTTAGTGGTAAAGAATATATTTTGGAAATAGTTGCCAAGAACGGTACCAAATTGTTCGCTAATTTCGCTGTAATCTCTATCATCTGAAGGATATCGCTTGTTAATTAAATCCCATAGTTGACGAGAGTTGTCGAGTTGCCACTGTGAGTAAAGTAGCACATTACCGCTGTTGTCCCAAGCGTTAACGGTTGGGTCGAGGTCGAGCATGTCCTCGTCGGTGGCATAAGTATACTCAGGTTTACTCGATTCTTTTGCCATTGTCTCAAGAAATGGTTTCTCGGCGCCTGTTGTTGGAACTGGAATTTGTGTATATCCGTATTTAATTACCCATTCGTCGTAGGGACCAATCATGCTGGGGAAGTAATCGCCTTGTTTTACACCTTTGGGTGCTATATTTGGGGGGATATAATCCATTACCGATGTTGTTAAACCACGTTTGTGGGTGACTTCGGTATTGTTCATTTCCTCTGGTTTTAGCATGGTGCTGCCACGGAAATTATGCCGTAAGCCTAACGTGTGACCAACTTCATGAGCAATTATTAATCTGAGATACTCGTGAATATAAGTTTTGATTTGTTCGTTTGTTGAAAGGGTGCCTGGTAATATCGTCATCGCCATTTTACCAAAAGCAAACTGATTTACTGCTTCCATTCCGTAACATAAATCATACTCGCCTGCGAGACGCGAAATGCGACCAAGAAAGTTGGAAGCATCTGGTTCACCTTTATCTCCTTTATCCCCTAATGCTCTAGCTTCGAGTCCGTTGGCACATAACATGCGGTTTTGCATCAACGCACTAATTGAAGTTCTGTTTTGAACTTGGTTGGGTTGCACGATTTGCCGATAGTCGTTTTTTAACGCACGTACAAAACTAGCATCGACTAAAATGTCCGCATCCAAAATTTCCCCATTTAATGGATTAACACGCGATGGGCCCATTGCAAAGTAACCATCAACGGTATTTATCCAGCGAATTGTATTATAACGGATGTCGGCGGGGTCCCAAGTGGCATTATCAGGCATTTGCTTGACCTGAATTGCATCTCTAAATCCTGCTTTCTCAAATGCTTGGTTCCACATTAAAACACCATCACGAATTGCATCACGGTATTCTAGGGGAACTGCGTTGTCTATCCAGAACACTATTGGCTTTTTGGGTGGTGATATTGCCGCGTTTGGGTCTTGCTTTTCTAAATTCCAACGGTTGATATAACGAACAAACGGGTCGTTGCGGTCGTCGTTCGATAAATCTTGATAAGCTGTGACAAAGTATCCTACACGTTCGTCAGCTAAACGAGGACGATAATTATTATCGGGTAATTGCGACAAGCTGTAGTGAACTCGCAGTGTAAATCCACGACTATCAGCTAAAGTCTCAAAATTTGGTAGCCCCAATTCCTTGCCGCGACTACTGCCACCACCCCCGATAAAGTTCATTATCGATTCGATTTCTAAGTTTTGCGGAAAAGCTTTTGCGTCACCAAAATATGACTGGTCGCCACCTGCCCCTACTCCTATACTTGCTGATAACCCTGATACATCGGTTAATAAAATATCGCCTAGGTCAATTAAAAGCGTTTTGCGTTCAGGATGAATACTTTTGAGTTGAATGTTATATAGAACTGAGTCGCTGAAAGAGCGCGCAAGTGAGCGAGCTTGTGGGTCGCCTTCGCGGGTACGAAAATTAACATT
This sequence comes from Calothrix sp. HK-06, assembly GCF_001904745.1. Taxonomy (GTDB): domain Bacteria; phylum Cyanobacteriota; class Cyanobacteriia; order Cyanobacteriales; family Nostocaceae; genus Dulcicalothrix. The sequence continues at coordinate 128,420 of NZ_MRCD01000009.1, forward strand.
ACGGACAACAAACTGTAAGTTGTTATTTACACGCTTAAAGTAAAATAAAAAATCTTGCAGTGGCATACCGCTATATATACCACCTTCTCCGATACCCGACTCTAGGGTTGCGGTTGCCAGAAAATTCTTGTTTAGCTGTTCTGGTTTAATCTCTAGATAAATTTTATTTTTTTCTTTATTTCTATACAGAGTAAATAAACCTTCTGAGCGCTGTGTGTCTTTGGTGACTTCATCAAACGGTTCTAAGTCATCGCGTTTTGGTGGTTTCGGCGCCTCCGCAGGTTTCTTCGTCGAACTTGAAGGCACCTTAGCGAGTTGTAACAAAGGTTGCTGGTTGGCTTTTTTGATATCATCGACCACCCACGCGAAATTTTGCGGTTGTACTTGCTTATTCTGATTTAACACCCATACCTGACCTTTGCCCAACCGTTGTTGTCGTTTTAGCTTGTCTGCTCCCTTAGTTTTTTCTTCTACACGAACCCGCGTACCATTATCAACAGCAGTTTGTGCAACTGCATTAATTGAATAGGTCATTAAGCTGGCGGTAGTAATACCTATAACCAAACCACGTAACAAAACAATATAAGAAGTTAACCGTCTCATTCAATTCACCCTACTGTGTAATTAACAGCGTTACATTTGTTTACTATGTCGCTGAACCTGTAACTATTTTGGTACTGCTTTACTGTAGTATTCTTGCAAACAATTATGTCTGTAGCAAAAAATACGTAATTATTTTTAGATTTGACTAGTAAATAAGCAGCTGGAAATAGTATAAACAACTTAATCACAAACTTTATCTTTGCCAAAAAGTGAAATACTCTTTTACCAGAGATTTTATTTTGTTCTAAGATGAGCCTCGTAGTCAGTCAGGAGGGAACTTTATTATTATCGTGTACTAAACAGATTTAATGTATGAAATAACACGTTACTAAGTAGCTTGATAACAGCTTGCTAGTAAGTATAATCCCTTGATTACAACCTTTGCGGGTAATTATAATATAGTATGACTCGGAAACAACTATGTCAGATTTATCTCAAGTCTGGAAGCAATTAGGAACTTATGTAAGGGGTTCTTGGGTGCATCAAAAGTTGAATAATGGTTTTGTTGCGGGCAAAGTTGGACGTACCTTAAGAAAAAGTGGGAATGGAGAAGCAAAAAAGCGCGAGGTCGGTACTAAGAATGTACAGCAATTTTTGATGAATGAAGAACTGTATTCCAGGTTCATGGAATGGGGACAGGCAATAGAGCAAGATGTTTGGCTCATTGACGATACAGTGTTCTATACAGAACTTTACAATTTGCTGGGTGAAAGTGCTTTAAAAGCCGAAAATATGGAACTTGTTATCGCACGACTTAGTAAGAGCGATAAATTCTATCCAATTAAGGTTTTTGAGCGTCTTAATAATTTTTATCAACGTTGGTGCCAAGGGGAATTTATTGACGCATTACCCGACGCTAATTTTCCGCAGCAAAAAATGCTGCAAGTTAAAGCTAAAAATTTGAAGCTAGGATTGCGTGCGGTAGATATATATACCGGGCTAAATGTGTTAATTTTGCTTTTAGAGCTACACCGTTACGCACGGCAATTTGAAGAACTTAAGCAAAAAATAATATTTTATCCATCGGGGCAACCTGACACTGGTAACTTTTTTACATCGCAGTTGCTCCGTGTCATTAATTATAGTGACTCAATAGAGGTTGGTAATTTTGCTAGTACTGTGGGTGAATTCCTTTATGGTGGTAACTTTAGCGGCGCCTATCTTGGTGACGCAAACCTTATGGGTGTAAACTTCACAGGTGCAGTTCTTACGGGCACATATTTAGGTAACGCGAACTTTACAGGTGCCAATTTAAGTAGTGCGAATTTAGGTGCTGCGAATTTAGGAGATGCGAATCTGAGTGGCGCCAATTTGAGTAATGCGATATTGCGACGTACTGACCTTAGCAGTGCCAACTTTAGCGGTGCGAATTTACAGAATGCGAATTTATCGGGTGCCGATTTGAATTACGCCGACTTAAGTAGTAGTAATTTAGATAGTGCGAATTTGCGTGGAGCGAACTTAACAGGTGCCAATCTTAGAGATGCTGTAATTAGTCATGCAATTTTTAAAAGCGTAACTTGCTTCGGTGCAAATTTGAGTGGTGCCAACTTAGAAGGTGCTGACCTGAGTCAAGCTGACTTGTGTCGTGCTGATGTAAGTGGCGTAAATTTTATGAATGCTAATTTAACAGGAATAAATCTAAGCGATTCTATTCTGTTTAGCGCTAACCTGCAAAATGCCATACTGCACGCAGCAGATTTAAGCTATGCAAAACTTAGCGGTGCTTTTTTTAATGGCGCCAATCTTAACTCTTGTATTCTTCTTGGCGCCGATCTTAGTGGTGTCAACCTTAGTAATGTAAATTTAAGTGAAGCTGATTTGAGCGGAGTTAATATGAGCGAGGCTGACCTACATAGTGCAGACCTAAGCGTTGCTGTTTTGTGCGGAACTGATATGAGCTACGCAAACCTAACTGGCGCCAACCTTAGTGGTAGTAACCTTACAGGCGCCATTTTTAACGGTGCTGATTTGAGTTATACAAACCTCAGCTACGCCATTTTAGAAAATAATGATTTTAGTGGCGCCAACTTAGAAGGAATAATTTGGAATGAGAATCAAAGCTGGCAAGGAGCGCGCGGTTTGGAAACAGCACTAAATGTACCTGCGGGCTTACTGGCAACGGATGATTAGCGGATGTAACGGATGAGTTGCTTAAAATAACCCATCCGTTACATCCGTTATATCCGTTGCAAATTATTCAGTACACTACGTATTGTATCTGTCGGTACTTCGTCGGTAATTTCGACTTTGCCTATTTGTGTAGGTAGAATGAATCGAACTTTGCCGTCTCTGACTTTTTTATCGATTTGTATTGCTGTAACGATGTCGTCTATATTTACTTTGGGTAAATGTGTTAGTAAACCCGCTTTGGCAATTAGATGATTTTGTCGTTCTGTTTCTGCTTTCGTCCACATTCCTAGTTCTGCTGCCATTTCTCCTGCTGCTACCATCCCAATACCAACTGCTTCCCCATGAATTACTTCTGTGTATCCAGTTAAGCTTTCTACTGCATGTCCAATTGTATGACCGTAGTTGAGAATTGCTCGTAGTCCTGCTTCTCTTTCATCTTGACCGACTACATCAGCTTTTGCTTGGCATGATAGTTTGATTATCGTCTCTAAGAGTTCGGGGCTGATTGTTTTTATACTATCTAAATGTGTACTTGCTTCCATTTGAGCGAAAAATTCAGCATCCCAAATTACACCATATTTTATGACTTCTGCCATTCCAGCTCTAAATTCGCGTTCAGGTAGCGTTTGTAATACTTCTGGGTCTATTAAAACAAACTTCGGTTGATAAAAGGCGCCAATTAAGTTTTTGCCTTTAGGATGGTTAACACCAGTTTTGCCACCTATAGATGAGTCTACCATTGCTAAAAGTGTAGTCGGCGCCTGAACAAAGTTAATGCCTCGCAGGTAAGTTGCCGCAGCAAACCCCGTCATATCCCCTATTACACCACCACCTAAAGCTACTAGCGTCGAAGAACGTTCTAACCGATGTTCTATACATGCGTCGTATATTTCTTTTATTGAGTCTAGATTTTTATAGCTTTCTCCATCAGGTAAAATACAGGTAAATACTTGATAATTACTAGCTTGCAACGAATTAACAACGCGCGCTCCATAAAGCTCAAACACCGTTGGATTTGATACAATCAAAACTTTTCTACCTAGCTCTAACTTGCTCATATACTCGCCAAGTTTGTCAAGAGTTAAGGGTGCTATTTCAATTTCGTATGAGGACTCTGGTAAATTTACATTGATTGTGCAAGCCATTGTTAAATCCCTTTGCTTGTAGGCGCCTGTTTAGTAGTTTATAATTCTAATTTACTACTGAGCGTTAAGATTACATATGATTTATATTTATAGAATTTAAAGACAATCAGATTTTATCCCCCTACAAGAACGCGAATTTGGAGGGATTTTCAAAACTACTGCATAATCGCATCAAAGCGGCGCGTATAGGGTAATTAGGCTACATCTAATTATTTAGTAGTACTTTAGTTTTAATTATGCTGCAAAAACTAAAGCTTGGGAATAAATTTACTTTACTGCTTTTGCTTGTATTTGTTGGTGGAATCATAATTAGTGGTTTCACTTTATCTAGTGCGATGCGTAGCAAAGCGGAGGATGAAGTCGCAACCAAAACAGAAATTCTAACACAGGTTATGAATTTTGTACGTAAATATACCACTAAAAACATTCAGCCCCTGTTACAAGAAAAACTAATAACTGAAACACAGTTTGTGGCTGAAACAGTTCCTGCTTTTTCAGCACACAAGGTATTTGAAAACTTTAAAGCAAAACCAGAGTATAATAGTTTCCTTTACTAAACATATTCCAATAATAGCCCTAACAGCACACGCAATGTCAGGCGACCGAGAAAAAGCACTTAATAGCGGGTGTGATGAATACGACACAAAACCCATCGAAATGTCCCGACTTTTAAACAAAATCACAACTCTTCTAAACAAATAGGCTTAAGTAGAAACATTTTCCCTCAAACCCTAGAAACCGGGTTTCTTTATTACAAAACTGTAATTTAGCTTTAGAGTCATATGAATTACAATAAGGCTGTTAGTATAGTGTGACAAGTAATTCGTGAACGTGCTATTTGTCGAAGATGAAGCGAAAATTGCTAACTTTGTTCGGGCTGGATTAAAGGAGCAGGGATTTACTGTAGACTATTGCGATAACGGTGATGATGGTTATTTACGGGCACTCGATAACGAATATGATGTAATTATTCTTGATATTATGGTGCCAGGGAAGGATGGTTTATCTATATTGAAGCAACTACGGCGCCAAAATAACAATACTCCAGTAATTTTACTCACTGCTCGCAATGAACTCGATGACCGTTTACAAGGATTAAATTTAGGCGCTGATGATTATATAGCTAAACCGTTTTTTGTTGAAGAATTAGCAGCGAGAATACACGCGGTTGTACGTCGAAGTGTTGGTGAACGTCAAAATGTACTAGCAATAGGAGCGTTAAAGCTTGACCGTATTACACGCGAAGTGACTTGTAATGGACGGGTGATAGAGCTAACTAGTCGTGAGTTTAATCTTTTAGAATATTTAATGCGTTCTCCTGGAAGAGTATTTACAAGAACTCAAATATTAGAACATGTGTGGGGATACGATTTTAATCCCAATACTAATGTTGTAGATGTTTGTATTCAACGCATTCGCAAGAAAATTGACTCTCTTAATGAAGTAGGGTTAATTGAAAGCATTCGCGGAGTTGGATATCGCTTTCGTAAACCAGAGTAACCTCAAAGAAACCGGGTTTCTGTTTAGTAATACAGTTTAAGGTTATTATGATTCGTTCGTTTAGACTTCGCATCGCTTTATTATCTGGGGCACTAGCAGGAAGCGCAATAGTTGGGTTTGGTACCGTTTGTTGGTATCAAATTTATAATGCTCAAATTAGCCGCCTTGATGCACAATTATTCAATCAGTTGATGCGAGCTTCGAGATTGCCACCTGGAGAACAATGGCAATTTTATAAAGATTCTTTAACTACCAGCTTTGGCACAAATACAAAAATTCCTATTGCTCTATTCGTAAAAGGTCTAGATGGAAGTGTATTATATCAATCTGATGAAGTAATTACTGATACAGAAATAAATCGCTTGTTAGAACGGCGCCTTAGAAACACACCTGCACCACCACCAAGACCTAATAGACCACTATCAAGACCACTTGAACTACCTCCACGTCGGCGCCCACCTTTACCTGAATTTGTGACTGAGAAAACCGCAACAGAAGCTTGGCGAATTACTGCCGTTAACTTTCCTAATAGTAGTGTTGCCATTGGCGTTAGTCTCCAAGCTATTAATCAACAAATGGCGACAATTCAAAATATCTTTTTAGTGACAATACCAGTAACTCTGGTATTAATTACTTTTGCAGCTTGGTTTATTTCTGGTCGCGCTCTGTATCCAATTCATGAATTAACAGACGCCATTCAACAAGTAACGGTGCAAGGACTCAAGCGAAGAGTTCCCTTTAATACCACAGATGTAGAGTTTATAAAGTTAATTGAAGTATTTAATCAAATGCTAGAACGTCTAGAGCGTAGCTTTATGCAAGCCTCGCGTTTTAGCGCAGACGCAGCTCACGAACTCAAAACCCCGTTAACTATATTACAAGGTACACTCGAACAAACACTGCAACAAGTTGAAACAGGTAGCGAGGTACAGCAGCGTTTGGGTAACTTATTAGACGAAGTACGTCGCTTGAGTGGTATCGTCCGAAAACTATTATTATTATCTCTTGCAGATGCAGGACAAATGAGCTTGTACTTAATTGACGTTGATATATACAAGCTACTTATGGAAATTATTGAGGATATAGAACTATTGGCGCCTCATTTAACTATAGAAACTGATATCTCTAATCACAAACTACAAGTAAAAGCCGACCGTGACCTTCTTATACAAGTGTTACAAAACTTAATAAGTAACGCTATCAAATATAACCTAGATAACGGCTGGATAAAAATTTCAACTCGACAAACCCAAGTAAACCTCTACATTACAATAACCAATGCCTCAAATAATATTCCACCCAATGACCGCACACGTATATTCGACCGCTTTTATCGTGCAGACCCCGCTCGAACTCGTAAAGTGGAAGGCATTGGATTGGGATTAAGTTTAGCACGCGAAATAATGCGCGCACATCACGGCACCCTTATCCTAGAAGAAACACCAGACGGTGAAACCGCATTTACTCTAACCTTACCGATAAATTAAAGCGCAAAAATACGGAGAAAAGTGTTTTTATTTACATAAATTTAATTGATTGAGCTACTTATATAAAGCTTGAGTTAAGATACTCTAGGTAATAGTGACACTTCCATAACTGGTCTACTAAAACATAAAAATAAGTAAAGTAATTTTTTAACCTCATCAATCGGAAAAAATAAATATATTGAAGTAGAGACGTTACATGTAACGTTTTTATATATTATTACAGCAACTTTCAATTTAATTATTTTAAATAAGGAAATTTTAAATGTACGCACTTAATCAAAATCAAGATAAAAATTTAGAATTGGCTCTACCTGTTATTCAGCAAAAGGTGACGGTTAGTTTTGCTTATCCTGTTCATTTTACTATGGGTTTGTTTGATTTGCATAATGTATTACTCGCACGATTAATTGCTGCTGAATGTCAATCTCAACATAAAAAAGTTCTTGTAATTATCGATACTGATGTACTTCGTTGCCATAAAGGATTAATATCTCAAATTAGTGCTTATGTAAAACGACATGCTAATATTATGACGCTTGTAGATAAACCGATGTTAGTACCTGGTGGAGAATCTGCTAAAAACGATAGTTATTTGATTAAGCAAGTTCATGCATTAGTTGATAAAGTCGGATTATGTCGTCATTCCTATATCTTAGCTATCGGTGGCGGCGCCGTTTTAGATATGATAGGATATGCGGCAGCTACAGCGAATCACGATATTCGTTTAATTAAAATTCCAACTACGGTACTTGCACAAAACTATTCGAGTATAGGTGTAAAAAATAGTGTTAACGCATTTGGGAACAAGAATTATTTAGGTACATTTGCACCACCAACAGCAGTGATCAACGATTTTAGTTTTTTGACAACTTTAAGTGATACAGATTGGCGTTCGGGAATTGCCGAAGCTGTAAAAATTGCGTTAATTAAAGATGCTGACTTTTTTAATTTGATTACAACACAAGCGCAGGCATTAGTAAATCGTGATATGAATTTGATGCAGCAAATTATTTATAAATCCGCGCAATTACATTTAAATCATACAGCAACAAATGGTGATGCTTTTGAAACGGGTTCATCACGTCCTCTCGACTTTGGACATTGGGCAGCACATAAACTTGAACAGTTAACATATTATAAGTTGCGTCATGGTGAAGCTGTAGCTATTGGCATTGCATTAGATTGTACGTATTCGTATATACTTGGTTTACTATCGCGATTAGAATGGCAGCGAACACTTAATACACTAAAGATACTAGGTTTTACCTTGTATATTCCTGAACTCAGTGCTGCCATGTTTAATATTGAAGACCCACGCTGTATTTTTCAAGAATTAGAAGAATTTCGTGAACATTTAGGAGGTAAGTTAACTGTAACATTACTTGAATCTATTGGCAAAGGTCTAGAAATTCACGAAGTCAATACAGCGATATATCGCGAAGCTATTAATTTGTTAAAGAATAAGTTTTAATAACCATAACTATATGAAACTTAATAATTACCATCTTACCTATTGTACAAATATCCATCCAGGTGAAGCTTGGAGCCAAGTTTTTAATAATCTTCAAAAATACATTCCTACGTTAAAAGCTCGACTGAGTGAGCATAAACCCTTTGGGATTGGGTTAAGTTTGGCTAATATCGCAACGCACACTTTGTTGAAAGAAAACACCTTGTCATATTTTCAATGGTGGTTAGAAGAACATAATTTATATGTATTTACACTGAATGGGTTTCCTTACGGGACTTTTCATGGACAACCAGTCAAAGACCAAGTATATGCACCTGATTGGTCAACAAAAGAACGTTTAGAATATACATTCAGATTATTACATATACTGGCGCCGTTATTACCTGAAGGTGTACAAGGTAGTATTTCAACTCTACCTATATCATATAAACCTTGGTTTAAGCAAAATCAAGTATATCTTTCTTTTGTGATAATGAATGCAACACGTCATATCGCACGAGTAGTTGCAGAAATGGTTCGTGTTCATCGCAAAACAGGAAAATTTGTGTATTTGGCATTAGAACCAGAACCTGATGGAGTTATTGAAAATTCCGCAGAAGTAATAAATTATTTCCAGATATATTTATTGCCTTTAGGAGGAAAATATCTTGCGAATGATTTAGGAATTTCACAAGAAAAAGCAGAACAACTACTTTTAGAGCATGTACGTATTTGTTATGACACTTGTCATTTTGCTTTAGAATATGAAAAACCTGTATCGACTATCAAACAATTTTTAGCAGCAGGAATCAAAATTGGTAAAATTCAAATTAGCGCAGCTTTAAAACTTAATTTATCAGACGACATAAAAAAACATGCCGCTTTAAGTAAAAAGCTACGCAATTTTGCAGAATCAACCTACTTGCATCAAGCCATTGCAAGAGATATAAATGGGCAGTTGTATCAATATTCTGATTTAGATGAAGCATTACCAGACTTTGAAGATTCTATAGCCCAAGAATGGCGAATCCATTTTCATGTTCCAATTGTTTTAAATGAATATCAAGATTTATTGTCTACTCAAGATGATATTATAGAAATATTGGAATTATTAAAAATTCAAAATTTTTGTAATCATCTAGAAATTGAAACGTATACATGGGAAGTTTTGCCTCATGATATGAAGTTAGATATAATTACATCTATTCAGCGCGAGTATAAATGGATAATGCAAAAATTATGTCAGGCACCATCTAAAATATCATCAAGTATTTGATTGTGTAGTTACGATATAATTTTTTTAATCTCCCCCTGCCCTTTGCTCTCTTCGGGGGGATTAACTCTATAATTAAGTTCTTATATATTATGAATAAAACAGTTGTTATAAATGTTGTCGGTCTGTCATCACGACTTCTAAAATATACTCCCAAGCTTTCACAGTGGGCACAACGTGGACAAGTTACCACTATAAACCCTGTTCTACCTGCTGTGACTTGCACTGCACAAGCTACATATTTAACTGGTGTTCTTCCTAGTGAACATGGTGTTGTTGCGAACGGTTGGTATTTTCGCTCGGAATGTGAGGTCAAATTTTGGCGCCAGTCGAATAAGTTAGTACAAGCTCCAAAAATATGGGATATTGCACGTGTTAACAATCCTGAGTTTAGCTGTGCGAATTTATTTTGGTGGTATAATATGTACTCGTCGGTTGATTACTCGGTGACTCCACGACCGATGTATCCTGCTGATGGCAGAAAATTACCTGATATCTACACGCAACCGAGTGACTGGCGATTTGATTTACAAAAAGAATTAGGACAATTTCCGCTGTTTAATTTTTGGGGTCCAAATACTTCTATTGATTCTACGCGCTGGATAGCAGATTCTGCTAAGTGGACAGAAGAAAAATCTAATCCAACTTTAACATTAATTTATTTACCGCATTTAGATTACTGTTTACAGAAATTTGGACATGACGAAAAGAACATAATCAAAGACTTACAAGAGATAGATACGGTTTGTAGCGATTTAATTGATTTTTATGAAACACGCGGCGCCAAAGTAATTGTGTTATCTGAATATGGCATTACGAATGTATCAAAGCCTATTCATATAAACCGCGTGCTTCGCGAAAAGGGTTTACTGAAAGTTAGAGAAGAATTAGGATGCGAAATATTAGATGCAGGCGCCAGTAAGGCTTTTGCAGTTGCTGACCATCAACTTGCCCACATCTATATAAATGACCCTGAATGTACTTCTGTTGTTAAAGACTTGCTACAATCAATGGATGGAATTGGCTATATATTAGATGATACAGCCAAAAAACTACATGGCTTAAATCATGCACGTTCGGGTGAGCTTGTTGCTGTTGCTAACAATGATGCATGGTTTACTTATTATTACTGGTTGAATGATAATAAGGCGCCGGACTTTGCCAGAACTGTTGATATTCACCGCAAACCAGGTTATGACCCCGTAGAATTATTCATCGACCCACAAATCAAATTCCCAAAACTAAAAGTTGGTTTAAAACTATTGCAGAAAAAACTTGGCTTCCGTTACCTAATGGACGTAATACCATTAGACGCGACCCTGGTCAAAGGTTCACACGGTAGTATAGATGTTTCTCCAGAAGATAAACCAGTTTTTATCACGCAGCAATTAGATTCAAATAACACAGTTGCCGCAACAGAAGTGTGTAATTTGATATTACAACATTTACAACTCCTAGAGAATGGTGCGTTACGCTGTCGCTAACACACCCTACTGTGTCTACTGTGCTAGGATTTTGTAAATTTCACGCTTAACCTGAATAAGAAGGTCACGCACTTGATTTGCTTGCTCTAAATTGCCACTCCGAGCAACAGTAGTAACAGCATCATTCAACTCTGTTAAAGTATCGCGCAACTCAATTAATTCAGAAGGTTTACTTTCTTTAAAGTCAGAAGGGTTTTCTAAATTAGATTGTTGATTGCGCTCACTTAACAGTTGTCTACCGCTTTCGGTAATAGTATAAACACGCTTTCCTTCAACCTGTGTACTAGTCAAATGATTACTCTCCTCTAGCATTTGAAGAGTTGGATACACAGAACCAGGACTGAGACGATGAAAGCCACCACGACGAGCTTCCAACTCTTTGATAATCTCATAACCATGCTGGGGACGTTCAGACAACAACCCAAGCAGAATAAACTTCATATCACCACGACGAGTGCGTCGTCTATCTCCCCAGCCATGACCGTGCGATTCTTTTCGTCCAAAGCGCTCGCTTGCGAAAAAACTATTGCCAATGTTTTCTCCTGCCCATGCTGGTGTAAGGAAGCGCGGATGAAATCTCCTAAACATATATATAACTCCTTGCTATCATTTCTTAGTGTTTGACTTATCGCGATATATCGTTATCGCAATAAATATCCTATCGCGATATATCGAAATTGTCAAATAGACGTGTAAAGACGTTACATGTAACGTCTCTACAAGCTTTGATTATGCTCCTCGGTCGCGTGTTAGGTCATAAATAACTTTCTCTGCGTACCAGTTATTTGTCCGATTTGGGTATTTAAACTTAGCTTGGTTCAAAAGTCTATTTATCCCTTGTATATCTCTGTGTAGCAAACTAAGAAGCTGCGAGCGGAGTCTGCTGTTCACTTGGTCAATAGTGATAATGTTATTGTCTTGTTTGTACTGTTGAGGAGAATAACTGGCACCAGCTTTATTAGTACTTTTATTCGCTTGTAAGGTGCCGACACCAAGGCCAATAACAGCAGCAGCACTCAGTAACAGTCCAACTTGAGACGCTTGTTCAGCTTCGCGTGAGGTAGAACTCAAATTAGCTTCTCGAACAGAAGTTGTATTTAATGTCGCAGTAGCAAGTAAACTAGCCACAGCTGTCGCTGCTAGTATTTTTAAATTAGTCGATTGTTTTACAAGTTGATTAAATAGTAATTGCATATAGTTTGTAACCAATAACCTATCCGTTACATCCGTTGTATCCGTTGCCATATTTCTACTATGCTCAAAAATTATGACAAAATTATGTCAAGCCATAGAAACTGGGATGGTTATCACAAACTTGGTGCCGTTACCGTACTTTGAATCACATGTTAACTTACCGCGATGGGTTTTGGCGATGATTTGGTAACTGATAGACAAACCTAGACCAGCACCTTTCCCAACTGGTTTAGTTGTAAAGAAGGGTTCAAATAAATGTTTACTATCTTCATGTTTTATACCAATACCATTATCTGTGATACATATTTGTATCCAATTATTTTCTATAACCTGAGTAGATATTTTTATAATTCGAGATTTGGTTGTAATTTCGTTTAATGCATCAATAGCATTATTTAAAATATGTAAGAAAACTTGATTTAATTGTTTCGCATAGCATTTAACTAAAGGTAATTCACCGTATTCTTTGATGACTTCGATGTCTGTGCTTGAATCTATTTTGAGGCGATGCTGTATCATTAATAGTGTGCTATCTATACCTTCGTGTATATTTACTTCTTTGCATTCGGCTTCATCGAGTCTTGAAAATGAACGTAGAGATTGTACTATATCACTAATACGATTGGCGCCGACTTTCATTGAATTAATTAGTTTGGGTAAATCTTCTTCAATAAATTCTAAATCAACTTTTTCAATTAGTTGCTTTAATGCTGATGGAGGGTTTGGAAAATATTCTTGATAAGATTCTAATAATTCTAATAAATTTACTGTATATGCTTCTATATGAGTAATGTTACCATATATGAAACTCACTGGATTATTGATTTCATGTGCAATCCCTGCTACCATTTGACCTAATGCTGACATTTTTTCAGCTTGCAAGATTTGTGCCTGAGTTTGCCGTAAATCACATAAAGCTTTTTGTAGTTCTATCGTTCTTTCTTCTACACGACTTTCTAACTCATTAAACGAATTACTCAGTTCCATCGCCATTTTCTTAAAAGCTGACGCTAATTGTCCAATTTCATCCAGACGGTTAACATCAATATTAATATCAAATTCACCTGCCGAAATTTTACTAATTGTGTGCGTCAATTCACTTAACGGAGTTGCAACTTGTTTACGTAGTACGGATAAAAGTAACCAAATGACTACAGCTAATATACTTATTCCAGAAAATAAAATAAATATAAATGTATTAAATGCAGATTCAAATAAAAGTGATTTTGGATATACAGTTACAAAGTACCAGTCTGGTCCATCAATTTTAGTAATTGCTAAATATAGCTGGTCTTGGTGATTTTCAATTACATTATTGCTACTATTGTGTTTAGCTAGCTCATAAATTCGAGACAATTCTGAATTATTTAGCTCAGTAATGTTTAATTTACCTTGATTACGCTTAATTTTTTCTGTAAGCGAAGGATGTGCAATTAATACACCATCGTTTCTAAAGATAATATTATACGTTCCTGGTAATTTCTTGTTGGTTGTGCTTTTCATTAAATCAGTCAACACAATATCATGCCCAACAATGCCTAAAAAATCATTATCATTATATATTGGTAAAATTGCTGAAACCATCCAAGTATTGATTGTAGTATCAAGATACAGCTTTGTAAATACTGGTTTTTTCTCTGGATTGTTTTCAGGAGTTGCGACTGTAAAATATTCTTCATTTGGTATGTACAAATTTGCAGGCGCCTCTAACCCCCACGCTTTACCTTTCCAGTAACTAATATCAATATTCTTTTTAGAATCAAAATAAGTGCCCGCAAACCTGTTACTCCAAGCTAAACCATAGGCGCCGATTAAATTGTACGCTATTACAATCAAACGCTTGTCTTCAACATTCACCTCGACATTACGACCAATAAATAGAGTTGGATAACGTACCGCATCGAATTGTTTTATTGGTAGATTTTGAGCGAAACTCCGCTTTGTCCCATCACTTCAAGGAAAATATAATTTTTGGAACTCTATATCAATCGAACTTGGAGAAGATTGTTTTAACTCCTGCAATAATCGATTTCTTAAAAATGTCAAATTATCTCTAGCCAATAAAAAAAGACTGCTTTCGTGTTCTCCCCGTTCAACGATGTATTTTTCTAACTGCTGTTTCGTTTGAGCTTCCAAGTTGGACATCATGTAAAAGTAACCGTAAACAGCAACAGACACAACAACAGCCGTAACTCGCAGCGTCATATTATACAGCGTTTTACGGGCGAGTGAAGAATTTTGAGTAGCAGTTATTGGCGAAAGTTTAGCGAATAAGCGCGCACAAAAATTTACCGACATGAGGCAGAGTGTTTTAGGTTATACATCTGTTTTCTCATGCCGGAGCCTAAAATGGCAAAGCAGGTATCACCTGGATTCAAAAATATCTATAGGTATTATCGGAAAAAACTATCCAAAATCTATCTTATTGTAGTTATGCTGATAGACCAAAGATAAAAATTACTTTATCTTAAGATTGTTTGTAATTTATTAATCAAATACATAGCCAATATCGGTGTATTGATGCCGATACGGATGTCCAAGGCAGTATACAAATATAGTTAGTCCCCATTTGAGTATATATATTATTTATGGCATTATTAGATTCTCAATTTGGCAAGAAAGAGACACGTACTGTCGGGAACGGTCTTCAGTCATTATGTTTAATTATATTTACACTCGCTTCAATTACAGCAATGGGCGCCCGTCTAGCTCACTTGCAAGTAGTAGAAGGCAAAAAGTATAGTGAGCGCGCGCAGTCGAATCGAGTACGAGTTATTCCTAAACAACCAGAACGGGGCAACGTTTTTGACCGCAACGGCAAACTTTTAGCAACAACTCGTTACCCACGTTCGGTATACTTATGGCCAATGACACACACAAAATCGGGATGGGATGAAAAAATTGGGCCACGTTTGTCTAAAATTTTAGACATGCCTCAAGAAGAAATCGAAAAGAAACTCGAAGAAGCTGGGCCAAACTCTTCTACACTTGTACGTATCGCTCGCGACTTGAGCATGGAAGAGGTTACAGCACTCAAAGAATATCATCATGAACTTCCTAACGTTGAAATTCATACTGAGGCAGTACGTTCTTACCCGCATAAACATGCATTAGCCCATGTGCTAGGTTATACCCGCGAACTAACTGCTGAACAACTCAAAAAGAGAAAAGACGAAGGCTATCGTCTTGGTGATGTTATCGGACAAATGGGCGTAGAAAAAGCCTTTGAACAACACCTACGCGGTGAATGGGGTGGTCAAGAAGTTGAAGTTGATGGTCGCGGGCGCCCTCTAAAAACCTTGGGAGAAGTACAAGCAAAACCTGGTAAAGATTTACACTTAACTATTGACTTAGACATCCAAAAAGCAGCAGAGAAAGCTTTGGGTGGTAAAAATGGCTCAGTTGTGGTAATAAATCCAAACAATGGGTCTGTCTTAGCAATGGTTTCTCATCCAACTTTTGACCCAAACGTTTTCTCAAAACAGAAACCAGACCCTAAAGAACTACGGAACGTTTTGCAGGGTGAAGGATATCCACTTGTAAATCGTGCGTTGAGTGCATTTCCTCCAGCAAGTACCTTCAAAATTGTTACCACAGCTGCGGGGTTAGAGTCGGGTAAATTTAAAGCCAGTACTATATTACCGACATTTGGGTCACTTAATATTGGTGGTGTAACATTTGGTGAGTGGAACCATGCAGGGTTCGGACCATTAGGGTTTACAGGTGCGATGGCAATGAGTAGTGATACCTTTTTTTACCAAATTGGTAGAGGAGTAGGTGGACCAACAATGATTGAATGGACGCGCAAATTTGGATTTGGTAAGAAAACCGGATTTGAGTTTACCACAGAAGAATCCAAAGGTTTAGTACCAGACGAAGAATGGACGCAAAGAGCATTAAAAATGCCTTGGACTATTGGACACACTATTAATATGTCTATTGGTCAAGGCGCCTTGTTAACAACACCATTACAAGTAGCTGGAATGTTTGCGGTTCCAGCTAATGGTGGTTATCTCGTGCAACCCCATTTATTTAAAGACAACGAAGACGCAAAAAAATGGCGTAAATCTGTTGGCATGAAACCCGAAACTGTTAAAATTTTACGCGAAGGTCTACGCAAAGTTATCACCGACGGTACAGCAAAATCTTTAAATTCCCCGACAGTGGCGCCAATAGCTGGTAAAACAGGTACCGCCGAAGCTTGGAGAAAAGGCGTAAAAGAAAACCACGCATGGTTTGGCGGTTACGCTCCTGCCGACAAACCAGAAATTTTAGTAGTTACCTTTGCCGAACACTCTGGTGGTGGTGGTGGTAGCGTCGCGGCGCCAATGGCTTTACAAATAATGGAAGACTACTTCCAAAGAAAGTACCCTGGTAAGTACAAAAAACCCGAAGTTAAAGAAGTTGAGAAGAAGAGTTAGGCAACGGATGTAACGGATGTAACGGATGAATTATTTGTTACAAACAAGATTGTAGGTTTAGCAAAAGCCACCTTACTTGTTATCGTACTTATTATCTAAAATCACTCATCCGTTACATCCGTTCATTATCCGTTGCCAAATTCTTCCAATAACTTCTCAACACTAGCGTTATGGTCAATAAAAGAAAATAAATGTCTATAGCGTAGTTTACCTTCTTTATCTAAAACAAATTGTGCTGGTAACGGCGCCCCTAAAGCTTGCCCAGTTTGATACATCCGAAATAGTCTACAACTGGGGTCACTCAATAACGGCATTTTCAACCCTAAATCTTTAACTACGGTTTGGCTTTGCCTTTCATCGGTACTTGTTACCATTAATACTTCTATCCCACGATTGGTAAATTCCTCGTAATTGTCATTCAAAGCTTTGATATGTGGGAAACAAAACGGACAATACTGCTTTTCTGTAAAAATTCGAGTCAATGCCAGTAAAACAGGTTGCTTGTTACGATATTCTGACAACTTCACTACTTTACCGTTTTTGACATCCTGTAGCTGAAAGTCTGGTGTCAAAAAATTTATCAAAAGCTTATCATATGCAGGAATGGGTAGAAAATTCCGTGCGAAACGCTCATTAAATAAACCCCTAAAATCTGTAGAAATCGCCATATTTATACTTAGTAAAGCATTAACTTTAATAAATTTGTACTAATTAAAAACCACAGCTAAACACGATTTGAGCGTAGTTGGTATTCCTTGACCTGTGAATTCTCTCCAATTTGGGTAAGAATAAAGCAAGAAACTATACGTGTTTACCTGTGGTTATTTCTATGATAATTCTAAAATTTTACTCCAATATCAAAAATGGAGCTAGGACAGGCGCCTACACACTCGCGAAGTAGACTTTGGACTTAACAGGGTCGGGGTTCATTGTCTTGTCACCAGGTTGCCAACCAGCAGGACAAACTTCATCGGGGTGCGACTGTACGTATTGAATTGCTTGTAGTGTTCGTAATGTTTCATCAACGCTACGACCAAATGCCAAGTTGTTGATAGTCGCGTGCTGAATCGTACCATCTTTATCTATGATGAACAAACCACGCAATGCTACACCTGCCGCAGGGTCGAGAACATTGTAAGCTGTGCTGATTTCTTTTTTGATGTCAGAAACAAGCGGGTAGTTTAGGTCACCTACTCCACCTGACTTACGGTCTGTTTGTATCCAAGCAAGGTGCGAAAATTCACTGTCAACTGAAACACCTAGTACTTCTGTGTTGACTTTCTTGAATTCTTCGTAACGGTCGCTGAATGCTGTAATCTCAGTTGGACAAACAAATGTAAAATCTAAGGGGTAAAAGAATAGTACGACATACTTACCGCGATAGTCGGAAAGTTTTACTGTCTTAAATTCTTGGTCTAACACTGCTGTTGCTGTAAAGTCAGGAGCAGTTTGACCTACACGAATGCATTCTGTCATTTATTATTCTCCCTCATTGCTTACACATTTATAATCAGCGCGCACAACTTTGGTAACTTTTGCACCAATGTTACGTTCCACGCTTTACTATTTAATTACGAACTGTTACAACTATATCATACTCATAACGATTTTGAGTAAATAATGTTAGATGATTTAGATAAGCGGGAATGGTTGTTAACTAACGGTTTGGGCAGTTTTGCGAGCGGGACAATTACGGATATCCGCACCCGGACTTACCACGGGTGGTTTTTTGCAGCTTTAAAACCACCATTAGACCGCAGTTTACTGTTATCACATTTAGAAGCGAGCTTGGAGTTATCTGACCGTACTATACCTTTAGGTACAAACTACTGGGGAACGGGTGAGATTGAACCATCTGGATATAAGCTACTGCGTCATTTTAATATTAATCCAGTGCCAACATGGGAATGGGGAGATGCAGATTGGCGCCTTACTAGACGTTTGTTAATGCCACATGAAACTAATCGCTTATTGATTCAATACCGTTATAACGGTGTTAAGCCTGCCATATTAAGGTTAAGGTTGCTAATAGCCGACCGCGATTTTCATCGTCAGCAAAAACAGGTGCCATCTTTAAAGTTTATCGAAATGTTAGGAGTACAGCAAGTTTGTTTACAGGCAGACAATGGTGATATGGGTGTACCTTGGCATTTGCGCTGGACAAGGGGAGAATATAAGCAAGATGCTGTTTGGTACTGGAATTACAGTTTAAAAGAAGAAACCGCGCGTGGATTAGATGACAAGGAAGATTTATATAGTCCTGGTTATTTGAGTGTGGTAATGGAACCTGGAGATACTGTTACCCTGGAAGCACGAGTTGGTTTTCCTGAAAGTTATCAAGATTATCTAACGGACGAAACTTTTGATAAAGCGGTAAGTGTCAAGCAACAACGTTTATTGGGAATAGGGGATAAAGAATTATTAAAAGCTTGTGACCAATTTATTGTTTATCATCAATATACCAACAGTCCAACAATCATGGCTGGATATCACTGGTTTGATGATTGGGGACGAGATGCTTTGATTGCTTTGCCAGGTTTATTGTTAGTTCCTAAGCGTTATGAACTTGCCAAGCAAATTTTAAATACTTTTGGTAATCATTGTCGTTATGGTTTAATAGCAAATCATTTACCTGTTGCAGACGGTGAAGCACTATATAACAGTGTAGATGCAGCGTTCTGGTGGATTGAAACGCTAGGGTTATATCTTGAAGCAACACATGATTGGGAATTTTTAGCTTTACAATATCCTATTGTACAGCAAATTTACAAAGCTTATATTGGTGGTACTCGCTACAATATACATGTGGATTCTACTGATGGATTAGTCAGTTGGGATAATCAAAGTGTACCATTAACTTGGATGGATGCGGTAGTTGACGGGCGCCCCGTTACACCACGTCGAGGTAAACCAGTAGAAGTTAATGCGCTGTGGTATTCTGTTTTGTGTTGGACATCACGATGGGCAGAAATTCTGAGCGAATTACCCGACCTACCAAACATTGATTATAAAGAACAAAGGCGCCTAGCGAAACAGTCAAGACGTTATGCAATGCAAGCAGAGTCAGTAAAAATATCACTACAAAAATATTGGAATTCTAACTTGGGCTATCTTTACGACACAATAGAACCAGATGACCGTCGTAATTCTCAAATACGACCAAATGCCGTATTAGCATTATCATTTGCTCATTGTGGATTTACGCAGCTACAAGGGCAACAAATATTAGAAGTAGCACGTACACGTTTATTAACACCATATGGTCTTCGTAGTCTTGACCCACTAGACCCTGATTATATTGGTAAATACGCAGGCAATCAACAACAGCGTGATTATGCATATCATCAAGGTACAGTATGGTGCTGGTTAATTGGTAGTTTTATTCGAGCTTGGCAAAGATTTCATCCAGATGAACCATTACGCTTTTCATTTTCACCCTTACTTGAACACTTTACCTCTCAAGCATGTATTAATTCGATTTCAGAAATCTTCGATGGTGATGAACCATATACACCAAGAGGAGCAATAGCACAAGCTAAATCTGTCGCTGAAGTCATGCGAAGTCTATATAAAAGTCATCATTGACTTACACAAGCTAGTAGGTTGGTACGCTTACACGTAACCCAACATAATTATTAACCCACATTCCGCACTCCCAAATGTAGCGTAAAATATTACAGAATTTATTTATATACTTAAGTTAAAATACTTAGAGCATTTAAGTAAGCGGCTCTTGCGTACAAAGCGCGTGCTAAATGTAGTTGAAAATATCTTGAAATCTTTACCGGGCTTTTCTTACAGCTATTATTACTTTCAAAACGGTATTACTTACTTAAATTGAAACTATAAGTACCTCTAAGCCTTGTAAATAAAGCATATTTAGAGATTTTACTGAAAATTTAGCACGCTATATACGAAAGAACCTAAAAGCAATCATGAATGATTTAACTGACTGCATATGGTCTTCGAGAGTCATAGCGAAAATCCTCTTCTTTGTTCGTGTGATTGAGTTTCAGCCATAATCGCGCTTCTTCCACTCACAAAGATTTACATATCCACATAAATCATCTTGAGTAGCGATAAACTTGGTTTCCGTGTAGGCGCCTAGTTCTAAAACAAACTATTTCTCAGGGAAAGCTAGTTATGCACTATTCAAGAATTTCTTTTATATCTATATATGTTGTTCCTCCCCACTCCTATAGTTGTTCTGGTCTATATATTTATCTCCAGGATTAGAGGAGAGATTTATGCACGAACTCCAAAAAGCATAAAATATTTACATTTTGTTACAAAAAAGGTTTTAAATTATTGTAGGTTGGTGTCGAGGAACGAGACCGATTGGCGATTGGCTGCTTTATCCACTCGTTTTTGCCGTCGTTGTAGGCGCCGATCTGCTGATGACGTGCATAGACTTCTGGCTTTAGTTATTGTGCAGATGAGGAACGACTATCCTCACAAGTTCCTCAAATTATTGTCATACAACTTAATTACAGGATGAACTGATGAATCTAGAATAAATCAAGGAATTTCCGGTATGTTTCACAAAATATTGGTTGCAATTGATAATTCTGATACTTACCAGCCAGTTTTAGCTAAAGGTATATCACTAGCAAAGTTAACCGCTGCGAATTTAATGTTACTTAACGTAATATCACCTTTCAATGAACAGTATCCTTATCCCACATATATATATCCTAGTACTATTGTTCCGGCTGTGCATGTAGAAGCAGTGCAAGAATACATGAAACAATGGGAGAAACTTAAACAAGACAGAAATGATTTTTTAAGTCAACTTTGTCAGCAAGCAAGAGACTTTAGTATAAATGCTGAATTTACACTTTCATTTGGTGACCCAGGTCAAATGATTTGTGAAATAGCTCGTAATTGGAATGCTGATTTAATTATTATTGGTCGTAGAGGTCGTACTGGATTAAGTGAGTTATTTTTGGGTAGTGTTAGTAATTATGTATTGCACCATGCTTCTTGCTCTATTTTAACAGTACAACAACCAATAAAAGTTGATTCTGAAGAAGCGCAACAATTACAAACAACTTCTGTTTAATGAATATTGCTATAGTTGATAAAGAGGACTTTATTGCCATTCTCTGTCTTCAAGTTCACTAGTAGGTAACAACAAAGTTGCTTCAATTTCCTGCTTGATAGCAGGTGTCACTTCACAATTGCTATTTAGGCAATCGAGCAGTAACTGATTGGCTCCGTAGTAGCGTTGCAGCAGTTGTTGTTGCTCTTGGCTAAACTGCCAGCGGTGGCTAATATTACGATAATTAATGATTGCTGTTTTTAACTGTTCAACCCAGATTTGGGAATGTGTCTGCCACCAAACCTGAAATTTTTCTCGGTTTTGATTTGGATTCGGCAATTGCTCGCTAAGTTGTTGCAAGGATTTATGGAGTCCAGCATCAAGTACAATACCCAAAATGTTCGAGAGAGCATCTCTACAGGCGTGTCCATAGGCAAAGTCCTGGCTGCTGTAAATAGCACATTCTACCAAGTTATCTAACGCCGCATCCAGAAACATCCCCTGGTCAAGGGTGCAAGCAAGGGTAAAGTGAGAAGCTATGTGAGGAGTCTGGGCAAGGGCAAGGTAAAATGCGCGGGCACTCGCAACCTTTGGTTGCTTGAGAGTAGTACGAGATTTTTGGCTTGCCCACGTCAAAAATTCTTGTAGGTAAGGGTCTTGGGCGACTAGTGCATCAATGTGTTGCTTCATTAACTGTACTAGCCCGTCAGCACTCCTTAGCATAGCAGCGGTCAACAAGAATATTTCGCGCCAATGAGGATCACTGATGTGACTGACCAATCCTCCCAAAGCTTGCTCCAATGCTTGTAGGTTATGGCTAGCAACAATTTTTCTAGCCGTGAAGTATTCGTGAAATGCTAGATAAGAGAAGGAGAAAATTCCCTGTGCCCGTTCTGTGAGTAGCCCATGTTGAGACTCTATCGCTTTCAACACCGCTTTACTTTCCAGTTGCAGTTCCTCTGGATCGGTTGGCATCTCAGGTAGATTACGAATATAGTCACCAATGTATTGCTCAATAATGCGCTGTTCAAAAAAATATTGGCCCTCCTTAAAGGTTGCCGCTGCAATCTGACTGAACAACTTGAGCTTTTGTGGTAACAAAAACCCTCGATAAGCGTTATCCCTTTCAACACCTCTAGCTTCATCCCATTTGCCTAAAAGAATATCTAGTCCTTGCTTGTAAAACTCAGTCCGCTTAGTTGGAAATTTTTTCTGACCGTCGAACACCCAACAGGCAAGATGCAGAAACAGGGGTGTGATAATAAGTTGCCGAAATTGCCAGTTTTCAGGTTCGTCCAGCTTCTGAATAAACTTAATAGACTGTGCTTGCCCATCTTGAGTGTTTGTTTTGGTAAATGCCACAAACCATTTTTTGGCAAAGCTAATGATTTGTTCTTGGGTAAATGGAGCAATTTCAACATCGGTAAAGCCTAGAAGCGCCAGCTTTTGGGCCGCCGTTCGACAGGTCGTCACAAACCTATTTTTGTGATACTTGTCCGAAAATCTGCGAATTTCTCTTAATACAGCATTATTTTCTTGGTTAATAACTTCATCCATGCCATCAAGCAACAGCAAAACTCTGCCTGCACCAAGTAAGGTTTCAATGATTGACGGGTCTTCTATTTTGGACGTGAGAAACTCCTGCGAGATATAGTTTAATAAGCTTAACTCACCGTGTCCCCGTGATTCTTCAGCGAAATTTCTTAGTACGATGAAAACAGGAATCTGGTTTGCTGCGAAGGCGCCGAGGTTACACTGAATAGCGAGATGTTGCAAAAAGGTGGTTTTACCTACCCCAGGTTTACCTAACACTCTGAGTTTGGAGAAGGTTTCGACTGCCTGCGTACCCGGTATTTGTTTCTGGTCAATCTCACCTTTGCCAAAGCGGTCAAATTCCTCGATATTAAAATTTTGTAGTTCAGATATTTCTAACCACTGTTGGCTAGCAATTTCCTCCAAAATATTGACATCAATATATATGTCATCTATCGCAATCGGATGACCGACGTCTAGCAACTGCAAGATACCACACTGGTCTTGAATTTTTTCCTGGCGTTGTGAGCGCACTTGTTGCACTAAGAGATCAATATCTGAGACAGGAGTCTGAGCGACTTCTCCAGGATGGGAAAATTCGGCAGGGGGATCAACAGCTATATCCCGCCAATTCAATTCCAATATTGAACAAATTTCCAGAAATATATGACGCTCGACCGGGCGCCCAGAGAAAAACCGCCAAATGGGCTGTCGAGTCTTCAAGCCAACTTCCCATGCTAAACTCTCCTGAGTCCACCCCTTGCTAGCAAACGCTCTTTTAGCGTGTTGAATTCCAATGTGTGATGCTTGGAGTGAGCGTTTGACCATAACATACAAAACTCATAATAAAAGCTTTTAACTTAAATTTTTATTAAAACTATAGATTTCATAGATTTTTTGATGTTATTGAAAATCCGCTCAACTTAAATCATACAAAAGTAATAGATTCATTCTAATTTCATTCAAATCAAACCATTCACAATTGAACTGTACTGATAATTCGAGGTACAGGCAGGAATACATTCTGTCTGAATACCCTATGGAGATTAACTTTTAAGCTTCTATGTATGAGTTAACGCTTATAAATGACAAGTGATATTGAGGTATTCTTAACTTTTATAAATTTTTGTAACGAATTCAACCAATATCACTTTATTTCATACTCCTTATACTATTCTAAGCTTTGCCAAGACTTGATCTCAAGCACCCATCTGTCATGCTGGAGGAGTATAAATTCACAGTTTCTCTATGAACACTGGTTAGCTCTTTAGAGCGACGACAGTAAATAATAATCTTATTACGATAAATATAAGATAGCAATAT
>NZ_MRCD01000090.1 GCF_001904745.1 Calothrix sp. HK-06
ATTTCGCGAATCGCATGTGCAAGAAATCTTAGACCGACTTGACCAAGAGTTAGTTGGGTTGCAAGCTGTCAAAAACAAAATCAAAGAAATGGCTGCTTTATTGTTGGTTGACCGCGTTCGCAAAAGTCTAGGTTTAACCGCAGGCGCCCCAACTTTACATATGACGTTTTTGGGGAATCCGGGTATGGGTAAAACCACAGTCGCAATGCGGATGGCAGAAATTTTGCATCGTCTTGGCTATATCCGTAAGGAAAATGTCATGTTGGTGACGCGCGATGATTTAGTCGGACAGGGAATTGGACAAACAGGCCCGAAAACACGCGAAGTTTTAAATAACGCAATGGGTGGGGTATTACTCGTAGATGAAGCCTATACTTTATTCCGTCCAGATAATCCTGGTGACTTCGGTTTAGAAGCAATCGAAATTTTGATGCAGGTAATGGAAAATCAACGAGATGATTTAGTTGTAATTCTCGCTGGTTACAAGCAACAAATGGAGCATTTCTTCCATAGTAATCCTGGAATGAATTCGCGTATTGGTTTACACATCGAATTTAATGATTATTCGGTAGATAACTTGATGATTATTGCCAATTCAATATTGCGAAATCAGCATTACCACTTTAGCCCCGATGCTGAGAAAGCTTTTCGTGAGTATTTAATTAGACGTAAAGCAATGCCACATTTTGCCAACGCGCGTAGTGTACGCAATGCTATTGATAGAGCGCGTTTGCGTCAAGCAAATCGTTTATTGAATATACGCGATAGACAGGTGACAAGAGATGATTTGATGACTATCGAAGCAGCTGATATTTTAGCAAGCCGTGTGTTTAAAGATGGTGTACCTGATTGTGAGAGTGAAAGTTAGCAACGGATAAAACGGGTGTAACGGATTATTTATTTGGACGCATTACCCATCCGTTACATCCGTTCATAATCCGTTGCTAATTCTTACTTTGCAATCGTAAGCATTCAACTGTATAAAAAATAGCGCTTACTGTTAATAAAATTAGCGCTAATTGTGTTAATTCCTTGATATAGTTACCTTTTGACCATAATAAGCCACCAGAAATTAGGAAGGCTAGAATTAGTAATATATATTGTTGTTGGAATAGCTGGGGACGGACAATTGAGATTAAAGATAGCAAAATAGCTGTGATAATTAGTACTGTAACTAGCATTTTATTTTAATTTTAGTCTTAATAATATAGAGTTACTCGCTGAAAATATAGCTGCTCCTGAAAGTAAATATTCTACACTCTGTATTTCTTGAGTTGTATATTTATCTTGAAACATAAATAAAATGCCGCATAAGCAAAAAACTACCGCGAATACTGCATCATAATCACGTGCTAGTCGTGAGTAAATAGAACGTAATAAAAATAAACCTACTCCGGCGCTAATTAATGCTACACCCAATAAAATAACCAAGGTGTCAGCAGCATCTTTAAATAAAAATACTACTACGGCACCTGCGAATGGTACATATCTAAGTGTTGATAAAGTTGGAGTTAACCAACTTGGAGGTGTTGATGCGCGTTGAATATCCTCCATATTAGTACCAACTAATATTTGTTGAACTGTTGCTCCTGGTATCTTAGAATTATTATTTGGAATTACTGGTTGTGTTGGTGCCACTGGTACAGTTAGCTGTTCTATGTCTCGTAAAACTTCGCTTGCTGTTTAGTAGCGTCTTGTAAAGTGATAACGCACCATCTTTTCTAAGATTGCTTGTAATCGCGGTGATATCTGAACTTTGTCTTGCTAAATTACTTCGCCAGTTTCAGGATTTTCAGTAAGTTGGGTGGGAAGTAGTCCTGTTAGTGCTTGAATTGCTACTATAGCGATTGCGTAAATATCACTATTTTGCCTAGGTCTACCTTGTGCTTGTTCGGCACTCATATAGCCAGGTGTGCCGATTGCTACTGTTGCTGGCATTTGACTGTCAACAGCCACTTGAGTACGCATTTGTTTTACGGCGCCAAAGTCAATTAGTACTAACTTTGCATCGGCATCACGTTTAATTAAATTATCGGGTTTTATGTCGCGATGAATGACTCCAAAACTATGTACAAAGTAAAGTACTTGCAAAATATCTCGCAGCATTTGGATGACTTGACTTTCGCTCCAAGGTTCATTCGGACGTATATAATGACTCAATGGGCGCCCAACAATTAATTCTTGCACGAAAAAAACTGTTGTTCTTCCTCAAAATATGCTAGGAGACGGGGTATTTGGTCGTGATTGCCTAATTGCTCTAAAATTTCGGCTTCACTATTAAATAAACGCCGCGCTATTTGCAAATACTGCGTGTCCGAACTAGCGGGTTTAAGCAGCTTGAGGACGCACTGAGGGTTACCTGGGCGCCGAGTATCTTGGGAAATGTAAGTTTCACCAAACCCTCCAGAACTCAGGATTTGCACGACTTGGTAACGTCCATCTAATAGCTTTCCTAACATATAAAGTACTGCTTACTCTACGACTTCGTTAACAGGGAACCTGTCTATTAACTGTACGGCACGACGGGCATTACTATATAACGCTTGCGATAAGTAGGGCACATGAGGAATTTGTGAGAGTAAATCAAGCGTTCGGCGCAAAATTCTGACTACATCACCTTCATCCAAAGTTGTGTTTTCGCACAATGAAACCCATTCGGCGCCTAGTGCCCATTGTTCAACTAAAGCAATAATATTGATATAGCGGTTTTCTAGACCAACAGGTAAGGCAACACCATGACGATACTGTACTTTAAGCAGCGAACGCCGGATATTTCGCAACCGCGACCAAGCATCATCAATTTCTTGTGAGAGGTCGTAGCGCACAAAGCTATCGGGACGAGGGGTTTCTGTTACTAATGCTGCAACTGTTGCCGCTAAAAAGTGAGGGTCGAGGTTGTCGAGTTCTCCACTATGAAGCGCTAAACCTAACCATAATTCGTTTTCACCGCGAATTGCTGCTGCGATTTGGCCTAGCTGGGTAGGAAGCAAATTATCAAGACATTGGAAATGCTGCAAAATATCAATTAAATTAACAAACTCTTCCCAGTGTCGCTGCGATTGCTGTTCAACAGCTGCTTCCAACTCTTCAAGTTCCGTAACTATTTCTGTTAAACGGTTTTTGCGTTTAAATATAGCAGAAACGTTACCCGACTGATGCAAAGGATGTGCTTCGATTTGCGATTGAACTGCTGCAACACGAGCAAGCTGTTCTCTAACTTCTGGTGCTATATGTAAAGACGGGTCTGGTTCTGGTATTTGTGAAGTTAAAACTACTGTACTACCATCTCCTCGCCAGGTTTGTCCAGGTTTAATCGCTAATTCAGGGGGTGGAATTAAATCGGGTGGAATATCAATACGTGGCAGTTCGCCATATAAATCAACCACATCTCCCGTTGTTGCTACATACCAACGATTATCGCGTCCTAAACAAACCAAATAAGGCGACGCTCCAGACGCACCTGCTGATTTAGCTACAATTGTTGCGATAACTGGCGTTGAAACAACTATATTTTTACCTTTTAAACTAACTAAAGTACCCGACATGGCAAAACCAAGCATCATTCCGATTTCTTCTTGTCGGGTTATAACTGCTTGTTCTTGTAAGGTTTTCAATAGTTGCTTTTCTGCTTTCAACCGTTGCCGCAATTTTTCATATACAGCAATTTCATTTTCACCTACAGCATCGATTTGCGCTTGAGTTTCTTCAAGTTGGCGCCGTAATTCGTCGATATACTCGTACTGAGGTCGCAGATGCAGGTTCGCTAAATATTGCCCAAAGCTTCGCTCGATAAGTTCTTTTGCTTGATCAAGGGTATGGGTCTGTAACAAATTTAGAACCATGCCATAGCTAGGAGAAAACTGGCTAACTAATGGGTCGGGTTGCGATGTTCCTAAATATGCTGCTTCCTTGGCGCCTTCAAATGGTGTTTGTAATGTTACCACGTGACCTTGCTCATCCATACCTCGGCGCCCAGCACGTCCTGCCATTTGCAGAAATTCCGAAGCATTCAACAAACGGTGCCCAGTATCGGTACGTTTCGAGAGGCTAGAAATGACTGTTGTACGTGCTGGCATATTTATACCAGCAGCTAAGGTTTCTGTAGCAAAGACCACTTTGATTAAGCCTTGCTGGAAAAGCTCTTCAACTAATACTTTCCATGCTGGAAGAATACCCGCATGGTGCGCTGCGATACCTCGGTAAAGTGGAGCAATTTGTCCAGAACGACCTGCATCGGGGTTACGGTTTAAGAAATCGTCGATTTGTACTCGCAGTTGATATGCTTCATCAGGGTTAACAAGCCAAATATCTCCAACTTCTGCGACAGCTTTATCACAACCGCGACGGCTGAAAATAAAATAAATTGCTGGCAACATGTCGCGAGAAGAAAGTTGACTGAGAGTAAAAGCAATACTTGGCGCCTCGGGTCTACCGTTTCTACCCTTGTCACCGTCGCTTCTACGCTTTTTCTTTTGCATCAACCTAGGATTTATTTTATTTCCGCTGTCGTTAAGAAGGGGAAATAAACCTTTTGTATTGCCGAAATGAAATTGTAGAGGAACGGGACGGAAATCAGAGTAAATTAAGTCAGTAGGCCCATGAACTTGGTTTAGCCAGTCGGTAAGCTGGTCGCTATTGGCTACAGTTGCTGACAAAGCAACTAACTGAACTTCTCTCGGACAATAAATAATAGATTCTTCCCATACTGTACCTCGCTGGCGGTCGTTCATGTAATGGCACTCGTCGAGTACTACCGCATCTACGTCTACCAATGAAATACCAACTTGCCCAATCGGAGTCCCGTATAGCATGTTGCGGAAAATTTCTGTGGTCATCACCAAAATAGGCGCCTCACGATTTATTGAGGCATCACCTGTTAAAAGCCCTACTTGGTCGTGACCAAACTTCTCACGAAAATCACGTAGTTTTTGATTTGATAGCGCTTTAAGAGGTGTAGTATAAAATACTCGTTTACCTCGTGCGAGCGCCCGATAAATAGCATACTCTCCAATTAGGGTTTTGCCAGACCCTGTAGGAGCGCAGACAACGACAGAACTTCCAGCATTGAGAGAAGCGATGGCATCAAGCTGGAACGTGTCTAGTTCAAAAGGAAATATGACTTTTGGGTCAACTTCTTGGGAAGGCGCAGTATAATTCACGAATGAAAATTACAACCAGATTTATATATATAGTATTTCAACAATCACCGTAAGAGGCATACACACCAACCTAGCCGCAACAGTTCAACCTTTTCACGGATGACTTTTGTATTTTTTCAGATACAGACTGCAATTATATCTAATTATTATATTATTTGCTATTAAATCATCACGCTTACGAAATAATTTTTAACTCAGAGGGGAAAGGTGAAAAAGTTATATCGCTTGTATTTTGGCTTGCTTGACGGGAATTTCAATTCTAAATTCAGTTCCTTTTCCTACCTGACTGTAGCAATATATATTACCACAATGTTGCTCAACTACTATTTGATAACAAGTACTCAAACCTAGCCCTTTGCCTTTACCAACGAGTTTAGTGGTAAAAAATGGGTCAAAATTTGTCTTAAGCTACTTCTTCACTCATCGCTGTTGCATTATCTTTTATACAAATTGCTACTCGCTCTTGGTAAGTGAGGTTGAGTACAAATATGGATTTGGGGATTACGTCAAAAATACTTGGTTAAGCTCTCCTGGATAGAATCCTATAGAGGGAAGGTTATCATAGCTCTTAACTATTTCGATTTCAGCACGTTTGGGTTGCGTTTAATTAAAGTAAGCTTTTAGGAGGCGCTGAGGTTAAATCAATGAGTCAATCTCTTACAGGACAAGAAGTTCGGCACCTTTGTCGAACTGGTAAATTAACGGCGCCTACTCCAGGTTTAGCTTCGGGATACACTCAAGCCAATTTAGTGATTTTGCCAGTTTCAGTCGCGTTTGACTTTTTACTATTTTGCCACCGTAACCCAAAACCCTGTCCGTTATTGGATGTTACCGAAGTTGGAGACCCAGAAGCGCGGTATGTGGCACCAACTTCAGATTTGCGAACAGATTTACCACGCTACCGAGTTTGGCGCCACGGTGAAATGGTCGAAGAAGTTACCGACGTTAAGCATTTATGGCGTGATGATTTTGTTGGGTTTTTGATTGGCTGTTCGTTTTCGTTTGAAGCAGCAATGCTAAATGCCAATATTCCTGTGCGTCATATTCAAGAAGGTAAAAATGTACCCATGTATAAAACTAATATTGCTTGTACACGTGCGGGAGTATTTTCTGGTAACTTAGTTGTTTCAATGCGTCCTTTATCACCAGCAGACGCAATTAAAAGCGTACAAATCACTAGTCGTTTTCCTTTATCGCATGGGGCGCCCATACATTGGGGAGATGCAGCAAAAATTGGTATAAATGATATTGACAAACCTGACTTTGGTGATGCAGTTACAATTTATGATTCGGAGGCGCCTGTATTTTGGGCATGTGGTGTCACTCCTCAAGTTGCATTACTGCAAGCAAAACCTGAGATAGCTATTACCCATGCACCTGGGCATATGTTTATAACTGATATTAAAGAATAAAATATAGTACACGTATATTCATAGAATTTGACAACTAATGGTTGTCAAATCTCCACATATCATTTTTGACAACGGTTCGTTGTCAAATTTTAGTTTTGATTATTAAAAATGCCAACTCACTTAGCACACACGCAAGAAATTCTAGAAAAAATCGCTCAATTACAAGCTATCTGCGCGCGAGATGTAGGTAGAGGTATACAGGCACTTGTGAAGGTAACACAAGGAGAACTTTTAGGCGCCGCTAGTTCTATAGTTAATCACTCATCGCCACATGTAGTAATTATTACTGGGTTTTTCTTGCCTCACACTAATCCACCTGTAGCTGAAACTGATGGTTTAATAGGGAGCGTACAGTTGGCTGCAAGCTTGATTCGTAATGGTGTAAGTGTAAGAATAGTTACAGATTCGTATTGTTTCCCAGCGGTGAAAAGTGCTGCTTCTGCTGCTGGTGTGCCAAGCAGTGTTGAATTTGATATTGCGCCTGTAGTACCAAGTACGCATTATGAAGTAATAACTCCAATATTGGAAACTTGGAAATGTCTTGCAACTCCTATAACGCACGTTATTTCGATTGAGCGTCCGGGGCCTGGTTATGATGGAATTATTCGTAATATGCGCGGGCAAGATATTACTGCTCACACGGCGCCGTTACATTTATTATTTAATTTACCAAACGTCACTTTTATTGGTATTGGTGATGGTGGTAATGAATTAGGGATGGGTAAGATTCCCAGAGAAATTATTTCTAACAGTATTCGATATGGAGAGAGAATTGCTTGTGTGGTAGCTTGCGATTATTTACTTGTTTGTGGTGTTTCTAATTGGGGTGCTTCGGCTTTGTTGTGCGCTTGTGCTTTATTAAAACCAGAGTGGAAAAGTATTATTAAAGAACAATTAAACCCAGAGATTGAATTTAAGATTTTACAAACTGTGGTTAATAATAATTTGGCAGCAGATGGAGTTACAGGGAAAGCAGCTTTGACGGTAGATAATTTACCTTGGGAGTTTCATGCTGAAGTTTTGAACCAAATTAATGAATTTCTCTTGTAGGATAGCTAACTACCTGTCTTATTGAAATGGGCGGGCAAGGATGCCCGCTCCACAAGATTTATTTGTTTAGATTTTCAAATTCTGCTAAATGTTTTGTAACTTCTTGGCATAGTAAATCATGATATTCACCGTTAGAAGCTAGCAAGCCGCCCCATTGATTAATTTCTTGTGTGTTATATAGCAATGTGGAATTATCGTATCGAGTATATTTACCACCTGCTTCGGATAATATCAATTCGGGCGCCGCGATATCCCAGTCTTTAGGCGCCGATTTTCCGGAGAGGGAAATATAAACGTCTGCTTGTTGTTCGACGATAGAGGCAATTTTACAACCAATACTACCTACGTTTTTATGAGTTTGACAGGGTAATTTGCTCAAGACGTAATCTAATGGTTTGCTACGATGCGAACGACTAACTAAGACTGTCAAAGTTTCAATGGGTTTTTGTCTTGAGACTTGCAAACGTTGAATATTCCCGTCGCGTGTTTCAACGAAGGCGCCATTACCAACGGTAGCATAATATATTTTATCCTGTTCAGGTACGGCAACTAATGCTAGTACAGGGCGATGATTTTGGACTAAACCAATATGGATAGCATATTCTCCTGTTTTGTCAATAAAATCGCGCGTTCCGTCTAAGGGGTCAATTATCCATACAAGATATGAGTCTACTTGCTCACCTTGGTAAGTTTCTTCACTAATATAACCAAAGTCTTCCTTTCCTAATTTTGCTTGCAGGTTTTCAATGAGATAATTACTTACTGCAATATCTGCTGCTGTTACGGGGTCATCAGTCGAGCTATCTTTATACTGTATATCCAAATCTTGGCGCCTGTTTCCGTGATAATAGTCGCGCAAAATATCGGCGGCACTCCAAGTAATAGGACGTGCAATTTCTAAAATTTCTTGCAGATTTTTCATTTATTTGAATATTCCTATTCTAGCCAACGACGTGTGCCGAAATATTGACACGAACGAGCCGCAACTTTTGCACTACAACGTATAGCCTCAGCAAAATTATGCTGAAGAATATAGTAACAAAAAGCACCGTGAAAAATATCTCCCGCTCCTAGAGTATCAGTTGGTTGAATACTTGGAACATTTATAGTCAAAATTTTTTGGTCGCTCATGCAGCTAATAGGCTGTTCACCGTATGTAATGGCAATATTAGGTATCCCCATTTGGTCTAAATAAGCAAAAGTGTCTTGTTCGGTGCGACAATTAGGAGGATGAAAGTTCGCAGAGCAGATGGCGAAGTCAACGAAGGGTAAAATTTTTTCAAAGCCGGGTTTCCAACTTCCACCGTCGATAACTACTGGAATATTTCTGGCTTTGGCAAGTTGGGCAATGTGGTAGCTGACTTCTATCTGATGCCCGTCGATAAGAATTATATCTATATATTCGAGATATTCAAGAAGATTTTTTGAGATTGCTTGAGGACTAACCTGAGTTTTGACGGCATTTATAGATATTACTGCTCTTTCACCCGTGGTTTGGGTGACAATAATTGATGATACTGGGGGGGGACTTTGGAATGATGCTTCTAAGTCGGTAATAGTAACTTTGTATTTTTCTAAGTCAGTACGAATTAATTGCGTCATTGGATGCGAACCAAGTACACCTAATAATTCCGCTTTACCTCCAAGATGATTAAATGCCACTGCTGCGTTAGTCGCTGGACCACCTGCTGCCACCGTATAATCTGAAGCTACAAGTTTTTGGTTGTTTTGGGGTGGTGATGAGGCAAGGTAAATTAAGTCTAGAGTGATTAAACCAACGAATAATCCGTAATATTGGTTATTGTCCATTACCTAATTCCTTATTTTCTAATCCTTAATTCATGACATCAGGAACACTTTACGTTGTTGGTACACCGATTGGTAATCTAGAAGATATGACTTTTCGCGCGGTACAAACTTTACAAAATGCTGATTTAATAGCAGCAGAAGATACACGTCATACAGGCAACCTACTTCAGCATTTTCAAATTAATACTCCACAAGTTAGTTACCATGAGCATAATCGCAGTACTCGAATTCCCGAATTATTACAAAAGCTAATTGACGGTAGTACTATTGCATTGGTTAGTGATGCGGGGATGCCAGGTATTTCTGACCCTGGATATGAATTAGTAAAAGCTTGTATTGATTCTGATATAAAAGTAGTGCCAATTCCAGGCGCCAGTGCGGTAATTACAGCATTGAGTGCAGGTGGTTTGCCTACTGATAAATTTGTATTCGAGGGATTTTTACCACCGAAAACGAATCAAAGGCGCCAACGCTTGGAATTTCTTCTTAAAGAATCTCGAACTATTATTTTCTATGAATCGCCACATCGTTTGCGTGCGAGTTTACAAGACTTAGCAGAAGTAATGGGACAAGGGCGCCAAATCGTTCTTGCACGGGAGTTAACTAAATATTATGAGGAATTTTGGCGTGGAACAGTTGAAGAAGCTTGTCGTCACTACAAGTCACGCGAACCACAAGGAGAATATACGATCCTGGTGGGAGGTGTAACGAATGAAACCCAGCTTTCTGAAAGTCAAATTAAGGCAGAACTAGAAAAAATGATTAGTCAAGGAATTGCCCGCTCGCAAGCAAGTCGCGAAATCGCACTTTTAACTTCGCTTCCTCGTCGCTATATATACCAACTAGCCTTAGAAATCGAAGATTAGATTAATCATAGTAACTTCTAATAGCACAAATTATAAAGAAAATCTTAAATGTTACGGGATATTATTATTTTGATGCCAGTCTAATAACAATAAAAATTTGATACAAGCTAGGGCTTACACATAAAATCCTAGAAACCGTGTTTCTTCGTTGAAATCTTTTATAAAAATGAAAATTTTGCGTAGAAACCCGGTTTCTTAGTGTAAATGATTCTGGCTGTATACCCTATAAATAAGTTTTGTGGGACGTTTGTCCTATAGCGTCAGTCTTTTATAAAGACTTTGGCGCTAATTTTTAGGGAAGACAAGGGTATCAGTGGTGCAAGCTGTCCAAAATATGTTCATTCAAGTTAATTATTTACAGTTTAAGAGTTGATGAGTGTCATTCAAGTAGTTTCTCAGTATCTAGCATACAAATTTCCTTGGTGGGGAGTTTGTCACTTAAAATTTGACCTTATACAAAAAAACATTTCTATTCACTGCCAAACTCCTGAATGTCGAGCAGCAATACTTAGAGACGCTGAAGGACTAGCTTACTTAGACATAGGCGTAGAAAAGTTTGTAATTGTTTATCCTGGGTATAGCGATATTACTATTCCGCACATACCACGTAAAACTGCCTAGTAAGATAAAAGGGGAAAACCCCTTTTTTTCTTTCGGCAAAATTATAAATCATCTAACGGATTAACCCCATCTATCGCGAGGGAGTTTTGAAATGCGATAGAAAATTAGTAGACTTGTCTCGTCGATCCGAAAACGAGAGAAACTAATGAGTGGCAACTTAGCATCAAGACTTTATCCTACCCGCATCGATATTCCAACAGATGCTCGTAAACAAATAGTAGTAATACTCAATCAGACTCTAGCAGCTACATCCGATTTAAAGAGTCAAACAAAGCAAGCACATTGGAACGTAAAAGGAAGTGACTTCTACCAGTTACATGAATTATTCGATGAAATTGCTGGTGAACTTGAAGAGTATGTTGATATGTTTGCCGAGCGTATTACCGCTTTAGGTGGTTATGCAATGGGAACAGTTCGCATGGCTGCTGAAAATTCAATTTTGCCAGAATATCCCACCGAAATTTTAACAGGCATGGAGCATGTAACATCTTTAGCAGAACGTTTTGGGCCCTACGCGAAACACTTGCGTGAAGCTATTGACAGCACAGATGAACTAGGCGATGCTGACACCGCTGATCTGTACACTGAAGTTTCACGCACTATTGACAAGCGTTTATGGTTCCTCGAAGCACACCTACAAGCTTCTAGCGTTACCAGTAACGGGGCGCCTGCAACTGCCAAAAATCTAGACACCGTTGGTGTTAATTAAATAGTTAGGAGTTATGAGTTAATAAGTCATAACTCATAACTTTTCTTGAATAGTATCCTTTTGGTAAGTACGTTACTTTTAAGTGCGTACTTTTTATTTGTTGTCAAGTTATCTAATATATAAATATACAAAAATTGACTTGATTCTCTTTACCACTGACACTATTAGGACACAGAAAAGAGGTTAGAGAGATTTTTACTTAATATTAGGGGGAATTATGTCTCAAACAGTAACACATTTAATTCATGACAGAAACGCACGCGGAACTACACAAATAGGTTGGCTAGACAGTCGTCATACGTTTTCTTTTGGTAACTTTTACGACCCAAACCGAATGGGTTTCCGCAGTTTAAGAGTTATAAATGATGACCGCGTGGCGCCTGGGGCAGGGTTTGCAACTCATGGTCATAAAGACATGGAAATTCTTACTTATGTTCTAGAAGGAGCATTAGAACATAAAGATAGTTTAGGTACTGGTTCAGTAATACTTCCAGGAGAAGCACAAATTATGAGTGCAGGAACTGGAATTAGGCACAGCGAATATAATCATTCTAAAACTGAACCAGTTCACCTATTGCAAATCTGGATTTTACCTAACCAACAAAACTTAGAACCCAGATACGAGCAAAAAGCATTTTCTGTTGAAGAACGTAGTGGTAAGCTGCGTTTGATAGGCGCCAAAGATGGACGTGATGGTGCTGTTAAAATTTACCAAGATGTAGATTTATATACATCGGTTTTAAATGCTGGTGACGTTGTAAATTATCACGTCCAACCACATCGGTATGCTTGGCTACAAATTGCAAAAGGTGTAGTTAACCTAAACGGTGAGGAACTACGCGCAGGTGATGGAGTACAAATTAATGGCGCCGAACAGCTAGAAATTAGTACTACTGTAGGCGGAGAAATTTTGTTATTCGATTTAGGGTAAAGTAGGGTGGGCAGTGCCCACCCTACATTTGTTTACTATCAAACATTATGTCTCAACTAACAGGAAAAGTAGCAATCGTCACAGGCGCCTCACGAGGAATTGGCAGAGCTATAGCTTTAAAACTAGCTCAACAGGGCGCCTCAATTATTGTTAACTATGCTGGAAATAGCGCCAAAGCACAAGAAACCGTTGAAGATATTAAAAAAATAGGTGTCACAGCACACGCAGTTCAAGCTGATGTCAGTAAAATTTCAGAAATAAATAAACTTTTTGACCAAACTATCGAGCAATTTGGCAAAATAGATATTCTCGTCAATAATGCTGGCATAAATATATATAAGCCTATTACAGAAGTCACTGAAAAAGACTTTGACGAAATCTTTGATATCAACGTTAAGGGTACATATTTTGCCTGTCAACAAGCAGCGCTTCGTATGGCAGAGTCTGGACGTATAATTAATTTTTCTTCAACTACAACTGCAATGATGTTGCCTACTTATAGTGCTTATGTAGGAACTAAAGGCGCCGTTGAACAAATAACGCGGGTGTTAGCTAAAGAACTTGGAAGTAAAGGTATCACTGTAAATGTTGTTTCTCCTGGACCTACCGATACTGAATTATTTCGTGAAGGTAAAAGCGAAGAAGCAATTAACCGCTTTGCCCAAATGGCTGCACTTGGGCGCCTGGGTCAAGTTCAAGATATAGCTGATGTAGTCGCTTTTCTAGCTAGCGATGAAGCGCGCTGGATAACCGGACAAAACATTCGTGTTAACGGAGGTATAACTTAGATAGAGATAGAATATACCTACTCATAGCAATTAAGAAATAAAGTTTATGTTTGCCGTTGTAACATCGGAAAAAATTCAATTATCTCCAGGTACAGTAATGAGCTTTCCAGGCAGTTGGCAAGACTATCAAAAGTTGTGCCAGCAGTTAGCAGATAGACCTTCACCACGCATTAAATATCGACCAGGGGAAATTTTGTTGATGTCACCGTTACCAAAACATGGACGTGATGTTCATATTATATCGATGGTTGTAATTGCTTTATTAGACAACTTAGAGCAAAATTATGAAGCATTTACGCCAATCACGATGGAAATTGCTGAAGTCAGTGGCGTAGAACCAGGCTACTGCTTTTATATTGATAATTGGGCTGCTGTAGCAGGTAAAGATAGGATTAATTGGGGTGTTGACCCATCACCTGATTTGGCTATAGAGATAGATGTCACCAGCTTTACAGATATTAATGACTATTTACCTTATAAAGTACCTGAAGTTTGGATATTCAAAAGAAACTAGGTATTTATTCATCAGTTAGAAGATAAAGAGTACATTCTTAAGCCTATTAGTAAGTATTTTCTAAATATCAATATTTTAGATATTGTTCATAATACTTTGCAAAAAGCCCGTGAATCTAACGCCAGTATAGCGATTAGAGAACTAAGACAATTAGATAAAAAATGGATGCACCCTAAATAACAAAAATTGGAGATTCTAAAAAGTGTTTTAATTAAACTTGCTATATTTGACTGCAAAAATATAGCATTAATTGGTAGATATAGAGACTGATAACTGGAGAAGTTGATGCAGTCCCTAATAACTGGAGAGTTGGAGTATAGATTCTGTTTACCTAGTTGGATTCACTTAAGTAAATTTACCAACCATGTTTAGATAATAAGCGTAGAAAAATTAAAAAGGTGTAAACAAACAGTTATTTTGTATAAACTTATGTTGTTTTTTACGAGTATTTACGAGTATTTTGTCAATCATTTTTTGTCTTCTAATGCATCATTTTTAACTAATCATCAACGTAGTGTATGCCGGATTTTTATTTGGCACAATCGTATTTAAGTAAATACCGTCAATAGCAAACATGACAGATTTGTTAGTGTCATATATAGCTACCAAATTTTGCTTAGATAAGCGAATAAATAGCACATTAATGTTAGAAACCCTTGAAAAGTATTATTTCTAAACAATTTTGTTGATTTATAGCAGTAGAGACGTTACATGTAACGTCTCTACGGGGTTTTAAATATTACGTGTATTTCCCTAACCTAAAATCTTTAAAATTCTTTCTCTCTTGTGGGTGTCCTCGCCCGTCCCACTAGCTCTTTTATTCAGAGGCGCCCTATTGGCTCTTTTCTTCACAGGTGCCCTATTGGCTTTTTTATTCACAGGCGGGCAGGGATGCCCGCTCCACAAGAAAGAATGAATGATTTTAATTCTATAAGGCAAAAAAAAACAGAGGCACTATTACATGTCTCTGGAATTTCCTATGCAATTAAACCATCCTCAAACGCCGTTTTTAGACGGGTTCAAGCTTTTGAATTCTGTTTTCTAATCCTGCTGCCATCAGCCCTATCATCTCTAGTATGGCTGTTCTGTCGCCTGCCTGACACTGCTCGAACAATGACCGCACATCTACTAGTCCGGCATTGACTGCTGATACCTCGAGGGTGTTGGCTTTCGCGTTCAGGTTATTATTCGCGCAAGCAGAGTATAAGATTAGACCTGCCATCGTGTACACATCCATCATTGGCTCATCACTACCATAATGGTTTGTCACGTTGGGGAAATTTGATAACGGATGGATAAATTCGCTAAAAGTTAGTTGCATCATGCCTTTCGCCGATTTAATACCGTAAAGTTTACACACTATATCATTCCAGTCCTTACTTGGACTTAGGCGCCATAACAAGTACGTCTATTTATATGGCAAAAAATAAATGAGGTACTTAAGTTAACAGGTATTGCGTAAGTAGGTGGCAGCATATATACTAGATACATAGACAAAAAACCTCGGATTCCTTGTTTCGGTTGTAAGCTAGCAGCCACTTGGGGAGCTAGCAGTTAGGGTGTCCTACCATTCTTTTTCTTCAGCCACTTATTACTCTACACTTTTATACTAACTCTTGTCATTTTTTTATGTCAATATGTCATTTAAAAAATTTGGCACAAAATGTCTTGATTTTTAGCTGTCATGAGAGAAAATAGAAACAAGCGTTGGATAAAACACTAGGAGGACAGTCGAAATCATGACTGACAGAAGACGTTCTGACGAATATAAGCAAGTCAGCGGTTATGTACCAAGCACTCTAGCACGGACTTTCAAGAGTATTTGCGCTCGTGAGGGTTTGTCGCAAAGTGATGTTCTTGAGGAAATTTTGTACGAGTGGGTAGCATCTAAGGGTGTGTCGCATGACTTGGAGTCTTGCGCTCCAAGAACAGTAGCGGATTTAGTAAAGGTGAATATGCCCAAACTTAAGCGTTGTGGCGTTAAAAATCTGCAAGCAATAGCAAAAGGGGAAGTGCTACCAACACCAGGGGACTTTGCCATTATCACGTCTGCTCTCGCTCTAAAAGAGGAAGAAAGAAAAATGATTTGGCAAGAAACCTATAAAGTTTCCGTGGAAAGCAGTTTATCTGGTGTAAAACTATATAAATATACTGGAGGTATAAAAGAAGGTGAGTGCGAGTATTCTTAAGATTCTGAATTTACCTGGTTGGGACTATAAAATCTCTTACGAAGGAGTTTCAATTGTTGCTCCCACAAAGCGAGATGCAACTCAGCTGGCTCAAAGTTATGGAGAAGCTTTGAGCGAGACGGCAGCTAAGTTTAATGGCAAGGTTCGGATTGGTTGGAGGCGCTGTAAGCATCCCATTGAGTTTTACTCTTGGATGTCCTCTGAGACTACTCCTACACCATCTGAAACTGCCGAACGTATTTTACGTACAGAAGGCGCCGTTTTTTGCAGCCAATTGGAAATGCCAGTTGGACTACTGCGTCGGATGATTGTAGCTGCCGAGTGCGAGCGACCAATTAGCATTGTTAGACAGGATACCCGTAAGCAAATTATTGTAAATCAGCCGATGGCTGATATGTTACAAACCTCCCCTGAGATAGCCACCCAGCGAGTCATGACTCGCTTTTGGCTACCAGAGGATTTGGCGGAACTTGAGAAACGACTGCATCAAGATAGGCAATTTACTTGGACTTATTCGGCTGGGTTAAATGAGCAAGCTTGGGCAGTTTTAACAACTCAATTTGAGGCTTTTGAAGCTGAGGGGGTTTGGTACAGGCAGGGTACTTGTTTGTCTACCCCTCAACTTGTACCTATTCCATCAGGCGCCTTTGTTGCTTAAGGTTACTAAGCCGATGAATTGTTTATCAAAATTATTATAATTTTGTCGAATTAACGACAAGTAAAATTTTATATCTGGGTAAATCTGCTTATTAACGTTGAATAATTAAAAACCCGGTCAATTAGAACCGGGTATTTCCATGCACCAAGAAACCGGGTTTCTTTAAAAAACCCGGTTTCTATTGTGCAGCTTTTTCGACTATTGCCTTGAGTCGCATGTACGCTTGTTCGGGTGTAAGAGGTTCTGAGTCAGTTTCATTAGGAATATAATACTGTCGAGAGTCAGCGAAATAGCGGACTACAAAACTAGGGATTAAGCCCAGCTTTAAAGCTTGTTTACCTAACTCATCTGCGACTTCAGCTAATGTATATTCATTATGGAATTTATACTGGGACATAGAATTGTCTCTTTTTAACTTTTTACTGCTTTTAACCAAGTAATTATCTGAAATATCCCAGTATAATTCAATCTGTCTATAGTACATTTTTTACATATTGTACTGAAACTTTTCGAGTATATCTACTAAGTTGACTTGGCATTGAAGTGGGAGCAAATCGGCTAAAGGTAATTCGCGTCTGCCACCACCAATCTTGACGGAGATTGATTGTAGAACTTGGGTAACTCGGTCTTCGCTTATAGACTTTGACGTTAGTAGCGGATACATTTTCTCAGCTACCACTGTATGCAATTTTGCATTCGATAAGAAAAGATGCCACTTGGCGATATCAATATATATATTTTCGCCAATTTCAGCAGCTAAGGCTTCGAGGAGTTCTGTGGTGTTTGTGTTTGCCATAAAAAATAAACCTCTGTAAGATATTCTATTCAGACTCCGAGCTATTTATTCATTATGGCGCCCTTACCTAAATTGGCTCCACTACCTCAAGTTACAATTGAGAAGCGGCGCCAGTATTATTCGATTATGTAGATTTTGTGGGTGTGTCAGAATAATCTGCTAGTACGGCAATATATATAAGATGTGCTAGCAATACACCAAACCAACTGAGAGTCACCCAAGGCAACCACTGCCAAGTTGTTTTTAAAAAGTTATGAAAGAACCACATTCCAGAATTGGTAGCAGCAAAAATCGCCACATGCATCGCAAAATTCATGCGGTCATCCAATTTACGGTATTCGGGGTCTTGACGAGTGGGAATACGAGGCCAACGCGGAGGCATATATATACTTAAGAATCTTACCAATAGGATTGTATCCTATTCTACGATTCAAAGCTGGTTTTGAGCGCTTACTAATATATCGGATGGGCACCAGCTCATCCGATTATTATCTAACTATGATGCATTCGCGCTTTGCATGTAATTATTTTGTTGGGTTTGTTGATTTTGCTGTATAGTTTGTTGCCCGTTTATCGCTTGCTGATTTGTTTGTCCTTGAAGACTAACGGTGACAACTTTATTACGTTCTTCCTCAGCTTTTGGTAATGTTAGACACAACACA
Organism: Calothrix sp. HK-06; assembly: GCF_001904745.1. Classification (GTDB taxonomy): domain Bacteria; phylum Cyanobacteriota; class Cyanobacteriia; order Cyanobacteriales; family Nostocaceae; genus Dulcicalothrix. The sequence continues at coordinate 18,165 of NZ_MRCD01000090.1, forward strand.
CCATTTTGAAATTCTGCTTGCACCTTATCGTTTTGAATACGAGTAGGTAGAGGAATGACTCTTTGGAAGCGACCATAACGGAATTCTGAGCGTCGCATACCTTTATCTTCGTGCTGACTTTCTTGTTTCCGTTCACCAGTAATAGCTACTGCGTGACTATGTAACTTTTACATCTAAATCTTTTGCGTCAATACCAGGTACTTCAATGCGGAGCTTAATTTGGTCAGGTAAGTCAATGAATTTCTGCCGCAGGAATGAACGAATACCCACCAATATCTGACTCGTTACTGTCGTCATTGGTTATCATGCGGTCGAATAAACGGTTCATTTCGCGCTGCAACATTTACATTACGCGGAATGGGTCTCCACCCCGAAACGGGTCGAAACGCATTAATGCCATATAGATTTACCTCCGATGTTGACTCAAAGAAAGTACATTTCTATAGATTCACACTAACAAAGCCGAAAATACGGCTCATCAGTCAAGTGGATGAGCTTTTTTTTTATTTAATTTTGATTTGCTTTATCTTTTGATAGAGGTAGTTAATTTTTTAGCTTGTAAATATATGAATGTTGCTTGAATAGAGAAAAGCTTTTATGGCTAAGATTAATCCAATTCAATTACAAAAGCATTTAAAAGGCATGGATTATCCAGCAAGTAGAGAGAAGTTGGTCAAACAAGCTCAAAAAAATGGTGCCGATGACAATGCAATCTCAGTTTTAGAACAGTTACCCGATAATGAATATAGTAGCCCTACTGCTGTTAGCCAAGCTGTGAGTGGCATGAAATAAGTACAATTTTTTTGAGATTTTGTGTAATTAAAATAATAGTTGGTAAGGTTATAGGGGCTATTTAATAGCCCTTTATTTTTGATAGAGCCAGCTTTTACACAACTAAAAAAATTCTAACTATTGAAATTGAACGCGCCTCTGATCTGACTCGATTTACTCCTGAAAATCCGGAAGTCCGATGTACTGAGCGCCTACTTAACGGTGCGCGCGCTTACTTTAAGAACAAAAATGGAAATATTGCAACGCTTAACAATGCGTTATCAAATGCATTTGCGACACTTATGGGGACTGCGGAAGTGTAAATGGCATTGATTGAAACCATTTACACTTCTGAAAGTCCTGTAATTATTGCTGCCAAAGAAAATTTTCACCTCTTGAAGCAGCGTTATGCTCAATTCCAGCGACGTAATAAGCAAGCCACATTAAACGCAGCAGTATCAAAGGCTTTACAAGAGAAAATTAAAGAGCGGTTATCTACAAAAGCAAAACTGAAGCAACGTTACTCAATAAAAAGTAAGGAAATTACATATATTGATTCACAGATTCGTAATTTATCCAAGCGGCTAGCAATGTATCGTGCATAAGGTATAAGAAACTATTAAATAGTTATATACTTAGACACTGTAGTCTCCTGATTTACCACCTGTTTTGCTTATTAAATGAATACACTCGATTTGAATCGATTTCTCTAATGCTTTTGCCATATCGTATAAAGTCAGTGCAGCAACGGATACTGCTGTTAAAGCTTCCATCTCTACCCCTGTTTCGGCTTTAGTTTTAACGGTCGCTCGAATTTCGTAACCTGGTAATTGCGGTTGCGGTATTATTTGAACTTCGACTTTCTGTATCGGAAGAGGATGACACAGTGGTATTAGGTTCGCGGTTTGTTTAGCTGCCATTATTCCCGCAAGTCTCGCAGTTCCAAGTACATCACCCTTTGGTGTGTTACCCACTTCAATCGCAGCAAAGGTTTCGTTTAACATTCTTACTCGTCCAACTGCTACAGCAGTTCGTACAGTAGATGCTTTTTCCGAGACATCCACCATCTGTGCTTGCCCTTTTTGATCTAGGTGACTGAGGTTGGTAGAAAAATTTTCGTTCATTGGCTTGTGTTTTTCGTAATGACTATGCTAATATCAATTCTTGTGAGCGCAAGGGCGTGTAGCTCAGTGGACTAGAGCACGTGGCTACGGACCACGGTGTCAGGGGTTCGAATCCCTTCCCGCCCGTATTGATGTAGAGACCGTACATGTACGGTCTTTATTATTATTTATATTATTTTATTCATTCAATGTATACGCATCCCGACCTCTACCCAAAGCAAACAGCATAGAGGCACGCAAATCTTTACTTGACTGAGTAAAGAAAATTATAATGGCTATCACAGTCAGTACAGCAACGAAACCAAACATATTGCGATAACCAACTTGTTCAGCAACAGAACCTAATACTGGACCTGCTATCGCAATACCAACATCAAACCCCGAAATACAAAGCGCAAAAATTCTTCCACGTTCAGTAGGTAGTGAACGGTCTGCCATCATTGCCACTATCATTGGAATTAATGTACCACCCCCGGCGCCTTGAATTAAAGCTGCTAGCAAAAAGTCAACTGCGGTGTTTGCTTGCCATAGTAAAAACATTGCTACGCTATAACAGGCAATACCAATGGTAATAAATAAACCTCTGCCAATACGGTCGCTAGTTTTGCCTGTAACTAACCGGATACTAAAACTTGTAATTGCTGCTGCGGTATAGAATAACCCCGGATTCAAATCTACTTGAGTCGATTTGAGAAATAAAGGTACAAAAGTGCTGATGGTTCCAAACGCTAGTCCCACAAGAAGCATGACGATAGTAGGAACTCTAACTCTGGGACTTAAGAGAATTTGCCAAAATTTATTTTTACCATTATTTGTTTCTTGCTGCGTTGGCGCCATCAATAGAGGAGCTACAACTTGTAATGTACATACTAGTGAAGCAGTTGCCAACCCAGTTGCAAGTAAAAACAAAGGTACATATCCACTAACTTCTTGTAAATAACCACCTATGGCAGGGCCTATTGCCATACCAAGAGGGTTAACCAAACTCATATAACCAAGAATTTCACCGCGTTTTGTGCTTGGGGCAATATCTGTTACTAATGCGCTAAATGCAGTTGTAAACGCTGCAATACTAATACCGTGAAACGCACGCAATGCCATTAATACGGGTACTGATGTTGCAACTGCATAACCAAGTGGCGCCAAAGCAGCAGAAGTAACACCAATAATTAGTACAATTTTACGACCACGTTCGTCAGCTAATCTACCTAAATAAGGACGAAATAATAATAAACCGATAGCAAAACTGCCCATCGTCACGCCAATTTGCTGTTTAGTTGCCCCGATATGTTGTATGTACAAAGGCAGTGTTGGCAACTGTGAAGCCATACTCGACCAGAATAATAAACCTGCTGCAAATAATACCAGCAGGTCACGACGTAATTTTGAATCAAATGTTTGTAAAGCGTCCACGGCAGATGCGATTTGGAAGAATTAAGACCAGGAATTATCCCTAGTCCTTATTGTTACATTACTTTACATCTTTTGTTACAACTTCCCTTACGCGGTATATTGGTCGTCCTTGTGACTCGTGGTAGGTACGCATTAGTAGTTCTGCGAGTAAACCAAAGGAAAATAACTGTACACCTGTAACAAGAAGCAGTACGGCTAAAATTAATAATGGGCGATTTCCAATATCCTCGTTAAATACTAATTTGACAAAAGTTAAATAAATACTAATGGCGCCACCCGATACTATCGAACCAAGTCCTAATAGTCCAAACACGTGCATGGGACGGGTAAGAAACTTTTTCATAAAGGCTATAGTAAGTAAATCCATCATGACTCTGAAAGTTCTTGACAGTCCATACTTACTACTGCCAAAACGCCGAGCATGATGTCTAACGGGCATTTCCGCAATACGGGCGCCTTCGATATACGCTAAAGCTGGTAAAAAACGATGTAATTCGCCGTATAAATTCATATCCGCTACAAGTTCTGTGCGGTATGCTTTGAGCGAACAGCCATAATCATGAATTCGTACTCCAGTAATGCGACGAATTATCCAGTTGGCAATTTTGGAAGGCAGCAATCTTGTTAAAGCTTTATCTTGACGTTTTTGGCGCCAACCACTGACCATATCATAGCCTTCGTCAAGCTTCGCTAACAGTAACGGTATATCGGCTGGATCATTTTGCAAATCGGCATCTAATGTTACAATTGATTTACCTAGTGCATGATTAAAACCAGCAGCCATTGCCGCAGTTTGCCCGTAGTTACGGCGCAAAATTACTGCTCTTAAGTCATTGCGAGTTTGTGCTTGTTGCTTAAGTAACTGCGCTGATCCATCAGTAGAACCATCGTCTACCAAAATAATTTCATAACTTAATTCACTGTGTATAAAAACAGACGCAATAGCATCGAGTAAATGGGGTATGCTTTCGACTTCATTGTATACTGGCGCCACTATTGACACATCAGGAACAATTGGCGAAACCCCATTTTGCCCAATCATTAATTCCGAAATAAACCCACTCCTCATACCAATCCCTCATAACTCTGGATAACTCTACCGGCGCCGCGCAGCTGTTTATAATATGACTGGCTAACAGCATCCCCTTGTTCCGAGAGGATATCAATACCAATGCCGTTACGTCCTTGCTCTTTTCCAGAACTATGGATATAGCGACCACCACCTAAATACAGTCCCACATGTGTTGCTTTTTGGGGAGTTCCAAAAAATACTAAATCTCCTGGTTCTAATTGTGAAACACTAATAGGTAATAAAAAAGCTTCCTGTTGATAGGCGTCGCGAGGAAGCCGAACCCCTACCGATGCAAAAGCAGCTTGCATCAAACCCGAACAATCATAATTTGGCGCCACTGTACCACCCCATAAGTAGTAATTAGGTTGGCTCATAGCATGGTGGGTAAAGTCAATTACCTGTGGCAACAATTTTTTAATATCTTCTTCTGCAAATGTTTGGGGTTGGTAAGGTATATTGGCTGGTTGGAGTAAATTTAAATCTGAAACTGCTAACCAGCCAGGGTAATTATCTTCACACAAAAGTACCTCAATAGCTGTATCCTGATTTGATGTAAATTTTAGATGTCGTCCTGCTGCTGCTTGCGTTGCAAGTCGAGAGCATTCAGGGGAATCATATACATTTAAGTCAGCTAGACATTTGTACTCATCCTGATACAACTGATTTTGGGTTTTAGATTCCATATTGAAAACAAAAAAATGAACTTTTTCAGTACAGACGAACAATTAGAACAACTTGGGCAAAGTGTGTTAGAGACTACTTTGTCACAATTTTCAACACTTGCCCGTGAACAAATTGCACTGACTTGGATTGTCTACGACCCGCCCGTACTTGTAAATACTGGTGGGGCACTAACACCAGATGCTTTTTGGAATCATCCTGTGCGTGGATTTGCTTATCGCGGAAGAGAACGTGTGTATCCTGCCAGTGTCGTGAAGTTATTTTATCTAGTAGCTGCACACGAATGGTTAGAAAAAGGCATGACAGGAGAGTCTATTGAGTTAGAACGGGCAATGCGCGACATGATTGTTGATTCTAGCAACGATGCAACCAGCTTGGTAATGGATATACTTAGCGGCACAACTTCCGGCCCAGAACTTCCACCCGGGCCATTTGACACTTGGAAATATCAACGTTTAATAGTTAATAGATATTATCAGTCTTTGGGTTGGGATGAATTAGGCGATATAAATGTTTGCCAAAAAACTTGGTGCGATGGGCCATATGGACGTGAGCGCGCGTTCTATGGGCAAATGCTTGAAAATCGCAATATGTTAACAACTAACGCAACAGCTAGGTTATTACACAGTATTGTTGGTGGGGTAGCTGTTTCAAGCACGCGCGGAACTGCCATGATGAAGTTAATGAAGCGCGATATTAAGCCAGAATTATTACCCCAAGAAGTCGAAGAAGACCAAATTACTGGTTTTTTAGGCGCCGGGCTTCCTGAAAATGCACAAATTTGGTCGAAAGCAGGATGGACGAGTCAGGTACGTCATGATGCAGCTTATATAGAAATTCCAGATTTACGCCCTTATTTGTTGATTGTATTTAGCGAAGGAAAACCCCAAGCCCAAAGTCGCGATATTTTACCCTTTGTTTCACAGCAAGTTGTACAAGCTATTAGCAGTCTGGGCAACGGATGATAAACGGATGTAACGGATAATTTATTTTATTCAATTGTAGGGTGGGCATCGCCCACCATCATTAAGATTGTAAGCGGGGCATCGAAGCCCAGGTAACAATATTAGCAACAACCTATTTGGATTGGAAGGTAATGACACCTTAATTGGTAACGTTGGTGATGATTTACAAAGATGGTGGTACTGGCGATGATACCTTAATACCTTAACTAGTGGTTCGGGTAACGATACGCTCATTGGCAATTTCGGTAATGACATACTCACAGGAAATGCAGGCACCGATATGTTTGTTCTCAACAAACCTAACCTTTACGTCTATGCATTTCAAGACGCTTGTAGAAGTAATTAGAGCGCCATCATTAATAAAAACGAGAAGTAGGATAAATCAAATCTTGAGCCTGTCTACCGTATCAACCTACCAACCCAAGAATAACATAATATGGGAAGCGGGGATTGATGTAGGTGCCAATTCTATTAATCTAAAAGCTACGAGTGGTACTACCTGTTTACTTAGTAGTACCAGTAAGGGCGCCAATTGATCTAAAAGTTAAAAGCAGTACTACCTGTAGACTTAACCAGTAGTACCAATAATGGCGCCAATTTATCTAAAAGCTAAGAACAGTACTAGCTGTTTTCTTAAGCCTTTATTCAAATCGTTGTTTATTTGAATTACTGGGGCTGTTTTTACTGGTGATTATGATTTTTATCTTCTTTTTACTAGGGGATAACATTACTAGGGCTGGTCTTTATAGCAATAAGTGGCGCCAGAATTAGTACTACTGGTTGAGCTAACCAGTAGTACTAAGTTGTCCCAAAGACCCGCGTATCATACTAAAACCCATATTCTAGACTTTTTGTTATAAGTGGTTTAATCTTTGAATTCGTATCATTTAGTGAGCAAATTATTTTAATTCAGATTTATATATGTAAAAATTGTCTTTTTATTTTTTGTAAAAGTATATATTTTAACTAGTGTAACTGTTATCCAAGAGTACTACTGGTGAACTTAAATTTTAGCTTAAGTACTAATGAACGGGCAAGGATGCCCATTCCACAAGAGAATTAATTATTTTTTTCCGAAAACATACTGTGTTACCCAAAGGGAAAATAATGGTAAACAGGTGACATGTGCCCACAAAACAGCTATTGCGACTCCAATTATTGAAAATTTGGCGCCAACCAGCAACGTGACTCCAAATATTGAGGTAAATATAACGTTCCAGCGCAAGTCTATATTTGGTTTCCCGACTGCAACAAGTAACTGGGAAGCTGCATCCGCAAAAGGTCGTGGAAGTGCTGATAAGCACACTATAATAATAATGGGAATCGCATTCACTCGGTTTTGCCCGAATATTATTGGCACATAAAACGGCGCCAGAGTTGATTGTAGTAATACGAAAGGGAAAATAATTAACGCAATTATTTTAAGGCTATTAAAGTAAGTTTTTTTAAGTTCATTAATTTCAGAGCGTACTGCACATAAATGTGGTAAAATCGCAGAATTTACGGCATTAATAATACTTAAACTAATTCCTAAACCAGCGTTAAAACCAAAAAAGTATATTCCTAGTTCTTTTACTCCTAAAAAATTAAATATTATTAAGTAATCTAAGTTATTCCGTAGCGTTTTGAATAAACCTATGGCTAAAATATTTCTACCAAAGTTCCAAATTGAGCGCCAATACTTGGTTGTAAAACCTGTTCTGATTCGCCATTTATGGTATCTGTTATAAATAATAACTTCCATTGGAGCAATTATGACAGGGGGTAAAGCAAACGCCCATACTCCTAAATGCATAATAGCGAATAAACCAGATACAATACTTGCTAAAGAAAATTGTAGACTATCGGTAAATGCAATTATTTTGAAGCGGTTTTCTCTTTGAATTAAAGTTTTTTGAATGCTAGTAATAGGCCAAATTAAATAAGCAATTCCTGATACGCAAATAGGTAAAATAACTTCGGGAGTATTTTTTACCCAGGCAATTGGAAATGCAACAAGGCATTGAATTACAAACAAGCTACTAAAAATTACCCAGTTTAACCAGTACGCTGAGTCACATAGTTCCTTTAACTCTTTTTCTTCGGCTTGAATTATTTTGGCACCAATGCCTAAGTTACTAAAATTAATCGCAAATTCTCGTACCATTAAGACTATGGCGCCTAAGCCATAGTCATAGTCACTTAAGAACCTAGCCATGATGGCAACGAGTAATAAGCGGAAAATACGATAGATAATTTCCGCCATTCCCAACCAGCTTAGGTTACGCAGGAACTGGTTCGATAGCTTGTTTTGAATTTGTGCAATTAGATTTTGAATGACACTCACTTTAATTTTCCAAACTATTTGTCACCATTCCTAAAATTCCTATTCGTCCGGATTTTAACTCCTCTATTACTTGTTTGAAGCTAGGACGTCTTGTTTTACCTAGTCCAACGACAAGTAGTATACTATCAGAGTGGTTTATCAAGGCGTTTGTATCTAATCGCCCTAACAAATTAGGTGTGTCATAAATAACTAAGTCGAAATGCGTGCGTGATAGTTCAACAAAATTATCCATTTGGCTAGAGGTGAATAATTTGTTTGGGTTGGCTTTTGCTTTACCCGCAGTCAACACATACAAGTTTTCTTCTCTTGGTAATTGCTGAACAGAGTCCTTTATGTCTAATCCTTGTGAAAGTACTTCGCTTAATCCTTCAGTATTTGGTATGCCTAATTGAGTATGAAGTTGTGGATGTCGTAAATCAGCATCAACCAGTAAAACTCTTTGCCCTGCTTCTGCTGCTATTTGCGCTAGGTTGACTGCAACAGTAGTTCTACCTTCACCTGATGTTGTAGATGTTACAGATATTGAGCGAATTGGCATTTCTTGGCTCAAGGATTGTACGCGGTTATAAAGGGAACAGAATGCTTGCGTGAAAACCGCGTTTTTATCGTTTTGCTTCAAAGCAAGGTTTGATTCTGTCTGTTCTTTATCTCTAACGTTATCTCTAATGTTAAATTTTACGACATTGCTAATTGCGGGAATAGAAACGTTTCGACAAAAAGGTATGGCGCCAATAATAGGTAATTTTGCTGTGCGCTTTATTTCTTCTGGGTCATGGAAAACATTTTTGAAATTTTCTAGTACAAATGCGGCGCCTGTACCAAGAAGTAAACCAGCAATTCCACCCAGTAAAATGTTTTGCGAGGAAGCGGGTGAAACAGGAACTAAGCGACCTTGCTTGTCACGCGGCAAGGTTGGAGGCATTATTATCTCCCAAGGAACTTCTTGTTGCGCGACATCAACCCGCAAAGCTTCTTGTCTTGCAAGGAGTTGATTTTGGGTATCGGTAGCTATTTGTAAATCGCGCTGTAAATTTGCGTACTGACGTGCGACTTGCGGATATTGATTGATTTGTTGATTAAGTTGATACTCAGCTTGGGTCAATGCGCGCAAACTCGCATCTAATGACTGCATTTGATTGGTGCTGTCAGCAAGTTGCTTGGTTAAATCACGCCGTACTGTGTTTTGATAGGTGGCAACAGATGATGGAAATCTTGCACCTGTACGGTTGCCTAATGCTAATTGTTCTTCTTGCTGTAACAACGGCAGCAGTTTTTCGCGCTGTTCTCGTAAACTTCGCATCACGGGACTTGCTTCTTGATATCGCACTGACTGGGCAGCTATTTGAGCATCAAGTTCTCGAAGACGAGTTAGTAGTTGTTGATATTGGGGGGACTCACTTAAAGCACTAGCAGCGATTGCATCACTTTGTGACATTCCTAATTGCCCTTGCAGTGATATGTATAGTGACCGTGCTTCTAAAAATTTCCGCTCGGTTTCCAAACGTTGTACTTTAATATCATCTAGTCGCTTTAACAACTGCTCACCTTGTAGCTGTGGGTTGTAAAAATTGTAACGCTGTTGAAATGCTTGAAGTTGTCCTTGGAGTGTGCTAACGCGCATTTGCAACTTTGGTACTTGCTGCTCGACAAATTTCATGCCTTGTCGCAAACTAGATTGCTGCTGTTCGATACTATACTTGCGATAAGCTTGAGATACTTCTTGTAGTACAGACTCAATTTTCTGTGGATTCTTATCACGGAAGCGGACTTCAATTACACGCGATTCATCTTTTCCTTTTGCAAGCCGCGTCATTAATAGCGTACCTTCACGGTTAGCGGGTGTCTTTCCTACTACATCAGAACCAACTAATTGGTCATAGTTGATATCTGGAAACTCAGTTCTTAATTCTTTAACAACTGGGCCAATTAACTTGGGACTCTTAAGTACCTCCATTAAAGCGTTATAGTCTAACGCTGTTGTGTTTTGCTTGGTAATCTCATTTACGTTCTGTTGAAGTGTTTTAGATAATAACTTCAATAGTTCGCTATCAGTAGTTTTCAATGGTTCCACCATTATTTGAAACCGACCTTCATACTTAGGTGTCCGCGTTGCTGACCACACAGTTGAAGTTGCTGCTACTGCCACTGTTACTCCTGCGATTAACCAGGCTTGACGACGCAGAACTCCCAAAGCTGGGATAAATACTGAATTTTCTTCTTCTTCTGGCTTTTTAATTGCCCAAAAAGCTTCGCGTGCTGTAGAGTAAGGATTTTTCACCCTTGAGGCGCCATTTTGCTTTGTCGGTATTTGTGTTCCCATGAAAACCCGTGATTGATTGTGGATTATTAAATGGTTGAGTTTATGTTCTAGATGTTTTTTACTTAGAATATATTACATATTACAGTTAAACACTTGCTTTAATATCACTGCAAAGCTCAACTTTAAGTTAACATGTAGGCGCCTTAAGTCGGGTAAACCTATTTTATATACGTCTTATCTTAGTTATTCCATGAGTTCATGCTCTCAAAGCCTCATTGCACCAAAAATTGTTCATATCTTTACCCATTCTTAATACTATGATGCTTTTATCAGCGTGGAAACGCTCAAACTTTACTTTTCTTAACATATCTCGTAAATAGTTCGACTTATTCGACTTTACGAAAAATTTGTAAGCGAAGCTCTCGAATGAAGATTAAATGAAGTCAACTCAATATGACTACACTAATAATGATTCTTCTGAGAATATCATTACATATAAGGTTACGCTTACGCTTGTCAACTTGAATGTTACTAAGCGTATTTCCACTGAAACAAGATTTATAAATTCTTCATACAAGTACCTAAACAGGTTTATGATGTTCATGAGCAACAAAACGAGTTTTGTAAACTACGTATTTTTTCTCTTTAAGAAGTAAAATACTGAAACTAATATCAACGATGCTTAAAACTCCAACGATTATTGAAAAAGTATTTGCGGTGCTTTCGCTATTCTTTTCCACGACTGCGGTAGTGCCTGTTCTTTTGGACAGTGAAGATGCTGCTGTTAACACACCAGACCCGTATAGTCCTTTGATTTTTATGGGCATTTATGCGGTTACGTTGGTGTTAATTGGGTTTCAATGGAAAAGTTTTCAGCGTGTTGTGAGTTATGATATTTGGGTTTGGCTGCTCGTTGGAATTGCCATTGCGTCGATGTTGTGGACAGTGGCGCCTGATATTACAACTCGAAGAAGTATTTTACTGTTAGGCACAAGTTTATTTGGCACGTATTTGGCTATACGGTTTAGTCTAAGCGAACAACTACAACTGCTTGCTTATGCTTGTGGACTAGTAGTGGTACTAAGTTTTGTGTTTGCGATAGCACTTCCATTCTATGGCGTCATGAGCATTCAAGAAGGAGGTGTTCATGCAGGTGCATGGCGAGGAGTAATGACGCATAAAAATATTTTGGGTCGAGTTTCAGTGTTAAGTAACCTAGTATTTCTGTTCACTGCACTTGGCACGACAACAAAATACAATTATCAGTGGCTATGTTGGGTTGGTTATAGTTTATCGGTAGCATTGATAATACTTTGCACGTCAAAAACAGCAATCATTGCATGTATTGTGCTAACTGTAACGTTCTTACTTTACAGGTCATGGCGATGGAACTACTCTTATGTCATTCCTTTTACAATTGGCATCGTACTTGTTGTTGGGAGTGCAGGGATATTGATAATCGATAATCTTGATGTTATTGCGGGTGCAGTTGGACGTGACCTAACATTAACAGGACGCACTGATATATGGTCGGTGATGCTTGAAAAAATTGCCGAACGTCCTATGATTGGTTATGGATTTAATGCGTTTTGGCGTGATTGGGATAGTGAAGTGACCGCTTCGGTTTGGCGAGAGTTGGCATGGGAGTGTCCTTATGGTCACAACGGTATGATGGACTTGCTAGCAGAATTGGGAATTCCCGCATTAATCGCATTTGCATGTAGTTACTTGATAGCTGTTTTCAAAAGTATTAAGCTTTTGCGAATGACGCAGAATGTTGAAGGAATATGGCATTTGATCTATCTAACTTTCCTATTGATTTATAACGTTAGTGAAAGTACATTGTTAGCAACTAACAGTATTTTTTGGATAATTTACGTTTCAACGGCGTTTAGTGTGTCAATCAACTTACAGCAGTCGCAAGTCTATAAATACGCAACTGCAATTAGTGATGATGAATGGTTTGAATTAACAGCATCGAATACTGATGGGGAGTTTTAATGAATGTTAGTTACTATATGCATTGCTTCTTATAAGCGTCCCGAAGGACTGAAACGTTTGCTATTAGGCTTAAAGGAGCTTACCTTCAAAAAATGTGACACACCTAATATTGAAGTTATTGTAGTTGATAACGACATTACAGGTTCGGCGCATGAAGTCTGTGCGAACATCGAAGCTGATTTTCCGTGGTCGCTAAAATATTGTCTTGAAGAACGACGAGGTATTTCCTACGCGCGTAATCGTGCAGTCGCATCGAGGAGCGAAAATACAAATTTTCTAGCATTTATTGATGATGATGAGGTTCCTGATAAGTTTTGGTTAGATGAATTACTGTTTGTCCAGCAAACTTACAATGCGGATGTGGTGACCGGACCAGTCATACCTCACTTTATGAAGTCGGATGTTCCGCAATGGGTCACGAAGGGTAAATTTTTTGAGCCACGTCGCTATCCTACTGGTCATGAACTCGAAGTTGCAGCTACTAACAATGTCTTGATTTGCAGTCATGCTTTAAAGCAAATCGATAAATTTGATGAACGCTTTGCATTAACAGGTGGAGAAGATTCACACTTTTTCATGCGTCTTAAGCTTGCTGGAAATAAGTTTATTTGGGCACAGGAGGCATTAGTTCATGAATGGATACCTGAAACTCGTACTACAATTCAATGGGTTTTGCAGCGTGGCTACTTTGGTTGGAGTATTCATAGTTGCTGTGAACGCGAACTTTATCCTTCGATTTTAGTAATTAGTATACGTGTTCTGAAAGGTTTAGCACTAATTGCCAAAGGATTTTGTATGATTTTTCCCTCTGTTGTATTAGGGCAACATGCGCTAATTACAGCGTTGCTCAATGTTTACAGGGGTATTGGCACTATTGCTGGATTAATTGGAGTTCGATATCAAGCTTATAAAACTACACATGGAGTTTGATATAAAACCATGAAAATTTTATATTTAACAACGGTTCTTCCCAGTTCTAAAAAAACAGGAGGTGAAATTGCTTCACAAAGCTTCATTGATGTACTAGAACAAAATGGACATGAAGTAGTTATTGTTGGTTATCATCGACTTGGTGATACTGATGTCAAAAAACCGAACGAAGTTCTTGTAGGCGCCCGTTGTATAGAAACCCATAAATCTTCTCTATCTCCATTATTATGGATGGGCAGCAGCTTGTTAAGAAACTTGCCTTACTCTTCTACAAAATATTACTCTTCAGAATATATTGGAATTGTCAATCTACTTTTAGATGGAGATGAATATGAGATTGTAATTATCGACCATGCTCAAATTGGATGGATAACTCATTTACTAACGCAAAATCAAATCCATAAAAAAAGCAAAATTATATTTATAGCTCACAATGTTGAGCATGAAGTTTATTTAGCTCAATATCGCAGTGCGCGGAACCTGTTATCCAAGCAAATTTATTCACGCGAAGCGTATCTAATTAAAAAGAGCGAAGATACATTAGCAAGTATAGCCCACCAAGTTTGGACGTTTACTCAGCATGATTCAAAGTACTTTCATGCACTCAATCCGCATTCTACAGTTTTTGATTTACCTTCTAGCTTAACTCCAAGCTACAAACGCTCACATTACCAGAATCAGAAGAAATTTGACATTGGTATTATTGGTAGCTGGACTTGGAAAGCTAATTTATTGGGTTTGAAGTGGTTTTTTGAAACTGTTTACCCATGCTTACCCAAACATATATCAATACGTGTTGCCGGAAAAGGCGCCGAATGGTTACGTGATGAGTACACGAATGTTGAATATTGTGGTTTTGTACCAGACGCTCAAGCATTCATGGCACAGTCTAAAGTCATCGCTATTCCCTCAGTGGCAGGTGGTGGTGTTCAGATTAAAACACTTGATGCTATTGCATCTGGTTTGCCAATAGTTGCCACTCCTAGCGCTCTGCGAGGCATTCTTGGCTATCCATCTTTTGTTAAAGTCGCTTTTACACCTAATGAATTTGCCTATACTTTGGTTGATTTGTTAGAAGTTAGCAACTTTAGTGAAGACACTTCTCACAAGCTTTTTGACGAACGTCTTCAATGGCTACAGTCAAGACAGCAAAAATTTGTTACAAAAGTTACAAATGCTATCAATAACTAGCAATAAATCACTATTTGATATGTTATCTAATAATCATAATCATAATCATCTAACCAGCAGCTATTTTGATAGTACATCAGAATATAATCCTAACGGCACAGCACGCATTCTAATTGCATCAATGCGCGGTTTTCATGCTGAAGCATATCGTTCAGCAGAATTTGAGTTTGAAGATGCGATTTGTGAATTTGATAGTGCTGATGTATTGGCGCCAGTACTTAATTATAATTTCACCAACAAAGTATATAAACCTTTGGCAAACTATCTTGCCGTAAAAACAGCCAGAAAAGAATGGCTTCAATCTGGCTGTATGACATCACGTGTTGAACAAGAGTATGACTTGTTTTTTTTCATCTGTCAGCACTATTGGGATATTACGTGCATCAACTCGATTAAGGGATGGCGAGAAAAATGTCGTCAAGCTGTATTATGGATTGATGAAATATGGGTTAAAGAACTGAGCAATCCGAAAACAAGAGTATGTTTAGAACTTTTGAAAAAATTTGATTATATTTTCACAACTCAAAAAGCTAGCGCTAAAGCAATTTCTGATTTAATTCATCGTCCTTGCTATTCAATTCCTTACGCTGTTGATGCACTTCAATTTTGCCCTGTGACTACTGAGGTACAAAGGAGTATCGATATTTACAGCATTGGGCGCCGTTCTCCGATAGTGCATCAGTCATTGCTTGAGTTTTCTAAACAGCAAAATTTACTATATTTACATGACACACTTAAAGGTCTACAAATGAATCACTATAAAGAACACCGAAAGCTTTATAGTGATTTGATTAAGCGCAGTCGTTACTTCATCGCGAATAAAGCAAAATTTGATACACCAGAACAAACTGGTGGACAAGAAGAATTAGGTTCACGCTTCTTTGAGGGTGCAGCAGGAGGTGCAGTCATGATTGGCATACCTCCAAACTGCGAAGCTTTTAGTGAATACTTTGATTGGGAGGACGTTGTGATTCCGATTGCTTATGACACAAATAACTTAGGTGATATTATTTGTGAATTGAATACACAACCTGAACGCTTGCATAAAATTCGACAAAATAATATAGTCAATACACTTTTACGAAACGACTGGGTGTATCGTTGGGAGAAAATATTAGAAAAAGTCGGGCTTGATGTTACGCCTAAAATGGTATCAAGAAAAGCATATTTATATAACTTAGCCCAATTGCGTAAAAATTGAAAATGTAAAGACGTGATTATTCCCTGCGGGACACTACGTGAACACGTCTCTACATGTTCTTGTTAATATTTACCTGCGGTGTGCCAAGAATGACGGCTATCTTTAGAATTTTTCTTAAGATAGTCTTTTTTAAGGTACAAATTTAGCTTTTGTTTTAAAATTAACAGTAAAAATGGGATATCTTCAATTAAATAACGTTTCCATAGTCTTTTAGGCTCACACAGCAATCTAAACAGCCATTCAAACCCAGTCTGACTAATCCATTTTGGTGCCCGTTTCATATTTCCTGCTTCAAAATCAATTGTTGCGCCAAGTGCCATGAAAATTTTGATGTTTTGCAATTGCTCCTTATATTTACATATCCATTTCTCTTGTTTTGGAGCGCCAACTCCTATGACTAAAACAGTGGCGCCAGAATTATTTATGATTTCAACAATTTTTTGACATTCTAAATCGTTGTTTTCAAATCCAAAGCTTGGTGAATAAGAGCCAACGACAATATTTCTACCAATCTTAAGGTTGATATTCTGCTGTGCTTGAGCAGCAACTCCTTCTCTCGCGCCTAAAAGAAATATTTTAATGCTTTCATTTTGCTGATGGTGAGTATAGAAAGCTGGCAATAAGTCAGAGCCAGAAATTTTTTCGCGTATAGGAGTACCCAATAGCCTAGCCGCTAAGAGCAGTATCTGACTATCACAAACTTTATAGTTACTAACACTATAAGCTTGGACGAATTCTGGGTCTTTTTGCAGCTTCATCAAATGGTCTACATTAGGTGTAAATACAATACCTGATTGTAGGGTATCTAAAAATTCTACCTTTGATAAATTGTCAATTTCTAAGTTCAGTATTTTAACTTTATTCATGGTAGAACGCTGTTCATGTGATAATTAAGGTTAAAGGTTTAGTGCAAAGAGTCAAATAGTTTTAAGCAAACGTAAATTGTTTTGAGGAGATATTTGCTTGACGCGGATATCATTTGTTATCCTTTCTATTAATGAATTGTAAAAAGTCAGCTAATAGGCATTGATAATTTTCTAATATCTCAATGTTAAATTACCATATTTATTTAGGTAATCATATATATTTTTTCTGCTTTTTACAAAAAATACATAATTAAATACT
The DNA here is from genome assembly GCF_001904745.1 of Calothrix sp. HK-06. Taxonomy (GTDB): domain Bacteria; phylum Cyanobacteriota; class Cyanobacteriia; order Cyanobacteriales; family Nostocaceae; genus Dulcicalothrix. The sequence continues at coordinate 35,225 of NZ_MRCD01000090.1, forward strand.
GGTTATTATCGAATAAAATGCTGTTATTACGTCGTTTCAGGATTTTTTGTCAATAAATCTACTGATGTCTTCATGAAATTTTCGTAAAGCCTTATTCCTAAAGATAGATAAACTTATCCTGATAAAGAACAGACAAGATTTCTGGTTAATAAAAATTAAAATTTACAACTTATATACATAGAATATCTAAAATATAATCATTACACTATTCATTACCTATGTTATGTAAGATGTATTTTAAATATATTTATAAAATCAACAATAATATCAAAGATGGAATAGAAGTTATTTTTGTTACAAAATAAACTTAATGCAAGCTTTGATTAATCAACAAAAAATACTATTCGATTGATTATAAA
>NZ_MRCD01000091.1 GCF_001904745.1 Calothrix sp. HK-06
TTACTATTATCATCACTTGCAAAATAATGCTTATTTAAATTATTTATAATATCATCTATATCTTGAGGCTCACTAAGCTCAATATTGTCTGTTGCCGCGTTAGGTGGTAAAATTTGTAGGTAGCACTTTTAAAGTATACTAAAATCTATTTCTTTCAATACAAATTTAATATTTTCTATCTCATCTTGTGTAAGAGAATTTAAATAATTATTTTTAAATTCTCTTAATTGAGGATTTCCTGGATTATAACTTTGCGCGGCACCTAAAAGTTCTTTAAGTTTTCCTTGAGATTCAGCATGTTCAATTAAATCAAACACCTTATCAATATTATTTTTACTTTCACTGGTTATGTCATATAAATTTTTTCCACATTTATCCTTTAGCATTATTTCCAAGTTGTTGTCGGGAAAAGCAGCTATCAGGGCTTCCCGAAATTTTTTCCTTTGCTCTCCTGTCAATTCCATTTCAGTGTGCTAAAATTTAAAATAATTGAATTATAAATAAAAATTGTGTAATGTAGTATTCCCAGAATTACTCCTTTTTGCGGCTTCAAGAAGTTCTACGAGCTTTCCATGAGATTCGGCATGTTTAATTAAATCAAATACAGTTTCAGCAGTATTATTACTTTCACTGGTTATTTCATCTAAATTCCACTCCAATTCCTCACTCAACATTATCTTTAATTTCATTTTACCGGGAAAAGCAGACATTAAGGCTTCACGAAATTCTTTTCGCTGTAATGGATTCATATTAACAGAGCTAGAAATTTTTGATTCTTGTTCATTGTTCATTGCAGATTCTGTATTAAACAAATAACCATCTTGTACGCGCATAAAAATAACAGGCGCCGCAAAATCACGTTTACGATATTGATTAGTACTCAAAGCTATGGCATATCGACCTTCTTGTACTGCTATATCTACAGGGACGCCTCGTGCTAGTCTTTTGTAGAAATTACAAGCGAAGCGAGAAGCTGTAGCGTTACTAACTTCGTATTGCATAGCTACGACAACGGGAATATTTTGCTGTACCACCCTAGAAGCAACACCAACAAAAGCCTGTGATTCAGACAGCATAGCACCTTCACACGCTTGCAACATCATCACTCCTGGGCGATGTCGGTTAAATAATTGACTAAAGTAACTTGCATCAACCCACATTGCCTCACCAAAGTCGTCTACAAATGCTATTTCTCCCACTTGCTGTTTATTTTCATTTTCAAAACGACCATGCCCAATAAAATGAAAAATATGTGGCTCAAGAGCTAAAATCTCATCAACCGCTTCGGGGTTAGCTTCGTTTACAACTGGTAAAAACTCAACTTGTGTAGCTTGTTCCAAAGCTAGTTTCTCTAAAGCTTGTTTGACTCGCTCATATTCCACGTGACCTAAATTACTAGGCGCCGACACAACCAAAGCAATCCTCAGCTTTTCGTTTTTACTCAACGCAATAGGTTGTGCTGGAGTCCATTGTACACGACGACGGGAAAAAACAATATCAGGGGTTGTGCCCAACCAAATTGTACCTAAATTAGCACTTTGGGGTAAGCACATAAATTCCCAAGGTAATGCCGCGACTTCAGGCATGTTTTGCTCATCAATGTCTAATTCAATCCGCAGTAGCTGCTTTTTCTGTTGCACTATATCGTAGTAAAAGTTAACAAAGTCTTGGCGAAGTACTTCATCGAATAAGCAATTAAATAAAGCTTCTCCGAGTAAGCGCGCTTTATCACTATCATTTAGTTCACTTTTACCAGTTAAATTGAGGAGTTGTTGAATTTCTAGAGTCAAACAGTCCTGATAACGAAATTTCCCAGAGGGTTGACCAAGAGATTGACGCTGAGAATCCCACTTTTCAACCTGCACATGTTTATCATTGGCTACACGGATGCGGTAAGTGTAATAGACTTTGGACATGATGAAGCTTTTCTTGGTTAACCTTATTTTTCTACATAACGGCGCCTTAAGATTCAGTAAAAAATGTTTATTTTATTTTGGTAGATTTAGAGTCCATTGTTTTTCGTCACCACGCGAAAGTTCTTTGGCTGCTTCGTCTTTACGTTTAAACAGGTTTTTTAACGTTTGTTTTAACTCGCTGGCAGCGTCGCGAATATCAGCAAACAACCAATCCATATTTGCTTCAGCCCATACTGTACCGTGTAAATTAATAGATGTACATTCTTTCGGCACTTTAAAGACAACGGCAAATTTGACTGTTGCCATCTGCTGAATATCCGCTTCTTCGATACGCCAAAAACATTCGGAACTACCCGAACCTTGAGCAATTATTTTAAAAAACCCACCTTCATAAGTGTAGTCAGGTACAGCAACAAATGCTTTTAGCTCATTTTTGGTACTTACACTAGCATTAAAATCAGGAATATTCGCCAGTTCTGCAAATGTAGATGTATCAATTCCTACACTCCACTCTAAGTTTTCGTTCAAACCGAGGTTCATGCCAACCCCAAATTTCATTAAAGATTGCCACTTACTTTCTGGGAAAATAGTCTGAACAATTGGCTCTTTGTCTCCTTTGGGACTAAAATCAAGTAGGCAAGATAGGCGCCAAAATTTAACGTTTGGTTTAGGACGTAAATCTACGGTGACAGTCATGTAATAAAAATCATAATTGTCACGCATTTGCTGTTTGTAAATACTGTTTAGCTCTACCCCAACTTCTTTAAAGGTTTCTTCTGTAAGTAGTATTAATTTATCATTCGGGTTGCCAAAGTTAACTTTGGTTTGCATTAAGCTTTGGACAGATGCGGTGCCTCTACCTAGTGTACCTCTTGAAGAGAGTGTGCCTTCCCACTTTTGGACTTCTTCAAATAGTTCGTTTAATAGAATGTCGGAGTTTTGAAGGTTAGGAGGCCTAGTTAAATCAACCATTATTCCTCTAAGCTCATGAACTATAGACTATAGATAATATACAGTGTTGCTGACCCACTTGGCAGAACTGGCGCCTGAAGCAAAACTTGGGATCAAAGAAAAAAATAAATATTTTATACAAATATTACTTCAGTATTAGAGGTTGTTTGAAAAGTGTCTGTCAATGTCATGCTGAGGCACGTTAACGCAGTTTTCCCGAAGGGTAGCATCTCAGTATATAGTTTGAAACCCTAGATTCTAGCCTGCGGCAAATGCTCCGCATTACGTTCCGTTGCACTCCACTCAGAATGACAATTTATACCTTACCTGACTTTTCAAACATCCTCTAAAGCTAATTGTTTTTCATCCTGACACTAAGGAGATTGTTTTATGGAGAAACTAAATTATTACGACATAGTTGAAAAAATCCTAAACCCGTATGTAAATATTACTGTCGGTGAAGGTGCCAAAGTTGAATCTATCGCAGATCGAGCTAATGGTCATTATTTGATTATGTTTGTTGGTTGGCGAGATGGAGCTCATGTGTATGGGAGTTTGATTCATATTGATATTAAAAATAATCAGATTTGGATTCAACAAGATGGCACCCAAGAGGGTATTGCTCAACAATTAGTGAAAGCGGGTGTTCCTCAAAGTGATATTGTGTTGGGCTATCGTTCTCCTTTTGTTCGCCAATTTTCTGGGTTTGGTGTGGGAGTTGAGAATAAATCTGAGGTTAAGCCGTTAAAAGAGGTTTCTAGATAAAAAGTATCTAAAATTTTCTAGTGGTGGGCGCCCTTGCTAGCTCTAATATATATGCTTGGGTATATTGTTGGGTTTCGTTCCTCTACCCAACCAACATAATTAGATAACTCTGTGTTCTCTGTGGCTATGTGGTAAAAAAGATACATGGTATGGGCAGGCAGGGATGCCTGCTCCACAATATAGTTATTTAAAATCACCTATCCGTTACATCCGTTTTATCGGTTGCCACTTCGGTTTCTTCTACCTTGGGTTTGGCTTTGCGGGTTGTACGGATTTGTTAGACTAATCACAACAGCAAGCAATCTTAACAAAACCACTCCTCTAGTAGAGCGACTTATGCTAATTACAGATAATTTACTAGTTTCTAAGCAACTCCCGACTCTTGAATATTCCTCGACGCAGGAAAGATTCGATGATACTTGGGAAGCTCCTTTGTCTACCCTTCTGGGTTTAGGACGTGCGGCAGGCGCCGATTTTTTGGAATTTTTTCTAGAGCGTGTTAATTATATAAGTTGTCTTGCTGAGGATGATACTATCACTAGCATTACTCCTCGCCTTTCTACTGGTGCAGGTGTACGTGTATTCTTGGGCAAAGCCGATTGCTATGTTACAACTAACGACCTTTCATTTAATGGTTTGAAAGCTGCGTTAGAAAAAGCTCTTGGAATTATGGGTTTGCAGTTGCCTGCTCCTAATGCTTTTATTCCTGAAATTAATTTAGAACTTTTACGAGATTACGCTACTAAGCGCGGTAAAGATGGCTGGTTGCCCTTGTGTAGTGAAATACGCGAGATGGGTGAAGTTCTCCTTGATGGTACTGGACAACTTCAAAAAACTGCTAGCCATATTCAATCTCGTCGCGCGACTTATTTCCGTGACTGGCAAGAAGTTTTAGTTGCTGCGAGTGATGGTACATTTGCTCGCGATATTCGCCTAACTCAGTCGGTAGGTTTCAATTTGTTGTGTGCTGATGGCGCCAACCGTACTTCTATTGCTGAACGTGCAGGTAATACAAGTGACCCTAATTTCTTGCGTACTTGGGATTATAAAGAAGCATCAGAACATATTTCTGAGTCGGCGGGTAAAATGCTGTACGCCGACTATGTAGAATCAGGTACTTATCCAATTATCATGGCAAACCACTTTGGTGGTGTAATTTTCCATGAAGCTTGTGGGCACTTACTCGAAACTACTCAAATTGAACGCAAAACAACCCCCTTCGCTGATAAAAAAGGTGAGAAAATTGCTCACGAAAGTTTAACAGCATGGGATGAAGGTCGTTCTGAGAATGCCTTCGGTACTATTGATATGGACGACGAAGGAATGCCAGCACAACGCACTTTGTTAATTGAAAAAGGCGTTTTGAAGAATTTCTTGGCTGATAGAGCGGGTTCAATGCGTACTGGACACCCCCGTACAGGTAGCGGAAGACGACAAAATTTCACGTTTGCGGCTGCTAGTAGAATGCGAAATACTTATATCGCAACTGGTGATTACACTCTTGATGATGTTTTTGCCTCTGTTGACAGAGGTATTTACTGTAAAAAAATGGGTGGTGGTAGCGTTGGCGCCACTGGACAATTCAATTTTGGTGTTGATGAAGCTTATTTAATTGAGAATGGCAAAATTACTAAGCCGCTTAAAGGCGCCATTTTGATTGGGGAAGCTAAGGAAATTATGAACAAGATTTCGATGTGTTCACAAGATTTATCTTTGGCGCCTGGTTTCTGTGGTTCTGTAAGTGGCAGTATTTATACTACTGTGGGTCAACCTCATATCAAGGTTGATTCGATTACTGTTGGTGGACGTTAATTGTTTTATGTGTTGGGTTGCGCTCTTAGCTCCACCCAACCTACTATTCATCTAATATACAAATATGGCAAAAATTCAAGAAATCGCATCTGCGGCGAAGGATAGCGCAAACAAACTTGGAATTAAGAAGTTTGATATTTATGGTTCGAGTGTTGATTCTACCAGTGTACAGGTAGATCAAGGTGAACCTAGACAAGTTAAGGCTTCTAATTTGTCGGGTGTGACTGTGCGGGTTTGGAATGAACAAAATACTGTTGGTGTCACTAGTACTACTGATGTTGACCCCAAAGGTTTAGAATTGGCTCTGAAAACAGCGTATGAAGCAAGCTTTTTTGGCGTAAAAGAAAATGTTCCTGACTTTAGCCCAGAAGCAACAGCACCTCTAAATATAGATAATTCTTCCACAGAAAAAGTTGAACAGGCGCCTGTTAATGAGTTAATTCAAAGCTTGATATCAGCCGAAAAAGAGTTAATGGCGAAGCATCCTGCAATTAAGGGTGTACCGTACAATAATTTATCGCAGCGTGATGTCGATAGATTTTACCTTAATAGTGATGGCGCCCTGAGAACTGAGTCACACTCGTTAGCTTCTGTGTATCTATATAGTAAGACAGAACAAGAAGGTAAAAAACCTCGTAGCGGTGGAGCGTTTAGAATTAGTCATGGTATCAAAGATTTAGATGTCGATGGCTGTATTCAAGAAACTGCTGATAAAACCATTAGCCATCTCAATTACGAAAAAGTTCAAACTGGTAAATACACTGTCGTATTTTCACCCGAAGCTTTTTTGAGTTTGCTTGGCGCCTTTTCTAACTTATACAACGCTCAAAGTATTCTCGATAAGCAAAGCCTTTCAACTCCCGATGATATTGGCAAGCAAATAGCATCACCTTTACTTAGCGTATATGATGATGGATTGCACCCAGCGAATGTTGGCGCCGAATCTTTTGATGGTGAAGGAACTCCAACACGTAAAGTTTCTTTAATTGAAAATGGAGTTTTAAAAGGATTCCTTCATAGTGCAGGTACAGCAAAGCGACTCAATGCTCAACCTACAGGAAATGCGAGTATTGGCGCCAAAGTTAGTGTTGGCCCCAATTTCTACCATGTGTACTCTGGGGCGCCTGCGGAGAAAGAATATAGCTTAGATACTGCTGAAAATGTCATTTTAATAGATGATTTGCAAGCACTTCATGCAGGTGTGAAGGCGCTTCAAGGTTCGTTTTCATTACCTTTTGACGGATGGATGGTCAATAAAGGGGTGAAGACGAGTATCGAATCAGCAACTGTTGCAGGTGATTTTCTGTCAGTTTTGAATTCGATTATATATATAGAGAAGGAACCTGAATTAACTCCTTCTGGTGTTTGCCCACGAGTTTGGGTTGAAGGACTTTCTATTACTGGAGAGTAAAATTAATGTAGAACAGGCAGATGCCTGTTCCACAAATCTATTAATATTCTCCACCAATGCCGATGTTAACGTTGTAAATTTCGGTTCCTGTCCAGTTAACACCAATAACAGTGGCGCCATCGAGGTCATTGCTAACAAAATGCGCTGCTGTGAGGTTGGCGTTAGTTAAGTTGGCATTGTTCATACTAACGCTGTTGATAAATGCTGATGTGAGGTTGGCAGATTGAAGATTCGCACCTGTTAAATCTGCTCCTTCTAAGTTGGCGTTCTTGAGGTTGGCGCCTTTTAAGTTAGCGTTTCGCAAATCTGCCCCTATCAAATGGGCGCCTTGAAGATTTGCACCACTGAGGTTACATCCACTACACTCTCTGGTTTCAATTAATTTCCGGACGTTATTGCTGACGCTTGTATTTGTATTTGTAGTAGTTCCTTGCGCTCCAGCAGGAGATACAAAAGCAAAAGCACTCATTAGAGCAACTGCCGCAAAAAATTTAGTTTTCATGTTTTTTTCCTCCACGCTATCTAACACTTTGTATAAACAACTAGTACTGTAGGCTGGTTGAAATCAACACGATAGTACTATTTTGCTGGGTTTTTCAACCTCTTACTTATTTGCTACAACTTCATTGTCGCCCATTCCAGAAAAATTACATCGTGCTTCAGTAGTACTTATAAATCTCTCGCTGGGTTGAAAGCCTTTTAATACAAAGCGCGTGGGGATATACGTATATATATATAGAAACTTATTGGGTTTTAGATAAGCTTTACTCGAATAAATGGTGCCAGACCAAAAACTGTCACAAGTGTATTTTCTTACTAGGCGCATTGAATGCTAATATAGTGACTATACGAATCAAGCTGGTGTTGTTTGTTTTGAAGATTGGTGTAAGATTGTATGGTTTACAAATGCACAAGCAAACTCAACCAAATTCTGCTTAACATAACAGATTGACACCGAGACGTTTACGGTTAGATTAGTCTTTGTCTGGTAATGTGATAGTAATTTAGTTGAACCGTTTTTTTTAAGAAGCTTCCATATATCATTCCAGTTTTGCGATACAAGGGAAGTATCTATATCGAATAATGTCATTCCTAAAAGTTCTTCACGTGAGTATTCGGTTAAACAACACATGGCATCATTGATATAAATAAATTGCCCATACTGATTTACACAAAATTCAGCTTGTATGGCACAACCTATATTTAAATTATTGGATAAGCAATTTTCATCTAGTCCATATCGTAAATGCAAATTAATTTCTAACAACTTGTTATCGTAAAAATCCACTGTAATAGGTTACCTTATTTTGTAAAGAGATAATAACGTAAGTTGAACATATGTACTCAAAGTCGCAAGCCAAAAACATTGGAGCCCTCAACACAGCAGTAAGAGTAAGCCACAAAATGAATTAGCCTGCGGTGTCATAAGTAGCGAACGTTAATATCGTTTACACTGCGTTCAGAATGACCGAAAAGCATTTTTTCGTGGAGTTCTTCAAGTATATATAAACATTACTTAGTAGCATTGTTACTAAATTCTACTTATATCAGTATTAGCAGCGTCATCTATCTCAAGGAATAGGTTAAGATACCAACGCATATATATTAAATTTGGACATCTACCACTTGGTAGATAAAGGCTATATGTGTCATGAAGGGGAGGAGTAGATTAGTCAACAGTGTTTTAACTCGTCCCCTAAGTTATAGGTTTCATTTCAGCAAGCAGCTCAACCTGTCAACATGTTTCTTAATCTACGCATTGACTGATGCTTCTTTCTCCAAGTTTGTGGGGGAATATCATGATGTTGACGGAATTGACGTGAGAAGTGACAGGCATTTTGATAGCCAAGAGAGGTAGAAATTTGCTCAATAGTTTGTTTGCTTTCTTGAAGTAATTCGCGTGCAGCAGACATTCGTCGTTTAACAATCCAGCCATTTACGGTATCTCCCGTTTGTTTTGCAACTCGGTGTGTTAAGTATGCTGCTGAATAACCAACTGCACTAGCTACGTCGCATAATGTAATGCCTAAATGGAAATTAGCTTCGATATAATCGAATACTTCCTGAAGCTGAGTATTTTTGGGAAATATAGACTCTGGCTTTGAAGTTGCGTTTTTATCTAGCGAAACATTTTCTACTATTTGGTTGCATTCGCGGGTGTACCATTCTTTCAAATGCTTTTGTTTTCTTAACTGAGCTGTAATTGTTCGTGTCAACTCATCTAAGGTTGATGGCTTCGTAACATAGTCATCTGCTCCCATTTCCATACCTTTGCGAATGTCTGTTTTGGCGCCACTTCCAGCTAAAAAGATGAATGGAATAATTGCGGTTACTGGGTCTTCTTGCAATATGCTTAAAACATCATAACCGCTGATATCTGGCATTACGACATCGCAAATAATAATATCGGGAAGATGCGTTTGCACTTTTTGGATGCCAGTTATACCGTTTTCAGCGCCAATTGTGTTGAACCCTTCAGCAGATAACCCATCTAAATATAAATTACGAGTAGTTCTGTCGTCTTCGATGATTAGGACTGTTTTGGATGGTGGTTTCATAGCTAGTAATCAAATTGTGTAAATAGTTAATTCTAGACTTTCGTAATTGATAATTCTAGAAACCGGGTTTTTAGTTGAAATTTTGTTATAAAAATAACGATTTGTCTGCGACAATGAATGGCTATAAACCCGGTTTCTGAGCGTAACTCTAAGTAGGTAAGGTGACTACAAACTGAGTTCCAGTACCTACCTGACTTTCAACGCTAATTTCACCGCTGTGTAACTCAACAAGAGTTTTTACAATTGATAAGCCCAACCCAGTACCCGCAATACTATCAATATTGCTGCCTCGGTAAAATGGCTCAAATATATGCGGTTTATCAATGGCTGGAATACCAATGCCTGTGTCTTTTACTTGAAAGAGAATACTTCTATCTTTTCGCATAATTTCTAAGGTTACGGTACTACCTAGCGGAGAGTATTTAATAGCATTCGACAATAAATTATTGAGAATGTGATGTAAAAATTTGGGATCTAAGCAAACTGCTGTAAACTTTTCGTGGCTGATTACGTGAATAAATTTCTGATTGCCGTTAGCTATTTGAACTTGTATGGCAATGTCACGACAGAATTTATCTAGGTCAATTTCACTAGGATGAATTTCTAACTTAGCTGCATCTGCTTTACCGTATAAAAGAATGTCATCTAATAAATGACTTAGTTGTTCAACAGCAGTTAAAATTAAATCTAAATAAGAACGATTTTTTTCTTCGTTCCACTGGTGAATGTGTCGTCTCAACAAATCTGCTGAAAACGAGACTATATTCAACGGTGTACGAAATTGATGGCAGAGCATTGAAACAAACCTTTCGCGTAACTCGCTAAGATGTTTTGCTTGTTCCAAAGCTTGACGCACTTCTGACTCAGCTTGTTTGTAATCGGTAATGTCGATTGCTGTGATTAATTCTACAGATTCGTCGCTGAAATCAAAAATGCCATTAGTTAATGTAACAGTACAAGCTAACCATCTTTTAACTCCATTTTTAGTAACAACCTGCATTTCCTGATATTCACTTCCACCTCCACTAGACTTATTAACCTGTCGTAAGCGTTTGTTTACTAGCAGTTCATTTAGAGGAACCTCATATAACAGTTGTTCGAGTGTATATCCAGTAAGAGTTTCAGCCGCTGGGTTAACATAACATAAATTTGAATCTTTAATTAGAAAAATGCTAGCTTGATTTGTTTCTGCTAAAACCCGAAAACGAGCTTCATTAAGTCGTAGCGCTTGCTCAGTTTTTTGGGACTCTGTAATATCCCATATACTCCATACCCGACCGATAATTTTGTTGTCTAAACGATGCGGTTCGGAGTAATGTGCGAAAATTCTGCCGTCTTTGAGTTCAATTAAATCATAACGCTCTATTTCTAATTGCGCTGGCATCTCCCAAACAGAGGAACGAAAAGCTTCTATGTCTTTAACCTTAGACTCGAAAAATGCTTTTGCGCGTCCACAACCTTTAGTCAAACGAACCTCTGAAGGCAGATGCCACATATCCATAAATTTTTGGTTGTAACAGAGAATTTCACCTTCAAAATTAACGGCAAGTATTCCGTTAGCCGAAGACTCAAAGGTCGAACGCAAAAGTGCAAGCGATAACTCCAACTCTGCTTCTTTCTTTTTATAAGCAGAAGAAAATTCAGTTGATGAAAATTCAGTAGGAGAATATAAGTTTGTACTTACCTGGTCTAAATCTTTTGGATGATGTACATATCCACATCCAATACTTAGCTCATTTTCTTCAGCGTAAACAATCGACATTTCAATTGGAATTAATTGACCAATTTTAGTAGTTAATTGTGAAGCTAAATTTACTCTCGTATGCTGCAACTCTTGCCATATGTTTTCCCAATTATTAACAATCTCCGCATCGATATCGAATAAAGACATTTTCATTAACTGGTCGCGCGAGTATCCGCTTAAATGACACATCGCATCATTAACATACAGAAAAGACCCTGACTCATTGATGCAAAATGATGCATCAGCGGCTCGATTTAATATTAAATCAGCGAATAATCGGTTTTCTAATACAAACATTCTGTCGAGCCAGCACTTAATGGTTAATAGACACAGATTTTTGTACCTCTTTTGTCTCTAGCTTGTAAAAAATCTAGTTTTAGATTTACCAAGCTTTGGACTAATGGAGATTTACAGTTAATTCAGTTGTTGGAACCTAGCCGATGTCGGTAACACTTAGGAATACTATAAACAATATTAAAATAAATATATAGTTCTTCAACATAAAATTCACAATTTCTTTATATTTGCATTTGGACAAGATTTTGAATGCACAAAATGCGGCGTTTGCTTTTTTAAACAAACCCGTTTGCAGACTTTATATAGATTAAAAAATTATTAGTAAATTAAAATTATGAATAATATAAATTTAAGCCGGAAATCCAAACGCAAAAATAGATCTTTGTATAAATCATTGTAGAATTCGTGATATTTATTAGTTCGATAAAATAAATTTCTATTCTCTAAAAAATTTAAGCGTAATTTTACTGATATACCTCTGTGTGTACAGATTCAATAAGAATACTTAGCTTAAATCTTAGTAGAATAGTAATCATTTTTGCCTTTGTTATTGCCTTCTTTGGGATTTAACTACAAATATGTTTACAAAGTCATCTATCGTAAGAAATACGGTAAAGCATGAGTCTACTGAGTTTTTATTATGCATCTATCTAAAGGCAGACATTATGTGTAGGTATAATGTATGCATCATCACATTCATTTGGTTTAAGCTCAGGGTAGAGCAGTAACACAAAATTGTAGAAACCGGGTTTTTTAGTTGATAACTTGTAATTAAAATAAGGATTTTTCTTAAAAACTGGGTTTCTTAGTGATAATATGCTTTTGCGTATATTACAAGTAGTAGATGGTATAAGTAGTAGTATCACTCCATGTATAGATGTATATCTAATAAAAAACGATAGCTATTGTTATAGAGCATACACAGAAAGAATTGATAACCCAATCAAAAGAAAATTCATTGCAGTTAAGAATGAAGCTCTTGTACTGTTACTAGTGTGAAAACAAATTAAAACAATTGTTAAGTTTTTCACTCACTACTCAAATGTAGCGGGTGTTACAGTTTTCTTCAGATTAATTCAAGCTGTTTTTACGCTCGTTGTGAGAGTCAAGCAGTTCACGGCGCCGATGTTTTGGCTGTAAGTGTAGGTTCAGCTTGGATGATAGATAACAAGCGACGGCAAGTAATTTAGGAATCAACAACATGAGCCATAACAACACCACATCTGCAATTGCCTCTAAAACCCAGGTAAGTACAAGATATACATCAGGTGATGGCGGTTCAATAGAACCAAGAACTAGTAATTTAAAACAAACTCTTCCAGTACAACCGCTTAACGTTGCTGAAGCAGTTGTACAAATGCTAGAGAATTTAGGAATCGAAAGCGCGCACGGTGTTGCTGGTGGAGCAATGGCGACATTATGGGGAGCGCTATCGAACAGCAAGGTGCAAGTTCTTAACTACCGCCATGAAACAGGCGCCGCATTTGCTGCTGCCGAAGCGTACTTTGCATCAGACTGTCCAACTGTGACTTTTACCACGGCAGGTCCAGGTATTACCAATGCCCTAACTGGATTATTCGCAGCGCGCGGTGAAGGAGCAAAAGTTATTTTACTCTCAGCTTGTACTTCTGCTCCACAACGTGGACGTTGGGCAATACAAGAAACGAGTAGTCATACTTTACCTACCGACGGCATTTTTACGTCAGGTACACTATTTAATTACGCGATTACAATTGAGTCACCCGCTCAACTACCGCAAATTTTCCGCCGATTAGCATTAGGTTTAGCACAACCAGGCGGTTTTGTAGCGCATTTAAGTATTCCCACAGCGGTTCAAAATACCCCCGTTGATAGCGTCATCATTCCTCAAATGACAGCGCAGTCTTCTTCAATGGGAGTAAATGAAAATGTAATCACGCAAACAATCCAGATGCTTAGTGAGGGACCCTTCGCTATTTGGTTAGGGTTTGGTGCCCGTCATGCAAGTAAAGAAATTCTTGAACTTGCCGAACGTACTGGCGCCGCTGTAATGTGTTCACCACGTGGAAAAGGTATTTTCCCAGAAAACCACTCACAATTTATTGGTGTAACAGGATTAGGTGGGCATGGTTCAGTTATGACCCACATGCAAGAGCAGACTCCTTTGCATACTTTAGTACTAGGAACTCGTTTGGGTGAGCCAACATCGTTTTGGAATCCGACAATGATTCCTCCTGGCGGTTTTATTCACGTAGATAGTGACCCAGAAGTACCTGGAGTTGCTTTTCCAAATGCTCCAACTTTTCCGATTCAATGCGATATCAAAACTTTTTTGCAAGCACTTCTCGACCGTTTGCCAAAAGACTTTCCTTCAACATCGACATTGACACTTCCCAATCCTGAGAAAGACGAAATTGCAGAAGCCACTGTACCACTTGTACGCCCTGAAGTGTTGATGGAAGCAATTCAAAAAGTAATTGTCGAAGGTAGTGATGCCATTGTAATGGCTGAGTCAGGAAATTCTTTCACTTGGTCAACACATTGTCTAAGATTCAGTAACGCAAATCGTTACCGCGTTAGTACTGGTGTTGGTTCAATGGGTCATGTTACGACTGGAGTCGTTGGTGCCGCATTTGCACGTAAAGGTAAAGCAGTTGCAATAGTTGGCGACGGTTCGATGTTGATGAATAACGAAATCAACACTGCCGTAAAATATGGAATTCCTGCTGTGTGGATTGTACTCAACGATGCCCGCTACAACATGTGTTATCAAGGTATGCAAATGTTGGGGATGACAGGCGCCGATGCGACAATGCCCGAAACCGACTTTGTAATGGTTGCTCGTGGTATGGGCGCCGAAGGAGTTCGTGTTGAAGAAGAATCAGATTTAGAAAGCGCACTTGAAATGGCGATGAAATCATCTGAACCCTTCGTGATTGATGTGATGATAGACCCAAATAGAAGGGCGCCTTCAAAAGGACGTAACCAAGGTTTAGCATCGCTTGGAGTCAAATCAACTCCAGCCAAAACAACAACAGAACAAATTTCATTCCCCAATATTTAAGTAAATAGTGAGTAGTGAGTAGCAACTAGCAATCGTAAAAAATGGTTAATTTATTTGAAAACGTCAGCGAAATGGGTCATGAGCAAGTACTTTTTTGTCATGGTAAAGACCCAGATATCAAAGCAATAATCGCTATCCATGACACAACTTTAGGCCCAGCAATGGGAGCAACACGTTTGTACCCGTATCCAAACGAAGAAGCTGCACTTAATGATGCATTGCGTCTAAGTCGCGGCATGACGTACAAAGCTGCATGTGCTAATATTCCTGCGGGTGGTGGTAAAGCTGTAATTATTGCTAAACCCGAACAAAAAACCGATGAATTGCTCCGTGCTTACGGGCAATTTATTCAAAAATTAAATGGACGTTTTATCACTGGACAAGATATAAATCTTACCCCAGCAGATGTACGTACAATTAGTCAAGAAACAAAATTTGTTGTTGGAGTAGAAGAAAAATCGGGTGGTCCTGCTCCTGTAACTGCTTGGGGAGTATTTTTAGGTATTAAAGCTGCCGTACAGTTTCAATTAAAAGCTGTAGATTTACAAGGCATTAGAGTTGCCGTGCAAGGTTTAGGGAATGTTGGCAAGAATGTTTGCCAGCATTTATATGAAAACGGCGCCAAATTATATGTTACTGATATAAGTCCCGAAAAAGCTGAAGAAATCAGGAACTTGTATGGTGCAACAGTAGTAGAACCAGACGAGATTTTTTCACAAGACGTAGATATTTTCTCACCTTGTGCGATGGGTGGTATTTTGAATAGTCAAACAATACCACAATTGCGCGCTTCGATAGTAGCAGGTGCCGCAAATAATCAGCTTGGACAAGAAAAACTTCATGGTCAAATGTTAACCGATAAAGGTATTACATATTGTCCAGATTATGTAATCAATGCGGGTGGACTTATCAACGTTTATAACGAAATGATAGGTTATAACGAAGAGAAAGCTTTCCAACAAGTAAATAATATTTACGATACTTTACTAGAAATATTCACTCGTGCCCACGAGAGAGGTATCACAACTAATGATGCTTCTAAGCTCATAGCTGAAGACAGAATTATGAAAGCAAGAAAGAGTAGTTATCAACCTATTGCTGCATAGGTAAACAACATGGAAAAAAATACATTTGCTACATCAGCTTATATTGCGACCTCACCCGATACAGCTTTCGACTATCTTTGTAGTCTTAAAAATTTGGATGAGTGGACATTATATAGTCGAATGACAGAACAAGTTGATGAAAATACCTGGATGGGAACAGCTTCTGGGTATCACAAACCCTTGTACTATCACGTTAAGAAACTAGAGCATCCATTTTTCTACGGTATTGAATGGCACTGTGGACTTGAGTATCAAAAATATCATCAAGTTTACCCTGTTCTGCTTTTCCCTAGTAATTATATCGAACCGGGAACCGATGAAAAAGGTGTTTATTTGCATTGGTTGAGTTTTGTTGACCCAAAACGACAAACTCAAATGATTATGCAAGGTATTCATACTGTACATACTTCTGAATGTCGCTCGCTTAAAGGTAATTTAGAACGTAAAGCTGGTTTAAACGGCGCCGCTAAAGGTAAGTACTATATAGATACTGACACCATTTATGTTGATGCTCCCATTGAAGTTGGGGTTGAATATTTATCTGACCTCAATAACATGAATGACTGGGCACACTTGCTGAGACCAGATGGGGAAGTTTCTGCTTTTGAAGGTAATTATTTTGATGAGTACGACCAAAAAGTAAAAGCTACCTTGCGAGTCCAACCTACTAGCAAATGGTATTTGGTCGAGCATGAATTCTTTTATCCAGACCAAAACTTTTATCAGCGTTGTCCTAGCATGTTGATACCAGCATCTTATGCTTTTGGTGACCCAGAGGCGCCTGGTTTTATTCTGCACCGTATCGCATTTTGGAAACATGGTGAACAATTACCTCACGGTAAACTTCAAATTGAAGACTTTGGCGCCGAAAGTATGAATATTAAGCGTTTAACTGAAGCTAAAGCTGGTAATTTAGATGCGTTTAACCGTGGTCAAAGTTATATTCCAGTTGCAAAGCGAGAATTAGCAACAGTAGGGTAGGGTGGGCACTGCCCACCTTACTGATGAATACACTCTTGTTACAGAGCTATCCGCTTTGTAACTTTTATCTGTAAGGTGCTTTATTCCTTAAAAGTAATATTTACATATGATTCAAGAACTTACAAAAACACAGTTTACAGTACTTGCTGATAAACTTGACAATCCGAAGGGTCTTTGTTTTGGTCCCGACGGTAATGTTTATGTAACAGAAGCAGGAATAGGGGGTAATGGAATTTCCATACCCGCAGCGAGCGGTCAAGGTAATTTACATTATGGTGCAACAGGCGCCGTTACAAAAATTGAAATTGATAGTGAAAATAGTAAAACTCAACGTGTAATTACAGGACTACCTTCTGTTGCATTTGCAGATGGAACTGGAGCAGCAGGCCCTCACGATATTAAATTTGATTCTAATGGTTTAGCTTACGTTTTACTTGGCTATGCTGCGAATCCGGAGTTCCGCCATGTATTAGGTGATACCGAGCTTGGCAAAATTGTCAAAGTTGATTTTAATACAAATTCTTGGAGTTCTATTGCTGACATTGCTGACTACGAACTCCTAAACAACCCAGATGGAAATGATATAGTTAGCAATCCTTTAGCCTTCATTATTGATGAAGAAGAAACTTTACAGAATCTTCTTATTGCGGATGCGGGAGCTAATGATATACTCAGTGTATGTACTGAAGGAAATAATCTTAAGCTTCAAGCTGTACTTCCTTCTCAAGTATTAACTAATCCAATCTTTCCAGGTTCTGGCGCCCTAAATTTTGACAAGGGACACACACCACCACCCGGTGCTTATAGTGATACGCGACCATCACAAATAAAAATAGCACCAGTCCCTACAAGTATTGTCAAAGGCCTTGATAAAGCTTATTACATCAGCACATTCACTGGTTTTCCTTTTCCTGAAGGTGAAGCAAAAATCTATCGTGTTGATACTGACGGACAAATAACAGTTTTTGCGGATGGCTTTACACAACTGATTGATTTAGCTTTTGATGCTAAGGGTAATTTATACGCCTTACAGCATATGAATCAATCAGGCTGGAAAGGAAAGAATGAAGGCTCACTAATAAGAATAGCACCCGATGGTACTCGCACGACTCTTTTAAGTGGTGAGGGGTTAGAGGCGCCTGCTGCTTTAGTTATTGGTTCTGATAATGCCTTTTATTTAATAAATCGAGGTGGGCGCCCAGGTCAAGGGCAAGTCATCCGCATTGAAATGAAGCACTTAAGTGCTTAATACGAGTATCCAATATTTAATTTACAAAACATGAAACTCAAGAATTTAACTCTTACATTTGTCGGTGTTTCAATGGCAGTATTTGCTGTACCGCAAGTAGCACGAGCAGTTTCACTGTCGGTAATTGCTGACGGGCTTGATAACCCACGCAACTTTGCTTTTGCCCCTGACGGAAGCATTTATTTGACCACAAGCGGTAAAGGTGGAGATGGTGCCGACGGTAGATGTATTGCATCACCTAGCGCCCAATATATTCCGTTATGCGCTGCAAGTAATGGTAGCTTGCTAAAGATTGCTCCGGATGGAACAAAAACAGCTATACTTCCAAACCTCACATCTATAGCATTAACGCCATCTGGGGAACAAGCTGCTGGTCCTGCGGACTTCAAATTCGATTCCCAAGGTAACGCTTATCTTTTGACGGGTTTAGCTGGTAATCCAGCAGAGCGCGACACCACTTTAAAAGCGCCTGACCTTGGAAAATTATATAAAGTAGACTTAGTAACCCAAGCATTGACACCTCTTGCAGATTTCGGAGCTTATGAGCTGGCAAACAATGCTGACGGCACTGACCTAATTTCCAACCCCTATGCATTTGCAATTAAGGGTAACAATGCTTACGTAGTTGATGGGGGTGCAAACACTATTTATCAAGTGGGACTTGATGGCAGTGGTATCAAGACAGCAAAAGCCTTCCCTCAAGAAGTCTTATCCCTAACTACAGACCAATTCCCTAAACTTCCCGAAGGAACAGTAGACCCAACAGGAGGCGCCGAACTGCCCCCAGGTTATACGCAAGCTGCTAACGGCCTTCCAGTGTCAAATCAATCAGTACCAACAGGTATTACACTTGCTCCAGATGGGAGTTTAACAGTTAGTGAATACACTTATTTCCCCTACCCAGAAGGAGCAGCACGTCTTTGGCAAGTTGACGATAATTTGACAACAACAGGAATAGGTGTTAACAATACGCAACTGACAGGTACAGAAATAGCTACTGGTTTTACACAGCTTACTGGTGTGGCATACGACCCTGAAGGTAACTTGTATGCGCTTCAACACATCAATAGTTCTGAGTGGAAGGAAATCCAACAAGGTGGTGTAATCACTGGTGATATCAGCGGTTCTATCATCAAGATTGCCAAAGATGGTACTCGCGAAACAATTTGGAGTGGTAACGGTTTAGAAGCTGCCTCTGGCTTGGAATATTACAATGGCAGTCTGTATACTTCAAACCGGGCAAGACTTGCAGGAACAGGACAACTTCTCAAGATTGACCTTAAAGGTGGAAGTGAAGGTAGAAAAGTTCCTGAACCAGCAACAATAGCAGGATTGGTTGCATTTAGCGCATTGGCAACCAGATTACGCAAACGCAAACAACAAGAAGAGTTAGGCGAAGAGTTGCTAGCAAAAGTAGAGACGCTTTAATTTAATACTCCTCACACTGTTCACACGAAAAAGTTCCCAGACTAGGTCGGGAACCAAGTTAACTCAAAGAAAGAGTATACCTTACAAAACCGAGTATTAACTATGGGATTAGTAAAAAATCTGTCTCTCACAATCGCTAGTGCTGGATGCATGTTTTTAGCAGCAACCAGCCAAGCGTTCGCTGTGTCATTGACCTTCGACAAGCAAATTGGCGAACCAGGTTTCGGTCCTCCAATTGGCGAACCTGGCGAACTATTTGTACCCCAAGGTATCACAGTAGAAAAATCAACAGGGAATGTTTATGTTAGTAACGGTCGTGGTCTAAATCCAGACGGCACTTTTAACCCAGCCATTGGCAACCGAGTCGAAGTATACGATCAAAACGGTACTTGGATTAAGGCAGTTGGAGAAGGTGGTAAAGGAATTGGACAGTTCGACGAGCCATCAGCTTTAGAATTCTCTCCAAAAACTGGGAATCTCTATGTAGGTGACGTTTTTAACAACCGTGTTAACGTCTATGACCCTAACGGTAACTTCATCAACTCATTCGGTGAGTTTGGAGGTTTAATTCCAGGTAGAGCATTCTTTGGACCATCTGGTGTGACATTTGACAAAGACAACAACGTGTATATAGGTGATTTTAGCGGCGATAAAATTAACAAATACACTCCAGATGGTCAGCTAATTGGTAGCATTGGTACTAGCGGAACGGCGCCTGGTCAGTTCCAAGGACCTGCAGGTGTAAGAATTTCCCCAGTTAGTGGCAATTTTTATGTGTCTGACCAGTTTAACAACCGTGTTCAAGTTCTTGACCCAACAGGTAAACCTCTTTTAACCTTTGGCGAACAAGGTACTGGCCCAGGACAGTTTAATCAACCAATTGGTATAGAAGTAGATGATCAGGAGAATATCTATGTGGCTGACTCTATCAACAGCCGCGTTCAGGTATTCGATAAAAACGGTAAATTCTTAACTTCCTATGGCGAAGTTGCGCGCGATGCATCAGGTAATCCTGTAGCGCCTCCAAAACTAGGCGAACCGCCTTTTGGCACAACCCTTGACCTTACACCAGGCAGGTTTAACTGGACTGCTGGTACAGCATTAAGTGGTGACAAGCTTTACGTTGGTGACTTCTTCCAAGGTCGCGTTCAAGTATTGAATATTGACAAAGGCAGTACTAAAGTACCCGAACCAGGTGCATTATTTGGCTTTGGTTTACTTGGACTTGCTGCTACTAATTCAGTAATCAAGCGTCGGCGCCAGCGTAAGTTGGGCAAAGATTTACTTGCAAAAGTGGAATTAGTCTAATTGATCCCCCGCTAACCCCCTTAATAAGGGGGGTTGGGGGATCAAATCCTAAATATAAATCATCCTCTTCATCACAAGTTAATAATTATGTTAGCTACAATTAATTCAGATATAAATAACATTGTTGTCGCTAACCTTTTACAAAGTTGGTTAGTCGCGCGAGTTAGCACAGAAGCATTTAATTGGCTTGAGACAAAGTGTAATGCAATAAAATCAGGCGCCGAAGTAAGTATATTCTATGCTGCATTTAGCGCAGTGCCACGTTATACAGGTAAGCAAGATTTAAATTTAACAAGTGAAGAATTAGAAGCGGCTTTAAATGTACACAAAGGTTGGTTTCCAAGCAATTGGAGTGTAGACCAAGCCGCGCGCACATTACTTGTATTATCTTTACCATACAGCAATCAAAAGCAATATTTACATATATTAGAGCAATTATTTAATGCTGCTGATGTTGGTGAACTTATTGCTTTATACCAAGCTCTACCGCTTTTATCTTATCCTGGACGATTACAAAAGCGCGCGGCAGAAGGTGTTCGTAGTAATATGACTGCTGTATTTAACGCTGTGGCTTTGAATAATCCTTATCCAAGTGAGTATTTCGATAACCAAGCTTGGAATCAAATGGTGTTAAAAGCGCTGTTTGTAGGAAGCCCTTTATCTAAAATTCAAGGTTTGGAACAACGTGCAAATTCTCAGCTTGCACAAATGTTAAATGATTATGCTAGTGAGCGTCAAGCAGCAAAACGTACCGTGGCGCCTGAACTTTGGCAATTACTAGAAAAATGTAAGTAAGTAAGTAGGATTTATGATGTACATTGACCCTCACATTCACATGAGTTCGCGCACTACCGATGATTACGAGCGGATGCGTGATGCTGGTATTGTTGCTGTTATTGAACCCGCGTTTTGGTTCGGGCAACCGCGTACTAATATTGGTTCGTTTCAAGATTACTTAAGTAGTTTAGTAGGTTGGGAAAGGTTTCGAGCATCGCAGTTCGGTATTAAACATTACTGCACTATTGGCTTGAATTCTAAAGAAGCTAATAATGAAGCTCTTGCCGAGCAAGTCATGGAGCTTTTACCGCTATATGCTTGTAAAGAGGGTGTGGTAGCTATTGGCGAAATTGGTTACGACGATATGACACCTGCTGAAGATAAATATTTTCGTCAACAGCTTGAGTTAGCAAGAATGCTTGATATGTTAGTGCTAATTCATACACCACATCGCGATAAGAAAGCAGGTACGAACCACAGTATGGATGTTTGTATCGAACATGGCTTAGACCCTGCGCGCGTAATTGTGGATCATAATAATGAAGAAACTGTTCAGTCAGTACTTGATAGAGGTTTCTGGGCAGCGTTTACGATTTACCCGCATACAAAAATGGGTAATGCGCGTATGGTTGAGATTGTTCGTGAATACGGATGTGAGCGCATTATTGTTGATAGCAGTGCTGACTGGGGTGTAAGTGACCCTTTGGCTGTTCCTAAGACTGCTGCGTTAATGCGCGAACGCGGTATACCTGAAAGTCATATTGGCGCCGTTTGTTATGACAATGCTTTGAAAGCGTATGGGCAAAGTGGGCAGTTTAATGAGTCTGATTGGGTTAATCCGTTGCCCGTTGACCAACGTCAATTGTTTCAGGGTAATTCGGTATTGCGGGGGCAGAAACCTGTTGTTGACCGTGAGTTAGCAGAAACTGGGTTTCTTATTCGATAACTTGTAATAAAAATGACGATTTTGCATAGAAACCCGGTTTCTAGGATTTATTTATGACTATTACTGTTGGTGGAACTAATCGTGTTTGGGCTTATTTGCAGTTGATGCGACCTGCTAATGTAATTACTGCATGGGCTGATATACTCGCTGGGGTTGCTGCTTCTGGGTTTATTACTACATTTTATGAAGAAGTTGAACAGGGAGTAATACTAAGTAATTTTCTACCTTTGGGGTATTTACTTATTGCTACTAGTTGCATATATAGTGGTGGTGTTGTGTTAAACGACGCTTTTGATGCTAGTTTGGATGCACTTGAACGACCTGAGCGTCCTATACCCAGCGGTAGAGCTTCACGTCAAGGCGCCTTCCTTGTTGGTGGCTCACTACTGTGTGCAGGTATTCTATTTGCTTGTTTGGTTTCTTTAACAAGTGGTATTTTAGCTGCGTCTGTCGCTATTGCTGCTGTTCTGTACGATGCTTTTGGTAAACATCATCCTTTTTGGGGTCCTCTCAATATGGGTGTATGTCGAGGTGCTAATTTACTACTTGGTGTCAGCATAGTATCAGGAATAGTTAGTAACTATTGGTTTTTAGCTTTAATTCCAATTACTTATATTGCTGCCATTACCAACTTAAGTCGAGGTGAGGTCACAGGTGGTAGCACAGCTAACTCGATTGTTAGTATGGTTTTGATGAGTACTGTTTTCGTTGCAATTTTGGGATTGGGGTTGTTGAAATATAGCTTACTCGCAGTTTTACCATTCGCTTTACTTTTGGCAATTAGGGTCTTTGTACCTTTAGTTAAGGTACTTAAAGAACCTAGTGCAGCGCAAATTCGGTTGGCTGTACGTGCATGTGTCTTGTCGATGATTGTTTTAAATGCTACATTGAGTACAAGTTTCGCTGGTTTACCATATGGCTTGCTAGTGTTGCTTTTACTGCCAATTTCAATGAAATTAGCAGAGGTGTTCGCGGTAACTTAACAGGAGTATAACTTTGATATTTAAAACTTATTTTCTTAAAAATATAAATAATTCGGATTGTACATTCCAATTATTTTAACTATCTAGTTCTCTTCACAAAGATTCTGTCCCATGCATATTCTGATTTATTCCTACAACTACTATCCTGAACCAATCGGTATTGCTCCACTAATGACCGAGTTGGCAGAAGGGTTAGTGGAACGGGGACATGAAGTTCGAGTCATTACAGGAATGCCAAATTACCCTGAGCGAGAAATTTACGAAGGGTACAAAAATAAATGGTACGTTACAGAAAAAAAGAATGGTGTAACGATTCAGCGCTGTTTTCTGCGAATTAAATCGAAACCTAACTTGTTAGATAGACTTTTACTTGAGTTAAGTTTTGTAGTTAGCAGTTTACCACAAGCACTCAACGGTTGGCGCCCAGATGTAATATTATTAACCGTACCCCCATTATTTGTAACATTGCCTGCTTGTTTTTTGGGTTGGCTTTATAATTGTCCGGTAGTATTGAACGTACAAGATATATTACCAGAAGCAGCCGAGCGAATTGGATTAATTAAAAATAAGTTAATGATTCGCGTTTTATCGGCATTAGAAAAATTTGCTTACAAAAACGCTCATACAATCAGTGTTATTGCAGAAGGTTTTGTAGATAATTTAACTAAAAAAGGCGTGAGTGCAAATAAAATAGCTTGTATATATAACTGGGTAGATATTAATTTTATTCGTCCTTTGCCTAAAGAAAATAAGTTCCGTAGAACTCATAATTTAGAAAATAAGTTTGTTGTACTTTATTCCGGAAATATTGCTTTAACACAGGGTTTAGAAACTGCCATTGCTGCCGCAGCGAAACTACGTCAAGTTAAAGATATTGTTTTTGTTATAGCTGGCGAGACTAAAGCATTAGAGGAATTGAGAAAATGCTGTTACAAGTACGGCGCCGATAATGTATTGTTATTACCCTTACAGCAGCGTTCCGAACTACCAAGAATGTTAGCAGCAGCAGATGTTGGTTTGATATTGCAAAAACGAAACGTTGTTTGCTTTAATATGCCTTCTAAAATTCCCTTACTGTTAGCAAGTGGACGCCCTATTATTGCATCAGTTCCCAAATTAGGTACAGCAGCATCATCGATTAAAAAAAGTGGAGGTGGTATAGTTGTGGCGCCTGAGTCACCAAATGCCTTAGCTCATGCTGTCATGGACTTATATAAAAATCCTGCAAAAGCAGCAGCGTTAGGTGCAAGAGGACGAAAGTTTGCCGTTGATAAATATTCGTTTGAAAGTGCAATAGCTCAGTACGAAGCTTTGTTTAGTAATGCAGTAGCTAGTAAAGCTGATGAATTAGAAGTTTTACCATTGAGTACTACTGATATTTAGAAACCGGGTTTTTTACGATAAGCTACATTTTTAAATATAATCTCTCAACAGAAACCCGGTTTCTCTGCGCCTCTGTGGTAAAAAAATTACTTATTTCATTACAGAGAACACAGAGTTCACAGAGTAAATACCATGAGACACGAGGTTTTTTCTACTTTAACAGCTCGCGTAGGCGCCTCCCATAATCTTCCTAAAGTTATCACCATAGTTGGTGGAAATGGTAGAATGGGTAAGTTCTTCAATAACCAATTGACCGCAGCAGGGCATCGAGTAAATATAGTAGGAAGCAATTGGCAAGGCGCCGATAGTTTACTTCCTCAAGCTGATTTAGTATTAACTAGTGTTCCCATAGAATGTACTTGTGAAATAATTGAACGCACGGCTCAATATTTAACGCCCCATACAGCTTTAGCTGATATTACTAGCATTAAAATAGAACCTGTAAGAGCAATGCTAGAACATCATTCTGGTGCCGTTATGGGATTACATCCAATGTTCGGCCCCAGCGTTAAATCGTTTGCACAACAAAAGGTAGTGGTATGTTCCGGAAGAAATGATGAAGCTTTTGATTGGTTATTAGATTTAATGCGAAATCAGCAAGCGGAACTAATATTTTCTACACCAGAAGAACACGACCAAATGATGGTGATGATTCAAGCGACACGACATTTTTGTCGTTTAACTCAAGCTGTATATTTGGCGCAAGAAAAAATTGATATAAACAAAAGTTTATCAATGTCAAGTCCTGTCTATCGTCAAGAAATAGATATTCTCAAACGTTTGCTCAATCAAAACCCGCAATTGTGTATTGATATCATGCTTGCTACCGAAGAACGGTGCCAAGCTATAAAATTACTTGCCGATACTTATAATCGTTTGGCACGACTGATAGAAACTAAAGACCGCGAAGGATTAGTCAAAGAAATTGAATTCACTCAAAACTTTTTTAGCAAACAATAGAGAGTCAAAATGGTAGTAGATGTTAGACCAAAAAATATACTGAGCTTAGAACCAATTCAGCAGCGTGTTGCCGTTAGCTTTGACTATCCAGTGCATTTCACTACAGGATTATTTCACCTGCGAAATTCTTTACTCGCGCGTATCATCGCTGGTAATGAAATAAAACCTAAAAAAGTTATCATCATTATTGATGATGGTTTATTAGAGTGCCACAAAGGATTAATATCTCAAATTAATATATACGCGAAACGTTACGCCAGCATTATGACACTAATGGCGAAACCAATGGTTGTCCCTGGTGGTGAAGCAGCGAAAAACGATACTAAGTTAATAGATCAAGTTCATGGTTTGATTAACGATGTCGGATTGTGTCGTCACTCATATATATTAGCTATTGGTGGCGGCGCCGTTCTTGATATGGTTGGATATGCAGCTGCTACAGCACATCGCGGTATTCGTCTCATTCGTATTCCAACCACTGTACTTGCACAAAATGATTCGGGTGTTGGTGTTAAGAACAGCGTTAACGCATTTGGGAAAAAGAACTTTTATGGTACTTTTGCACCACCATATGCAGTATTGAACGACTTTAGTTTTTTGACGACTTTAGGAGATGCAGATTGGCGTTCGGGTGTTGCTGAAGCTATTAAAGTGGCTTTAATTAAAGATGGTGACTTTTTTGATTTAATAGCAATGAACGCTCATAAAATTGCAAATCGTGATATGGGCGCCATGCAATCAGTTATTTACCGATGCGCGCAATTACATCTAAATCATATTGCCACAAGTGGTGATGCTTTTGAAATGGGTTCATCCCGTCCTTTAGATTTTGGACATTGGGCAGCACATAAACTTGAACAACTCACACATTATAATTTGCGTCATGGTGAAGCCGTAGCTATTGGTATTGCACTAGATAGTACTTATTCGTACTTACTTGGTTTACTTCCCCGTAAAGATTGGCAGCAAATAATAAATACGCTCAAGGTATTAGGTTTTACCTTATACGTTCCTGAACTTAGCGAAGAACTATTCAATTTTGAAAACCCACGCTGTATTTTCCGAGGGTTGGAAGAATTCCGTGAGCATCTTGGAGGCAAGTTAACTATAACGCTCTTAGAGTCCATCGGAAGGGGGGTTGAAGTTCACGAAGTCAATCTGTCTTTATATAGAGAAGCAGTGAAAGTTCTCAGCGAAGAGTAGTTGGCAACGGATAAGAACGGATGTAACGGATGGTTAGTTGTTCAACAAACAGCTTATCCGTTACATCCGTTACATCCGTTACATCCGTTACATCCGTTGCAAAGATTATATATGAAAATAAATAACAACCATCTCACCTATTGCACAAACATTCATCCAGGTGAACATTGGCATGAAGTATTTGCAAATTTACAGCAGTACATACCCGAATTAAAAGCGCAACTTGGCTGGGATAAACCTTTTGGTATCGGTTTACGATTAGCGAATGTTGCAACGCACGAGTTATTGGAATCCGACACTTTAGCAAATTTCCAAGCTTGGTTACAACAAAATGATTTATATGTATTTACCCTAAATGGCTTTCCTTACGGTGGTTTTCACTTCTCGGTTGTGAAAGACAAAGTTTATGCGCCAGATTGGACGAAATCTGAAAGGCTCGAATATACATTAAGATTAGCAAGAATTTTGGCGCCGCTTTTGCCAGATGGAGTTGAAGGAAGCATTTCGACGCTACCGCTTTCGTATAAACCTTGGTTTAAGAATAATAAATCAGATTTATCATCGGTAACAGTGAGTGCAACACATAATCTTGTGCAAGTTGTCGCGGAACTAGTTCGCATTAAGGAAGCAACTGGAAAAATATTGCATTTGGGGTTGGAGCCAGAGCCAGATGGATTAATTGAAAACGCTGTAGAAGTTGTTCAGTATTTTAAAGAGTATTTGATACCTATTGGAAGTTCATACTTAGCAAAAGAATTGCAAATTTCCGAATCTGATGCAAAAACGCTTGTACTTGAGCATGTGCGGGTATGTTATGATACATGTCATTTTGCTGTTGAATACGAAAATCCTGTTTCTGTTGTAAAGCAGTTTGAGGAGGAAGGTATAAAAATAAGCAAAATTCAAATTAGTGCGGCATTACAGGTTAATTTACCAAAGGATGTTGAGCAAAGAAGTACGTTAAAACAGAAGTTACAAACCTTTGCGGAGTCTACGTATCTACATCAGGCAATCGCACG
The DNA here is from genome assembly GCF_001904745.1 of Calothrix sp. HK-06. Taxonomy (GTDB): domain Bacteria; phylum Cyanobacteriota; class Cyanobacteriia; order Cyanobacteriales; family Nostocaceae; genus Dulcicalothrix. The sequence goes on from NZ_MRCD01000091.1 coordinate 27,841, forward strand.
AAAAGCTGATGGTATTAGGAGTCATTACTCCGATTTAGATGTAGCTTTGGTAGATTTTGAAGGCGCCGAGGAATGGCGGGTACACTTCCATGTGCCAATTTTCGTTCGTGATTATGAAGGTTTGCAATCGACTCAAGATGATATTATTGATGTTCTGGATTTACTAAAAAAAGATAATTTTTGCACCCACCTAGAGATAGAGACTTACACATGGGAAGTTTTACCATCGAGTATGAAGTTAGATTTGTTAGCTTCGATTAAACGGGAATACGAATGGATATTAAGCTTTTTATAAGTGTAGATGAAAATTGAATATCTTTCTGATCTCTTTTTTATATCTAACTTTAGGAAGAAGCTAAATTCCATTTATATAGTGAAAAAAAAACCAAAATATTATTAGTCCAATTATCTAAAAAACTGGCACATCTAGCGAAAAAATGTTCATGAAATAGGCGTAAGTAATTTAGCAATATTGAACTAATATGAAATAGCGATTAAACATTTCATTTTGTAGCTGTAAAGGCGCAGTAAAAGGTGTTTCTACAATGCAAAATTTACGAATGATTTAGAAATGCTATAGTTATTTAAATCTGAATATTTGAATGACGAATAACTAATCTCAAAACATTGCTCATGACTGATACTTACTCCTATGTAACAGAAGGTGGTGTTCGCGTCTCACGCTGCATTACCGAGGTTAAAATGGATACTGCGCTAGACGATATACTATTTCGTTTAGATTCGCAGCGTGGCGGATTGCTTAATAGTAGTTATGAATACCCAGGTCGCTATCGACGATGGGCAATTGGCTTTGTAAACCCACCCTTGGAATTAGCGACACGAGAAAAAAGTTTTACGTTTACAGCGCTGAATGAGCGAGGTCAAGTTTTCATCCCGCTACTTTACGAACATTTATCAGCGCATGAGCAGTTGTGCGAAGTTGTTCAAAGTCATAACTGTATTACTGGAAATATAAAGCCTGCTACTGAAACGTTTACAGAAGAAGAACGCAGTAAGCAACCCTCGGCATTTAGTGTGGTTCGTGAGATTTTACATGTCTTGGCTAGTGATGATGACGAGCATTTGGGGCTTTACGGTGCCTTTGGTTATGATTTAGTTTTTCAGTTTGAACCAATCGAGCAAACCTTGCAACGTCCAAGTGACCAGCGCGATTTGGTACTATATTTACCTGATGAGCTTGTAGTAGTTGATTATTACCAGCAGAAAGCGTACCGGGTAGAATATGAATTTGAAATCAACGGGCGTAGTACAAACACTTTAGCGCGAGTAGGTGAGTCAATTAATTATCGCGGTAAAAATACTCAAGTTACATCAAAGGCAGACCACGCACCAGGAGAATATGCTTCTTTAGTAACAGTCGCGCTCGATTATTTTAAACGTGGCGATTTGTTTGAAGTTGTTCCAAGTCAAAGCTTCTTTGAGAGTTGTGATGAGTTGCCAAGCAAGTTATTTCAAACTTTAAGGCAAATTAATCCTAGTCCTTACGGGTTTCTATTTAACCTTGGTGGTGAATTTTTAATTGGCGCCTCTCCAGAAATGTTCGTGCGGGTTGAAGGTAGGCGCGTTGAAACTTGTCCTATCAGTGGTACTATTACACGCGGGCAAGATGCGATCGACGATGCCGACCAGATTCGTCAACTGCTTAACTCATATAAAGATGAGTCAGAGTTAACGATGTGTACCGATGTTGACCGTAATGATAAATCGCGTATTTGTGAACCAGGTTCAGTACGAGTTATTGGTCGGCGCCAAATTGAATTGTATAGTCATTTAATTCACACCGTAGACCATGTTGAAGGTATATTACGTCCAGAGTTTGACGCTTTAGACGCATTTTTAACGCATACATGGGCTGTAACTGTAACAGGCGCCCCAAAACGCTGGGCAATGCAATTTATTGAACAGCACGAACGTAGCGCTAGACGTTGGTATGGTGGTGCTGTTGGTTGGTTAAGCTTTAACGGTAATTTTAATACCGGGTTAATTTTGCGAACAATTCGATTAAAAGATACTGTAGCAGAAGTTAGAGTTGGCGCCACAGTACTCTACGACTCAATACCACAGGCAGAAGAACAGGAGACAATTACAAAAGCGGCAGCATTATTTGAAACGATTCGTCGCAGTAAGCACATAGAAGAGATAGTAAAAATCAACTCTAGTTTTAACGTAATCGACACTATACCAGATGTTGAACCTGGAAAACACATTTTACTTATAGACCACGAAGACTCGTTCGTTCATACCCTTGCTAACTATATTCGCTCTTGCGGTGCCACAGTTAAAACCTTAAGACACGGGTTTTCGGAATCAGTCTTTGATGATGAACGTCCTGATTTGGTGGTATTATCTCCTGGTCCTGGTAGACCAAAAGATTTCAAGGTTCCAGAAACAGTACATGCCTGTGTTAAACGTAATATTCCAATATTTGGTGTATGTTTAGGTTTGCAAGGTATAGTTGAAGCATTCGGTGGTGAGCTAAATATTCTTGACTACCCGCAACATGGTAAACCATCGCAACTAATAGTCAAAGATAGCAATAGCGTACTGTTTAAAGGTTTACCCGAAACTTTCCCCGTCGGTCGTTATCACTCGTTATACGCTAACGCAGAAAAATTACCATCCCAACTAAAGGTAACAGCAATAACTGAAGACGAAGTAATTATGGGAATTGAGCATCAATCATTACCCATAGCAGCAGTACAATTTCATCCTGAGTCAATAATGACTTTAACAGGAAATATTGGTTTAGCAATCATTAAAAATGTGGTTGCTAAATATACACAATACGACAAGCTCATACTTAACACATAAAACGGTACGGTGGGCTTCGGCCCAGCCAACACGACGAATAAATAAAAGCATCCATGCCAAAATCACAATCAGTCACTCGTCATATTCTTGAAGAAATTGTGCTGCATAAGACAAAAGAAGTCGCACAAATGGAAGAAGAACTGCCATTAACTTCTTTACAGCAGCAATTAAATCAATCTTTACCAGCACAGAATTTTTTGCAAGCACTACAGCAAAGTCCTTATTACCCAAGTTTAATTGCTGAAGTAAAAAAAGCTTCTCCAAGTAAGGGAGTAATTAGAGAAGACTTTGATGCAGTTGAGATAGCGCGCGCTTATGAAGATAATGGCGCCGCTTGCATATCGGTGTTAACTGATAAGAAGTTTTTTCAAGGTAGTTTTGATAATCTTCGCAAAATTCGTTCAGCGGTCAAACTACCTTTACTATGTAAAGAATTTATTATCAAACCTTATCAAATATACCTGGCACGAAATAATGGCGCCGATGCTGTATTGCTAATTGCGGCAATACTAAGTGATTCTCAACTTCAGTCATTTCTAGAAACAATTCATAATTTAGGAATGACAGCTTTAGTAGAGGTTCACACTTTAGAGGAACTCGATCGAGTATTGAAACTTGATGGTGTGTCTTTAGTCGGTATTAACAACCGTAATCTCGAAAATTTTAGTCTAGACATTCATGTTACTGAACAATTATTAACGCAGCGACAGCAACAAATTCAAGATTTAAATATAACTATTGTCAGTGAGTCTGGGATATATACATCTGAAGATTTAAGCTTCGTTAAAAAGGCAGGCGCCCGTGCCGTCTTAGTCGGAGAATCACTAGTCAAACAACCTGATATCAAACAAGCAGTACGTCATCTCTTAGGTAACACATCAAATGATAATATCTAATCGCTTTCAAGCTTTACGAAATCGCAATCAATGTGCGCTGATTCCCTTCATTACAGCATCAGACCCTGATATAGCCACCACCGCAAAAGCACTTCGGATTTTAGACAGTAATGGTGCTGACTTTATTGAATTAGGTGTTCCCTACTCTGACCCATTAGCAGATGGTCCGGTTATTCAAGCGGCGGCAACTCGCGCACTTTTACAAGGAACAAAATTAGAACATGTGCTAGAAATGCTAGCAGAAGTAGCTCCTGATTTGCAGGCGCCAATCATTTTGTTCACATATTACAACCCCATTCTCAACCTTGGGACTGAGACATTTTTACAAGAAATAGCTAAAGTAGGAGTTAAAGGATTAGTCGTTCCCGATTTACCTCTTGAAGAATCTTCACCCTTAATTCAAGCTGCAACAGAATTTGGAATTGAAGTGATTTTACTTGTGGCGCCGACAAGCTCAAAAGATAGAATTGAAGCAATTGCTCATTCCTCACAAGGGTTCATATATCTAGTTAGCTTGACAGGCGTAACAGGTATGCGAAATCAAATCCAAGAGCGAGTCAAAGATTTAATTGTAGAAATGCGAGATATTACAGACAAACCAATTGGTGTAGGTTTTGGAATATCAAGCCCAGAACAAGCTAAACAAGTACGTGAATGGGGAGCAGATGCAGTAATTGTAGGCAGTGCTTTTGTTCAACGTCTTGCTGCTGAAAATCCTGAAGATGGTCTTCAAGCAGTTAAACAACTGTGTCAAGAACTAAAAGAAGCTGTTTCTCCATCACTACAAACTGCTTCAAGATAGTAATTAAAACAGTCAACTCGTAAACGCGAAGAAAGCAGAAGCTCTTTAATATGCATTACCAGAGCTTCTGCTCAATAAAAAGCATAAGCTGAAATTATAGCTTGATAACAGCGAGTATCACCCTCTAATTTCAGTAAAGTTAACAATTGAGGAGGATATCAGATAGTGGTTAGCATTGCCAATATTACAACTTCTGATTCAGACACAACACAACGTCCTGGTAAAAATGGTAGGTTTGGTCGATTTGGTGGTAAATATGTACCAGAGACTTTAATGCCTGCACTTGCAGAGCTAGAAACAGCATATTACAACTATTGTAACCAAGCTGACTTTCAAGAAGAACTGCAAGGTTTACTTCGTGATTATGTAGGCAGACCTAGCCCATTGTATTTTGCTGAACGTCTGACAGAATACTATGCTCGTCCAGACGGTAGTGGTGCCCAAATTTACTTAAAGCGCGAAGATTTAAATCATACAGGCGCCCATAAAATCAATAATGCTTTAGCACAGGTTTTGTTAGCAAAACGCATGGGCAAAAAGCGGATTATTGCAGAAACTGGAGCGGGACAGCATGGAGTCGCAACTGCGACTGTGTGCGCGCGTTTCGGTCTTGAGTGCATCATTTATATGGGTGTTCAAGATATGGAGCGTCAAGCATTAAACGTGTTTAGAATGCGTTTGATGGGCGCCGAAGTTCGTCCAGTCGAAGCAGGTACAGGCACTCTAAAAGATGCAACATCAGAAGCAATTCGCGACTGGGTTACAAACGTTGAAACCACTCATTACATATTAGGTTCAGTTGCAGGTCCTCATCCTTACCCGATGATAGTACGTGACTTTCATGTAGTAATTGGTAAAGAAACTCGCGTTCAATGTCAGGAAAAATGGGGTGGACTGCCTGATATCTTACTTGCTTGTGTAGGAGGTGGTTCCAATGCAATTGGCTTATTTAGCGAATTTGTTGATGAACCAAGAGTGCGTATTATCGGTGTTGAAGCAGCAGGTGAAGGAGTTAATACCGATAAACATGCTGCAACCTTAACATATGGACGTGTAGGAGTTTTGCACGGTGCAATGAGTTATTTGTTGCAAGACGATGACGGTCAGGTAATCGAAGCACATTCAATTAGCGCTGGTTTAGATTATCCAGGTGTTGGACCTGAACACAGCTATTTAAAAGATATTGGACGTGCAGAATATTACAGTGTCACCGACAAAGAAGCACTGGCTGCATTCCAACGTTTAGCAAAACTTGAAGGCATAATTCCAGCCTTAGAAACAGCACACGCAATTGCTTACTTAGACAAACTTTGTCCGCAAATTGAAGACAATGCGCGCATCGTTATCAACTGCTCTGGTAGAGGTGATAAAGATGTCCAAACTGTTGCAAAAGTCATATAGACCAAAAAGCCTGTAAGGGCGGGTTAACGAAATATCTAGAACATTTTTAGTATATCTGTAAACCCGCCCCAACAAAAACCCAAAACCCCGTAAGGGCGGGTTAACGAAATATCTAGAACATTTTTAGTATATCTGTAAACCCGCCCCAACAAAAACCCAAAACCCCGTAAGGGCGGGTTAACGAAATATCTAGAACATTTTTAGTATATCTGTAAACCCGCCCCAACAAAAACCCAAAACCCAAAACCTAAAATCTTATGTTAGTAGTTCTTAAACCTGGTACTCCAGCAGTTGAAATTGAGCATATCGTTGAAGAAGTTAACCAATCTTTGAACGTTACAATCGAGAAAAGTATTGGTAAGCATAAAGTTGTGCTAGGACTTATTGGTGATACTGCCACTGTTGACCCATTCCACATCCAAAAAATAAGCCCTTGGATTGAACAAGTATTGCATATCGAGAAAGCATTCAAGCGTGCGAGTCGTGAATACCGTTACGGTGAAGCGAGTGAAATTGTTGTTCCCACTCCTAACGGTGATGTTTACTTTGGCGAAAATCATCCCGTTGTCATAGTAGCAGGGCCTTGTTCAGTTGAAAACGAACAAATGATTGTTGAAACTGCACAACGAGTCAAAGCTGCGGGAGCTAAGTTTTTACGAGGAGGCGCCTTTAAGCCTCGTACTTCACCATATGCATTCCAAGGACACGGCGAAAGCGCACTTCAATTATTAGATGCAGCACGTAAAGCGACTGGTTTAGGCATCATTACTGAAGTTATGGATACTGCTGACTTAGCAGCTATTGGTAGTGTTGCGGACATTATCCAAGTTGGCGCCCGCAACATGCAAAACTTCTCGCTGCTTAAAAAAGTCGGCGCACAAAATAAGCCTGTGTTGTTAAAACGCGGTTTATCTGCCACCATCGATGAATGGTTAATGTCAGCAGAATATATTCTTGCAGCAGGAAACCCAAATGTAATTTTCTGTGAGCGCGGCATTAGAACATGCGATGATAAATACACCCGCAACGTCTTAGATTTATCAGCAATTCCAGTACTGCGTCAGCTAACACACTTACCAATTATGGTTGATCCGAGTCATGCAACTGGTAAATCAGAATACGTGGCACCAATGGCAAAAGCAGCTATTGCAGCAGGCGCCGACTCATTAATGATTGAAGTGCATCCAAACCCAGCTAAAGCATTATCTGATGGTCCTCAATCTTTAACTCCCGACAGTTTCGACAAGCTGGTTAAAGAAATTTCAGTTTTTGGTAAAGCTGTTGAGCGTTGGGAAGAAACATCGTTAATACCAGCATTGGTGTAATTAGTATAAATTAAAATTTATTCATTTCATCTTCCCATAAATGCATTACAAAAA
>NZ_MRCD01000092.1 GCF_001904745.1 Calothrix sp. HK-06
CGGATGTCAAGACAGAAATATAACATTTTAAATAGTAAATATTGATACTTATTAATTTCAATAATTACGGAATAATGATAATTAATATTAATTTTATACAAGAAAGATTATCACTAAGTATAAGAATGCATCTAGTGGCATTATAGCTACACTCAACTTCCTCACATTATATTAAATACAGGGTTTTTTCAAATGGAGACAGCAAAAGTGAATAAAGATGATTTTCTCTACCCTCGTAGTCGTTACTATGGTCAAGTAAAACCAGAAAACTTGGTATTTAACGCCAACTTGCAAGAGTTCGCACAGAAAATTAGCTTTATTTGCAGCTTAGAAACTTCAGGTAAAATATCTCCCGAAGATGCGTATGAGCAAGTTAAGGCATTATGGAAGCAGTTAAAACAAGCGAAGAAAGAGTTACATATTGGTGAGAATCCTTTTGGCAACGCAGAAAGTTAAAAGTTATGAGTTATGAGTTGTGAGTTGTAAATTATGAGTTAAAACTCTTTTTATACTCATAAATCTGTATTCTCAATTTACTAAAATCGACAACCAATGGTTGTCAAATCTAGGTACTGCACCCGAAACTTCTAACTTCTAACTCCTAACTTCTAACTCCTAACTTCTAACTTCTAACTACTTACTACTCATTGTCCATACTCCGTCCCATGAACTGGATGGGGGTTGATTTAGGTAATTGCGGGCGCGTTCGAGATGAACGTCTGTGGTATGGTCGAAAGGTCTGAGTTGTTTGGCTGCTTCAAAGCAAATAACTGCGTCTCGGAAGTTACGTGACAGGTACGCGGAACGTCCTGCATGATAGTGTGATAAAAATTCTTGGGTTTTATCATCTAGTGGTTTGCTACGGTCGCCAATTAGTTCGTATATATTAACGGCTTGGTGTTTTCCTTTGACACGAATTTTATCGAGTTGACGTACCCAAATTCGTTCACTACAAAGTTGATACGTAAATTCGCTTAATACGATGTCGCAACCGTATTCTTTTGTTACTGTTTCTAATCGGGAACTTAAATTTACTCCGTCGCCGATAACCGTGTAGTCCATGCGTTTGTGTGAGCCGATATTACCTGAAACAACTTCGCCTGAACTAATACCTATACCTATATGTATTATTGGTTGTTCTTGTATAATTCGACGCTGGTTAAATTCTTCTAGTCGGCATCGCATTTCTAAGGCTGCTTGTACTGCTTTCCATGCATGATTCTCATGTAATGGTAATGGGGCGCCGAAAACTGCCATTAACGCATCACCAATAAATTTATCTAAGGTTCCTTCGTGATTAAATACTGCTTCAACCATTGTTCCAAAATATTGGTTGAGCAGCGAAACTACTTCAGCGGCGCCAAGATTTTCTGTAAGTGTGGTGTATCCTCTGATATCAGAAAATAAAATAGTAACTTCTTTACGCTCACCTACCATTAATGCATCTTCGCCTAACGCCATGACTTGTTCTGCAACATGAGGCGTTAAATATCTATACATAGTGGTTTTCATTCGCTTCTCGCGACTGATATCCTCTAGAACTACAAGTCCACCGCGTACACCTCCTTCTGGATTTGTCAAGGGGTTTACGGTTAAATTCATGCTACGCTCAATAGCTTCAAGCTGCGAAGCTCGTAGTAATTCAGACTGTGGAGTTAAGGGATGATTCCAAGGAATAAATATGTCTTGATTGTTACGGTCGCGTATCGCTAGTATTGAGCATTGTATCGAACTCGAATTAGGTAATACATCTGTCGCATCTTCTGTAGTTGCAGCTTTTGCACGGGATGTAGGTATTTTACCTGGCGCCTTTGAAGAAGTTGTTTGGTCTGTAAAGTTAGTTTCTGGCTGAATTTGAGTATATGTATAAATTCCTACTGTTAAATTTTGTTCGGGTACATAATGCCTAGCTCCTAACGTTAAGCTGTCTTGGAGTCGCATTTGTAAATTGTCAATTGGTACTACATCCCAAACTAGGCGCCCAATTAGATTCTGTTCCCATAAGGGTTTATTATATTTGCTATAAGCATCACTTAGAGGACATCCGAGTAATTCTAGGGCTGCATCGTTAATTGTAACAATTCGTCCTTCCATATCGGTTGAAATAACGGCGTCAGAAAGACTTTGTAAAATATCTTTTTGATACTGTTTTTCAAGCAATACATTTTCAAACAAACGCGCGTTTTCGAGTGCGATACCCGCTTGGATGTTAAAAGCGCGCATAAATTCTTCATCTGAAGCAGTAAAGCTACCTTGCTGCTTATTGATTAACTGCGTAACTCCAATTAACTCGTTTGCGGAATTAAATACAGGTAAACAGAGAATATTCCGCGTCATGTAACCTGTTTTTCTGTCAGTAGTAGGGTCAAAACGGGGATCTTTATAGGCATCAGGAATATTTAGAGCGTCACCTGTTGATGCTACATACCCCACAATTCCACGATTTGAGGGAATTCTGATTTCCATCATTGTTTCCTCATCTGCTGCTGCGACTTTCGTCCACAGTTCGTTCATTTCTTTGCGGTGTAGAAACAACGTACTGCGGTCAGCTTGCATGAGGATACGCGCTTGTTCCATCACTATTTGCAAAGTTGCTTCTAAATCTAAACTTTGCCCTAAAGTTTGAGTTGCGCGTAGTAAAGCTGTGGCGCCACGTTGGTTACGTGCGGCAACATAAAAAGACTGACAGCTTTCCAAAATAATGCCTATTGACTCAGCAAAATCACGAAATCGTCGTTCGTCCTCTTGGTCAAACGGCGTATCACCTGCTTTATTTGCTAGTTGCACAACTGCGACAGTCTGATTTTTGCTGCTGATTACGGGCATACACAAAATATTTTTGATTTTGTAGCCCATTTGTTTTTCTAATTCGGGACTAAATAGAGGGTGACTTGAAATATCAGAAATATTCAAGTATTGACCCGTACTAGCTACATGTCCAGGAATACCAACGGTGATAGGAGTCCTAATTTCTAGTGGTTTATGGACGTTTTCCTGTACTATTTTCGTCCATAATTGATTTTTATCGTAATCAACTAGAAAGATAGTAGTATGTTCGGCTTGAAGAATTTGACCGATTTTGAGGGTTATGGCTTCTAAAACCCTCTCTAGCATTGTTTCTAGAGCTTCATTGTTAATTAACTCTATCGCACGCAGGAATTGTTGAAATTCGGCGGTGATAAAGTCAAGCAAACAAACGAATTCAGTGACAGACAGGTCTTTAACGCGACGTAAAAGGGCATGAGTGCGGTTTACCTGCGTCAGTTCAGTTAAAGTAGCCAAGACGCTACCGGGACTGGGAAGTGTCATGGGAGTGTGGGATGAAAGAAGTTTATATTTCTAGCTTTAGATTTTAGGGGTTGGATTTTAAATAACAAATTTAAGTATTAGATTTTTCTCCATTTATTGCAATATATACTGATACGCATAATTTGGTTAATTAATTTAATTAATTTATAAGTACTAATGATATTTTAGTACGTAAACAAACACAGATGGATTTCTACAAATCTTTCCATCTGTGTTTTTTGCATCTTAGAAACCCGGTTTCTAGGCATAACTATCGTTTTTATGAGAAGATTTCAACAAAGAAACCGGGTTTCTTACTGCCAAGTTAAGCGGCAACTTTCTGTTTTACTGAATAAACGACTTTTCGGTAATATGACTGTAATTGGCTTGTCGCTGCTGCCCATCCCCATTTTTCGGCTTCACTGCGAGCGTTTTGACGAATAGTTTCACGTTCTTGTTTCTCGGATAGTAATCTAATTGTTGCGGCAATGGCGCCTGCATCGGAGGTATTAGGGTCAAATAAATAACCATTAACTCCATCAGTAACAATATCAGGAATACCACCAGAGCGTGCGGCAACTACAGGACACCCAGCGGCCATTGCTTCGAGTAGTACTAAACCTAGAGTTTCGGTACGTGATGGAAAAATAAACGCATCAGCGCTAGCAAATGCACTACCTAACTCTACCCCTGTTAAATAGCCTACAAAAAATGTATTCGTACCAGCAAAGTGTTTTTCTAAAGCTTGACGGTGTGGTCCATCGCCTACTAAAGCCAACCGTGCATCTGGTATAGCTTCTAATATTGGTTTTATCCGCTCGATTTCTTTTTCTGCTGACAGGCGCCCGACATAAAGCAATAATGGACTTTCAGGAGAATTTTGTGATAAGTGCGCGCGCATGACCTGACTAGCTCGGATTGGGTGAAACGTCTCAGTGTCAACACCCCGTTGCCATAAATCTACCCGTTCGATACCATGCCCAGTAAGCTCGTCACACATGGCGGTTGAAGTACACAAATTTAAAGCGGCTTGGTTATGTGCTACTTTTAACAATTCCCACAATAACCCTTCAAGCATCCCCAAACCGTAGTGTTGAAGGTATTGTGGTAGATGTGTATGGTAAGAAGCAACGAGTGGAATATCATTGATTTTGCTATGAAATATCCCAGATAGTCCCAAAACTGCTGGGTTAACAACGTGGATTATATCAGGTCGAAAATTATCAACAGCTTCACCAATCGCGGGACGTGGTAATGCCATTTTGAGTTCAGGATACAAAGGTAGGGGAAAACCGGAGACGCCATAAATTTGCGCTCCTTTATATTCGGTCATTCCACCTTCAGGACAAACAACCAATACTTGGTCACCATTACGTTGCAAATGGTCAACGGTATGACTTAAGCGCGTCACAATGCCATCGACCTTGGGCAAAAAGGTTTCCGTGAACAGGGCTATTTTCATAATGAGTCGTTTGTCGATTGGTTTAGATAATTCTAATTTTTCTACAATTGCTGCATCTAGAACTAAATAAACATTTATTTAAAATTTTCTATGTAGAGACGTGTAATCATAAGGATTTCCCGTAGGGATTAACCACGTCTCTACAGAAAGAGATAAAAAGAGGGTGAGAGTAGAGCAGGAATAAGCTTTCACTCTTTGCCCAGTCCTATCTGTGCCACTTAACCTTTGGTAAAATCTCGTTTTTGTCAACGCGATTTTGATACTTGACGGCAAAGTTTAATAGCGAATCAAGTAATGAATCTGAGAGGTAATGTGGTTGTAACCCCAAATCTAGTAATTTAGTATTAATGGCATTGAAGTAGTGTTCCTCTTTTTCAATCCGAGGATTTTCAAGATTGTTGATTTCTACGTTCAAACCGACTGCATTACCAGCTTTTTTCACCATATAAGCCAAGTCACCGACGCTAAAGAGTTCGGTAAATTGGTTGAATACGCGAAATTCTCCTTGATTCGCAGGATTTGCAATGGCAATTTCGATACAGCGCACAGTGTCACGAATATCTAAAAAGCCGCGTGTTTGTCCACCTTTACCGTAAACAGTTAATGGGTGTCCAATTGCTGCTTGAATACAAAAACGATTTAAGGCCGTGCCAAACACACCGTCATAATCGAGACGGTTGATTAACATTTCGTCCATTCCCGTTTCTTCAGTTAAGACACCATATACCACCCCTTGGTTAAGGTCGGTTGCACGTAAACCCCAAATTCGGCAGGCAAAGTGAATGTTGTGGCTGTCGTGAACTTTACTCAGGTGATACATTGAACCAGGCTGTTTTGGATACGGTAGGGTATCAGATCGCCCATTGTGTTCGATGGTGATGTAGCCTTCCTCAATATCGATGTTCGGCGTACCATATTCACCCATCGTCCCCAACTTAACTAAATGGCAGTCGGGGAAATCCTCTTTCATCGCGTAAAGCAAATTCAAAGTACCAACTACGTTATTGACCTGCGTAACCACAGCGTGTTCGCGGTCAATCATTGAAAACGGCGCCGAGCGCTGTTCACCAAAATGCACGATTGCAGTTGGTTCAAACGTATGCAGCGCCTTCTTCAAGAACTCGTAGTTTGTAATATCGCCAACGAATAGGTCGATATTTTTACCCGTCAAATCTTTCCAGCGCTGGAGGCGTTGCTGAATCGAGGCGATAGGCGTAAGCGTTTCGACACCCAACTCGTTGTCCCAGTGCCGTCGCACCAAGCTATCTAATATCGCAACTTCATAACCTCGATTAGAAAGATATAGAGCGGTTGCCCAACCGCAATAACCATCGCCACCAATAACCAGGACTTTCATTTTCACCAGTTTTTACTCGCTGATAGCTTAATCTATCACCCTTTGTGGCCCCTATATTCCATTTTTGTGACAGATTGCTATGTTAGTTGCCTCGAATTGTAAACAAATATTACGAAATTGCCGTCAAAACGTTTTAGCATATTGACAACTGGGAAACTAAGCGATAACTTGAAATACATACCCGGGTAAGACCGTTAACAAGTCATATGCAAGCTAAGCAAAAGGTTACGCTATATCTATCGCCAGAACTGCATAGGAGATTAAAAATCCGTGCAGCAGTTGATTCTGAGCCGATGTCCGAACTTGCGGAGAGAGCGTTAGTTTTCTACCTAAAAAATTCGGAGTTAATTGACGAAATCGAATCATCATACGGAAGAACACATCGAGTTTACTCGTGTCCAAGTTGCGACAGTTCGCTCGTAATACGTGACGGAGAACTGGTGTCACTGGGAAACCAGCCAGGACTTATCGAGCATCTCACTTTAGAGGAAATCGATGAGGAAGAGGAATCTTCAAAGGGAGAGGAATTAGTTCCTTGTTTGAAGTAAGTGACATACGTTAGTTCGTTCCGGCGCCGAAACTAAAGTGACGCGGTGTTCTAAAGTCTCAGTCCAGGTCTCAAGAAGGTCGATGTATGAAAGAAGAGCTAAACATTCTAATTCAGGCTCAGTACCCCCTAATATATCTTGTGACCTCAGAGGAAGAGCGGGCAGAGCTATCAATTTCTGCAATTGCCCAGTCCTCGAAGCCGCAACGGCGGGTATATGTGTGGACAGTAACTCACGGAATTGTTGAGTACGGTCAGCCAAGAAACGTAACCCAGCACAATACCGTTTCACCCGAAGCGGCGATTGAGTGGATAATTCGCCAGAAAGAACCTGCTATATTTATACTTAAAGATTTACATCCATTTATTGATGCACCTGCGACAACCAGGTCTTTGCGCGATGCCATAGCATCCTTCAAAGGTACTAATAAAAATATTATATTAATGTCGCCGATGCAGCAAGTGCCCATCGAGTTGGAGAAAGAAGTAGTAGTTCTTGACTTCCAACTCCCTGATATGGGTGAATTAAATAAAGTTTTAACATATCATATAGACCAAAATCGCGGTCGTCGTTTAACAACTGAAGCAAGAGAGAAGCTTTTACGAGCAGCTTTAGGTTTAACAAAAGACGAAGCTGAAAAAGTCTACCGTAAGGCACAGGTAACTACGGGGCGCCTGACGGAAGATGAAGTAGACATAGTTTTATCTGAGAAAAAACAGTTAATCCGACGCAATGGTATTCTAGAATACATTGAAGAAGATGAAACCATTGACGCGGTAGGTGGGTTAGAAGAACTGAAGAAGTGGTTAACACAGCGCTCGAACGCATTTACCGAAAGAGCTAGAGAGTATGGACTACCCCAACCAAAAGGGATGTTAATACTAGGTGTTCCTGGGTGTGGTAAATCGTTAATAGCCAAAACAACTTCTCGGTTGTGGGGTCTGCCACTGTTACGCTTAGATATGGGAAGAGTGTACGATGGTTCAATGGTTGGTCGTTCAGAGGCTAACTTACGGAACGCATTAAAGACAGCCGAATCTATTTCTCCAGCGATATTGTTTATCGATGAGTTGGATAAATCATTTGCAGGCAGTTCGGGTTCCGGTGACTCCGATGGTGGAACATCGAGTCGAATCTTCGGTTCATTCCTGACCTGGATGCAAGAGAAAAAATCTCCAGTATTCGTGATGGCAACAGCCAACCGAGTTGAAAGATTGCCAGGAGAATTCTTGCGGAAAGGTCGCTTTGACGAAATATTCTTCGTAGACTTACCTACACCCGAAGAACGTCAAGATATATACAGAATTCACCTAACGAAACGCCGGACAGACATATCCCGCTTCGACCTACAACAACTGGCGAAGATGTCCGATGGATTTTCGGGAGCAGAAATTGAACAAGCGTTAGTCGCAGCAATGTACGAAGCATTTGCCCAAGACCGCGAGTTCACACAACTAGATATTATTGCTGCACTAAAAGCCACATTGCCATTGTCTCGAACGATGCAAGAGCAGGTAACAGCCCTGCGAGACTGGGCAAGACAGCGTGCGCGACCCGCAGCGTCCTCCGTAGCTGAATATCAGCGAATGGAGTTCTAAAAAGCTTTCCTCTGCTACCACAGGGGGAAAGGCTAGTGTCAAAAGCTAGCGCCGAACGAAAAAAGCCGCAACTTAATACATTTAAGCTGCGACTTAGATAGAAACGTCTTAAATTATCTATCTTCTCTTTGGAGGAAACCCAAATGTCTCATTTTAGCACACTCCGCACCAAAATCACCGACGCAGAAATCCTCAAAGCATCACTGCGTGACCTAGGTATTTCCGTTAAAACCGAAGCAGATGTTCGTGGTTACAACGGTCAGCGCGTTCGCTCTGATATCGTTGCTGTTCTCGAAGGCGAATATGACTTAGGTTGGTCACGCAACAGTGATGGTTCCTTCGACTTGATTGCAGACCTTTGGGGCGTTGCTAAAAAGCACAACCAAACCGAATTAATCAACTCGATTAACCAAAAATACGCTGTAAACAAAACATTATCAGAAGTTAAGCAACGCGGTTTGCAAAACGCTAACGTTAAGTTGGTATTGCAATAAGCATTTCTGCGCGTTCCCAAAGCTGCACGGGTTAACCTACATTGGTAGCGGTTGACCCGCTTTTTTAAAAGGACTAGGAGGCATTAACTCCTGGTCCATATTTTTTTGCGTTCATAAACTTAATTTAGCATTTCTTAACAGTTAATCAAGTCGCCTACGCTTCACTTACAAAAAATATAATTGTTCAGGCACTAAATTTTAATCTCCCCAACCCCCTTAACAAGGCTACCGACACACAACTTAAGAGCATCGGGGTAGGGAAGAATTGGATGTTTTTGGAGGCTGGCTTCCGCCTGAAATGGGGAAATTGAGGAACTATCCTGTGGGATTTTTGCGTCAATTAAGAATCAATTTTGCTCCATGTCTCTTCCTATTCCTCCTCCCCTCCCTACCTTTCCGTTGCCCCCAAAGCTTCCCCTGCACCCTTTTTTAGACTTGTGTGTACACCGTAGCCTTATCAAGGGGGTTAGGGGGGATTTAATACTCAAACTTAAATATTTACCATTTTTCTCAGAAGGGGTAACTTTTTAAGTACAAGCACAATCAATAACGAACTAAGTACCAACAACAAACCATAAATAACATTTAACACCAAACTGTTAGATAAAATTAAGCCACGAAAATATGGAATAGTTACGGCGCCTACAAATCTATGAACAAGATATATACCGAGCGTACTGGCACCAACTATTGCCAAACAGTTATTAACCTTATCATTTGCATAAGTGAGCTTAGAAAAGAACAGAAAAGTTGAAACTGACATGATTAGCGTCATTATAGAGTAGTAGCCATTCCACACAGTGTCATAAAAAGTATTGGATGAAACAGTCATTAAAACGCCGTACAGAAATAACACAAATAAAGCAGTGAAAAAAGATGTGACTAGCACTTTGGTTGATACATTGATTTTGTTGCTTTTAATTTTTTTAGAGAGAATGGCGCCAACAATAAAATAAAACAAAGTATAGCTGTAGTTTCCAAATGGATTTACTATAGGAAAGAAATCAAAAGAATTATTATTAAGATAATTAAATCTAAATACAAATTTGGCTGAATTTAACAAGCTAATCAAAAATAAGTTACCGAAAGAAAAAACAAAAACGATACAGCAAAATAATTTTAGAAGTTTACGTCCTGGAACATCATAAAATTCTTTTATAAATGGAAACAGCAAATATACTGATATTAATGCTTTCAAAAACCATAAATGGTCACTTGTTCCTTCTTTCAGAAAAAACCATGCCATCAAGAACTCTTTTATAGAATATGAAACTCCTTCAATGGGAATAAATATTACTGAGTAAATAAAACTCCACACAGAAACCAAAATATATAAATAAAGTACTTTTTTAAGATGGCTTCTAAGATTGTATGACTTATTTAATAACAAAGCCCCATTTACCATAAAAAATAATGGGACTGCAATACTTGAGATGCCATAAAAGTAGTAATTTATATAGGCTCCAAAATTGGGATTGTTGAGAATATTGGTATTAAGATTGTTGTAATGATATATACAAACCAAATAAATAGCCAAAGCTTTAATCGCATCGTAATAATAAATCCTAGGCTTTGTTTTTTCTTTGTTTATATATATTGGAGAAAGCTGTACCATACGAAAATCACCAGTATTTGATAAAATTATATTATCACTTTAGCAGTATGAAACTATAAAAAGAGGACTTAAGCTGGTTGCAAAAATTTGATACTAAAAATATTGAGTTTATAGATAAATAACGCGCATTTAAACAGCAATAACCTAAAAAATAGTCATAGCTAAATTGCGCGTTTCGTGCTATAAGTTCCACGCTTACGACAATAATGTTAATATCACTTGGCGCCAATCACGACTTCAGACTTTTCAACAGGAAACTGAACCTCAGTAACATAAGAATCATTATCTTGTTCGTTACCACCTACTATGTAAACCTCACGACTGGCACCAATAACGCTATACCCATTTGCCTCAATCCAAGCCAGTACAGCAGCATAAGCTTGACTTGAAGAATTATAGCTACCATGATGAATAACACAAGCCATCTTATCAACAGCAGGTAACTCAGCCACTTGAAGGCGCGCATTTGTAGCAAGCACACCTTCAAAAGACGCTACAACTTCCCAATCAATATCAGATTGTTTATAAGCTAAATCATGCCAAACACCAGCACAGTAATTACCAGGTTTAACATGTTGGTGTTGAAGATAAGTAAACAACTCATCATAAAGTTGAGGCAAAACCTCAAAACTTGGTATGACTTCGCGTATCGACACCACTTTTTGTGACTCAACCTTTTTAATAACGATTTCGTAGTTCGACATAACATCCTCCTGTTCAATTTGTTTGAGTCGTGTTTCAATTCTTAATAACCGTGCATGTTCTTCCTCAAGCACACGCTGAAGTTCATTACGCTTGAGACGCAACATTCCACGAATTTCTGCTGGCGCCAAATTTTCATCAAGCAACTTGCCTACTTGTTCCAGTGAAAACCCCAAATCTTTAAAAGCTAAAATCCGGTTAAGTCGGGGTAATTGTTCAGCAGAGTAGTAACGATACCCTGTAAAATCATCAACATGTACAGGTTTAAGCAATCCCATTTGGTCATACAGACGCAATGCTTTTACCGTCACTTGGCTAAGTTTAGAAAAGTCTCCAATTTTGAGCATTTTACTTACCAATTCGGAATATACGTAAGTTCGAGCTTTATACCATCAGGGTCTAGAAAGAAAACAGCATAGTACCCCGGCATATAGTCATACTCGCTTGGTGGGTCAAGAATCTCCGTACCTTGCTCAACTAAAAACTTGTAAAGCTTATTGACATCATCTCTACTATCGGCGCCAAATGCTAAGTGATGCAACCCAGGTGAGTAACGGTCATGGAATTTATTTGAAGATTGTGGGTTAGAGGGAGATATTGTAATAACTGCACCGTTATGAGAATTTGCCCACAAAATGAAATTTTCGTTTTTTTCCGCTTGTTTGTATCCCATAAATCCCAGCAGCTTGTCATAGAAAGCTTCAGAGCGTGCGAGGTTTGTTACAGTTAGAGCAATATGATTAAAGGTTCCCAGTTTCATATTTATCAACCTCCTTCGTGTATATTCTTAGTACACACCCTCCCGTAAGGGTAGAGTCAAGAGGTATTTTACATGTGGTTATAGGCGCCGTTCCGTTGTAAAGAGACTAAATATGCACTATTACAACAATATATTTAGTAAGGCTTACCATTACTGAATCTTATAAATTGATCAGCCGATAATATACTTTAACTGCTATGAGAAAAATAATCGTTTTTGCTGCTATTACGAGTTTGTCAATTAGTACCAATTCGGCTTTCTACGGCGCCTTTTTTGAGAAAGGACGTTGTAGAGACCGAATTAATACGGGTGATATTATATGACATTTTTTACAATTATTGCAAGTTCATTTAATTTAAATATATTTTCAATAGCTTGCTAGAAGTCTTTTTTATGTCTTTAAGAAGATGAATTTAGCATGTCAACTCAATTTGATAATTGTTAGATAAAGTACTTATAACTTCCGTATGATGAATGTTGATTGCTGTCAATACAATATAAGTTTAATAATATTACTCTTTCGGAGATAAATATATTTACCTTGATAAAACGCAAATAACAACGAGATTCACAGAATGCAAGGAGAACAGAATGTTAGGAAGTACGTCTTCAGAAATGCTATACCGAGAATTGGGCAGTACAGGAGAGAGGGTTTCTGCCATTGGATTGGGTGGTTGGCATATCGGCTTGAAGTATGTTGACGAGGAACTGGGTATCCGGATTGTTCGCGCGGCAATTGATCGCGGCATTACCTTTATGGATAACTCTTGGGATTACAATGATGGAGCCAGTGAGACTCGTATGGGGAAAGCGCTGCGCGATGGCTACCGCGACAAAGTATTCTTGATGACGAAAATTGACGGTCGTTCCAAGCAAGCAGCTGCAAGACAAATAGACGAATCGCTGCAACGTCTGCAAGTTGATTGTATTGATCTTGTCCAGCATCACGAAATCATCCGCTTTGAAGACCCGCACCGAGTATTTGATGAAGAGGGGGCAAATGCAGCCTTAATTGAAGCGCGTCAAGCTGGGAAACTGCGATACATTGGCTTTACTGGGCATAAAGACCCCTATATTCACCTGCATATGCTCCAAGTTGCAGCAGAACATAAGTTTAAGTTTGATGCAGTTCAGTTACCAATTAATGTAATGGATGCCCACTATAGGAGTTTCACTAAGCTGGTCGTACCAGAACTAGTCAAACAAAACATCGGCATTCTGGGTATGAAAAGTTTGGGAAACGGTATTATTTTAAGGTCAAATACTGTAACGGCAATTGAGTGCTTGCATTATGCCCTGAATCAGCCTACATCAGTAGTGGTTACAGGAATTGATAGCATGGAAATTCTCGACCAAGCGTTTGAAGCAGTGCGAACTTTCCAACCTATGAACGATGAAGAAGAGCAAGCGCTGTTAGCAAAAACCGCTTTATCAGCATCGCGCGGTGAGTTTGAGCCATTCAAAACCTCATCAATTTTTGATGGCACTGCCCAAAATCCTGATTGGTTAGGAGAGGAGCCACAACGCCTACAACAGCTGATGCCAACGTGATACAAATTTAATACAAAGCTACATATAAAATGTATATAAAACACGTAGGGTGCGTGACGCTATGAACAAATCTCAATGTAATTATAAGACTTGTAGCGTCACGCACCAGATTTTAATTATGACTTGATTTGAACTAAACCAAGATACTTGTAATAATCATAACTTGAGTATTTGTAGATTATTGGCTTCGTTCTTACCCGCATAGGGTTAAAAACCCCTATGCTAACAGCGCAAGTCCTCTAAAAGAGGACTAATAAATTATTGTCATTTTAACTACTATATATTATTTATATTGTAATTTGTACTTAAAGGTGCAAGATATAAGATAGCTGGCATTTATCGCATTGATTTAAATTCGTTTATATTTACGAGTATCGATGGCGCCAGTATGAAAAATCCTTCTATGTATACTGCAAACGGGTAAAATGTGTTTACTGTTTATAAAATCAAGATTTAAGACAATGACAGCACGACAACCGAGATATAGCTTTGAAGATTTTGCTCGCCGTGGTGACGAAATTTACGAGACTAATATTAGGCCACAAGTTGAAGACTCTAACCGAGGTAAGATTGTTGCAATTGATATCGAGACAGGTGCTTGGGAAATGGATACGTCGGAAATTATTGCTTCAAACCGTCTTAGGGCTAAGTACCCAGATGCACAAATTTGGTTTGTGCGGATAGGTTCTCGATCTATTCGCCGCTTCGGTCGCGCGTCACATCTATAATTAACTATGATTTTTGGACATGTAAATGCTGAGTATGAAGCTACCATTCGTTTAAGCGTTTATGGTATGGACGGTCAAATCCATGAGCTTTCCAGCATTATCGATACAGGATTTGATGGTTGGTTATCTTTACCAGCAAGTTTAATTAACACACTAGGATTACAGTGGAATGGACGAGGACGAGCAACTCTTGGGGATGGCAGTGAATGCCTTTTTAACGTTTACGAAGCTACAGTCATTTGGGGTGAAGAAACTATAACAATTCAAATCGATGAGGCTGAGTCAGAACCACTAGTTGGTATGTTATTAATGTCTGGATATCGGTTAATAGTCGAAGTGCGTGAAAATGGTCTCGTACAGCTTGAAAAATTATGAGTAGCTAGCAAAGCAGATCACCATAGGATATTAATATAGTCATGAGCATAACATTAACTCCTGAGCAAGAAGGGATGATTCAAGTCCTACTCGAAACAGGGAAATTTAATAATATTGATGAAGTAATTGAAACAGCCTTACGTGTTTTAGTTGAAGAACACTGCTCATTTAAATATGTTGGTAAAGTTTTAGTAGTAAAAGCGGCTCAAAATAATGTAGACTATGAGGCAGTAATTAATGATTTACGCGAAGAAAGAATTAATCAATTTATACCAGAGTAAAAATATTATTTGACACATCAATTCTAGTTGCTGCGCTTATTGAAGACCATGCTAGATATTTAGATAGCCTACCTTGGCTACAGCGTGCTATCGCAGAAGAAATACAAGGTGTTGTTTCAACTCACACTCTAGCTGAACTTTATGCTATACTAACGCGACTTCCGCGCACTCCTCGAATAAGTCCAACAGTTGCCCAACGCTTAATTAATGAAAACCTTCAAAGATTTGAAAAAGTATTTCTTGGCGCCGAAGATTACGAAGCAACTATAACCAGAATGGTCGGCTTGAATCTTCCTGGTGGAGGAATTTATGATGCATTAATCGCTCAAGCTGCACTTAAGGGTAATGTAGATAGACTATTAACACTTAATCCCAATGATTTCGTGCGCTTGGGCGAGGACATTGCATCTTTAGTACAAACTCCAACCTAGATAATTACCTGGTGGAGTTTGTATTTTTAGTTTGTTATTCTATTTCGTTAATCCAGCTTTGAATTGCATTAAGTAAATTTGGTTGATTAGGTGGGAATCGTCGCAAGGGTGCTTCTAGAGGTTCATCAGTTATCCAACCAATACTCACCACATCACTTATTTTGCGGCAAAAAGCTATAAGCTCTTGATTTGGTTGACAATTATTGAGAATAATAGCTAAATTTTGGGTTTGCAGTTGCTTTTTTATTTTAGGAATAAGACGTTTAACTTGAGGGGCATTGTTCACTTCTGGAGGTTCTGCACCGAGAACATCAGCAAAGTATATTTGGTTACAAATTTCCTGGGATATAGCACTTATGTCTATTTCGTCTCGTAGTGCTTGAGCATTAATATAAATAGGATGTGTTTTATCTGTTGGTTGTAAAGCAATGTTAATAAATTGCTTTTCTAAAATTTCAGGAGGAGAAAATTCACCGTGCCAAGCATGATAAAAATTAGGATAGCTAATCATTTGGGCACTATGCCTTATAACTTCACTTGCATCATAACGCTGTAAAACTAATCTACATTTATCATCCATGCCTAAATTTCGTAAATTTATTAAGACTTTTTGTAGTACTCCAGAATTTCTAATTTCTTTTAAAAATTCATCGTAATAAATCAAAAAATTATCTTCTTTAATATTGGACATTAAATCGAGAATCAATTGTATAGCTTCTAAATTATCAGGATTAATCTGTAGAAGGGTAAAGGCTGCTACAAGACGATTAAAATCTGATTTACTATTCTGTAAAATACAGTTTAACTCATCGATAACAACAGAAGAAACTGTACCCATTTTCCATAAACTTTCAGCCGCTTGGTAACGGGCTGTTTCTGACTGGCTTTTTTTGATTATCTTATTCAAAGCCATAATTGTATCTTCATTTTTAATACCTATTTTCCCTAAGCAATAGGCAAAGTTTTCATTTAAAATATCATTATTTTCTGCTTCAATTATTTTTTTAAGCTTTTTATTGCATTTAGCATAATATTTGAATTAGCTAAATGTTTTGGAATTTTAGAAGCAATTACACTTAAAATGCGAGTAACTTCAATTTGTATATTTTCATCACCATTTTGAAAAAAATCTACAAGTAAATCAATAATATGAAGTATGTCTATATTCTCATAATCCATAGAACACAAGATATTTATCCAGTATAATTTCATACTTATTTCCAAACTAGAATTTAGCTGACGCTTCGCAAATTCTTTAATGAGAGTTGGATTTATTTTACCCATAGCATATAAAACACTTTTTTGAATTGATATGCAAGTACTATTATCTGTGAAATTTAATAAATTCAATAAAGCTTCAAACGCTTTTACATTACCTACTGCTACATGACCAAGATACGAAATCAAAATTATTAACTGGCAATTCTTATTTTTCATTTGGCTAGTTTGGTTCAAGCAGTCAATTAATATATCTGTAGCTTGTTGATTTCCAGGGTCTATTTCTTCTAACATTTCAGGAATACTAGATACTAAAAATCTTTCACCTTGTGGTTTGATTTTTCCAAAATCATTAAATTTTGATACAAGTATATCTACTATTTGAGCTTTATTTTTGTCAATAAGTATTTTTTCTGATGAAACAGATAGCCTATCTATTAAACACAAATCGACTGCATTTATCAAAATATATTCAGCTATTTTATAATCTGGAAATTCGCCAATTCCTTCTATTGCTAAAGAAAAAGCTTGATAACTATAAAATTTACCATCTCCACATGAATCTTTAAATTATAATAATGTGTTGAGAAGTTTTTGTTTATCTTGTTGACATATATTATCTCTTTCAACCCATAACAAAAATATTTATTTCCACTGAGTTTCAAAAATACGATAATTACCTTTTTGTGGATAATTCATCACATGATTTATAAAATATTTAAAATTATCAATCGCTAAAGCTGCAAAATATTCTTGAAAATGTGGATGAAAAAAGGCAAATACAGGCTCATCTGTTTGTAAATCTCTATCCACTTGATGTAGCCAAATAATATTACAAGCTAATTCAAATAGGTTATCACCCATTTCTTTGCGTGCTTCGCTTTCCTGAAATCTAAATCTAGTTTCACTATTAATGCCTGCCAAAGCTAACTTGCCTAAAGCTTCATGCAATTTATATTGAGTTGCTTTATTTATTGGATGAATATGTTGCTTCCACTCATGAAGATATAAAATAAACTGTTTATATAGAGCAGCTTTAGTTTCTGGAAGGTAGGCTTTATTAATATCAAAAGTTTGGCGCAATAATGATAAACGGAGAGGATTTCTTACTAAGTCACGGATTCTTTCTGCTCCTGGTTCTTGCAATTTAGCTTTTAATAATTTGCCTTTTTGTTTATCATCGTTACTGTCAAACCAGTTTTGGATAAATTTATTAACTTGCTCTGGTTCAAAATCCTGGGCTTTAAATGTATCAAACCCCGTCATTCCATTATTAACCTTTGTATCCCAAACATTATTGCGACAGGTCAACACGACCTGTGCCTGATTCAACCAATCTTGTAATTGAAATTTAATCCAATCTAGAGGTGTAGTATTTCGCGTCTCTAAACTACATACCATTTCATCCACACCATCCAGTAGTAGCCATACACCTCCTTGACGAAAGCGCTTAATAAATTTATTTTCTATTTCTAACGTAACATCAAGTTCAGGGTAGCTGATCCCTATAGCTTCAGAAAGCCACCGCTTAAGAAGGTATTCGCGTAGCTTTTGCCCTTCTAAGTTAGATAAAGATATAAAGACAAATAAATTTTCTGCATTTTCTTGAATATGAGAGGCAATTTTACTTAATAAAGTGCTTTTTCCTGCTCCTGCTTCTCCAATGATTGCAATATGTTTATTTTCAATGCCCTGATTTTGCTCTGTAAATCGTTGAAGAAATTCATCATGTTTATGGATTTTAGTAATGACTTCTGGTTCTAGTTGATTTAACTGCTTTGCTTCTATATTTCCTGCGCGACGTAGCTGTTTTTTTCGTTCTACCAAATCCAGAGGAACATATATATTTAATTCAAACCCCATCTCAGTTGCTTTACATCTGAGTCTTTGGTCTTTTTGCTGTTTTTCCAGCATTTTGCTACAAACTAGGCGCCAGTCAATGCTTATTTGCTCATGTGCCGTAGTTTGAGATTTGGGATACCACTTGTTTGCATCAACAATATCAGTGGGCAGTATATCAAGCACTCGTGCGATAGCTTCTATATTACCCCTGTCCAGATTCTCTCTACGAAAAAATGCATTAATTCTGTCAATACTTATACCTGTTTTGTCAAGTTCCGCAAGGCATTTACGCTTATAGCCTTTTTCAGCCATTTTCTGTTCTACAAGCTTAAGCCCTTGTTGTGTTGCACTTAAACCACGATTACGTTTTGAAGTCATAGCTACTAAAAAATTCCATTACATCTAATCACACCTTACTTAGCTCTATAGCGAATTGGAAAGTGTAGTTAGTGGCAGATAAACGAATTAATAACTGCCCTTATTTGCTCTGTACCTCATGAATTTATCTCGATAGCCTGAGTTTATGCAAAGAGACAAAACTTGAACAACCTGAAACACATTTATGAAATTACCTAAAACTAAGCTTCTACCTTACTATCACGGCAAACCCTCCTGGGAAAATCGTATTGGATATCTTGTAGATAACCGTGGCATTCGTCTTCCAAGTGTAACGAGCATTTTGCAAGCCACCAAACCTCCACTAGAGAAGGCGCAATTAACTCGCTGGCGTAAAAAACTTGGCTCTGTTGAAGCTAACCGAGTTATACAAGCATCCAAAAAACGCGGAACTATTACCCACGAACTTGTTTCAAAGCACCTTCTGGGTCAGCCTTATTCCTGCCCCGATTTAATTAGACCTTATTGGGACAACTTGTTGCCGATACTAGACAATATCGATAATATAAGGCTGGTTGAAGGAAACTTGTTTCACTATTATTTAGGATATGCTGGTAGGGTTGATTGCGTTGCCAACTATCTTGGTATACCCTGCGTGATTGAGTTTAAGTCAGCCGAACGTCTGAAGCCATTGTATGATGAGCCTTTACAACTAGCAGCTTACTGCGGCGCCGTTAATCGTCAGTATGGTTTGAAATTAAAGAACGCGCTGGTGATTGTTACTACTCCAAATGAGGCTAGCGTAACTTGGTATGAACCACAGCAAGTTACAAGTAACTGGCATTTATGGAAGCAGAAAGTAACTAATTTTTGGGCAAACAACAATGCTTCGTGTATGGGTGCGTCTTAAATTAGGTATGCTTTTGTGTGATTTGGAGCAGTCGCAGTAACAAGCGGCGCCTGCACCTGCCATTAAAATATTCTAGCCACATATATAGATACTCATTAAAGGAGTACTACAAGTCTTCTGGATTTAAGCCAGTTGACTTGGCTATTCTGGCTAACATTCGTGGACCAATTTCATCACCCTGTGCGAAAAGCGAATGCAAAATCAGGATAATTCGGGTGTTCAAGAACTCTAGGCGAACCTGTTCGGCGTTTGATGCTCCAACCATTACGCAAAAGTGCTGCTAATACTCGGCTAGATTTGGTAGATGACTACTGACTCATGTTGCTCTACCTATGCTGCGATAAAGGAAACGCTCATTAAATCCGGTGTTACTTCGCCATGTTCCAATCTATCTGCGACTACGTGCAAAGCTAAAGCTTGGACTTTTGCAACTGCTTCATCGCGCGTTTGCCCGTATACCAGGACACCAGGTAGTTCCATTACCTCCGCTATCCAGCGTCCATCTTCTTCACGCTCTATCTCTATTGTGAAATTCATGCTTACCTCAACAGTGTCTGTAAAGATTTTGGTTGATTTAAATACCGATGCTAACTTAAAGCTTTTCCCGGATAAATTTGTTTAGAACTTCTGGAAATGTAAATTAACCCTAAGTCTTGTAAACGCCTTGTTAAATTAGAAATTGTCACTCCTAGCTCATCTCTAATAGCATAAAGATGGCGCCAGTTTGTCAAATCGCGCCCTCGTTGCGCTTCTTCTAATTTAAATTTAGGCATTAACAGACATGCTGCGAAATGTTGAGCTTGCCATTCGATACCTTGTTGAGCGTTTATATTACGACATAAAAATGGCTCGGTAATTATTTCTTTACCATCTTGCTTCATTTCTTCAACTTGCTGTACTGCATTTTGATCAATGTGAAGCTCCCAATGTCCTATTTCGTGAGCAGTACAAGATTCCTCAAACCCACGAGGAAACTCTAAGCTATTTTCATTTAGTACAATCTTGCGCTCTATAGGTAAAATCATAGCGGCAATTGCACCCTGTTCGTCAGGGGGAATATTTCCACAGTCCATGTCTAGACCGAGCGCTTCTGCTAAATGACCTGCATCAAGTGGAAATTTGAGAGGTCGCTTACGTTTAGCTTGCACACGCATGAGAACATCTGTTGCTCGACGCTCTATTTCTTCTTTAGGTAGAAATTTATATGGTTTGATAACCTTCAAGTCAACGTTTCTGTGGGGACGAAGTTAAACACTTATTAGCTAGAGCAGATGCCATTGGCGCCAGATTTATTTTAGTTGAGTGTGCAAAATCAGGTATTCCAAGACTTTACAACTCAGTTAACAAAAATATTACTGCACCAACACAAGGGTTAGCCTTACGTCTATCGCAGAGAGAAGCGATTATCATAACAACTAATGTGTCAGAAAAAATGGGTTCGCCATTACCACTACGCCTCAAGATTCACCCTGATGGGCATCAAATATCAATTGATGACTTAGTAGATGCAACTTTAAAGCTAACTCTATTACATCATGGTTCTCTAAAATCACCACGTTTACCCATACCTTTGTTTGGCTCCGACAGAATAGCTTATCGTCGCTTGCAAGGTATTTACCTGGCGCCTCAGAGGGTGATAGGCAATTTTGGCTTTAAATATAAAAGTAAAAAACACAAAGGAAAAATCAAAAGCTTACTACACATGAGCGAAACTATTTATATAGAGACCAGTATTTTTGGCTACTTAACAGCCAGATCGACTAAAAATCTGATTCTTGCTGCAAACATTGAAGTAACGAGAGATTGGTGGACAAATTATAGCGGCTTCTTAGAACTTTACGCTTCACAACTTGTTGTGGATGAAGCAGCCTTGGGCGACGAGGAAATAGCAAATCAACGGCTTTCTTTGTTGCAAAATATAACATTGCTAGAACCGAACGAAGCTGCTGAACAACTAGTAATTCAATTTTTAGAAAAAAGTAATCTCCCTCCTAAAGCTGCCAATGATGCAGCACATATTGCCATAGCAACAGTTCATGGGATGGATTATCTGTTAACGTGGAATTGTAAACATATCGCAAATGCTCAGATTCAGAAAAAGCTTACACAGATTTGTTTTGACTTTGGGTATCAGCTACCAACAATTTGTACCCCTTATGAACTGATGGGAGAATAAAGAATGCTAACAAACGAAATTCTGGAAGAAATTTATCAGTATCGTGAAGCTCAGGCTAAATCATTTAACTACGATGTATCAGCAATGTTCAAAGACTTGCGCGCTCGTCAAGCTCAAAGTGGTAAACCCTCAGTTAGCTTACCCCCAAAACAGCCTGTTGCGCCCCCTAGCTCCAGTGGAGTTAGATGAGCATCAAACCGTTTGGTTGAAAGTATTGCCACAACCCGTGACTGAATCGCAGCCAGTGAAAGCGAAAACTGAATTCCAATCGGCGCTCCAACGTCTCTATGAATCTGGTTTACTTATTCCTCCCACAAAGACCTCTGAGACGCCACCGATGTCTGAGGCTGACTTTGTAGCAATGGTGCAATCAATTAAAGTTACTGGTCAACCACTCTCAGAAACAATTATTGAGGATCGAGGTGAGTGGTAACAGCATATTTTTTGGATAGTAGTGCCTTGCTTAAACGGTATATTCCAGAAACGCTGAATTTGCTGATAATTTGTTGATTGTTGCCCAAATTATTTGGGTAGAAATCATGAGTACGTTTGCTCGTCGTCAACGAGAAGGTAGCCTTTCTGCTGATCAAGCTAGTCAAATAAAGCAAGTATTTCGTTACCACTTTAATACTCAATATCGAATAGTCGAATTTTTGCCAACAGTCACAGAGATAGCAGGACAACTCGTTTGGGAGCATCCACTCAGGGCATATGATGCTGTTCAGCTTGCCTCAGCATTGTGTATTTTGCCTGAAATATCCCAGGTAGATACAGCAACATTCACATTTTTGACTGCTGATAATCGTTTAATAGCAGTAGCCCAGGCAGAAAACCTCAAAAGTGATAATCCTAATAACCATCCTTAATTGCTATTTTCTATCAATTTTAACTTTATTTACAGGCAGTTCGAGATGCCTGCTCCACAACAGGTCAATTACATGGGATGCTATATGATTGATTACATAATTTTTGTAAATGTCTGTTAACTCTTCGGTTACTGTCACTGTTCCTGCTACTACTGCAAATCTGGGTGCAGGGTTCGATTGCATCGGCGCCGCTTTAACGTTACACAATGAGTTTAAGTTCCAGATAGTTGATGGTGAGACGCAAATTACCATTACTGGAAGTGAAGCTGCGCGCGTGGACACTATATATAAAGATAATCTGCTTTATCAAGCGTATGTAAAACTGTATGAACACCTTGGTAAAACACCTCCACCTGTAAAAATAGAGATTGGTTTGGGTGTACCTCTCGCGCGCGGGTTGGGTAGTTCTGCTACTGCTATTGTTGGTGGATTAGTTGGCGCCAATATTTTAGCAGGGCAACCTTTAACTCAGTCGCAGGTGATGGAACTTGCAATATCAATGGAAGGACACCCTGATAATGTTGTTCCTGCTTTAATTGGTGGTTGTCGTCTCGCTGCAACAGGTGTAGACGGTTGGGAAATTTGTGATATCCCCTGGCATGAAAGTATTGTCCCTGTTGTAGCTATTCCTGATTTTGAGCTTTCGACAAAAGAAGCGCGACGTGTGTTACCAACTGAAATTAGCCGTGCAGATGCGATTTTTAATATCTCACATCTTGGTTTGTTGTTACGTGGGCTGGAGACGGGAAAAACAAGTTGGTTACAAGCGGCTTTGCAAGATAAGTTACACCAGCCTTATAGGAAATCACTGATTAATGGGTATGATGCAGTTAGCGCTGCGGCTATCAATGCAGGCGCCTATGGGATGGTAATTAGCGGCGCCGGACCTACTTTACTTGCATTCACTGATACATCTCACTCTCTTGATGTTGTAGCTGCTACGGCTACTGCTTGGAAGGATGTTGGTGTTGCTGCACAAGTACGTGCGCTAAATATTGATAATGATGGCGCCAGGGTTATTAAGGAGTGAAATAGGCGCCTTTCGTTTTGATTGAGAAACCGGGTTTTTATTTCGTTAAGCTGATGGTTGTCATGTTCAGTGATAGAGAAACCCGGTTTCTTAATATATATGGAAAAACTTCAAGCTGAAATTGTAGCGCTTCAGATACAGATAGATGCTTTGCGTGAAGAACGCGCGACGCTAACTCCCGTTACATTAAGTGAGAGTGATGACTCACTCCAAAATGTTGTAGAGCTATTACGGCAACAGGCAAGAGAAAATCCTCAACTTGCTGCCGAAATAAAGGGTATTGATGACGCTATTACTATACTCGAAGCCAAACTTAGACAAAAAAAGGGTCAATTACAGCGACTTCCACCCAAAGTGCAGCGTGCGTTACAAGAGGAACAACTCGAAATCGCGCGTAACAAAGCTAAGATACATGCCGAGCGTATTAATGATATAGCAGCAGAACTCGCCGAAGAAATACGTGAACTCAAAGCTTGCGCTGATGAACTTAGTCCTCTTTACTGGCAAGTTTACTACAAACCTTTTATTACAGGCTTTAAGACCATTTCTGTCCCACACGTCCGTTCGGATGGTGAGGTGTGGACAATTGTAAACCGTATTGTGTAACCGTAGGGGCGGGTTAACCCAAAATTTCCATTATCTCCAACATTTAACTAAACCCGCCCCTACCTTTCCGGAATTGTTAACATATATGAAGAAGTTATAAGTTGACCTTAACCGTTGACGTTACATTTCTTTGTGCATAGAATAGACTTGCACCAATGGCAATAGGTATTTACTACTAATATTTGGTTTGTTTATGCCTGGAGTTGGATTTTATAGGGATTTGTGCCGTTTACAAAAGTAAACATTTGTTAATATAATGTAAACAAGTTGAAAACACAAAACGATTGTCAGTTATGAATAGCTTTGATTTTCCTTGGCTGAGTGCCATGATTGCCTTACCGCTAGTAGCGGCTGCGGCAATCCCCTTTATCCCTGATAAAGATGGCAAAACCGTTCGCTGGTACACTTTGGGAGTTGCGTTTGCTGATTTTGCTTTAATGATTGCTGCCTTCTGGCACAATTACGATTTTCAAAGTTCTGGATATCAGCTTGTTGAGAAGTACTCTTGGATTCCCCAACTTGGCTTAAATTGGTCTCTTGCAGTTGATGGAATTTCGATGCCGCTAGTTTTGTTAACTGGCTTAATAAATACACTCGCTGTTTTCGCGTCTTGGAAGATTACTAACAAGCCGCGATTGTTTTATGCAATGATGCTGTTGATGTACAGCGCTCAAATCGGGGTGTTTACAGCGCAAGATATGTTGCTGTTCTTCCTGATGTGGGAAGTTGAACTCGTTCCTGTATATTTATTGATTTCTATCTGGGGTGGTGCAAAACGCCGCTACGCTGCTACTAAATTTATTATTTACACTGCTGCTGCTTCTATCTTCATTTTGATTGCTGGTTTAGCAATGGCATTCTCTGGTGATACCTTCACCTTCGACATGGTTCAACTTGGTTTGAAGGAATATCCAATCACTTTAGAATTAGCTCTTTACACTGGTTTCTTAATTGCTTTCGGCGTAAAACTTTCTATCTTTCCTTTCCACACTTGGCTTCCTGATGCACATGGTGAGGCGCCTGCACCTGGTTCAATGGTTTTAGCTGGTGTGTTGTTAAAAATGGGTGGTTATGCATTAATCCGCTTCAACATGGAAATGCTCCCCAATGCTCACGTTTACTTTGCTCCTATACTCGCAATTCTTGGTGTAGTTAACATTATCTACGGAGCATGTTGCGCCTTTGCTCAAACAAACCTCAAACGTCGCTTGGCTTATTCCTCGGTTGCTCACATGGGCTTCGTATTAATAGGTATCGCTTCTTATACTGAAGTTGGTATTAGTGGCGCCGTTCTGCAAATGGTATCGCACGGTTTGATTGCAGCAACATTATTCTTCTTATCTGGTGTAACTTACGAACGTACTCACACCTTGATGATGGACAAAATGGGTGGTATGGGCAAAGTAATGCCTCGTACATTCGCACTGTTCACTGCTGGTTCAATGGCATCACTTGCTTTACCTGGTATGAGCGGTTTCGTCGGAGAGTTGATGGTGTTCCTGGGTATCTCGACCAGCGATGTATATAGCTCAAGCTTCAAAATTGTAGTAGTCTTCTTAAGCGCAGTTGGTGTAATCCTAACTCCTATCTACTTACTCTCGATGTTACGTGAAGTATTCTACGGTAAGAAAAACGAAGAATTACACCTCGACGAATTTGTAGAAGACATCAAACCTCGCGAACTGTTTATCACCGCTTGCTTAATACTCCCCATCATCGGTATCGGTTTATATCCTAAAATCGTCACCCAAGCTTACGATGTTAAGACTGTAGAAGTTGCTCAACACGCGCGTGAAGCTCTCCCTGTATTTGCCGGACAACAACCCGTTAGCTTGTATAGTCAAGTGTTTACGGCGCCTGTAATTGCTCAAAATGTTGCAGACTAGTTCAAAAGAGAGCGAAAGTGCAACTAAATAGTTTGACCACAGTGGTATGGCATAGTGGGGGTGATTTCCTAATCACCCCCTAAATTTTGTGTATAGTAAAATTCGTGCGTGTAGAGACGCGATTGAACCCTTGTCTCTACATTTATGTGTTTCATCGACTTCTAATAATGACTTATTGCTTAAATCCTGGCAATTTCCACTCTTGTAAAACTCTCGAAACACTTTCGCGCGTAGCTTCGGCGCCGAAACCCCATGCAAGTAGTGAAAAATAATCTATAACCCCCTTGGCGCCAAAAGTGCCGTTTGATAAATATAGTTGTGTAAAACCTGCATTGCCAAGTAAGAAAATTGCAATAACATAGCTGGAGGTATAAAAAATAGCTAAACGATTACGGGATAGTTTTTCTAGTTTATTGGCATTTGTATAAATTACATCTTGGTATACATCAGGAACAGGTTCAAGCAAATCAGTGGTAACTGGATTCTTAATAGCTTTAGACACATCTCCTAAAAATGTTCTTTGATGTAGCGAATTCTGCTTTAAGCTTTGGACATCTTCGATTATTTTTTCTGTTTTCTCTCGAATTTCATCTTGCCACTTATAATAAGACTCTATATTTGCAGGAGAAAGGTTATATAAAATTCTTTGCAGCGTTAATGCTTCTTTTTTCCAATACTTTTCTTCGTCTCTTGCCTCATATGGAACTTGATTAGTTAACTCGCTAAATTCATCTAACTGAGTTTTTGCTACTAAAAAGTTATTGAGTTGCGTTTGTACTTTTTGTAGCTCTTCCCTCACTTGACCTGGACTCTCTTGTGATGGTCTGCCTTTATTTATACTGTCTAGCTGCCAAGTCAATTGTTCTAGGTACGCAATTTTGTTGTCAGGGTTTTCTTCTTCTACCCGTTTACGTAGCTTAGATTCGTATTCTAATAAACTTAGCCAACTTTGCTTACTTAAATACCATTTATCCCAAATATCTTGTGCTTTGTCCGCAGCTTCTTTTGCCGCAGCAGAGCGCTTATTTTCTAACGCTGTTTCTACAGACATTAAACAAGCTTCAACTGTTTTATAAAAAGAAATATCTTTCTTAAATTCTTCATCCGCGCGTATTTTACTACGAAGACGAGCAACTTGCACCACTACTTCATCGCGCGACATCCATTCGCTACGATACATCGAGATAATGATTCCTAAACCCACACCAAGCAAAAGTACTAATAATGGCATCAGCCAATAATCTCTAACTCTAATGCTAATGGGAATGACTAACTCGCTATCTGGAGTAATCACTAGTAAGTTGCCATTATATTCTCCGCTCGGCACATCTTTTAAATTAAACTCAATTGGAGTTAATAACGGTTGGTTGCTTGGTAAAGTAGCAATACTCGAATTCGCAAGGTTAACTTTGATTGCTTTCGCCGGAAATACTTGTGTACCATCGGCGCGAGTTAAATCTAAACTCAGAATTTTAGCATCTTTAACAACTTGATTTGACTGTAAGAACAAATTTCGTTCGACTTTTGGGCAAAAAAATTTACCTAACCAGCACTTTTGCTCCGCTACAGATAGATTTGCTGGTGTGGAGGTAATTTTTGGTTCTGCTTTTACAATAGACGGCGCCAGTAAGTTAGATGCTGAAACCAGCATTAATACAGCAAGTTTTTTATAATAGTTCATTTGTATACTAAAAAATATGTGCTGTTAGGCACTTAGGACGCGAATGTACAACGTAATGATACTCAATTTTTCTCAAATTGCTAGTAGGCGCCATTCGCAACGGTGTCACTCCTGTAACGGATATATTGTACGTTGGGTGGAAGCTTTGCGTTTACGTAGTATGCCAAAGCACAACCCAACATACAGTCCGCGCAGTAAATGCCAAATTGATTTGTACTATCATGGAATATAACAACTGTGGTAAAAAAGTTATTGTTATGACATTAGCTGTAGCCAAGTGGACATTAGACGAATACCACCGCATGATTGAAGCTGGTATTTTAGATAATCGCCGCGTGGAATTATTAAGGGGAGAAATTGTTGAGATGGCGCCAGAGGGAGAACCACATTCTTACTTTAGTAGTGAGGCTGAGGAATATCTGAAAAGTTTGTTAGCAGACAGGGCAAAAGTTATTGTTGGAAAACCAATAACCCTTCCTAATGGCTCAGAACCGGAACCTGATATTGCTGTTATTCAACGTTTAGGGCGCCAGTATTTACAACATCATCCATATCCTGAGAATATTTTTTGGGTAATTGAATATTCAAATACCAGCTTAGAAAAAGATTTAGAGATAAAAACAGAAATTTATGCAGAAGCTGGTATTAATGAATACTGGGTTGTTAACCTTAGAACCAGAGAACTTATAGTTTTTCGCAATCCCCGAAACAAAAAATATACTTATAAATCTACTTTGACTGCTGGAATTATTAATCCTTTATCGTTTCCGAATATTGCTGTGTCTGTAGGCGCCATTATTAGCGCGTAGGTTGGGTGGAGCGCGAGTGCGTAACCCAACATACGTTATATATTCTGGGAGATTTTGGCGCGTGATGCCAATAGGTTGTAATAATGATTTTTATATTGTCCCAGGCATCACGCACCCTACCCCAATTTGGTCGGCTAAATTTAAGAATTGCATGTCGTGCCATCTCTTTCCAACTAGTTGCAACCCGATAGGAAGTCCTTGTTGAGTTTTTCCTACTGGTAACACTACTACTGGATTACCAGTTAAAGTAAATATACTTGTGAATGTGGCACATGCATCTAGGTAAGGAACTTTTTGTCCTTCAATTTCAAATGCTTTACCAATGGGTTGATGGGGAAAAGCTGGTATTGCGGTTGTGGGAACTAACCATGCGTCCCATTGTGAAAGAAAATTTTCGATTTGGGTGGTAAAGTAGTCACGTCTTGACATTGATGCCGCATATTGTTTAAGATTCATGCTTGTACCTCTTAAGGCGCCTTTAACAACATTCGCACCACTAAATAATCGTCGTAGGTCATTAAAGAAAGTTGGTAGTTTGGGAATTGGTCGAGAATTTAGCCATGCTCCTGTTAACTCTCCATAAGTTTGAACGGCGCCAGTATAATCAAAATCTAACGGACTTGCTTTTTCTACTGTGCAACCTAACTCTTGTAAGGAATGTGCAAATTTTTCTAATGTCGCGCGCGTTTCAGAGGTAATAGGAATATCAAAGTTATCTGTCCAAGCTATACGATATGAGTTTAAAGGACGTTTTTCGTCATGTTCTTTAACTACAGGTGGAACTTGGCAATATTTATTATCTGCACCTTCTACAAGTGAAAGCCAAATTTTTAAATCTTCAACTGAGCGGGTCATTGCTCCAGGTGCGTACATATATTGTAAGCCGTTGTTGCCTTCTAACATCGCAGGCCATGCTCCTGCCATTGAAACACGTTGCTCGGTTGGTTTAATTCCAAACACTCCACAGAAGTGTGCGGGTATTCTTCCTGAACCACCTAAACCACTACACACATCTAATGGTGAAAACCCTGCTGCAACTGCTGCTGCACTACCACCACTACTCCCACCTGGTGTATATTCTAAGTTCCACGGGTTATTAGTGCGTCCAAAATCTGAGTTCGTTTGCGCGTCAGATGCGAATATAGGAAGATTTGTTTTGCCAATTAAGATTGCTCCGGCGCCTATTATTCTAGAAATGACGGTAGCATCTTGTTTCGGAATGTAGTTTGCAAACCCCTTATAACCGCAGGTTGTTCGCATTTGAACAGTTTCGTAACAATCTTTGGCAGTAAAAGGAACACCATGTAAAGTTCCCCATATTTCCCCTTTTGCCAAAGCTTCGTCTGCTTGTTTCGCACGTTGTCGTGCCCTTTCTTCGTCTAAAGTAATAAAGGCATTAATTTTTGGGTTATGTTCGGCAATATGCTTTAAATGAGCTTCCAAAACTTCGGTAGCAGACACTTCACGATTTTGAATAGTTTTGGCTAACTGATGGGCAGGTAAGAAAACAAGGTTACTCATCGGTTGATTGGAATACTACATTCCATCAGTTTATTGAGTGTACCCTGTTGAAGTCGCATCAATTCTTCCGCAAAATGTCGCGATCTTCCGATTAGTTGTAAAACTAAGTAAAACTAAAGGGCGCCTCTATATAATTTGGGTGTGGTAGTTGTGTATTTACGAAAAACGCGCGCGAAGTGACTAGGACTTTGAAAACCTACTTGCTGACAAACTTCTAAAATTGTTAATTCCTGGTTTTGTAGTAATTGCTTTGCTTTCTCTACCCGGCATTTAGTTATATATTGATGAGGAGCAAACCCTATTGATTGTTTAAATAAGCTAGCAAAATAGTGTGGACTCATCTGAGCTATGACTGCAAGTTCAGCTAGGGACAAGTTTTCGTCGAGATGCTCGTTAATATAAGCTATTACTTCGCGTAGTTTATAATTAGGTAGTCCATCTGTATATTGTTTGATATTTTGTGTTTGTGTAGAGTAACGTTTAATTAAATGTACTGCCAGTGCTGTTGCCATTGACTCTGCATACAGACGACTATCAACCCCAGTCGTTTCTAATTCTTTTTTCAGTTCTAATCCAATTTGATAAATTAATGGGTCAAATCCATAAACTTGTGGTTTAATTTCTAATTTATCAACATCAACCGATTCATGAATAGTACTTGCAAGCTTATCTGATTCTACTGTTAGTAAAATAAACTCAGCATTTCCATACGCTTGAGTTTTAATATCATAATAAGCGGGGATAATACCAATATTGCCACTTACAAAGTTCTTATATATCTGTTTGTTTACTTTAAATTCTTTTGCCTGATATCCAAGCCCTATACTAATGGTATTATGTGGAAAGTTATATTCAGGAGTATCATGTTCAGGTTGGCGATGATATTCAAGGAAAATAGCCTGCCATCCTATCGAGTGACTTGAAATAATCGGCGCGCGTGGAAGAATTTGTTTAATGGCATCGCATGATTGAAAGTCTATCTTAATGCTTGGTTTGTTTTGCATTCCCTGTTTTTATTTTTCTATAATTATAACTGATACAGATATTATTTATTATAATAGGCAAAAGCAAAATAAATGTGTAAAAAATCATACCCAAAATTATAAATAAAATTTTAACTATTAAATTTCTACTGTTTATAAAAGTTTAAAGTCATGGAACGGGTAGGGATGCCCGCTCTACAAGAAACAAGAGATAAGAAATATTTTCCTATTAATGAGCAAGCTTATAAATTACTAGTACGCCTATAACGAGCTTCGATTATAGAGTAGATACCGTAAGCAATTAAACCTAAAGACACTATACCCAAAATCCAAGCACCGAAGGGTTGCTGTGCCAAAACTGCCAAGGTGCCACCTAATCCCCTAGCCTGAGTGCCATCCGATTGAATTGCTGCTAGCGTCAAGAAGATACCGATAATGCTAAAAACAATGCCACGGGCGGCTATTCCAAATCTACCTATACGCACTGCCCAAGTTTGCTCATTCCGACTCATTTGCTCAAGTTTGAAATAGCGGCGAAGTTTGCCTTTATATGCTTGATAAAGGTAAGAAATTCCAACACCAATTACTATCAATCCTGCCAACGCTACTAACCATCTTCCAAAAGGTTGACTTAGAAAATATACTGTCCAATCTTTGACATTATCGCTATTGCTGCCACCTGAACCAATAATTAGTTTTATCGCTGTTATCGCCAAACCTATATAAGCTATTCCACTAAAAGCATAGCCCAAGCGCTTGGCAATTCGTTTAGCGTCCATCTCTTGAGTGGAATTTTCTGGGTCAAGAATAGTTTGCACTAGGCGCCATAATGCATATCCAATCAGACCAAGGGTGACAATACTTAAAAGAAATTTACCAAACGGCTGAGTGACAATTGTTTCTAAGGCGCCACTACTATCTGTAGTTTTACCACCAGAACCAATTGCTGCTTGTGCTGCAAGTAAACCTACGGTAAAATAAACTAGCCCTTTTGCGGCATAGCCTAATCTTGCTAATCGCTCAACCCAAGGATGAGAAGCAACTTCTCTAGCTGGTTGCTTAATGTCTTCAGGAATTGGGTTACGTTGTGCCATAGTTTTTATTTATTTTTAGTTGGTGCTAAATATTTAGATTTCATTACAAAAATTCTTCTATTACTAATATTTATATAAAGAAGGATTTTCTTCATCCTCCCTAGTAAATAACTCTGTAAGTATTGCTCCTGGCACTCTATCTATGTTTTTAAATTAATATAGTTTAATAAATATTAATATTTGTCAATAAAAATAATTCTATTGTACTAACAAAATTAAATAACAACTGGGGAAAAAATTACTGAATATGACATTAGCTGTAGCCAAGTGGACATTAGACGAATACCACAGCATGATTGAAACTGGTATTTTAGATAATTGCTGTGTGGAATTGTTGAGGGGAGAAATTGCTGAAATTGCGCCATTATTGGGTTATGGCTTTGCGTAACCCAACCTAGGTCAAGTCGGTTAATAGTTTACCCATTTCATTTTTGTCTTTAATTTGCATAGTTGCCTCCTAACTGCCATTAAATATATGGAAACTTTGAGTCTTCATGTATCCTTTATAATGGGACGGGCAGGGATGCCCGTTCCACAAGAGGTTATAATAGTTCTTTGAGAACACTTTGCCAACGTCCTGTCACAATATTTACGACAGTTTCAAAATCTTCTTCAAAGATTTGTGCGGGCATCCTGCGAATGTACCATTTCCATTTACTACGGCTTTTACTATTATGCCACCAGTCAGGTGCCGCTAATATTGAGTACACCTCTTGTAAGGGTGTATTGCGACTTCTAAAAGCTGTTTGAATTGCTTGTGATAGTTCTGGTTGTGTGATGTTTGTTATATATTTGCCGTATAGCATCAAGTCGTATAAGGTTTTAGGATGCCAACGTTTTGCACCTAGTTCTACTAACCCGTGCAGTTTCCACCCTATCATTGTTTCCGCATGCACTGTTTGTATTGGTATTGCTTCACCTACTAATGTTGGATATTTTATATATGAAGCAGGTGGCGCCAGTGGGTCGCCAAATCCAATATCGATTTGAATGTTATGCTGATATTGTTCTATATTCGCATTAATCTTGATGCGGGCGCCTGGTGATTCTGTTTCCATCCAAATACCTTCGGTTCGTATAGAATCTAAATGGAATTTGACACCATCACTACAATCTGTGGAAAGGATATCTTGAAATTTTGCTGTTGTCGCATCAATATCGAATGGGTATAAACCTAAAAAATCTACGTCTACAGCAATTCTCCGTCCTAATGGCACCCATAGCCGCGTCATCATTCCACCCCGCAACACTAACTCATCTATATATATAGACTTAGATACTCGTCGCAATACACTTTCGAGTATATGGTATGTTAGTACTTCGTCTAAAGGACGATTTGTAGCTTCAGAAATTTTAACCAACTGCTCTATATTATTCATCGTTCATCCTCTTAGACGAAGTTCTAAACCATCCAGCATCAAGATTGATATTGCTGTCGAAGACGCTATACTCCTGTTGTAATTGAGAAAGTTTTAGTTTTTTAGCTCTTAATGCAGTAAGCAAAGTATTAAAGCGCAACCGAGCAGTATGTAAACCTACACCACACATTCGCATGGTGATAAATCTCTGCTGTTGCCCATGTTGCTGATATTTAAAAGCGTTCGCTGATAAATGCGCGTCGTAACGAAGGCATAATTGCGCTAACATCTCTATATCTGATGGCGCCAATGTTACTTTAATATGAAACTCAAAGTAATTCGTTGTAGGTAATACCTGCGCTTGTCTGTCTGATACTGGAA
Organism: Calothrix sp. HK-06; assembly: GCF_001904745.1. Classification (GTDB taxonomy): domain Bacteria; phylum Cyanobacteriota; class Cyanobacteriia; order Cyanobacteriales; family Nostocaceae; genus Dulcicalothrix. The sequence goes on from NZ_MRCD01000092.1 coordinate 33,888, forward strand.
CATCTTGGTTATTTACCATCGCTTCTATCTTGACACGCGCGACCGCAAAACCCGCTTTTTCAAATTCACGCGCGAGCTTATATGCTTCTTGCTTGACGTTAATCAATGTACCGCGATGATATGATGCCGTCATTAATTGCTTTGCGACAACACCAGATGGTAATTCTATAAGTACGCTTTTTACTTTTAAAGTTTCACATAAACAGCAAAACTTATCCCGTGCAGCTTCTAATGTCGCATCTACGGTTACATGTACTTCAAACGTTCCTGTGTACCTAGGTTGTTTTACCTAATAAAATGGCTGCTTTAATGCAAGATAGCGCCGTATCCATGTTTTGATTATCATATGTTTTAAGGTTTGACTATGCATACTACAATTGTAGTATAATGCTTCTGTCATTTGCAAGCGCTTAACAAGAAGCTCTATTTTTAGTACTACAATTTGCTTACAATTGTTACAAACAATTGATTCATCAAAGAATTCGTATTGCTACAAGAGATTTACGTATTGCTGCTATCACGTTGTCTATAAAAAGTATTTTGGTTACGCGCAATATGAAAGATTTTGCAAAGGTTCCAAATCTACAAGTAGAAGATTGGACAATACCCTACAATTATGAAATTTTATACACTTGCAGCAGTTTATATGTATATTATAATAGTCTTATATGTGTATTTTAAGCTACAAGTGTCAAGGAACGCAACAGGCGCCTATAATCACAAAGAATTCAATAGCTTGATTTTAGTACTACAATATATGAGTTGAGCCTAAATTTTTGTGAAATCATGGAAAAGCTAAACATCAAAGAGGAAGCTAGAAAGCTTATTGACCAATTACCAGAAAACTGCACTTGGGACTATTTGATGTACAAAATTTATGTCAGACAGGTAATTGATGCTGGACTTGGTGACAGTGATGTTGGTAGAGTAATGACTTTGGAAGACTTAGGGCAAAATTTGGACTGCCGAAGTAAAAGTTTTTTGAATATATTAAGTCAGAAATAATATATATTTTGCTGCCATAGCCGGCTCACCAAAAATTAAATATGATTCATAATAAATATATTAATATGAATTTTAGAGATAAAAAAACTCTGTTTTAATATATTTTATTAGATAATTTATTTTATAATCATCTGACATGTTTTTTAATTATAT
>NZ_MRCD01000093.1 GCF_001904745.1 Calothrix sp. HK-06
ATTTTTTACGAAAGTCTACATCTAAGACTTGCCATGTTCTTCCTGCTAAACCAAACTCACTACCAACAGTTGGTATCATAGCTATACTAGCAATATAGGACTAATTTCATTTCCAACTGAGCTAAGGCATGTCCTAAACACCGCCGACTTCCACTACCAAAAGGCAACTATTCTCCAGCAAAATACAGGCGCCCCATAAAACGTTCTGGTTTAAACTGTTTAGTATTACGATACAAATCTTCCTGGTAATGTACAAGGTAAATACTTGGCGGTAGTTTCTGCATCAAACTCATATCCGGCAATCTTTATGGATGATTTGGTGATGCGTGGGAACAGTATTGGAATGACTGGGGTCTAAAATTGTATAAGTTGAGTAAGTTATACCAATTAGGTATTGAGGCGCTGACGCAGCCGAAATTTGAATCAAACTTTCCAAAAGTAAAATTATGTTTAACTTCAACAAACAACTAGCTGCTTGACAAAACTTGATAACGTGTACCATTTTACACGTATGCCAATTTAACCCCGTATAGAAACTATAGCGAAAAATTAAAGTATGAAGCTAATTAAACAAGGAACTGCGGGGTTGTTGCTAACCCTAGGAATTTTTCTCCTCACCTATGCAGCATACAAGGCAGAGAATAAAGACTTTCATGCAGCTAAACATTTATTGCTGCGTGGTGTACCTGTAACTGGAGCAGGCGGATTGCTGCTATGGGGAGTGTATAAAGAAGATCGTAAACAGCGACTCCATTCAGTATTTTACCAACTACTAAATCAAAATCAGGGTAGAATTGCACTCATGCAGTTTGCCTTGGAAGCACAGCTAACAGCAGGTGTTGCTAAACAGTATTTGGATGACAAAGCAAAGGATTTCGGTGCAGCTTTTAACGTTAGTGAAGATGGGCAATTTTATTATTGTTTTCATAGTATCCTTTCAGAAGGGTAAATAACCAAAATAATTCGCAATTTACCTTCGGTACACTTCGTGAACACGAAGGTCATAACTTGGTAGAGACGTGATTAATCACGTCTCTACGTCTTTTCTGGAAAGTAAAATATAACTTCATCTAAATCAAGATAATCATGTACAAATGCTTTTCTTAGCAATGGGTAAGGTATGTACTCATCATACTTCTGTAGTTGCGGTGCCTCGGCTTCACTGACTAGATGTTCGGGTACTATTCGCTCTTTACATAGCGAACTTATCTCTGGCTGAAGATTATCTACTTTAAATGACGGCAACCTAACTGTAATATAATACGGGCACGAACCACCAATACTCTTAATTTCCAGCGATTCACGACAAAAAGTATTTAGTAGTCTCTCTAAAGTTTTAAACCCTGCTGTTCCTAACCAAGGAAATATTACACATTTGCCTTTCGGTAAACGCACGATATAATTTTCATCCAAACCCAAGTTTTGTACTATTTCGCGTACTTGTTGTAATCGCTTTAAAGCATTCGCTTGTAAATAGCTATATTCTATATCTTCGCATAATACGCGACGCATACGTTGTAAGACTTTGGTATGTATGGCGCCACTGCCACCACGCCAAAATACACTACCTTGTCCTTCACTCGGTTTAACTGATACTGATTTTTTACGAAAGTCTACATCTAAGACTTGCCATGTTCTTCCTGCTAAACCAAATTGACTGCCTATTGTTGGCATCATGGCAATACTACCAATGTTAGTTGCATCCTGTTTAACGACGAATTCGAGATTTTCGGGGAAAACAGCGTAAAACTGGAATCTATTAACGATTTTCTCGCCGTTCATGCCTAATATTAATCTACCTTTGTCTGTTTTCTGGATATGGTCAATGTCAAGTAGGTAGTTTAGCAATAATCGATAATCATCTTGGGAGATATATTGAAAAGGTGATAAGCTTAAAACTTGTTTTGCTAATAAAGCAGGTGATATTTCTTCTGTGGCTGCAATAATACTCATGGTTTGGTGATATAACAATGAGAATGGATATTTTACTGGTTTAAACGGTTCTATCCAGCGTTCTTCCATGTAAAGCTGTATAATTGCGATGCTTTGTATAAGCTGCCAAGGTATTTGTTCATATATCGGCGCCTCATCCAAAACTTCTTCTTCACCACAAACAAAGCGCATATCAGAAGGTTTCCCGCGTCTGCCTGCACGTCCTAACCGCTGTAAAAAACTTGCTACGGACATCGGCGCCTCTAACTGAATAACTCGTTCTAAGTTACCAATATCAACACCGACTTCTAACGTTAAAGTTGCCGCAGTCACCGCTGGTTTATCTTTTTCGCGCATGGCATTTTCTGCTGTTTGACGTAAACTCGCAGCAATACTGCCATGATGTACATGGTAAATATCTGGTTCTTTTTCCCGCGCGGCAATTTGTCGTAATGCAACCACAATTGATTCGGTTTGTGACTTATTATTGGCGAAAATAAGACACTTACAACCTTTACTAAGATTATAAATATACCTCTCATAGCCGTTAACAGCTTCTTGCCCTCCTTGATAAGAGGGGTTGCGGGGATCAGAAATATAAAAATGTTCTAAAGCTAGCTTTATGTTACGTTTCCCAGCCTCAAGTTTGGGTGTAATGACTGCTTTATCAGTATCGGAACGTAACCACTCTTCAGCTAACGAATAATCTCCTAAAGTTGCCGATAATCCAATTCGACGATGTTGTTTACCTGTAGCTTGGGCAATACGTGCTAATTGGCAAAGAATCTGACAACCCCGTTCGGTTCCCATAAAAGCATGAACTTCGTCGATAATAACAAAGCGTAAATCACCGAACAACCCCGCTAAATCATCATTTTTGTTAATTAACAGACTTTCTAATGACTCTGGGGTTATTTGTAAAATCCCGCGCGGGTTTTTTAAGGCTTTATTTTTATGACTTTGCGAGATGTCTCCATGCCAAGGTATAACAGGAATATCTGCTTCGCGTAATAATTCATTCAAACGCTCAAATTGGTCATTAATTAATGCTTTGATGGGGCCAATATAAATAACTCCAATACTGCGGGGATTTTCTGCGTGCAATACAGTGATTACTGGTAAAAAAGCCGCTTCTGTTTTACCTGCGGCAGTTCCAGCAGCAACCAGCAAATGCGCGTCTGTATCAAATATTACTCCGCTTGCTGCGGTTTGAATAGGTCTTAGTTCTGTCCAGTTGTTGTTGTATATATATTCTTGGATAAACGGCGCCAGTCTGTTAAAGGTTTTGTTCATGTTAAATATACATATATATAGAGAAATTACTTAAGCTTACATCAAATGCAAACACAAGTAATCTTACAGTGGAACGGCGCCGTGAAGTAAAGCTATAAATGCAACATAATAAATTGAACAATAACAATAATGGATATATCTAAGTTTATCAAGGAACCATCTCAACGTAAGGTGATGATTCTCAAGAATGATGATATTGTCGAAATTTTTATTCCTTCGGTAGGATTTTTTTCTCGCTTTACAATGTTAAGTTTAATTTTTTTGATTTTTCCGGTTTGTTTAATCAATTTTTTTACGCTTTCACTCAAACACGATATTAGATTATTACCGCCTGTCTTTACTTTTAATTTAGTAATTTCACTTATAGCTATTGGAGTTGTTTTACTCTCTGAGTTTGCTCAAAAACGCTTTTCTATCACTCGCAAAAAAATATCTTGGAGTTATGAAATTTTTGGGCTGAAGCTAAAAGAGCCTTTCCCTGCTTCTGTTCCGGGAATTGTTCGCATTGCAAAAACTCGCCAATATTGGAATCGCTGGTTTCTGGAAATTTGGGCTGGGCGCCGACTTTACGAAATTTCTACCAGCGATTTTTCTCCATTTGCAGTGACTAATTCTGAAATTGACTTGCTAGCACGGGAGCTGAGTAATTGGTTTGAATTGACGATTCTACAGGAGTAGATTTTACATTGAAAAGTATGCAAGCTGATAACCAAACTAAACCAGCAGCATAACCAGCCGTAACATCTGTCAACCAATGTACACCCAAATATAACCGACTAAAACCAATTGCCATAATGAAAGCAACCGCAAGAGCAGAAATTTGATTACGGTACTGAGGATATTGTTTAGCTAAGGTGTAACTAATATAGCCATAGACTATCATTGATACCATTGAGTGACCACTAGGGAAGCTGTAATGACCAACTTCTACAATTCTGTCCCATAATAAAGGACGTGATCGAGCAAATAATAATTTGAGTAGACAATTCAATCCAATTCCACCAAATGCAGCAACCATCAGCGTATTTGCATCTCGGCGCCGATTATGACGCAGTAACCAATGTCTATATAATCCGCTAACCAATAGTAAAGTTGTCCCTTCTCCAAATAAAGTGGCGCCAATCATAACGGTATCAAGGAACGGAGAATGTAATTTCTGAATTGTCAATAATACTTTTTCATCAAGTCCACGCGCATACACTGCTAAAGTACAAAGTGCCAACGCACTAACGGCACCTGTCATTAGCACTTCAGTACTAATTGCGCTTTTAACCTTTTCTGAATTTATAACCTGGGTAGGTATGGTGTAACTAACATCCATACTGTAGTTTGAGACAATTTGTTGAATTAGTCCAGCAATAGCGCTTTGACTCCAGTTGGGATGATACAACACAAGAATGTTTCCTGTATCACTATTTGCTTGCACTCGTTCGATGGCTGTGTGCTGCGATAATTGAGATTCTAAATATTTTTTGAGCGCTTTATTCCCATATAGTCCGTACACTTTATATCTGGCTCTACCTGTAACGGCAGTATGTACAGGGGTAATTAATGAACGTTTGGATGTGATAGTGCGCGAAAGTTCGTTATACATTAGTTAAGTTAGTGGTTTTAAATAAATTGCTTTCCAGAAAGGCTTAGTTTTGTAAACAAAAGGTTTGGAAGATGTTTACTGCGTCAGAAACTCCTGTAATCGCGACTATTTTAGTTGTCGCTTTTGGTATTTTAGGTTGGGGCTTTTATCGCGCCAGACCTTTTGGTAAGCTAGGAATCTTAGCCTGGTTGCAATCGCTTGTGCTAATGACTCCGTGGCTACTGTTCTTTGGCTTATTCGCTGCGGGGATTTATATTAATATTATCGGCATTGTTTTGCTGTTAGTTGTCTCCGCAGGAATATATGTGTACTTAGGGCGCCAACTTCGTGCTGCTGGGCAAGATGTTATTTTACGCCAAAAAGCTGTTGAGAGATTGGAGAAAGAAAGTCAATCTGATACAAATGCACCCCCAGTAGCTATATTGGTACCTGAAACGCTATCGATACCCGATGATGATTTGAGTGCAATTAAAAGCATTTTTGGTATTGATACCTTTTTTGCCACGGAAACAATTCCTTATCAAGATGGTGCCGTCTTTAAAGGTAATCTACGAGGAGAACCCGAAGAAACTCACAACCGCTTAACTGAGAGTTTAAAGTCACGTGTAGGTGATAAATATAGATTGTTCCTCGTAGAAAATGCGGACTCTAGACCTGTTGTTATCGTGCTTCCTAGCCGTAATGACCCGCGTCCAATGTCGATAGCACAAAAAGCGTTTGCTGGAATTTTGTTAACTGCGACACTTGGTACTTGCTTAGAAGCTGCTGGTTTACTCTTGGGTTTTGACTTCTTTTCTTATCCTGCACGTTACCAAGAGACTTTACCTATCGGTGGAGGCATTTTCATTATTTTAATCGTGCATGAAATTGGTCATTGGGTAGCTGCACGGCGCCATCAAGTTCGTTTGAGTTTACCTTTTTTCTTGCCAGCAGTGCAAATTGGTTCGTTCGGCGCCATTACTCGCTTCGAGTCATTACTACCCAACCGTAAAGTTTTATTTGATATATCTCTAGCTGGCCCTGCAACTGGAGGAATTATTTCTCTAGTAATGTTAATAGCTGGATTGTTGTTATCAAAACAAAGCAGCTTGTTTCAAATACCTAACGAGTTTTTCCAAGGTTCCATTTTAGTCGGAACTTTGGCACGGGTAGTACTAGGCGCCGCATTACAATCACCAACAGTAGCAGTAAACCCATTAGTAATTATTGGATGGTTGGGTTTAGTAGTAAATGCTTTAAATTTAATGCCCGCAGGCCAATTAGACGGTGGTCGCATTGTTCAAGCAATATATGGACGCAAAATAGCTAGTCGAGCTACTATTGCCACCTTAATAGTACTAGCACTAGTTGCTCTTGGTAATCCATTAGCTATGTACTGGGCAATAGTAATTGTATTTCTACAACGCGACCTCGAACGTCCTAGCTTAAACGAAATTACCGAACCCGACGACCAAAGCGCAGCTTTAGGTTTACTCGCACTATTTCTAATGATTGCAACACTTATTCCCCTAACCCCCGCTTTAGCCGGTAGACTGGGAATAGGTTAGATTAAAACCACAGAAACCGGGTTTCTTTAGCACTAAGCATTACAACTATAAATGTTTATAACAGAAACCCGGTTTCTCAATAGTAAACAAAGTCTACAATAAAAATACTCCTAAGCGTGGTAGCAACAAAAAATCCATTATGTCCTTACCCGTTATATTACAATTGCCATCATCATATAAAATGACAGACGAGCAGTTTTTCGAGTTCTGTCAAGTTAACCGTGACTATCGTATCGAACGTAATAAATTCGGAGAAATATCTATAATGTCACCGACAGGCGGCAAAACAGGGAATCGTGGTGGTAATATATTCGGACAGCTTTGGGTTTGGGCACAAAATGATGGAACAGGTTTAACTTTTGACTCCAGCACAGGGTTTATACTATCAACAGGCGCCGAACGTTCTCCTGACGCTTCATGGATGAAATTAGAACGTTGGAATAATTTCAATGATGAACAACAAGAAAAATTTCTACCTATTTGTCCTGACTTTGTAGTTGAATTGAGGTCAGCGAGTGATAATCTCAAACCATTACAAGAAAAAATGGAAGAATATATGGGAGAAGATGGGATAAAACTTGGTTGGTTAATCGACAGAAAAAACCGCAAAGTATACATTTACCGTCCGGGAATGTCAGTAGAATGTCTTGATAATCCTGACACAGTTAGCGGTGAATCTATTTTACCAGGATTTGTTTTAAACATGAGCCTAGTTTGGTAATTTACCACGGCGCCACCAGTTAAAATTATAATCCCAGTAAAAAATTATTATTGAGCATACTCACAGATGCCTGGTATTAATACCTTTTTTGCCACGGAAACAATTCCTTATCAAGATGGCGCGCCCGTTTCTTAAAGCTAGTAAGTTTAGGAAAGAGTCACGCTCTCTCACTGCGTAAAGGAGAAGCGGGATTAATTGATGCAAGAGAGCCATCTAAATCTACGGAAATTAAAGGGTCTACTCAAAAAAATCAATCAGAATCATAATCAACAGAAAAGAAAGATTAAGAATTGCAATTCAAAATTTAATCCCACCAACCGAAAGCGCTTTGTTGGGGGAGTTATCTAAAAAATCATCACCAATCTAGCAAGAACTCTCGTAACCGCGTTGATACTACTAATAATCTTCACTGTATTATTAAGACTTTGTAATTCGCGGTTTAAATCTTTAATTGCTTTATTTAATTCTGCTTCAAGAGGTTTCATTTGTGCAACAAATTTTTCTAAGTCCTGTTTTTCTAAGATGTGGAGATAGTTACGAACCTGTGTGCGTTGTTCCAAGAATTTTTGTTTATTTGATTCATTGGTGTCTTGCTCGATTTTGAGTTGAACCTTTAAAACCATAATTACGGGTAGTGAAGATAACACGATTAAAATTAACGATATAACGACCTCACCTTCAGCTTAGATGCCCCACCGGGACATCTTCCGGTCTTGTGGGATGAGTGGGATGAGCAACAGGATGGATATACAGCACCTCTAGATAGATGGTTTTTGTTTTCTCGGATGGAAAATTGCCAATTATCAAGTAAAACAGAACAGACCACAAGTACTTGACCTTAATCCCCCTTAATAAGGAAGGGCGTGTACATACAAGTCTCTCAAAGTTAGAGACTTCCAAAAATTTAATTCTCCCGGAATGTGGGGTGGGCATCCAAGCAAGCGCCTCCTTTGAATGAACGGGCGGGACACCCATTCCACAAGAAAATATTGAAGATTTTTTTATTTGGAAGTCCCTTACTTTTCTTATCTTTCTTTGCGTACTTTGCGTTTTTCGTGGTTCGTTAAAAAATTAACTGCGCTCATACGCAAAGAAAAGGAGTTCCTAGGACTGCGGGTTATGCCAGAATCCCCCAACTTCTAGTTTTCTAACAGTGCTTTCCATCAACGCTGTAGCAAGTATGCTCAATGTTGCGGTATCACTAAAGTAATTAAGATGATTGCAATCTACTTCATGAATTCGTAGTAGGGATGAGCGCGCGTTATTTACGCTTGTTATACTACTTACCGTTACAGCAATGTCATTTATTTCACCAAAGAAGGCTAAGTAGATTGATTTGTCTTTCAGTTTTTGCATTAACCGCTGTAATTTGTTGGTTTCACTTAATATAGATGGCGCCAAGTTATTACCAGCAATAATTGTATAGGGAATACCTGGGTCGGGACTTGCTGCTAAAGATTTGAGAAAATCTGACCCAGGTTGCATTTGATCGAGGGAAATATCAATTTTCTCTAGGGAAGCTAGCAAGCTAACCAATATATTCATTGGTAAAGCATTTATGGATATGCTATTTAAGACTAAGGTGAGTGATATCGTTGCAAAATCTTGAATTGTAGACCAAGGAGAACCTGCATTTGGCGTACCTAACATTAGTAAGTGATTGACAATTTTATTACCACCTTCGCGTTCTATTAACCACCGAGATATTAACCCACCCATCGAATGGGCAACGATATGTAATTGTTTACCGTGGTTTTCACCCAAACCTATCGCTTCAAGACGTTGTTTTAATAACCGCGCGTTTTCTTCAATCGAGGTGTTTATGTTCTCGTAGTCAAAGGCAAGAATTAAATCATACATCTGAGCTAAGGGTTTTTCCTGTTCTGCTACTGTCCAGGTTCCCTTCTGCATTGCAGGTAACAGATTTTCGGTATCACCAATAATACCGTGGATGAACAAAACTATTTTTTTGGCTTGGGCTACTTGTTTTTTGATTGCAACTAAATCAGTTTCATAGCTAACTTGTTGCGAAGCGTTTACCTTTGCTACCGCTAATTGTGGATAGGAGAACTTAAACCCCAGTTTTTCGCTGGCAACTTTTTGGAAGTAAATTTGGAAAGCACTTTTTATACTGCGTTCTCCTGGTTCGGGTTCAGGGAGACGCTCTAATGTAATTTCGGTTCTTCCGTTACGAGAATAGCCCACTCCCAATGGTAAATAAAATTCGCCATCGTAAGCAATTGGTATTACTTTTTCTTTTGGCACCAAAGGTGTGTCAACAATTAATTTTAAAGGGTTAGAGCGGGTAACGGTGGAGATGGTTGCAGCATCAACACCACTTAGTACTAAAGTATTTGCACTTGGCTCAATTCCCCGACTGTTGGTTAACGCAAAAGGTTGACTGTGGGGATTTTCCCGTAACAGCGGTGGTAAATAATTATTGTTTACATTTCTGCTAGATGGGGAAATACTTGTTAAACGAGCTTCTGCTTGTAAGTGGGGATGAGCTTTTAAAATGACTCCGGCGCCCAAAGATACCCCATTTCCGGAGTTGGGTATAATCGTAGTTTCCAGAGGACGAATAGTTTTGATTACTACTTGAGTAGCTACCCAATCATCGTATTCCTCAACTGATTCATCTAAAATTAAATCGCGCGATTGCCAGCGATTCATTAAACGGTTGAGGGTACTTGTTCGTACACTACGTTGAGTATATTTTTTGCGCGGTAAATCGAGTTTATCTTGTTCTAATAATCTGGCATCAAATTCATTGGTGCAAACAATGAGTTTCAAAATATCTTGATACTCTGTAACCCCTTGGCACCATAAATCGTCAGGAACGCTGGCAGGAATAGCTCTGCCACCCAACGCCCAAGCTTGTTGCTTAGGTTCAAGTTTGATGTAACCTGCCTCAAAAAAGCCCGCATTGATCGAAAATTGCTCGGTTAAGTCAAGTAATGCACAATAAAGGGTTTCATCGCTGGTATTTTTCAGCTTGATTTTGAAAGTCGGTCGGTTCCATTTACCGCTATCATCTTGATAGTAATTAAGGCGAATTTGACTATCTTCTAAAACTTGATTGTTTTGATGAATTTCAAGTTTAATTGCTGAAGCACTAATTCGACTATTTGCAGGACTTTGTAGTTCGCTCAGATTTGTCCAGCGGGCAATATGTTCGAGACGTTGAACAACTTTGACAGCGCTAGAAAAGCTATAATCGGGAATTTGGTTAACTATAGGTACGCCATCCGCAGGTCGAGTAATAATATATTCTCCGTTTAGAGCAACAACTTTAAATTCAGCGGTCTCGCTTTCGCTAACTTCGCGCACATACACTGAAGATTGCCCACTATTAATATTTTGTAATGCTTGTTTTAATAATTGCACTCCTTCAGAATCACCAATCAAGTGTACACCTAATGGCGGCAAAGGTAAACTGGTAATAACGGCTTTGAAAGTTTGTTCTTCGTCTAAATTTGTAATTCCCTCAATTTTAATTTGACTCAGTTGTGGTAAAACTTCGGTAACTCGCGCTTCTCCAAGTTTATTAGATAGTTTGCGTAATTCTTCAGCTAATGCTGTAATTGGAAACAGTGCCAAATGCATAGTTTCCTCAGCATCCGGACGAGGTACACCATGTACGGCGCCGCCATCAATTATCCAACCATATTGTTTGTGATACTCAACAGTATAGTATGGTTGGCAATCACGTACCGCCCCACCTAGAAATAATTGGTCTAAATCATTACTATCGGTTGCTTCTAATTGCGGTGATTGTTTAACTTTACTGCGTACCAAAGCATTGATACGTTTAAATAAATCTCGATAGGTAAGACTTCCTTGAGTTTGGCTAAGGGTTTTGGTGAGAAAATGACAAAATGCTCCCCGGTGTTTGCCATCAACTTTATATTCTTTGGCAGTTTCCGAATTTTGACAAGCTGCGAATAAAATATGCTTACCCCTTGGTAAATTCCAACCTGATGCTTGTCGGTTTAAGGAGCGGATACTTTGAATCTCTTCTGGGGAAAAAATAAAACTATCTAAAGGACGAGAGCGCACATCGGTTGTATATTCACGAACTGCGGTTTCTTGAAACGGGTCTCTCGTTCCTGAACCAGAATGACAGCAATCTAAAATCAGGGTAATGTGGGGATTTTTTTGTGCCACCTGGGCGATTAACTTGGCTAATTCCTTATCTGCTAAATCCCAACCTCCTTCCATACGGCTATCATAACAAACAAGCGTTTCGTTCAATTTTTCCGGTTGAAATTCCCAAAATTCTTTTGGTGCTGGCTCTTGGGAACCATGACCACTGTAGTAAAACAAGGCAACATCATTGCTGTTGGCTTGACATAAATGCTCGCGAAAACCGTCTATTATACCTTGACGGGTTGCTTCTGAATCTTTAAGAATTTTTAAGTGTAAATTCCATCCTTCTGTTTTTACCCGTGTTTCTAAATATTCTTCTACAGCCATTACATCATTAATGCAGCCCTGGAGCCGACTAACGGGCGCCGTATAGTTATCAATACCTACCAATAATGCATAAATATTACTAGTCATAACTATATATCTCATTTACTACATTCTTCTAGGCGCCATCTATGTCGAGTTATGCACCAATGATTTGAAAAGTAAGGTAGGTCATAAAAAACACCATTGTTTCATGGCAGAAATACATCCTTCCTTATCACTAAGCTCTGTATTAAATAAATACCCTCAGTAACATCGGTCAACTACTATACAATCATATTGGTCAACGGTAGATATCTGCGTACCTTTGTATCACTATCCGGCACCGCATCCTCTAGGTCTTTGATATCAATATATTTGCATGTAATATTAATTACCAAATCTGTAACTACTCGGTTTTGGCGCCTTTGCGTTGCGTTCGAGAAACCCGGTTTCTGTTATAAACATCCAGACGTATAATGGTTAGTGAGGAAAAAACCGGGTTTTAATCTAATCAAATTCAGTTACTAGCATTTGCCATTCGGTGATAATGTTTGTGGGTATTTTGATTTGAGTGTCTGAACCTGATAATGGGAGATTCAGTTTTAAAGATTTGGTTGTTGGTAGTTGATTTAATATGGCTGTGAATTTATATTCTCCTACATTCGGCGCCGGTGAACCGGATGCATAAACATCTTGTGCAGTTAATAGTCTACCTGGTGCTGTCATGACTTCTAAGGCTTTTGGATGCTCGAATTTTACTATACTTGGAAAGCCAACTAGTCGAAGATTGATGTCGGACGAGGCGCCGGGATTCTTAACTTTGTATAATATGATTTGCCATGCATGTCCTGTTTCGTCTTTAATTGATGCTTGTGAATGATAGCGCATTACTCCCGGTGATTCTTGGTGCTGACGAAGTAATGCGGTGGCACTTGGTGCAAATAAACAAAATGTTAACGTTAATAACGTCAAAAAATATACTATAAGTTTTTGTGGCATTTTTGTCAAAGTTGGCACAATAACAAATTTAGGCGTTAGTTATATCTCTATAAATAACGCATGTAACTTGTTATTTGCAGAATCTAAAACGACCATCAGCATACGTAAGGAAAATTTAATGTTGCTTGCTTAATCTATCGTAACTATTTGGGTCATCTGAAATTATTCGCATGTCGGCAATTTCATCTAAACCGATGTTAGTAAGCAAGTTTTTCCAATCGGCTTGAATGGTAGTATTTTCAGGGTTTTCTTGTTTTAACTGTATAAGCGTTGCCAAAGCTTGATACCATATACCGTTTTGAGCATATATGGCAAATCTTTGCAGTGGTTGCGCGGTTTGTAGCTGTTGATGAATTGTTGCTGCAAGATTAACTCGACTAACTACACCTTCAACGTAAATTGGAGGTGATTGTTTTTCTTGGTTACAATATACAGAAAGAAACCAACGGTATTGCTTATTAACTTCTAATGCTGGAATGTATGCTGGAACTTTTATATTGATTATTCCAGGTTGTTGGGGTAGAGATATCTTTTTTTTATAAACTGGACTTGATTTTTCATTCAGAAGCACAAATTCTGTTGGATACCCAGAACTCTTTGTATAGGGAAGGTAAAACCAAAAGGTCGGACGTTCATCTGTCGTTAATCCCCACACATTTTTTACCGTCGCTGGTTCTTCGGTTTCTGGCATTAAAGCGGTGAGTTTAGGAGTAGTATCTGGACATGTATCACGACGACCACCCCCTGTGCGACGTCCTCCTGGTGGTGTTCCTTCTGGCAACTTTGGACGCACAAATTCTTTATTTACACTATGAAGAACTTGTTTTGATGATACTGGCAATATTGACTTTATCTCAGATGCTTGACTACTGCACGCAAAAGCTAATGCTACAAATATTATTTGTGATTGTAAAAAAAGTTTCATATTCACACCTACGGCTAAATAGCTAAAACCTAATGCTTTTTATTATCAAAGCCGTTCCACTTAATGCTATTACACTTGGTACTAACGGCGCCCAATAACTCGATAGTAAGAACCCAAAACACACTATATAAACTATTCCAGCCGCTATCATGATAGTGATTATCAATCGCATTCTTTGTTTACGCAATCGTAGCGTTAAAACTCCTCCTACTAAAGACGAACTGAATATCCAAATTATCTCATGTACAGGCGCCAAAGTTTGTAGTAAAGAACGATTATCAAGAACATGACTAAGAATTTGACTTAGCATATGTGCGTGAATTAGCACTCCTGACTTTTGTGTATTTGGGTCACTACCTAACGGTGTTGGTAAATAATCTTGTAAATCTCCTTTGGCAACAACTCCAATAAGTACAATTTTGTCCTTGAAAGAGCTTGGGTTGACCTGAGAGGTTAAAATTTCTGTTAGCGATACTTTTTCAGATAGTTTATCACTCGCGCGCCAGTTCAGCAAAACTTGTCCACCACTCGCGTCGATATTTTGATATCCTCCACTATAACGAGTCAAGGGTTGGAAAGTCGCTTTGTCAATTTTGAGTGTATTATCAGCAGGGTTTATAGTAACTTCCTTAATTCCTCTAAATTTAAAATATTCAAACGCTAACTGTAAGCTTAAAGAATATTCTGCTGTACATAGCGAGTTAGGTTCTTGCTTCATAAACAAAAGATGGCGCCTAATTATACCATCTTCGTCTCGAATAAAATCACTAAATCCCAAACGGTCTCGAATATCTTGAGAAGCGATTTCTGGTGATGGTGCTATACCTTTACTATTGGCGCCAATATAACTACCTTTACATATAGTAATTAAATTTCTTGTTTGCTGAAGACGCTTTGTTAACTCTGGGTCTTCAGATTTAAAGTCGCGGTATATATCTAAACCAATTACAGAAGGTCGATACTGTTCTAATTTTTCTAAAAGTATGTTTAATGATTTATCTGAGATTGAAGTTCCCTTCAGAGACTCACCTTTACGACGCTGTTCTGCTAGGTCGTTATCATCTATTGTCACCATTATTATACGATTATCAGGTTGTTCTTTAACTACTATTGAGCGTAACCACAGCATCTGGTCAAATGTTTTTAACTCTGTAGTCTCAAATAACCCAAATAATCGCATTAATATTAATACGGATGTAACTAAACTAACAATTATAGTAAAGTAGATTTTATTTCGATAATTATAAAGACGATTTGACGGTGCCGATATTTGATTATTTTTATTACTTATTTCTGTAGATATTGTGATATCATTTAAAAGCTGGCGCCAATTTAAAGGAATTTGTATCGGGTTACTTTGGCAAATCATTGGTAGCCAAGTGCAATTTGGAAATTTATCTTCGAGTCCTTGTAATCTTTCTCTGGCAAGACGTACAGCAAGATAAAATTCTGTTCCATTCGCAAATTCCGAAAGAAAATACTTTAAAAATTCGCTAGCAATTTTGTCAGGAACAGGTTCGCGCATAAAAATGATTTCGGGTATTTGTAAGCAAGAAAGCTCTTTTGCTAACCCCAAACCATCACAAGAATTAAATATTGCTAATTGTAATCCACGGGCAACAGCTTTTTGAAGTGCATACCGCAGTTCTATCATACTCAAACTATCGGTTTGATTCAAATATATTTTGCCGCTTTCGTCTGATTGCGTTAAACTGTGTCCAGCAAAAAATAATATATCCCAATTATTATCCCATAACTGGTCATTCAACTCCTGGCGCCTTGGTTCAACTAAAAAAGTAATATCCGTGTCGGGTATTCTTTCGAGTATGTTTCTGTCTGCTTGAGTATCAATACCTCTACTATCACCAACTATCGCTAAAATCTTAACCCTCGAATTGGTATGATGAATGATATCGCTGCGTTCGTAGTTGGGAGATGTAACTGCTATTTCTGATGAAGTGTAGCGTTCTAACAAGTCCCAAGCGTGCCAAGGCAAGCGCACTAATGTACTATTTTCTGTTTGTAGTATAACTCTAATATTATCTGTACTATCGAGACGTTCCAACCATTTTTCTCGTAGTGGACGGAAGGAATCAGATTGTAACCAAGAATTAAAGTTTGTGCGGAGAATTTGAGCAGTTGTTTGACAATCAGCAGTTATAGATACATTCGTTACCTGGACTTTATCAGCAGACAAACGAAACGCACTACCTAAACGTCGGTAATTTAAACGCCAATGATTATAGTACATTAATAATTGCGGCGCCGCTGGTAATCTACCCATAATTTCGATATCAGGTAGTTTACCTTCAGTCCCAATTTGTAACGTTACAGTAAATCCCACATCTAAACTGCCGTCACCAAATTTCAAAACAACTAACTTACCCATATAACAAAGTGTGAAGTCCCAAATCGGTAGTATGCGAACTAAATTACAAAATGTTCGGTAATATAAGCTCCATCATGTCCTACCCTTACACTAAACCTTTCTCCAACTTCACCACTAAACTGTAACTGAATGTAATTATCGGCACTTCGTGATTGAGCTTCTAAAAATAAATTCAGAGACTCATCCAATACAGATAATACAATAGACGGCTGTAAATAAACGGCGCCTGTGGGATGCAATTGTAGACGCACACTAGTTTTGAAATCTGTTTGAGGTGTAATTTCCACCATTAATATAACGGGTTGATTAGCAATTTGAATTCCCAAATCAAATAACTTTGCCCGTCTAATGGAATCTCCCTTAGTCTCCTTTAATACTTTATCACCACTAATCGCTTCCACACTACGAAAAACATACGCAGGTCGAAGTTGAGGGTTTTCGAGTAAAGACTCAACAGTTTGCCAACCATATTCAACCACACCAGACACCCATCCACTCAAACTAACTAAAGTTGATTGAGCTAACTTCTGCGATTCAAGATATTCTACTAAATCTTCCAATGGTAGCAACTCATCGTAATGCAGTACTTCAGTACTGCAAAACTTCACAAACCCCATCACTTTAGCTTCCTCCAAACATTCATCAATCACCACCACAACATAAGCTACACGTGTACCCCAACTTTCAGGAGGGATGTAACAAAAATCTTCATTTATGGAAGCAGGACGACATTCAATTTTACCAACTCCAGGCACATCCAAATCAGCAACATCCGTAGACAAACGCATAACTGGATTCCAAGAGTCACCAATATTAACGTCAGTTGACACACCCATTAAATTAAGGTAGTAGCTCACAGTCAACACTGAAAGTGTATTCAAAAGAACTTTTTCGGCTTTTTCACGAGTTGGTTGCTGTTGAGCAAAACTCCGTGCTATAAAAATCGCAGTTTCAGATATTGGCAACGGCAAAGCATTGCATGTCATATTTACTCCTAGACGGTAAATGCTGCTATTCACATATCTGCTAATTTTAAAGATATTACGCACGATATCTATAAAATTTTCAAGAATCAGCAACTTTACCACTATACGGCAGTAGTATACTAAACTCGGCGCCTAATCTCAATGGTGATCTAAAAAACAACTGTCCGCTATGCTGCATTATCATTTGATGGTTAATCGATAACCTTAAACCCGTCTTTGTCCTACAGGTTATAGTGTAAAAAATAAGTGACGAAATACCTGGTTAAAACGCTTTTGCGCTTCGGTATAATTACTAGCTGCGACAGGCGCCTCCTGTTCCCCTATAATTAATTCTAGTTCTGGAATAATATCTATAAATAGACGATGCCTGTGGGAGTAATATCAGAGTATATAACAGAGTAGAGATAAAATTAATTCGGTCTCTACAAGTTAAAAACAGGCGCCTTGCCTCTAAAATTAATCATATAGACCAGTTGTAACTCATTGACTAGTAGTTTCTTGATTATATGGCAGTAGTATAGTAAACTCAGTTCCAACTCCCGGTTGTGATGTGAAAAATAACTTTCCTTTATGCTGCATTATAATTTGATGGCTAATGGATAACCCTAAACCAGTTCCCTGTCCTACTGGTTTCGTTGTAAAAAATGGGTCGAGTATTTTCTCTCTGATTGCCGGATTAATTCCTTTTCCATTGTCTGCAATCAATACAGCGATTTGATTGTTTCTTAATTCGGTAATAATTCTTATTTTCGGTGCCTTAATATTTACCACAGCATCAATGGCATTATTAAGTAGATGCATAAATACCTGGTTTAATTCTCCTGCAAAACAAAATACTTGAGGTAAATTACTATACTCTTTAATAACTTGAATTTTTTCTAACTTTTTGCCCAAAAGCATTAAAGTATTATTTAAACCCTCATGAATATCAGCTTTTTTATAATCAGCTTCATCCAAACGCGCAAAATTTCTCAAAGACAGTACAATATCCTTTACCCTTGCAACTCCATTCTTCATCGACATGAACGCTTTAGGTAAATCGGATTGCATAAATTCCAAATCAAAGTTATTCTCATCATTGATAACTGAATTTGGATAATCTTGCTGATACTTATGCACTATATCAAGTAAAGATTGGGTAGCTTCGTGCGTATATGTAATATTACCCTGAATAAAATTGATGGGATTGTTAATTTCGTGAGCTATTCCCGCAACTAGTTGTCCTAAACTCGACATTTTCTCACTTTGAATCAATTTTAGCTGAGTAGAACGTAATTCTTGAGTACGTTCAGAAACTTTTTGCTCCAAAGTCTCATAAAACCGTGCATTTTCTAAAGAGATTGCAGCTTGTGCAGCAATTACACCAAGTAGTTCTATATGATTACTTGTAAAGGCGCCTTTTATCAGATTGTTCTCTAAATATAAAATTCCAACCAGTTCATTTTGATTGATGATTGGGAAAATTAAAGCTGACAATGGCTGATACTTTTGTATGTAAGCATCTTTACTCCATATCTCAAAGGCACCATCATCTAATAATAAGTAATTACGAGTGCGCTGCACATAATATATAAGAGAAGCAGGTAATTGATCAGATTCGGTAAGCGCGATAGATTGTAGTAATTTTGCACTATCAGTATCAGTGTCTAAAACAGCTTCTATATATAAATCTTGTTGACGTACTGCTAAAAAGTAGATTTTTTGCGCTCCTGCGTTCTCACGTATTAATTGCATTAGTGTGAACAGCAGTTTATCGATGACTATCTCGC
This sequence comes from Calothrix sp. HK-06, assembly GCF_001904745.1. Taxonomy (GTDB): domain Bacteria; phylum Cyanobacteriota; class Cyanobacteriia; order Cyanobacteriales; family Nostocaceae; genus Dulcicalothrix. Next base: position 18,611 of record NZ_MRCD01000093.1, read on the forward strand.
TTGATAGAGCTTGATATGCTTTGACTATTGTAGTTATATCAAATGAGGCGCCTTTATAAGTAGTAGCTGTATTCGTTGTCTGAGTTGTATTAGTTTTAGTACTATTTAATTGTGAAGTAGGTTGTGAGATAATCGTAGCAAGAATTGGATATTGTAATTCGAGTTGTTTGACTTTCGCGTTTGCTCCCCACTTTTTGTAAGCATAATAAGCATCACTCAAATAAAGTTTGGCAATTTTTGTTTTATCTTGACTCAAATAAAATTCACCCGCTAGTTCGGATGCTAAAGCAACTTCAAGAATAAATTCATTTTCACTTGCGTTTTTAATCGCAGCATCATAAAACTGCATCGCTTCCCAATACTTACCTAATATCCGAGACTTCTCTGCTTCAACTAACTCATATTTATTTTGATAATTACTAGGACAATGTACTGCCCATTCTTTCATTTGTGCTTGATTTAATTCAATCTGATTTAAATACACTTCTTGTTGTGATGAACAGACATTGACATAATCAGCAATCAGTGACAAAGAATAATAAAAATTGTGTTGCGGTATCGCTACTGATGATATCATAGTCATCTTATTCTTTTCTGCTAAGACAGCATATTCGATAGCTTCTATATATTGCTTGAATAAGTAATTAAGAATTAACTTAGAAAAGTCAACTATAAACATCAAAAGCGAAATTTTGTTATCAACAATAAATGGCATCATTTTATTTTCATCAAAGCTTTGCCCGTTTAGCTTGCATGGATGACTATTTACATCTTTTAAATTCAAACTTAATTGATGTAAAATTTTAATAAAATAAATAGAAACAAATTGGTTAAGTCTCTCTAAAAAAATAATTTTTTCAGCTATCTTAGCATCAATCAAATCAATTGTCTCTGTACTGAATATTAGATTAAGACAATAATAATTAGAACCAATACCAACGTATTCTAAATCACCTATTTCGATTCCTTTATATATTGTCTGTAAAAGTGGTTGTAATGTGAATTTAATATGTTGTTTCCAATGATTAATTAAACTATAATAAATTACTTTTACTTTCGCATAAAATCTATTATCATTAAATTTGTCTAAAATTTTAAGTGATAATAACCCATATCGATAACCTAAATCAATATTGCCAATACCATTGCTATTAAAACCACAAGCAATGTACGCATAAGCAGCAGTACCCGAATGACCATATTGCATACAAATATCTGCCATAGTCAAGATGATTTTTCTATATAAGTTAGCATCACACATGAATGCACAACCTGAAAATCTCACCAGCACTTTTAACACAGCTATTTGGTATTCATCCTGAATTTCTGGTAAATTCTCTAATTTCTGAAAATCCACATCCTCTGGTAATTCTTCTAGCAAGTTAACTTTTAGTTTTTTGAGTGCTTCTATTCCAAATTCAATTCCATTCTGGTACTGCCCTGTACTGTAATAAGTTCGCAGTATTATTTCGTATGCAGGAACTTTATCGAGTACATCTACAGCTTGGCTTAATATAACTTTACTCAATTCTAACGCACGTTGATGATTGATATTTAAAAATTCGGCGCCTGCTAATTCTGTATATAAATCTAAAGTCAGTTTATAATGAGTTTGCCAGCTATTTTTAGGTAGTAGTTTTGAACTGAAGTTTAAATTACAGACTGCTGCATCATATGCATTTGCCGCTTTGGCTTTTTGACTTGCTTTAATGTTAAGCTGTATTAGCTGCTCTTTAGATGACGGCGTTAACAAATCAACTGCAATGTTAAGATGATTAACAGTATCTAATATATTATCTTCTAACTTGTTGAATAAGGTATTTAGTAAAAACTGACCAATTTTTAAATGTATAGCTGGTTTTTTATTCTCTGGAATTAGGCAATAAGCAGCTTGTTGTACTCTATCATGAAGAAATTTAAACTCTAACTTGGAATCTCCAGCATCAAAACTATTTGCCATTAACAACGATAATTTAGAGCTATGAGCAATTGGTAGAATAAATCCTTGCTGTATTGCTATCCACAGAGTGTTAAGAAGTTCAGATATAGATAAATCTAATACTGCTGCTAATATATCTAACTCAAAGCAGGCGCCAATACAAGCTGCAAACTGTAACGCTGACTGTGTTGTATCGGGTAATTTACTAATATTACTCGACATTAGCTCCACAACACCCAAGTTGATAATACCCGCATTTTGAATTTGCTCCAAATCCCAACTCCAACACCCAGAAGCAAAATCAAAGCGTAGTAATTCTTCTTGATACAGCGTTTTCAGCATCTGCGTCAAAAAGAAAGGATTACCCAATGTTTTATTGAATAACAATAATGCTAACTCTTGATGATGCGTTGTTAATGCTTCTTGTAGAGCATCGCTGACTAACTGTTGTACACACTCAAGTGCTATAGGTTTCACTGTTATATAATTTACTGTTGTTCCAGCTTTTTGGATATCCTCTACAGTTTGCATTAGTACATGTGTAGAACTGACTTCATTATCTCGGTACGCTCCAATCAAGAGCAAATATTGACTATCGCTATCTGTAATTAAAAGCTGCATCAACTTTAACGAGGCAATATCTGCCCATTGTAAATCATCGATAAATATAACTAAAGGATGTTCCTTCAAAGCAAAAACATCTACAAACGCTCGAAATGCTTGGTTAAAACGGTTTTGTGCTTCGGTAAAACCCAAAGCTGCAACAGGCGCCGCAGGTTGCCCTATAATTAATTCTAGTTCTGGAATAATATCTATAATCACCTGTCCGTTGGCACCTAATGCAACTAGTAACTTATCTTTCCAAACTCTTAACTCTTGGGTACTGAGTGTAAGTAACTCCTGTATTAGTGATTTAAAAGCTTGAGTAAAAGCAGCATAAGGGACTGTGCGCTGAAATTGGTCGAATTTGCCGAAGACGAAAAATCCTCGTTGCTGCACAATAGGTTTGTGAATCTCGTGTACCAAAGAAGATTTTCCAATCCCAGAATATCCGGACACCAATACAACTTCACTTCTGTTGGTCTTTTTATCTTCTTTTGTAGTTCGTTCAAAAGCAGCTAATAACGTTTTGACTTCTTCTTCTCGTCCATACAGTTTTTCTGGAATGAGCAGTTGAGCAGTTTTGTCACTCTCCCCTAATGCAAAATCTCTAATTTCTCCAGTGGTTTTAATATCATCCAAGCAGCGTTGTAAATCTTTTAATAATCCATTTGCGCTTTGGTAACGGTCTTCTGCGTTTTTAGCCATTAATTTCTCAATTATCGCAGCTAACACACGTGGTACAGTTGAATTTGTTTGAAGAGATGGCGCCTGTTTAGCAATATGAGAATATATAATAGAGAGCGCATCATCCGATTGAAACGGTAAGTTTCCTGCAAGCATTTCATAGAAAGTTACCCCTAACGAGTAAAAATCGCTGCGGTAATCAAGCGAACGGTTCATTCGTCCAGTTTGTTCAGGAGATATATACGCTAAAGTTCCTTCGAGTTGTTTGAGGTTAACGATTTCGAGTGTCTGTTTATCTAAACGTGAAGCGATGCTAAAGTCTGTTAATTTAACTTCGTGCGTATCTAGATTTATAATGATGTTTGCTGGTTTGATGTCTTTGTGAATAATGTGGTGTTGATGCAGGTCTCCGAGTGCTTGTGCAAGTTGTACGGCAATACTTAGAAATGAAACGAGTGATAATTGATGATTTTCTAGGTAATGCTTGAGACTGATACCACCAAAATCTTCTAAAACCAAAACCACACTATTTTGATAGTTCTCTAAACTTATAGCTCTAACAACCGTAGGCAAGTCTAGACTTTCAATAATACTGTACTCGTGCTTTAACCGTGCTACTTGCTCAAACGAAGGATATTCAGCTTTGAGTACCTTGAGGATTACTCGTCTAGATTCCGACACCCCTCGGTAAATTATTGAATTTAAGCCTTCATGAATTAATTCTGTAATTTCATAACCGAGTATCATCGACTGCATCATCATCTCCAGGGAAATCTTACTAACTGTCCTGTGTCTATATTTCCCACTGGCAAAACAAATATAACCAATTGAATCAAAATAAAATTCTACCATTGACAAAATAAATTTATTATGATATACAGGCATCTTGCCTGTACAGTCATATGTATAAAAATTTCGTTAATTACACAGATTCATCCTGTTAAATAGCGCTTTTTTGTGTTAACGCAGTTTGCCCTGAGGCCGAATAATACGTAATTTTTTAAAATCAAAGTAATAATATTTGCCTAGTGCTAGGATGTTTACCACAGAGACTTCTAGGATAGAGAGAGAAGAATTTACCGTGATAAAGGATTTTTATTTTGTGCTGCTGCATTTACTGTTTGCTCAATCCGGTTTAGTCTGGTTTCTAGGCGCCTAGCAGATGTAACCCATAACAGGATATTCTTTTTAGAGGTGTTGCTAAATGCTTGGAAATTCTGGAACGCTATCTCGTTTGCTTGCAAAGCTAATTGTAAATCATCTGGAATAATCAACGCTTCGATAGCATCCAAGCTAGTCCAGGAACCATCAAGTTTTGCTGCTTCAATTTTAATTAAACCAGCTTCGGTCATTAAACCTTGTTCGGTAAGCTCTTCTATATATTGTTTATTTAGCTTTGACCAAACGCTTTTGGGTTTGCGAGGTGTAAATATTTGCATGTAAGTGAGAGCATCTAAAGATTTAACTTTGCTATCAATCCAGCCAAAACACAAAGCTTCTTTTACAGCTTCGCTATATTTTACACTTGGTTTACCGCTTTTAACTTTGTAATAAATAAGCCAAATCCCAATACAAGTACTGTGGTTTTCTCTAAGCCATTGGCGCCATTCTTGACGTGATGACGCATAGATCGATTTTAGCGTATCTTCTTTTTGCATTATATATTTTATTTAAACCTAAAGATAGATGTAATTTTATTCTGATTTTGAGAAATATAATACCCCTGAATTATAAAAGTTTAATAAAATATTATTATCTAAAAATCAGTGTCAAAGATTTGAACTTTGTGCTAACTTTGCGCTAAGATTTTCTGGTTGAGAATCGCAAATATTTTACTCAATGCTCGTTATTTTGCGCGACCTGTGTTATGCTCTGAAACGTTTTGTCAAGTTAACTTAACCTACTCGTATTATTGTGAGTTAAGTTTGACTGTTAACTATTTCGGCTAAGTCAGTTTTAAGTTTGTGTGCCTGTTTTTTGAAAAGGGCTGTTTATTAAGGAAAACAACAGCTATGTATTGTACATCTAATCTCAAAACGAATTGTAATTGTCTACTAAGTTATGTTATTTTACTCCGGCGCCGGAGTAATTAACATAGATGTCTGATGAAAAATACAGAAGTTTACATCTCATACTTCTGTTAGAAATAAGCTTTTTTTACTCCGCTGTCTGTGGACTCTGTGACTCTGTGGTAAAAATATTTACCATTAATGGCATTTGCATGGATTAGTACTTAGAAAAGCACTCTTCGTGCTTAGTACGAGTACCTTAAATACACAATTTTTGCGTAATATGATGTCCAATAATTTGAGTTACAACCAGGTTTATGATGAGATAAACCAGCATAAAGGTAAGTTGCTAACTCCTTTTCAGCACAAAACTCTGCTCAAGTATCTACAAACAAATTTGCAGCGAGAATATCGTTGTCGAATTGAAATAATGCTACTAGCAGACGCAGGTAAATATCAGAGTCAAATTTGTGAAATTGTCGGTTGTTCGCAAGAAATGGTACGTTATTGGATTGCTATTGCAGAAGCTGGTTTAGCGCACAAATGGAATTCACGACCAATTGGTAGACTCAAAACTGTCAACAATCAGTTTTTAGTACGTTTGCAAGAACTTGTAAAACATAGTCCGCACGAATACGGTTATGCATTTGGGTGTTGGACAGCACAATGGTTAAGTAAGCATCTTGCTCAAGAATTTGGCATTAAAGTCAGCGACCGTCATATTAATCGTTTGCTTAAAAAAATGGGACTTTCTACAAAATCTACTAGTACTGTATGTGATTAATGAAAGAAAATTGCCTGTGCTACAATTACAACCAATTACCTATTAATACATATGCTGCCCAATGGGTTGGCGCCTTATAATTAGGATGGTTGAGAAGTTTTAACTGTGCTTGTTGTAGCGCACTTGCTCTACTAAGTTTTGCGTCTTTCAATTTGCGATAAAATTCACCTACAAATATTGCTGTTGGTTCATCTTCGATTTGCCATAATGAAGCAATTGTACTACGGGCGCCTGCTTTAATCGCGACTCCAGCTAAACCAAGAGCAGCACGTTTATCACCTTCGGCAGTTTGGCAAGCACTTAAAACAAGTAATTGTAGTGCTTCAAGTTGGGTTTGGTCACGACTACGCAATATATTATCGAATTCACGGACGTTAATAGGTCCATCTGCTGCCAAAATAAACGTATTGTCTGCACGCGAACTAAATTGACCGTGAGTGGCAAGATGAACGATGTTAAAAGGTATATCGTGAACTAAATTGTTTAATTCTTTACTAGTAAACTGCTGATTTAGCAATGTTTTGGTTTTAATGCCAGCTTGGGTAATTTGCTCTAACTCTAATTTTATTCCAGGTAAAGAAGCAAATTTTTTATATGGATATGGGGGTTCGATTAAACCAGCAGTTAAAGCGTTTAGCTTTTGTCTTTGCAATGGTTGAGGGTCTAAAAGCTGTAAAGACGCATTCATTGCAATTGCATATTTTTCAACCAAGTAATTTTTTCCATCAAAGAGCGCTGAGAATGGTATGCTACCCAATACAGTGTCAGGAATAAATACAAGAGTATTAACACCATTAGGCGCCAAATTAGGTTCTAACTGTTTAACTAGCCATGTATAAAGCTTTTGCGATTGAATTTTTAAGCTTTCAGTTGCTGAAGGGTCGATAAAATCGTGTCTGAGTTGGGCAACTGTTTTCTCTACTTCAGCTTGACTTATTTTAGTTGTATAGAGTTTTAGCTGTTGATTGGGAATTTTGACTATAACTTGGAGTGTGTCGGTAAGAATAATAGGATAAAGTATAGCTGTATTCGGATTGTCTTTATCTACAACTTTATCTAAAACAACTTTTTTGCCTTGTAAACAAGCTTCTTTAAAAAAGTTATCGAGTTCGGCAAGTTGCAAAGCTTCGATATGCTGACGTGCTTTATCAAGAACTTTCGGGTCTGGGCGCCCTGAAGTTTGCGATTCTAGAAGTAGTGCGACCAATTGACGATATACTGGTTCTACGCTCTCTTTGAAACTAAACTGTACATCAGTATTCACCGCTACTAAGTCACTACGAAGTTTTGATAGCGTTTCTACTGCTGCATCATATGACGCAATGGCGCCTTTAATATCAAATTGTATACGTAACAATCGACCAAGCTGCCACTGTAATTGATACGTAATCACATCATCTACATTTTCTGCTTGCGCTATTACCAAAGCCTGTTGAGTTAATTTTAGCGCTTCTGGATACTGTCGCGTTTTTTCATACAACTCTCCCATCTCACTTAATGCGTATGCATATGCATGATTATCATTTATATCGCGCGCAATTTGAATAGCAGTCGCAAGTACAGCATAAGCGCGCTGCGTATTACGGTCTATTTGCATTAAACGTTCTGCAAAGTTAATTCGCGCGTAAATAGCTGTGCGACTTGGTGGAAGTTGTTGAAGTAGTGGTTCAATTACAGAGATTAAGCTTGTAGCTTCTGTATATTTTTTGGCTTGTATTAATAAACTTACATGATTCAGTAATGCTTCGACTTTAATTTGCGATAATGGAGATATATCAACGGTTTGTTTGTAATATTCAATAGCTTGCTGTGATTTTCGTTCTGAGAGTGCATGATTTCCTAAACTAAATAAACTTTTGCCAACTTCAGTATTATTATTTAAACCACGAGCAACTTTTAAACTTTGTTCTAAAATTATGCGTGATTGCTTTAAATCCCCCACTAATTGCAGAGCATCACCTAGCGAACGCAAACCCGCTAATTTCTCTATCGAATCTGGTTGTGAGTCAAATGCCGCATTTACTTCTTTGAGAAGTTTAACCGCGTTATAATAGTAACCCAATATTTGTAGTGACTGTGCTTGGTGAACACGCGCTTTCAAAGTACCGTGTTTATTACCTGCTTTCTCAAATACTTTTTCTGCTTGTCTCCATGTCGAGAGTGCTGCATTAGTTTGCCCTGTAGAAAATAATAGGCGCCCTTGTATGATTAAAGTTTGGGCTAACAGGTTTTTATTAGCTGGTTCTGCTCCTTGTAAACGCAAACTAGTTGTTAGCGCTTCAGATGCCAACTTCCAATTACCAAGCTGCTGATATGCTAAAGATAAGTTGCTCAAGGTGGCAGCTTGTTTTAAAGCATCACCTTTTTGTTGATACTCTTGTACTGCTTGCTGTAATATTTGCACGGCTTCTGAATATCTGCCGACATCATATAATAGTTTGCCTTGGTCAATTTGAGATTTTTGGTTTTGAGTTATTGGGGTGATATTTTGTGTATGATGCGGGTTTGCAAGACTTGGTAGTGCAAACCCACATATTAATAAACTCATTAATATCAAATCTCGTCTAATCCACAATTTTAAAATGGATTGTAAATAATGGAGAAATAAATACCATTTTCTTGCCACGTGTTTTTCCTTGAGTCTATAGACACTAAAGGAATACCCCAGTCTATTTGTGCATTTAACTGGCTACCCAACTGTAATCGTAATCCTAAACCTGTTGATACTAAAGTACTTGTTTCGGGATTTGGAGTATCACCTTTATTCCATGATGTACCGACATCAATAAAAGGTACTACTTGTAATACTGATTGTGACTGACGCTGGCGCCATATTGGTAAGCGAACTTCTGCACTAGCAAAAAATCCGTTGTCAGTAAGTAGTGCGTCTTGACGATATCCTCTAACGCTTTGCTGTCCACCTAAACCAAATTGTTCGAGTGCAACAAGTGGCCTGTCAGCAAACTGTAAGTCACCACGTAAAAGCAATAAAGTATCAGGAGCAAGTAACCGTACCCACTGTGCTTGTCCTCTCCATGCATAAAACCTACTATCGGCAGAATCGGCCTTAATTGTAGAATTAAGTGCATCGAGTCCAATACTAAACTGTGAACGTGCGGCAAATACCTGCTGACTATCACGTTGCGTCCATTCTTGAATAAACCGTAATGCTGTTACACTAGTTCTACCATTAGAATCGGCACCAACAGCAGGAAATGGAATTGGGCCATCCGGGTCGTTATTTAATAAGCTAGCTTGACTTTCGCGTCGAGTTAGTGCAAGTCCTACTGCTAACTCACGATTTGGTTTTTGAATTATGGGTTGACGTAGTGTAACTTCGTAATATTTTGAATAAGATTGAATATCAAGCGTGTTAAAGGGACGTTCGATGACGTTGTTGTCAGATGTTCCGTAACTAAAGGCAAAAGTGCCGTTGCGAGGATTAATTGGGACTGTATAGTTAAAATCAAAAGAGTTGCTACCATCGGTATTTGTATAGCTACCCCTCAAACTATCACCCCATCCTAAAAGGTTTGCTTCGCTTAATTGCACAGAGCGTCTAAAACTACCTACACTTGGTGAACGTCCATTATCAATACTAAACTGGGCATCAAATGTCTTAGCTTCACGCACCTGGACTTCAAGTGTACTAACACCAGGACGAGTACCTGCAGCTAGTTCTGCAGAAAGATTTTGAATTAACGGGTTCAACTGAAGAACTTGCAACGCTTCGAGCAAACGTTCTCTATTTAAAGGTTTTCTAGTGGCAATTTCTAAACGACTTCGTACATAACCAGCATTGAGTCTGCGTGTACCGTTTACCTTAATCTCTTCGAGCGAACCTTCAATAACTCGAATTTCAACCACCCCATCCTTAAGCTTTTGTGGTGGTATATATGCTCCACTCGTAATATAACCTCTGTCAACGTAATACTTTGTAATTTCCGAGCGAACCTGAAATAGGTCGGCAATTGTAATCGGACGGTTTCTATACTTTTCTGTAATTTTATCAAAATCTTTTGCGCTAAATACAGTACTACCAGTCACGTTGAATTTTGTTACTTTTATTGTCTGCGGGATATCCCCAGGCTGATTTTGTTCGGGTGCTGTCGGTGGATTTATGTCACTGCCTGGTAACAATTGGTCGGGAGGTGGCAACTGTGGTGGCGCCGTTGGTTCGGGCAAAGGTCTATCAGATGGTGGCTTTATCTCTGGACGCGGGAAATCTGGATTTTGCTGTCTACCTGGTAAATCTTCTGGTCTTATTACCTGTGCCTTCAGTGGTTCTACTGAATTAATTACAGCTATAACAACAAGGTATAAACAAATGTAAAATCGATGAATACGACTGTTTAAAAGCAATTTATAAAACATAATAAACGAATTTGCTAAACCACACCACTCAAACTAACTCTAAGTACGAAAGTCATACTTGACACATATGCCATTTGCATGACAATTATTTCTTAAGCTTTGACAATTTTATGGTATCTAAGTTAATTCCAACACATACAGCCTAAATTTATGCCAAATTGGCATAATTTAAAGTGTACAGCTTGTTACATCCCTAATACTGGCGTTTTTTTAGTTGTCAAAGTGCATAAGTTGATTTGCCTCGCATCTATAGCAAGGCAGAAGCATAACGCTTAGTTTGTGCTTACAGAAAGATAAAATTTACAATACTTATGAGCAATTCACAACTAGAATCGAACACATACCCTGACGCTGGTTTTGGTACACTTCCAGAGGATGCCACTAAATTGCAGCAATTGCAACATGATATTTTGCAAGAATTTATGAAACTCTTAAATAACTCTCAAATGGATGAGATAGTTAAGGGTTATGGTTTGACGGCTGATAAAGTGATTAAATTTGAGGCTGTTATTAACTTGAATAAAATACAAAGCATGGACGTAGCACTTAGCGACCAAGAAATGCAGCAAAGCTTAAAACAAATTCCAGGAGAGGAATTAAAGCTATTTAGTTGCTGTTTATGCAATGGTCGGTGCTGCCCTTGCTGATAATGTAGTATTGTGGGCGCCTGCTGCCCACCTTACAAAATATTCTCGCGCTCGTGGTTACACAAATGTTACATCCGTGCTATCACTATAAGTTACATTGTGCAAGAGTTATATCTCTTGCGGCAACATTGCAAATAAGTGTACTATCTAATACGTGTGTAGCTCAAATTACTCCAGATAATACTCTACCGACAAATTCGCGCGTTTTGGGTCAAGGTGAGACCAAAGTTATAGAAGGTGGAACGCAAGCTGGAAAAAACTTATTTCACAGTTTTGAAGAATTCTCTGTTTTGGGTGGACAAACAGCTTACTTTAATAATTCTGTAAATATTGAAAACATAATTACTAGAGTTACAGGCAAGTCTAGCTCTGATATTGATGGTACACTTCGCAGTAATGGTACAGCAAATTTCTTTCTAATCAATCCTAACGGTATTATATTCGGCGCCAATGCCTTATTAGATATTGGAGGCTCATTTGTTGGTACCACAGCTAGTAGTATAAAATTTGAGGATGGTAGCAAATATAGTGCCGTAGAACCTCAAACACCTTTACTTACAATAAGTACACCAATTGGTTTACAATTTGGTACCAATCCTGCATCAATTCGTAATCAATCTCAAGCAAGTCCGAACAGCGCAAAAGGCTATTTTGATAATCCTGAAGGTTTGCGGGTTTCACCTGGCAAAACTTTGGCATTAATAGGTGGTGATATTTATTTAGAGTCAGGAAATTTAACAGCACCATTAGGTCAAATAGAACTTGGAAGCGTTGGAAGTAACAGTTTTGTTAATTTAATACCAACAAGTGAAGATTGGATTTTTGGTTATAAAGATGTTAATAATTTTAGAAACATACAAATTACAAGCAAAAATCTTTTAAATTCATCGAATATAACAACAAGTGGTCAAAGTGGTAGTGGGAATATTCATTTTATTGGCAACATTATAGAAATATTTGGTGTTGGTGGTATTTTTAACTTAACTTTAGGTGACAAAAATGCTGGTGATATTGTTATCGATGCAGATAAACTCATACTTAAAGATGGCGCCCAAGTGCTAGCTGGTACAGTTGGAAAAGGTACAGGAGGAAATTTAACTATAAATGCTTCTAATATAGATGTGCTTGGTGGCTCATATACTGAATTAAATTATTTTGCAATTAGTACAATATCTAGTACAACATACCAAGTTGGAAACGCAGGAAATGTTAACATTAATACTGGAAAATTACGAGTTAAAGATGGAGGAAATATAGTAGTTGAATCAAGCGGTATAAATACACAAGAATCATCATTTAAAGATGTGTTACCCGCAACAGGTAATGCTGGCAATTTGACTATTAATGCTACACAGTTAATAGAAGTAACAGGTAAATCACCTGACAATAATAGTAATTTATCTGCTACCACATTAGGTTCTGGAAATGCTGGGAAATTGACTGTTAATACAGGTAAACTGATAGTTAATAATGGTGCAGAAATAAAGGTAGGTAGTAGAGTCGAAACTAATAGTAGTGGAAAATATCTTGGAGACAGATTTAATTTAGGTAAAGCAGGTAACTTAGATATAAGAGCAAATTCCATACTCATTGATAATCAAGGCAAAATTACATCCGAGACAGATTTAGGGCAAGGTGGTAATATTACCTTGCAAACACAATTATTACAAATGCGTCGTAATAGTTTAATATCTACCAGTGCAGGTAAAATACAATCAAGCGGTGATGGTGGTAACATTATAATTAATGCTCGTAACGGTTTTATAGTTGCGGCAAGAAATGAAAATAATGATATTATAGCGAATGGGTTTAGCGGTTCTGGTGGTAAGATTACAATTGACACGAATGGTATATTAGGTATCGAAGTACTTAATCGAGAAGATTTAATACGCAAGATAGGTAGTAACGACCCATTTCAAATCGACCCACAAAAGCTTTCTACAAGTAACATTTCTGCAATTTCTCAAACTAATGCGAATTTAGACGGTATAGTAAGCATTACCACTCCACATACTGATAGTAGCAGCGGTTTAGTTAATTTACCAGAAAAACCTAATGTCCCAACAATAACCCAAGCTTGTAAAGCAGACACTACTAGGCAAAACAAATTCTCTATAGTTGGACGCAGAGGACTAGCTACAAATCCAACAGAATTTTTAAGAAACACTACAATACCCGATACCGATTGGATTTCTCTAGAAAGTTCTACAGTGCAATATCCAAATCAACAATCTCAAATCACTACATATAATAACAATAATAATTCAGTTATAGAAGCACAAGCATGGAAATTAGATAAAGATGGAAGTATTATCTTAGTAAGTACTGCACCAACAGTTATACATCACTCTAAAGCATTTGTGGCGCCTGCATGTTAAACTATCAAATTCTCTTGTGGAGCGGGCAAGGATGCCCGCGCGTAATATCAGAACGGGCAGGGATGCTCATTCCACAAGATAGAAAACTTTATTTACCCACAGCAATTTTATCAGGTTGTTGTGTAAACACCTTTTTCATCACCCAAATTGTAAAAATAGGCATAGCAATAAGCTGTGATATTAAAACAGCACACGCAACCGCAAAAATGCCATACTTAACTGCAATCAAGAGCGAAACAGCAAAAATACCTGTAAAAATTAAGTTCCAGTAAAAATCAAGATGTGTCTGATTCGTAGCTTGTAATAATTGCGAAGTCGCTCGCGATAATGCTATAGGTATAGCCGATAAACAAATTACAATCAATATTGGTATCCCTTCTACCCATTTGTTCCCAAATACAATCGGCACATATAACGGCGCCAGACTAGATTGTAAAATTACCAATGGAATTACAATTAAGGCAACAGTTTTTAACCCCCGAAAGAATTGCTTTTTCATTTGGAATTTATCACCCTGCACAGAACATAAATGAGGATAAAGTGCTGAGGTAAAAGCGTTAATGATGCTTTGACTAATTCCTAAACCTGCATTAAATGCAAAAAAATACAGTCCTAATGCTTCAATACCAATAAAATATCCCACTAATAAATAATCTAAATTCATTCTCAGTTTACTTAGGGCATTTACACCAAGCATTTTTAGCCCAAAGCTTGTAATTACACGCCATTTATCTAATGTAAACGATTTGGGCGGGCGCCAGCTATGATTCATTAAGTTTATTATAATATTAATGGGTATAGTCATAACTACAGGCAAAATTACAGCCCAAGACCCCATTTTACCCAAAGCTAAAATTATAGTTAAAATATTCCCAAAAATTAATTGTGCTGCTGTAGATATAGCAGTGATTTTTAATCGATTTTCACGTTGAATAAGATTCGCCTGAATAGTAAATATAGGTAAAGCTAAATAAGCTGTTGCAACTACGCAAATAGGCAAAATTAATTGATTATTTTTATAAAAACTAGCAATTGGAAAAGCTGCTAAACATTGAAATATAAATAGTAAAATACATAACAACCAATTTAACCAGTAGCTTGTATTACAGACCGTTTCTATTTCATCTTCACTTGCTTGCACAAGTTTGGCGCCAAACCCAGGATTGATAGTTAAAACATAGCCAAAATCAACAATCGTGAAAATTATTGAAGCAATACCATAGTCATACGAAGTAAAGGTACGAGCCAATACTACGGTAGTGGCTAATCTTGCAATCCGATTAAAAAGTTCTGCACCTCCTAACCAACCAATATTACTAATAAAGCGGTCTGATAATAGCCGTTTTATTTTATTAACCATCATTTAGATATAAATACGGAACAATTGTATAATTTTATGCGATTATCTCTGTAAAATCAAATACTTTGTAAAGACGAATAAAGTAAAATTTTAGAAACCGGGTTTCTAGGCAAAATCCTGATTTTTATTACAATTTAAATCAAGAAACCCGGTTTCTTAACGGAAATCACGATTTATTGCCAATAGCATCCAAAAAACAGTTGCCCTGTTAAGCGCATAGCTTTTGCGACTTTGCCTTTGATTGCAATAGACCAGTTTGGCTCGTTACCAATGTATCTACGCATAATGCTTTCTGTTTCCTCACGTAATTGTGTATTATTGCTTCTCGATTTTTGTTTCGGATGTACGCGGTATTTAGACCAGAAGCGATGTACATGATAAACCGGAGTGACTTCAGCGAAACGGATCCATAAGTCAAGGTCAAGCGTTATTTCATACCGACGGTCTACACCACCAATCTCTTCATACAAATCACGGCGCCAAAATGTAGATGGTTGAGGCACATAGTTGATGTCGTATAGATAAATAAAGCGGTTGAATCCGAGTTCTTTTTTGCGCTTGATTAAATTGCCTTGAGCATCAATCCAAGAGTAGTCACCGTATACAACTCTGACTTGTGGATTATCTAAAAAATACTGCCCAACCTCTTGCAGTGCATTGGGTTCAAATAAATCATCCGAATTTAACATACAGAAGATATCACCTGTCGCACGTGCAAATCCTTTAATAAGTTTCTCAACTTGCAAAGTATTCGGTTCAACGAAGTAATCTGTGATGTAATCTCGATAACGTTCAATAATTTCGCGACTACCATCCGTTGAGCCACCGTCTATGACTATATATTCCAGATTTTCGTACTTTTGACTAATCACGCTTTGTATTGTCGCTTCAATATAAGGTGCGTGATTGTAGCAAGTTGTGATTACTGTTATTTTTGGGAGCGCGTTTTGTAATCTGGCGCCATTTCTTACTGGTGCAATTTGTATCATGACTTCTGAATTGATTACTGAACTTTAGTCAACAGGGCCCAGTAGTGCGAATTAACCTGATAATATTTATTATTGATAAAACTTCTTTACAGTAGCTTAATAATTATCATTATCATATTGACTTTCATTAACGCCTATATGATTCTTCAACCATTATTTAATACTTTCAATTATTTGAACCAAACACAAATAAGATGCAGCAAAGTTAGTGCCTAAAGATTAAAGTTATCTCAAGACTAAATAATATTTGTTTTTAGTATGCAATGTAATTTTATATGCTTAAATAATTGATTGGTTCTTTACATGATAATTAAAATAATTGGTCATTAGAATGAAT
>NZ_MRCD01000094.1 GCF_001904745.1 Calothrix sp. HK-06
TTTATATTTTAAATCAAGTGAACATAAATTTCATTAACTCACTAGGGGGTTTCAATGCTCGATAAACTCGATAAAGTCGATCATGCCGAAAATATTCCCCAAGATATTCCTGATGATACACGCAACGATACTTCTGACGGTATAGTTCCCAGCGCTGTTCCCAAAACAAAAAAAAGAAAGTTTGGAAAAGCTCTTTTTATGTTAGCTACTTTACTTGTAGTTGGGGGCATTGGTGTAGGTGTTACACATAATATTACCAAACCGAAGCAAGAAAAACCATCTCGCAGCGCTAGACTTAGAAATGTACCTGTAATAGTTGCCCAAGTAACAACTAAAAGTATTCCTGTCCAGCTACAAGCTATTGGTAATGTCCAGGCTTATAACACAGTTTCTGTTACACCACAAGCTGGTGGACAAATTACTGGAATATTCTTTAAAAAAGGACAGGATGTTAAAAAAGGTCAATTACTGTTTACATTAGACCCACGTACTCAAAATGCCGCTATCGACCAGGCAAAAGGCACCATACAAAAAGATTTGGCACTGATACAACAAGCAAGGGCAACTTATCAAAAAGATTTAACACAAGTACAACAAGCCAAAGCAAATCTTGCCAAAGACCAAGCACAATCTGCATTCGCCCAAGCACAAAGTAATCGCTATAGTTCATTATTAAAAGAAGGCGCCGTTACTCAGGCAGATACACAGCAATATCAAGCTAATGCAAAAGCTGCGAGTGCTGGTTTAGATGCTGATAAACAAGCAATAGCAAATGCTCAATCACAATTAGGTGTTGATCAAGCTGCAATTCAAAATGCTCAAAGCGTTCTCGCTAGTGACCAAGCAGCGCTAAAAGCTGCTACTGTTCAAGCAACCTATACTAAAATCTATTCTCCCATCGATGGACGTGTAGGTGACATTCTCGTGACTACAGGTAATGTCGTTCAAGCTAACAACAACACTACTCCTTTAGTCAAAATAAATCAAATTCGTCCGATTCAAGTTTCTTTCTCAATTCCTGAAAAAGACTTGTCTTTAATCCAAAAGTATGCGTCGGGAAGCAAATTACCAGTTAGTGTCAATTTTCCCAATAGCAAGCGTACCATATCAGGTTTACTAAACTTCGTAAATAATACCGTAGATAACACCACAGGTACTATTCAATTAATAGGCACTTTTGATAACGCCGAAGAAAATCTCTTCCCCGGACAATATGTAAACGCAACATTAACTCTCACAACCAAACAGAATGCAACAGTTGTTCCTTCTCAAGCAGTTCAACAAGGTCCAAACGGCAAGTTTGTGTTTGTAGTTGATACTGATACGAACAAAGTGAAAAATGTACCTGTCACAACTGGTGATAGCTATAACGGTTTTGATGAAATTACACAAAGTGTCAAACCTGGGGATACAGTTGTCATCGACGGTCAGTCAAACTTGGTTGATGGTAGCAAGGTACAAATTAAAACAGATATAAATGGTGGACAAAAACAACAAGGAGATATTTTGAATGAATCTTTCTGAGTTGTACATTAAGCGCCCCATCATGACAACGCTTGTCATGGTCAGCATTGTCATCTTTGGGTTTATGGCTTATCGGTTACTACCAATTAGTGACTTACCCAACGTTGATTTTCCCACAATTCAAGTTACCGCTTCAAGACCTGGTGCCAGTGCTGAAACAATGGCATCATCGGTAACACGACCAATGGAAAAGCAGTTTTCAGCAATTCCAGGTTTATCAACGCTTTCATCAACTTCGGCAATGGGTAGTACCCAAATAACGCTTCAGTTTGACCTCAACCGCAACATCGATGACGCTGCACAAGATGTTCAAGCTGCACTTTCGGCAATAGGAGGACAAATACCCAAAGATTTACCAAACCCTCCAACGTACAGCAAAGTAAACCCAGCCGACCAACCAATATTATATTTATATATAGATTCCCCAACCCTACCACTATCAAAAGTCAACGATTTTACCGAAACTTACATAGCTGAGAAATTATCTACCATCAACGGTGTTGCTCAAGTACAAGTTTACGGTTCACAAAAATATGCTGTTCGGGTGCAACTCGATCCGCAAAAGTTAGCGACATATCAAGTTGGTCTCGACCAAATTCAAACCAGCATTCAACAAGGTAACGTAGACTTACCTACAGGAAGTCTTTCCGGAACTTACAAAAGTCGAACAATTCAAGCTAACGGTCAATTAAAAGATGCAGCAGCATACCGCGCGCTCATCGTAGCTTACCGTAACGGCACCCCCATTTATCTCAACCAGCTTGGTAATGTTATTGATAACGTTCAAAACAATAAGGTTGCTAGTTGGTATAATAACGAACAAGCCTTAATTCTTGCAATTCGGCGCCAACCAGGTACAAACACCGTAGAAGTAGTAGACACCATTAAAAAGCTACTACCTGACTTACAATCTCAAATTCCCGGTTCCATTCGAGTCGGTATTCTCTACGATGCTTCCGAGTCAATTACAGATTCAGTAAATGATGTACGCTTCACACTGGTTCTCACAATTGCCTTAGTTATCTTAGTAATTTTCTTATTCCTCCGCAATCTCTCAGCTACCTTCATTCCAAGTTTAGCCCTACCAGTTTCACTGATAGGTACATTCGCAGTAATGTACTTCCTGGGATATTCTCTCGACAACCTATCATTAATGGCATTAACACTATCAGTAGGTTTCGTCGTAGATGATGCCATCGTGATGCTAGAGAACATTATCCGTCACATGGAAATGGGAGAGGCGCCTCTTGAAGCAGCATTAAACGGTTCAAAGGAAATCAGCTTTACTATTTTATCAATGACAATCTCATTGGTAGCAGTATTTATTCCAATGCTGTTCATGAACGGATTATTGGGAAGATTATTCCATGAATTTGCCGTTACCATCGCCGTATCTATATTAGTATCGGGGTTCGTCTCACTCTCATTAACCCCAATGCTATGCAGTCGCTTTGTTCGTCCACCTAACCACGGGCGCCGAAGTCGATTGTACCAAGCTTCCGAAGCTGTATTTGATGGCTTACTAAATTTATACGATTGGAGTTTAAAATTAGTACTGAAATATCATCGAACAGCAATGATATTGTCAGGTGCAATATTTATCGTAACTATATATTTATTTATCATCGTACCAAAAGGCTTTATACCTAGCGAAGACACCGGACAAATTATTGGTACCGTGCAAGCAGCACAAGATATATCCTTTGATAACTTAGTACAGCACCAACAAGAAGTTTCTAAATTAATTAGTCAAAACCCCAACGTCGAAGCAGTCAACACTACTATTGGGGGAAGTACCAGCGCAAGTGGAAGTTCAGGAGTACAAGCAGGAAACACAGGTAACTTATTTATTCGTCTTAAAGAGCGTGCGAAGCGTCAAAATACTGCAGATGAGGTTGTCCAACAACTGCGTACCAAATTAACATCAGTACCAGGAGTACAAGTTTATCTACAAAACCCACCTGCCATACCCGTTGGTACACAGCAGTCAACCGGACTTTACCAGCTAACATTCCAAACACCCAACGGTAATACATTAAGTCAATATATACCGCAACTCGTTACGCAACTAAAAACTAGACCAGAAATTCAAGACGTTAACAGCGACTTACAATTAACCTCACAAATTAAAGTAAACATCAACCGTGACCAAGCAACAACACTAGGAATAACAGCACAACAAATAGAAACAGTATTAAGAAACGCTTACGGTTCCTACCAAGTATCCACCATCTACGGTACAAGTAACGAATACGAAGTTATTTTAGAACTACAACCTGAGTACCAACAAGACCCCAACGCCTTACTAAAACTGTACATAAATTCCAGCACCGGACAACCAGTCCCTCTAAGTAGTATTGCCACATTAACCCAAACGGTTACACCATTAATGATTAACCATTTTGGTCAAATGAACGCGGCAACAATATCCTTTAACCTGGCGCCGGGTGTATCCTTAGATAAAGCGAATAACGCCATTGAGAATATAGTAAATGCCACAGTACCATCAGGTGTTACATATCAATATCAAGGTGCCTCGCAAGTATTCCAAGAGTCATTACCAAGCTTAGGTTTACTCTTAGTAATAGCCATCTTTGTAATCTATTTAGTATTGGGTGTCTTATACGAAGACTTTATCCACCCCATCACAATTCTATCTGGCTTACCATCAGCAGGATTCGGCGCCTTACTAACACTGTTAATGTTCGGAGTCGAATTAAACGTTTACTCCTTCATCGGCATTATATTACTAGTCGGTATCGTCAAGAAAAACGGCATTATGATGGTGGACTTTGCAGTAGAAGCACAGCGCAACGAAGGCAAAAGTCCCAGAGATGCAATATACCAAGCATCGTTAGTAAGATTTCGTCCCATCATGATGACCACAATGGCGGCATTAATGGGCACATTACCAATTGCTTTAGGATTTGGAGCAGGTTCTGAAGTAAGGCGCCCATTAGGTATTGCCGTAGTAGGAGGACTAGTCTTTTCACAGTTCTTAACGCTATATATAACACCAGTCTTCTTCACTTATATGGAAGCTGCACGTAAACACTTTACCAAGAGAAAACACACCTTGCAACGGATATAACGGATGTAACGGATAAGTTGTTAGTTACAAACAAAAATATGCTTATTTAAAATCAGTTACTGGTTACAAACAAAAATATGGTCGTTTAAAATCAGTTATCCGTTACATCCGTTCATTATCCGTTGCCAACAAGGATATCAATTATATGAATCTATCAGAAATATTTATCCGGCGCCCAGTGATGACGACCCTAACAATGGTAGGTATCGTCATCTTCGGATTAATGAGTTACATGTTACTACCAATAAGCGACCTACCCAGCATTGATTTTCCCACAATTCAAGTTACCGCTAGCTTACCCGGCGCCACACCAGATACAATGGCAGCATCAGTTGCCACACCATTAGAAAAACAATTTTCTAGCATCGCAGGTATAGACTCATTCAACTCCACCAGTTCACTTGGCAGTACAAATATAACTTTACAATTTAACTTAGACCGCAATATAACTCAAGCAGCCAAAGACGTACAAGCAGCAATAAATGCAGCAGCAAGTGAGTTGCCCGCAGGACTACCACGCTTACCAACTTACCGTAAAGTCAATCCAAGCGCGGCGCCTATCTTATATTTATATCTATATTCAAAAACACTTCCCATTTCTACAGTCGATGAATATGCAGAAATAACCGTTGGTCAACCAATATCAATGGTTAATGGAGTCGCACAAGTACAAGTGTTTGGATCAAAACAGTACGCAGTGCGTGTACAAGTAGACCCAAAAGAGTTAGCAAGTCGTGGTATTGGTATCGACCAAGTACAAACTGCTCTTCAACAGGCAAACGTTAGTTTACCAACGGGTATACTTTCAGGAAAATATAAAAGCTATATAGTAAATGCAGACGGTCAATTAACGAATGCTGCTGCTTATCGAAAACTAATTGTATCCTACAAAAACGGTGCTGCGGTACGTTTAGAAGATGTAGGACAAGTTATTGACAGCATTCAAAATATAAATTCTTCTAATGCTTATAATGGCAACCCTTCGGTAGTTTTAGCAATACAGCGTCAACCCAATACAAATACAGTAGCAATCGTTGATGCAATCAAAAACTTAATGCCAACTTTGCGCGAACAAGTTCCTCAAGCAATTGAAATGGGGATTTTCTACGACCGTTCAGAATCTATTCGCGCGTCTGTAGATGACGTAAAATTTACCTTACTACTAACGATTGCTTTAGTAGTGATGGTAATATTTATCTTCCTGCGAAACATTTCAGCTACAGTAATACCAAGTTTAGCACTACCAATCGCTCTAATTGGCACCTTCGCAGTAATGTATTTATCGGGTTACTCGTTAGATAACCTTTCATTAATGGCATTAACGCTATCAGTAGGGTTTGTCGTGGATGATGCGGTAGTAGTGCTTGAAAATATAGTTCGCTACCAAGAAATGGGAGAAACACCTTTAGAAGCAGCATTAAAAGGTTCTAGAGAAATTGGCTTTACGATAGTATCAATGACATTATCGTTAGTTGCCGTATTTATCCCCATCATATTTATGGGTGGGATATTAGGGAAATTATTCCATGAATTTGCCGTTACTATCTCTGTAGCAATATTAGTATCGGGGTTTGTGTCACTTTCATTGACCCCAATGTTATGTAGCCGATTTTTAACTTCACATCATAATAACTCGAATCGATTTTACCGAGCGTTCGAGTCGGGTTTTGACTTAGTGCAAAAAGTTTACGCATCCACTCTCAAAACAGTACTGAAATATCATGTCTTAACTTTAATAACTTCATTCGTGATTTTAGTACTGACGTGTTACTTAGCCACAGTTGTTCAGAAAGGGTTTATACCAACCCAAGATACCGGACAAATTACAGCAAACACGAAAGCAGCGCAAGATATATCTTACGAAGCGATGTTGAAACATCAACAAGCAGTCATTGATATAATTCGCAAAGACCCAAACGTCAAAGCAGTAAATTCCACAGTGGGTGCAGCAGGACCGAATGGGTCAGTAAATAGTGGACGTATAATTATACGATTAAAACCATTTTCTCAACGGCGCCTAAATTCAGACCAAATAATTCAAAAACTGCGGCCAAAAGTTTCAAAAATACCAGGTTTGCGAGTATTAATGCAGTCTCCACCAGCAATAGCGATAGGAGGACAGCAAACAAACGCAGTCTATCAATACACATTACAAAGTTTAGACTCATCACTCTTAGCTCAATATGTCCCCAAACTCGAAGAGAAAATGAAAACTTTACGGGGACTTCAGGATGTTAACAGTACATTAGAATTAAGCAGTCCACGGATTCAAGTAAATATAGATCGAAATAAAGCATCAACATTAGGGGTAACAGCATCACAAATAGAAAGTGCGCTAGCAAGTGCTTTTAGTTCAGGACAAGTTTCATTAATATACACACCCACCGACCAATTCCAAGTTATCCTCGAAGTACTACCGCAATTCCAACGCGATATTAGTGCCATCTCATCATTATATATACGTTCCAGTTCAGGAAACTTAGTACCATTAAGTGCAGTAGCAAACTTCAGCCAAAGCGTCACTCCACTTAGCCTGAGTCATCAAGGAGAAATACCAAGTGCGACAATATCATATAACCTGGCGCCAGGTACATCACTCGATGAAGCAAACCAACAAATAACCAAACTAGCAGCTTCGATATTACCATCAACCATTACAGGAGGATTTCAAGGAGGCGCCAAAGCATTCCAACAATCGACGCAAAGCTTAGGATTACTCTTAATAGTATCCATCGCCGTCATATACTTAATCCTGGGAATATTATACGAAGACTTCATTCACCCACTAACAATTCTTTCAGGACTACCAAGTGCAGGATTCGGCGCCATACTAACATTAATATTATTTGACGTAGAATTAAACGTTTACTCCTTCATCGGCATCATCTTACTAATAGGTATCGTCAAGAAAAACGGTATTATGATGGTAGACTTTGCCATAGAAGCACAGCGTAACGAAGCTAAAAGCCCATACGATGCAATATACCAAGCTTGCTTAGTTAGATTTCGACCCATCATGATGACCACAATGGCAGCATTAATGGGCACATTACCAATTGCACTCGGACTAGGAGCAGGTTCAGAAACAAGGCGCCCACTTGGTATTGCCGTAGTAGGGGGACTAGTATTTTCACAGATACTAACTTTATATTTAACACCAGTATATTACCTATACATGGAAGCATTCCGAAACTTCCTATCAAAAAGAAAAACTAGGCAAAGGATTGCAACGGATGTAACGGATAGTTAATTTATAAATGTGGGACGGGCATCCTGCCTGTCCTTTCAAGCACTGATTAATAATGCGTAACCGCAAAAATATACTAAATATCGTCGTAGCAATAATAATTATATTATTGGCTTGCACAGGTATATTATCCTTAATGTCAATTCTTGTACATCCCGTTTCCTTAACAGGAGCAGGCGCCTCGTTTCCTCAAGTAATTTATTCTACGTGGTCTCGTGATGGCAACACAATTATGAATCATACTATATACCACAGCTGAGAATTCTAGACATATAGGCGCGTCGATCACCACTACCCTGCCAATTTACGAACCAAGGGAACTGCCCTTCTGGAGTACTAAAAGAATATTCAGGTATATACATATAGTAAAACTCACCCTTCTCATTTAACTTTCCCCAGCCAACTTGAATCATAAATTTATCAAGATTTTTGTTTACATCACTTGATTGGAAAATGCGACTCTGAGTACTAAAACCAAAGCGTTTTTTGGAGTATTTTGTCCAAAGATTATCTATAGCACGTAAATCTTCGCATGGAAAATTATTATAGTCAGCTGCTTGAAGACTACGTTTTTCCCATTGACCAGCCACTCCCCACATCCTGTCCGCAGTTTCCACATCAGCGTCTTTCCATCTTCCTTGTGATAGTAAATTTTGTAGTTGAATGTAACGTGGGTTAACCGACTCCGTTTTATAAAACCCTGCAAAACTAGCTAACCCAATTAGAAAAATAGCTCCACCAGTTAACCAATAAAGTTTTTTCGATTGAGATTTTGCTTCAGTTGATTGATTAGGAGAATTAGTTCTGAATTCAGGAATAGCATTAGGTGTTGGGGAGGTTGTTTGCTCTGTAGAGTTTGAATTTGAATAATTCTGTTCATACTCTAGGTTACAATTAAATTTTTCTGCGATTTCTTTTAAAAGAGATTCACGTCGTCCTCCCTTAAAAATAGGTTCTAGTTCTTTAACACAAAGCTGACAAAGAGCTTTTGTATTTCCTACATCATTTAAATGATTAATTAAATTTATGGCAAAGCTCTCATCTGTAGGGTCATTTATAAACCCAAGTTGCCTGTAGTAAGTAATTCCAATTCTTATACATAGTGCTTCTCGTGTTCTTACTTTTGAGCTAATTAGTAATAGGTCTACTAACGTCGCTATGTCATCTGAGTTTAATTCTTGTGGCATATTTATAATTCACCAAACTACTTACAATTTAGTTTTAATTTAAGATTTTCCAAATCCGCCGAGTATCTACCCCTTTTAAAAACAACTTCTAGTTCCTTACAGATTTTACAAAGAGCTTGTTTGTCATCTATACTATCCAAATAATTAATTAGCTCTAAGGCAAAGTCAGTGTCAGTAGATTGTCTTAAAAATCCCAATTTATTTGGCTCAATTCCAATTTTTAGGCATAATGCTTTTCGTGCCGAATACTCTGCACGTCCACTGCGTATTAAGAGTTCCGTAAGTATTTCTATATAATTGTTTACTTCCTGAGATGAATCTAACTTAGATTCGTTTTGAACTAGAAGGTGGTCTTCAGGTAAATTTGTCCTAGCCATCGTCTCACTAATATTTTGGTTCCGTATTAATCTTGGAGTTAGTTGTTCAGGAATACCTGCTAATCGAATTGCAGCACAACCAAATTTATAGGCAAATTCAACAGGTTTCCCTGCTCCTAAAGCATCGTAAAAGCCAACAGCGAATTCAATTGCTGCTGTATCTCCGATAGCCTTTTTCATACCAATTACATAGTTAATGTGTTGAGAAATTGCTTCGGCTTGCACTTGTGAGTAACAACCGTTAAGGACAACACACTCAACCTGATTAGCAAATAAATCAAATAGTCCCGCTAGAGCTTCGCCATCGACTAGCTTTGCCGAACCTGTTTCATCTTCAAATACTAGACCTTCTGAATCCACCCCATGTCCAGAAAAATGGACAATAGTCGGATTAAAATCCAGCATCGCGCGCTGAATATCCCTCGGTCGCACTGCCCACTTCTGCTTTAAGACAAACTGCTGACGTTGTTTTGCTCGCTCCAACCCAGCATCAATTTCGCGCACCTCCTCATCTAAACGCAGCGGTGTTGTGCCTTTAGGATTTGCTGCCAAAATTAAGATTGTTTGCTCCATTTCCTTACTCCACTAATCGTTTGCCGTTTTCTCACTCAGTTTTACTCATAGCTAGACCATCCGTAACAACAGTCTCTTGCTTTTTATCCGATCTATTTAAAGAACAGTGTTGTTTTTCTAACCATTGTTCAATTAACTCATTGACTACTTGACTCATCTTCAAACCCCGAAGAGCGCAAGTCGCATGAAATCGTTTCTTGAGATCGTCTGTAATACTGATATGCATAAGCGATAAAAGTAATAAAAATGACATTTTCTCATCTGTACAAAATTACAAATGTACAAACTTATATAAATATAGGGGGAAGTAAAACTAACTTATGCACTTGGCTGTGTATTATGGATTAAAAAGGCGCGATACAGTTGACTGTTGAGCTTTGAGTACGCTTCGCCACTGGTATACACCCTTGGTCGGTGAGGTGCATAATTTAAAAAGGCGCCTATAAGTATAAAACTAAGAAGAAAGTTTATCTTTATACTTTGTTCATTATAAAACCTATCGTTGACGTATAGGTGCCAACCTTAACTTGACATTAATGGTGTCCCACCTGTCCGTCAAATACTGTATGACGCATCAATGCCCATCCTACAATGATTATTCTGGCGCATTTTTGTAATTAGAGTACTCTTACCTTTACTAAACTATCCTGTGAAATTAAGATAATTTGAAACTTCGATTAAATTTAAATCAGGGTCACGGAAATATATAGAAATAATAGAACCATTAGCCCCTGTTCTATTTACTAGTTTCTCCAGCACCACTACACCACATTGAACTAAATAATCAATTGCCTCTTCTACAGGTTGCTGTATTATAAAACACAAATCAGCGGCGCCTGGGGTTGGATTATGTGCTTTCGGCTCAAATTCATTTCCATATTGGTGAAGATTTATTTTTTGCCTTCCAAATTTTAAAGCCTTTCTCCCCTTACCAAAAGTTACAACTTCCATTCCCAAAATACGGCAATAAAAATCTACAGTAGCATTAATATCTTTAACCGTCAGAACAATATGGTCGATTGAATCTACTTTTATTACCATAATACTATACATTTACTAGTAATTTTATATAAGGTAATTTTTTGTTAGTTAGATTAAACAAGTAAATATCAGCTTCAATACTTGTATCATCTGCTTGTGGACGGTAGTTTGGATTTATTATAGATATCATAGAATGTTATCTTTGTTCGTGTTTATGCTTAGGAAAGTTACCTATTAAATAGCATAAAACTAATATATTTAATATAAAAACAATAATTTTGAGTAGAGTGATACTTTTAATTAATTCATATATTTCTGCTGGAATGCTAATACCAACAAGTCCAACAACTAAAATATGTGCCCAGCGCTTTTGAAACCATAAACCAACTGCTTCTATTGCTGTTACAATTGCATAAAGTCCTGCTCCAATACCACTAAATGCTAATGTTTTACGATTTAAGTTAAGAATTTTATCTAAAAGAAAATCAATAATTTGTGATTTTCCTTCCAAAACGTAAAAATCAGAGAAATCTTCTAAGCTTTGATAATTTTTCAACGCAAATAATAAAGCTATCGCTGTCACCATTAATAGTACAGCAACAAAAGACTTATAGAAGACAATAGCGACTAAACCGAATGGACGTTCTTTCATAAAATTTATTACTTTATACTTAAACCATAATGTACATTTCTATGATTTAAATTACATAATATTATCATAATTTTACAAATTATTACATGCTGAGATTGAATTGGATTGGAATGATTATACTGAAAGGCTGAAGTAATAATATAGTTATATAAATACTGACAGAAAAAACGTATGAATATATTACGTCGTGCTTTGTTATGTGTCATTAGTTCGCTACTAATTTTTGGCATTGAGAGTGTGTTAGATAAAACTCCTAGTTTTGCAGCTTCTCAAATTACTGTTAGATATGGGATATTAGAGCAATCGTTGCCTATATCAGATTTACGTAAATACGCAGAGACAGGAAAAGTCTCTTCTGATTTACAATCTTTTCTTAATTATATAGATTCTGATGCTCAACAAAAGCTGCAAGGCGCCTTACAAGTTAAAATGTCTCTTGATATAGCAGCAGTCGATAAAGTCCTTGATACTCCATTTGCTAAACAAATATTATCAGCGGTTTCTACAGGTATCGCGCGTCGTGACTCTGCTGGTGTAACTGCACTGCGTGCGGCTATAATTTTAGGCACTAAATCAAAAGAGGGTTTATCGGTAGTTAGCTTTTTAGAAGCATATCCAAGTGACAGACTAGTTGTTGATGTACCAGCAGCTTTAGAGCTAGCTTCTCAAGCTGAAAAATATTCTATAAATTCATCTAACCCACCTGCTCAAGATAACCTTAGTTCTACACCTTTTTGGAGAATTGCAATTCAATATCAAAGATTTGCTGCTCAAAATAAGCAGTTTTCAGGTTGCTTGTTTGGAGATTCTGTATCTGCTGAATTAGGAAGTACACTTGGTGAAGGTAATTTTAATTTTGCCTTAAATGGTTTAAGTGCTGTTTCGCTTGTTGAACAGTTAAAACTTTTAGCTCCGGTTAAAGTAAAATGTGAAAAGGCAGTAATTGCTGTAGGTGGGAATGATGCTTGGTATAAACTTAGTAATGATGTTTTTGTAAACAATTTACGTGAGTCAATCGCATTAACTCGACAATTAGGCGCCAAGCAAATCGTTTTAATTCCGGGTTTTTACTCAACGGTCGCAGCTAGCAAAGACCCTAGTATATCGGCGCCGAATTCGCGAGTTGATGAAATTAATGCTTTAATTAAGCAAGTTGCTTTAGCTGAAAATGTGCCTGTTGAAACCCTAGGTTTAGAAACTTTAAATGAAAAAGGCGCCTTAAAGGAAGCATTTGCGAGCAGTGATGGAGACCATCTTAATGACGAAGGTATTAAATTTTACCGTCAAGCTTTGTTAAAAATTTTTGGATAAATTTGTTTTGATTTTGTAGGGGCGGGTAGGGATGCCCGCTCCACAAGACAAGATCAGAGAAGTTTAGAGATGTTGGATATTTATATTTTCCCATTTGTCATATAGATATTCCACAACGAGGCGCCGATGGCAGTCTTGATTCTAGTTGCTGCTGCGTAAGTAGTGTACCGTTACTTAATATATGGTTAATTTTTATGTCGCGATGATGTAGGTTTTGACATACTAAAATGGCACGATGACATGTCATGGGGTCTTTTTCGGCACACATTAAGGCTATTCGATACTTTTGGGTGCCTTTGAGCAAGCGCTATATACCAATCCCAAACTCTTGAGTCGCAGCAATTCTTTCGTATAAAGCTTTACCATCTACATAACAGCTAGGGTTACTTGACAAACACCGCCTAACTCTTTACCTAGAAAAACGTAGTAAATACCTACTTCGAGCAAAGTAGCTTTGACAGCATCTGGAGTAAATTGGGGGTTTTGACGACTGTAGGGATAGGAACGCACGTCCGCAATGGCTGTTACTTCGTGTTGCTTGAGTAATTGAATAAAAGCTTCGCTATTATGGTTTGATTGACCAATCGTAAATAATTCTTTATGGTTATTCATGGTATGCAAACTTTTTGTTTACGATTTTACTCGCTCAACGAATAAAAAATCGTGAATAGCTTGGGAATATGGGCAAGTTTGTTATAAATTAAGTTATGTGTCAATTATTAACGATATCACCTGATTGGAGAAGCGCATGAGTACGGGTGTAATTACTATCACTGATACTGAGTTTGAAACAGAAGTTTTGAAATCTGAGCAGCCCGTATTACTTTATTTCTGGGCTTCTTGGTGCGGTCCTTGCAAGTTAATGACTATGACGGTGAACAATGCCGCTAATACTTATGGCGACCGTCTGAAAGTAGTTAAAATGGAAGTTGACCCGAATCCTACTACTGTCAAGCAGTACCAAATCGAAGGTGTACCTGCCTTTCGGATAGTTCAAGATGGTCAACTTTTAGCTGCTACTGAAGGCGCCATTGGTAAAGACAAGCTGTTTAACTTCATTGATAGCCATCTAAATTAGCTTGCGAGAAACCGGGCTTGTTTAAGGAAATTAAGGTTAAGAGCAAATATTTCTCTAGAAGCCCGGTTTCTATGATGCATAATATAGTTGAATGTTATGCAAGATACCGAAATGCAATTTGCTAAACGTCTACAACCTCTGCAAAGTAATGTGTTTGCGGATATGGATACTGCCAAAACCAAAGCTTTGGCGGCATCTAAAGAGTTGATTGATTTGTCGCTGGGTTCTTCTGACCTAGCGGCACAACCACATGTTATTGATGCTATTGCAAAATCATTAGATGACCCATCAACTCATGGTTACTTACTTTTCGGCGCCACGATAGCATTTCGTACTGCTACAGCAACTTGGTATGAGCAAAAGTTCGGTATTTCCATTGACCCGGAAACTGAAGTATTACCTTTAATTGGTTCACAGGAAGGAACCGCTCATTTACCTTTGGCAATTCTTAACCCTGGTGATTACGCTTTACTATTAGACCCAGGTTATCCTTCTCACGCAGGTGGAGTCTATTTAGCTTCAGGATTAATTTATCCAATGCCACTGCGCGCGGAAAATGAATTTTTACCTATATTTAGCGATATTCCCGTCGATGTCTTAAACAAGGCGCGGATGATGGTGTTAAGTTATCCACATAATCCTACTGCTGCAACGGCGCCACTATCATTCTTTAAAGAAGCAGTTAATTTCTGCCAACAGCATAATATTGTTCTCGTTCATGATTTTCCTTACGTTGATTTAGTATTCTCTGACGAAACAGCCCCTTCGATATTTCAAGCTGACCCAGAAAAAAGCGTCTCGATTGAATTTTTTACCCTCTCGAAGTCTTATAATATGGGCGGTTTCCGTATTGGCTTCGCTATTGGCAACGCGGACTTAATTCGTGCGTTACGTCAAGTCAAAGCTGCCGTTGACTTTAACCAGTATCGAGGAATTCTAAACGGCGCCGTTGCTGCTTTGACTGGCCCCCAAACAGGAGTAGAGACTGCTGTCGCAACTTTTAAAAGGCGCCGTGATGCTTTTATTGGTGCTTTAGATCACATTGGTTGGCATGTACCAACACCCCAAGCAACTATGTATGTCTGGGCAAAACTGCCTCAAGAGTGGCGCCATAACTCAATCGAATTTTGCACAAAACTTGTCCAACAAACAGGTGTAGCTGCATCACCTGGTGCAGGTTTTGGTAAGTCAGGAGAAGGTTATGTCCGTTTTGCGCTTGTTCGGGAACCTCTGACTTTAGAAATAGCGGTTCAACGTATTGCTGAATTTCTAAAGTAAATTTACTAATACTTCATGATTGATTAACCATAAGTTTATAAAGATTACCTAAAATTTCAGTATTTCCAAGCTAGACTACAGGGGGATTACTGAATAATATCGTATTATATTAAACCAAAGAAACCGGGTTTATATAGCTAACCTAATTGCTTATGAGGAATTTAAGTAAAATTTTTACAACAACTATTAACCTAGTTGTAATTTTAATATTGGGTAGTTTTTCTATGCCAGCCCAAGCAATATCGTTAAAAAATGGTTCATTTACAGAACAATTAAAACTAAATGATAATGAGAATAATAATACAAGTCTGAATACTCAACTTGATGATATAGTGCCTTTTAGCTCCAAGTTATTCAGTAAAAATACTGAAAATAAAAATAAAATTGAGTCACGCTTACTTGCAGAAGCGAAAGATACCATCAATGAAGTCAGAGAAGCAAATAAAGTAATCCAAGAAGACATTAGTGGTAAAACTGTATATCTTTATAAGCTAGAAACGATAAAGCCTGTTGCTAAGAACAATAATACAAATATTTCAGCAGCAAACCAAATTACTTGGAAATTACAACAACCAAAACGCATAAGAAAAGTATCAGAACCTTCTACAGGTGTTAGTTTAATATTAGCATTCATTCTTTTAGCAGCACGATGTTCGTTAAAACAGGTACAGAAATTTTGGCTGTAAGTATTTAGGGTAAGGCACCAATACAAAAAAGTAATTATAAGATATTCTTATAGTGAATCAAATTTTTTAGAAAAAGCGATTGATATTTTTTTATTGAGCAATAATACGTCTCAAGTGCCTTCTATGCTTGGATAGTAAGTTAATTTAAAAACTTTGCTTAATTTGAAAATTTGAGTTAATATTGTCTAACTGTAGATAACTCTATATGTAAAATTGTTGTCATTACTTCAGGCTGCATGAAATAAATAACTAAATTTAAGAAATTCAACGAGTTTTGTGCAGTTATATTTGAGTCCAGTAGTTATCGTTGAGTTTTTACCTAATTGAATAGGGAGAAATGACAGCGCGATTACTTGAAACTAAACAAAAGTACAAGTCATATCCTTCTAAACGTATTCTGTTGATAGAAGATAACGATATGAATCGAATGTTGCTAAGTGATTATTTAGGTTATTTTAATTACGATGTTATTGGTCTGCCTGAAGCATCGCAATTTTTTTCAACAGTCGAGCAATTTCAACCAGAATTGATACTTTTAGATTTAAAGTTACCAGATATTGATGGTTATTCAATCTTAACCCAAATCAAGCAGAAGCCAAAGTATTCAAAAATACCTGTTATCGTTGTTTCAGCTTTCGCATTTAAAGCTGACCAAGATAAAGCGATGAAATTAGGCGCCTGTCGTTACTTCGTAAAGCCTGTGAATCTTAACGAACTAGTGGCAGCAATTGAAGAGGAGTTAGCTCGTCACTCAAATTAGTATAGTTAATTTCCCCCATTATCAATGAGGTGTTTGATGATTGGTAATGTATTCCTCGACGCTTTGATTCAAACTTTGTACAGAACTGCCAATTTGGGAAATTTTACGCTGTACTTGTGCCAGTAGTAAAACAGCCGTTTGTAATTCATTAAGGGTTTCAGCCATTGCGTCACGGTATTGAGATTCAAATTCTTGCACGTTCATGGAAGTATTCTCAGATTCAACTTTGTTTGTGGCTGTATTCAAGATAAACGTTGGGTATGAATATATAAATCCGTTGAACCGCCGAATAACTTCTATTTTCGCAAATTTCCGAAATCCCCACTAGACGCAGCAATATATTTATTTTGTTTTGACAAGAAAATATAAACAAACGCCCCTATATTACTAAGTTACCAACAATATTGCACTATGCAGACCTTTAGGTTAGCGCCGAGCCAGTAGCAAGTAACTGTACTTTAAAAATACTGACATTAGTTTACGAAATCTTTGACAAGCTAGCAGCTCTAATATAAAGTTAGTTACCTCAAACTACTATGTATCATTCCTCAGCCTCCCCTTCCCCTAACAATACGTATATTCGTCCTGCCCGACGCGGTAAGCATAAAATTTTTATTGGGATGGCGCCTGGTGTAGGCAAAACTTATAAAATGCTTGAAGAAGCGCATCAACTCAAAGCAGAAGGAATTGATGTAGTTGTTGGTATTCTCGAAACCCACGGACGTAAAGAAACATTAGAAAAATCAACTGGACTCGAAACAATTCAGCGCAAAGCCATTTTTTACCAAAACGTCACCTTAGAAGAGTTTGACACCGATGCAGTGTTACAACGCTGCCCACAGCTAGTTTTAGTAGACGAACTAGCTCATACCAACGTACCAGGTTCAGCACGCGAAAAGCGTTACCAAGATGTAGAAGTTATTTTGCAAGCAGGAATAGACGTTTACTCAACTGTTAATATTCAACACTTAGAAAGCTTAAATGACTTAGTCGCTAGGATTACAGGCGTTGTAGTTCGCGAACGTATTCCCGACCGTCTACTCGATGAAGCAGATGCAGTGATAGTAATAGATGTCACACCAGAAACTTTAGAAGAAAGACTACGAGAAGGGAAAATTTACAGACTCGATAAAATTGAGCAGTCACTAGAGAATTTTTTCCAGCGACGTAATTTAATTGCACTGCGAGAACTCGCGTTACGGGAAGTTGCAGATACAGTAGAAGACGATGGAAACGCTTCTAACTTAACTGGGCAAAGCTGTAATATTCACGAAAGAGTTTTAGTTTGTATTTCGACGTATCCCAATTCTATGCAGTTATTACGTCGCGGCGCCAGAATTGCCAGTTATATGAATGCTCGCTTGTACACAGTATTTGTTTCAGACCCCGACCGTTTTTTAAGCAAGGAAGAAAGTTTACATGTAGAAACTTGTGAAAAACTCTGTAAAGAATTTGGTGGTGAATTCGTCAAAGCTAATAGTCATAGCGTAGCCACAGAAATAGCCAAAATAGCATCTGAGCTTCACATTACTCAAATAGTTATTGGTGAAAGCCAACAGTCAGGATGGAAACGATTTTTCAAACGCTCCTTCACCCAACGCCTAATGGAACTAATACGACACCAAAACATAGACCTACACATCATCGCTACCGAAAAATAACCTCTCGCGTGGAAGCTACCGTGTACACACAAGTCTCTAAAAGTTACTTCTCTTCTCTTTACTTTGCGCCTTTGCGTACTTTGCGGTTAATTTTTTAACGAACCGCACTCGGACGCTGCATAACGCAAAGAGAAAGAATGTAAGGGTAATGAAAAGATGTGTTTACACCGTAGCTTTTAATAAGGGGGGCTAGGGGGGATTATAGTTGTAATTACATACGAAATATCATTTTTTAAAATCATCTAATTCAAAATAAATCAAATTTCATGAGTGGTTAAAGTTATACCCTAGTGAAGAGAATCAGACAGATAAAGCTAAAGTTATGTTTATTATACCAAATGATACAGTCGAGGCGCCTATTGTAGAAAGTGAACAAAATACTTCTACCTCAAAATCTTCTAACCCTGTAATGCGACTTTTCAAAAAATAAATTATCAAATCTATCTTCATTCCGATTTTCTAACTTCTGAAGGCACAACTAATTATTGTGCCTCTAAAACTTAAATAATTATTAACTTCTATTACGCCATTACTTTGGCTAGTTCTGGCTCTATTTCACTTGCTTGCCCTAAATGTTCGACTAATCGAGCTAATAATAAAGCCTGAGATTTGAGTGGAAGTGCAAGAACTTCGGCTTCAAGCTGTTCGAGTGTGATTAGTTTTCCTCCATCTGTTTGAGTACAACACATCTATTATACCCCGTTGATTTTTTGGAGAACGTCAGCAAGCAAGTTTCTTAGTAACTTGCCTTTTTTTATATTGGGCACCATCGCCATAATAAAAAGAATCAATGGGCGGGCAGGGATGCCCGCTCCACAAGATTTGCTCCACAAGATTTGCTGTGTAAGATTTGCTCTAGAAGAGAAATTTATACATGAGCTTCTTTGACTAATTTGTCCCAGCCTAGGTCTTTGAGGTTGTTGTTGCGACGTAGTGGACGAGTTACTAGTTCTAGGACATCGCGTGCGTTACTAAAGCCGTGAATTTGAGCGAATGTAAATTCTACTGACCATTTGGTATTGATGCCACGCGCTTCTAATGGGTTTGCATGTGCCATTCCGGTAATTACCAAATCTGGCTTTCTTTCATTGATGCGTTGAATTTGGTTGTAGTTGTCGGGTTTTTCAACTATTGATGGCAATGGTACGCCCATATCTTTACAAGCTTGTTCTAACATTGCTAGTTCCGCAGCTTGGTAGCGTTTGTCCATGTAGGGAATGCCTACTTCTTGGACGGTCATGCCACAACGCACTAAGAAACGCGCTAAAGATATTTCTAGCAGGTTGTCACCCATGAAAAATACTGATTTGCCACGTATCAATTTTACGTAGTCTTCTACACCTTCCCAAATTTTTGCTTCGCGTTCGTCTAAACCTTTGGGTGTTATGTTAAATACCGAACAAATTTTTTCTACCCAAGCGCGTGTGCCGTCGGGACCAATTGGAAAGGGGGCGCCTATTAATTTACACTTACGGCGCCGCATTAAAGTGGTAGCGGTACGGCTAAGGAATGGGTTTACACCACAAACGTAGTAACCTTCTTCTAATACTGGTAATTCTGTAAATCTTTTTGCGGGCAACCAACCTGAAACTTTAATGCCTTGTTTTTTCAGTTCGAGTGTTAACTGTGTAACTACAGGGTCGGGGAGTGAACCGAATAAAACCAAGGGTGGATGAGCTACATACTCAGATTCTTCTTGAACTATTTCTTCTTTCTTCTTACCAAAATTAAGTAGTTTAGACAAACCACGTTCTTCTTTTTCGGTTTGTGCAACAGGCGCCTTATCTGGACAACGTGCTGCCATTGCTGCTAATACTGTATCTTCGCCCTGTGTAAAAGCATAATCTAAACCATTTGCACGTGCTACTACTATGGGAATGCCTAGTTCACCTTCAAGCTTAGGCGCCAAGCCCTCTAAATCCATTTTAATAATTTCAGTAGTGCAGGTGCCAATCCAAACAATTACACTAGGGTTACGGTCACGTTTAATTTGTGTACATAATCGCTTTAACTCTTCGTAATCGTTGAGTTTGGCAGAAATATCACCTTCTTCTAACTCTGCCATTGCATAACGAGGTTCGGCAAAAATCATTACCCCCATCGCATTTTGCAAAAAGTAACCGCAAGTCTTTGTACCAATAACTAAAAAGAAACTATCCTCAATTTTCTGGTACAACCATGCTACACAGCTAATTGGGCAGAAAGTGTGGTAATTGCCGGTTTCACAGTCGAATGTTAAAGCTTGTGATTCTGCAACAGTCATTTTAAAAGTTTCTCCCCTTATTTTTATGATTTGGAATTTTAGATTTTGGATTTAAAGCCAAAACCTAAAATCTAAAATCCAAAATGGCTTTATCCGTTGGGGAAGAGACGAGCTATTTCTGATTCTTCTTCAAAACTAGCACCGAAATCCCCATCAACGCTATTCTGAGTTTTTGTTTCCTCACTCCAAACGTCGATTAACACGTCGCTAAATCCGTGGTCGTCTGAAGTGTTTAGGTCTTCAAGTTCGTTGTAATTATCATTTTTTAGTGGCAAATCACTGTCAAAAGAGATATCACCACCAAAATCGTCGTCTGATGATGCTGAAGACAATTTTTGTCCTGTTTCTTCTACGTTGGCGCCAACACCATTTAGAGACATGGTATGTATCTCACTGGTATCAACAGCATCGATTGAGAAACTATTCCTAGCTGTATCTGTTTCAAAACCACTGGTAAGAATTCCTGGTGCATCATCAACGTCAATTAATTGGCTTTCTTGTTCAACCATTGATTCTTCAATTGATTCGTTTATAACCATATCGCTATCTTGCTGATAAGGTATGGAATGATTACCTAGTGCAACATTTGGGTCGAAGTGTAAACCTAGTACTTCGACGAGGGTATCGGCATCTGGGTTCAATTTTGAAAAGGGTAACATCAACTGAGCTAATTTCGGCTCTAGCGCGTTTGCTACGCCCAAAATCAGGTAACTTGATGGACGTTTGCCACCATCAGGTGTGTAAACCGATTCCACTTGCATCTGCAAGCTTATCCATTCACGGTTAGCCTGAAAAAATTGCAACCACTTCTGTTTCAACGATTCTGTAAAACTGTAAAAGAATGCCATATAGCCCCATCCCGAAAATAAATAATGATTTATACAATCATCAAGTCTAATTGCTCTTCCGGATTAGTGACTGCGGGTTTACCCGGATTTAAGTAAAAATCTGATAACAAAGAGAATAAATCTCTATCTTGAGCATCGTTAGGCACAACTCCTTCCGGACGCGCTAAAATTTGGTCGGCGATGCTGAGATAGTAGTCACATACGTAATTTAACGAGGGGTCATGTTCTGCCATCTCGAATAATGTTTTACCTTTAACGCGAGAAACGCGAATGTCTTCTATCAATGGCAAAACTTCTAAAACTGGCATGGGCACTGCTTCGATGTATTTCTCTATCAAATCCCGCTTGCTGGTACGGTTGCCAATTAACCCTGCTAAACGCAATGGGTGGGTGCGTGCTTTTTCACGTACCGAAGCGGCAATACGATTAGCTGCAAACAATGCGTCAAAACCGTTGTCTGTAACAATCATACAGTAGTCAGCATAGTTTAAAGGCGCCGCAAAACCACCACAAACTACGTCACCAAGAACATCAAACAAAATGACATCGTATTCATCAAAGGCATTTAGTTCTTTCAGTAATTTCACGGTCTCCCCAACTACGTAACCGCCACATCCGGCGCCTGCTGGTGGACCACCTGCTTCAACACAATCGACACCACCGTAACCCTTATAAATTACATCCTCGGGCCAAACGTCTTCGTAGTGATAGTCTTTTTCTTGCAGCGTATCAATAATTGTTGGAATTAAGAATCCAGTTAGAGTAAATGTACTATCGTGTTTTGGGTCACAGCCTATTTGTAATACCTTTTTACCGCGCTTGGCTAAGGCGACAGAAATATTACAACTAGTTGTAGATTTACCGATGCCACCTTTTCCATAAACTGCTAGTTTCACGTCTTTACCTCTTAATTCTTGTTTATAAAACTTTGTGTCTTGAAGCTTTGATGGTTCATGAGTGTCATTATTGTTCAATTCACTCAGGAAATAAAGGGACTTGCTCTGTGAATAGTAGTCTAATTCCAAGTGCTTGTACTCATTAATTTCTTTTTTGTCACATATCTTCTTAAATCACGCTAATAAGGTTACAAAATGTTTTTAGAGTATCTTTATATTATTCATTTTATAAAAATAGTTACAATACACAAAAACCTAAAACCCCTAACATAAAAGCCTTTTAGACTTATATATTTGGGATGATAGTGTGGTTAATAGTAATGAGAATGCAGTAAGTGTAAATAATTATCACAATTGAAGAATAATCCCCCTAGCCCCCCTTATTAAGGGGGGTTGGGGGGATCAATTCCATATCTTCTAAAGTTAACCAACCTGGGCGCCAAAGTTCTTGGTCTTGTAATATTGCTGCGTTAGTCCAAAACCGAACGTTCGGGTCACAAGATGAAACCATTTCGGCATAAACCCATTTCCCCTGGTTTTTACGGTTGACAACTTCAAAATGGCGCCAACCATCAACTTTTTTTTGTGATGTCCATTTTGAACCGAGTAAATAGGGAAATTTTTGTTTTTTTGATTTAGGCATAATTACTTAAATTGTCACTCAAAAATTTTATTAATAAATGTTAAGTGTTATTAATTATAGTAAAGAATGGTCGTTGTGCAGGTGGGCAATTATCACTATAGAAAATTTAGATATACACAAACGATATATAAGTTAAGCACCAGAGGTTGATTATTAGGTACGATAAGTGCGATATCTAACTATTGCTGTGCCGTTTATGAGCAGTTCGCCTACCACTTTAAAACTTTCTTCTGAATCTACTACAGTTAACTGGTCTTCATTACTTCAACAAATTCTCGACCATCAATCATTATCGCGCCAACAAGCTGTTGAGTTGATGCAGGGTTGGTTGAACGAAGCTATACCCCTAGAGTTATCAGGAGCAATATTAATTGGACTTCAAGCCAAGGGTGTGTCTTGCGACGAATTAGCGGGAATGGCGCAGGTGCTACAATCTCTGTCGGTGAGCGAAGAGTCAATAGAAGCTACAACTACTCCTTTAATTGATACTTGTGGCACTGGAGGTGATGGCGCCTCTACATTTAATATTTCTACGGCGGTAGCATTTGTTGCAGCAGCAGCAGGTGTGCGAGTAGCTAAACATGGTAATCGCTCGGCATCAAGTCGAGTTGGCAGCGCGGATGTACTAGAATATTTAGGTGTAAATTTAAGTGCGCCTAGCGATAAGGTGCAAGCTGCTGTAGATTCCGTAGGTATAAGCTTTTTGTTTGCTCCTGGTTGGCATCCAGCAATGAAGGCAGTAGCTGGAATTAGAAAGAATTTAAAGGTAAGAACTGTATTTAACTTGCTAGGTCCTCTAGTAAACCCAATGCGTCCAACTGGACAGGTAATGGGAGTATATACCCCTAAATTACTAGAAACGATTGCGAATGCGATGCTGCAATTAGGAACATATAAGGCTATTGTTTTAAATGGACGCGAAGGACTTGATGAGGCTTCTTTAGGAGATTTAACTGATTTAGCGGTTCTTAATGATGGCTTAGTTGAAATGAAAACAGTTGACCCTCAAGCTTTAGGACTTGTAAAGGTGCCTGTTACGGAACTGCGAGGTGGAGATGTTGAAGAAAATGCTGATATTTTGAAAGCAGTATTACAGGGTAAAGGCACAACCGCACAAACTTCTGTTGTTGCGCTCAATGCTGGGTTAGCGCTAGAAGTGGGCGATGCTGTACCTTGGGGTGATCATCAAAAAGGTACAGAGTTAGCACTCGATATTTTGGCTAGCGGCGCAGCTTGGGATAAATTGGAATGCTTGGTTGAGTTTCTACGGTCTTAGTATCGGTGGGAGTATGAGGTCGAAATTGGACGACATCGCGCTTGATGGTAATGTCGTAGTCTCCAAAAAAGTCGTGTCCTAATAGTCCAGTTTCTAGTCCTGCTCCTGCTATCGCAACTGGAATTTGCCCAACTTTGACTTCGCCAACTTCCATTGAATTTACATAACCAATGGGAAAAGTTACTGCTTTGGAACTAGCGGTATTAGCTTTAGCTTGACCAACGGGTACGATTGAAAGGGAGTCAGCCATTTTTTGAGTGATAACAGTTCCACTGGCGCCTGTATCGACTATCATCTCAAAATTTTGATTGCCGTTAAATTTAACTTCAATAACTGGTGTACCTCCCATCCTACGTTTAATTGGGACTGTAATTACTTGTTCTTCTGTTTCCTGGTTAACGAAAGCTTCGGGGGGAATAACTGGTTGAACTTGCTGCTCAACTTGTGGTTGCTTGGGTAAGCGTGGGAAAACTGGAGAAATAATTTTTTGAGGTTTAGGAGCAGTTGCTATTTTGGCGTTCGCTTGAACTTGTGGTTTGGAAACAGTTTCAGGAACGACGACAACTTGAGTTGCTTGAGGTTGTGGGGTAGGGAAAGCACTAGCAATGGTTCTCAGTTGTGCTTGCTTGGCTCTTTGTTGGTACTCGCTAACTTTTTGCTGTGCGATTGAATAATAAGGGTCATCGCGCTGGACTTCTTTCATTAGCGCAACTGCGTCTTGATATTGACCAGCTACTAATAACCAATCATTAACCGATTGAGCCGATTGACTTATAGTATATGCACCAGCCGCTTTATCTAAACCTAACTCAAACGTCTTGGCTTGGTCTATGGTTTGAGGCGCCGACTCAGATGTTGAAGTGGAATTCCCCACTATTTGACCGTCAGTCTCTGTAGTCGCCGACATTGAAACAGATTGCCTTTCACTTTTAATTTGAGTTTGCTTGTCACAACTAGTAGTCAGGACTGCTATCGTAACTAATATTAGGTACCACGAGTTACGCATCGAAGTAATTAGATTTTTGCTCTTATAGTTTAAATTCTACCTGCTTTCCTTAGTTCGACAAAATCCAATAAATATACTTATGGCATAATTAACCATCGGAACCATTCGCTCTCAAATACTCTAACTCTTTTTCCTAAATGCAGCATATGTCACTGTCTGACGCTATACCTGCTTTACTCGTACTAGCAGATGGAACATCTTATCGTGGCTGGTCTTTTGGCGCCATTGGTACCACTATTGGAGAAGTAGTCTTCAATACAGGTATGACAGGATATCAAGAAGTCCTGACAGATCCCAGCTACTGTGGTCAGATAGTTCTTTTTACTTATCCAGAATTGGGGAACACTGGTGTCAATCCTCTTGATGAGGAATCTGACCGTCCACAAGTACGCGGCGCCATTGCTCGTAACATTTGCCACCGTCCTAGTAACTGGCGTTCTACCCAGTCACTGTCCGATTACCTAAAGCAGCACCAAATACCTGGTATTTATGGTATAGATACACGCGCACTAACTCGTAAAATCCGTAATTTTGGAGCAATGAACGGCGGTATCTCAACGTCTATTCTCGACGAGAACGAATTACTTGAACAAATTCAAGCGGCACCGAATATGGAAGGTTTGAATCTTGTTCGTGAAGTAACAACACAATCAGTATACGAATGGTCAGACCCAACTACAGCGGTTTGGGAATTTAACCCTAAATGTAAAAGTGATTCAAAAAATAGTTTTACAGTTGTAGCTTTAGATTTTGGCGTAAAACGTAACATTCTGAGACGATTAGCTTCTTACGGTTGCCGCGTTGTCGTTGTTCCCGCTACCACAAGTGCAGAAGAGATTTTAAAATATAACCCAGATGGTATATTTCTCTCGAACGGACCAGGAGACCCTGCGACTGTTTTAGAGGGCATTGCGACGACGAAGGCATTACTCGAAGCCGAAAAGCCAATGTTTGGAATTTGTATGGGACACCAAATTTTAGGTCACGCATTAGGGGCAGAGACCTTTAAGCTAAAATTTGGGCATCGCGGTTTAAATCAACCCGCAGGCTTAACTGAGAAAATAGAAATTACTAGCCAAAATCACAGCTTTGCCATAAACCCAGACTCACTACCAACATCCAAGGTCGAAGTCAGTCATTTGAACCTGAACGACCGTACAGTAGCAGGTGTTCGTCACAAACAACTGCCAGTATTCTCAGTGCAGTATCATCCCGAAGCGAGTCCTGGACCCCACGATGCTGACTACTTGTTTGAGCAGTTTGTTGAAGAAATGAGCAAAGCAAGACAGTCACAAACGGCAAATGTTTGTTGACCATTGGCAATTAACTTTGTTTCGGGTCTATTATAGACAAAATGCATTAAATTCATCTATACTTGAGCGTTCGTTTTAAGACGAGGAGGGAGTTATTGCTGAACCACTAAACTTAACCGTTAGCCTGCGAGGAACCCGCGAAGTTCGGGATAACTGTCAGCTATTCCGTCTCACAGGCTTATTAGATGCCTTCTCTGAACCTACATTCCGCAAGGTTATTGGAGGCAAAATTGATGAGGGTCCAAAGAATATCATCTTAGACCTCTCACAAATTGATTTTGTAGACAGTTCTGGGTTAGGCGCCCTCGTGCAACTCGCCAAGCAGGCAC
The DNA here is from genome assembly GCF_001904745.1 of Calothrix sp. HK-06. GTDB lineage: Bacteria > Cyanobacteriota > Cyanobacteriia > Cyanobacteriales > Nostocaceae > Dulcicalothrix. The sequence goes on from NZ_MRCD01000094.1 coordinate 26,981, forward strand.
AGAATAACGAAGGAACCTTACAAATTGTCACAAACGCCCGCGTCACTCAAACTGTCAAACTTGTACGTCTAGAGAAATTTCTCGCCCTGCAAACAAGTGTTGACGCGGCTTTAGAGAATATCAAGTAGCCGGAGCGCTTTTAGCTAATAGCTTTTAGCTAATAGCTAACCGCTAACCGCTTGGAGCATACAACCAGCTATCCGATGTTAAAAATCTGGATAGCTTTAATTTTTACGTAAATTTTAGATATAATAAGCTGTTTAGAGTGTGATAATGCGCTAGAGTGTTATCTACAAGATCGCTTGAATCGTAAAGCCTGATATTAAAAGTAATTTTATGTAATCCCTAATGATGCCTTTTTGACCCGTAATGGGAGATTGCGGGCAAAGTGTTTGGTTCTACCCCAAGTTGTGCTGCGTCAATCGCGATATGTAAACAGTGAGGAATGATGAATTTGTGAAATTATCGGAGGAACAACCATTTGAAGATGACTCAGAGAGTACGTGTTGTCATAACCCTTGGAACCAAGTATTGAAAGCTGCTTGCAACAAGTTACCTACTCGAATATCTCTAGCCGAACTTCGACAAATTTCTCCTACTGCTTTAGCCTATTTGGGGGATGCAGTTTATGAACTGTACTTTAGAATGTACTATCTCCTACCACCGCAGCGAATCGATAGTTATCATCGCTCGGTAGTTGCACAGGTACGAGCGGAGATGCAAGCGCGCCATTTACAAGCGCTAGCACCAGAATTGACCGAATTAGAATTAGAAATCGTCCGTAGAGGCCGCAATGCTACTACCGGAAGACCAAAGCGAGTGAGTGCCGAAACATATCAACAAGCAACAAGCTTAGAGACCTTAGTTGGTTACTTATATTTAACTGACGAAGCGCGTTTAGTAGAACTCCTGCACAAAATACCGACCGAATCAATCGAATCACATATTTAGAACAAGTAGTGGTATTTCTACCTAAAATAACCTTTTGCGCTTGCATTTGGGTTGAATTGTAGTGATAGAAGTGCCGGAAACGCACATGAAATTAGGGACTTATCATACTTATCATGGCTAACAAAACCAAAAAAATTAACGCCCCCCGTGAACAGCAACGCGGGCAATCCCTCAAAATTAAGGGTAAGCGCGTAGTTGGAAATTCAGTTGGAACTCCAAGAAGAGCTAATGGCAACGGTAGCAGCGCTCCTAGTCCGCGTCCACAAGCTAAGTTATCGCTGCCAAATGTATCGAAAAAGGGATTTGATAGAGACAGAGACAGAGACAGAGATAGAGATATCGATAGTCCCGTTCCAAGTCCTCGCCTAAACGATAAATTTTCATCTCCATCAGTTAAGCCAATTAATAGCAAGCGAGTTGAGAACAAGCAATTCGACGGCAAGCGAGATGAAGGTAGAAAATATGAAGGTAAATTTGAGGGTAAATCCGAGGGTCGCAAATTCGAGGGTCGCAAATTTGAGGCTCGAAAAGGTGAAAGCGCGCTTCCAACTCGCCAAGGTGTGAGAATTAAAGGCAAACGAGTGGTTCCCCATTCCGTTGGCGCGGCAAGTCGATTTGTTAAAGACGACGACATCGCCGAATTTGATACAGATACACAGTCAGAAAGTACTGACATGATTTATGGTCGTCACCCTGTTTTGACGGCGTTAGAAGGTACACGTCATCTCAACCGTATCTGGATTACTCCTCGTTTACGCTATGATCCCCGTTTTCATTCGTTAATTCTTCAAGCGAAAGAAAATGGTACAGTAATTGATGAAGTTGAACCAAGGCGCCTCGACCAAATTACTGAACAAGCAAATCACCAAGGTGTAGCGGCACAAGTAGCTCCGTACAACTATGCTGATTTGCATGATTTAATCACTCAAGCCTTTAAAAAGAGCTATGCACCAGTAATTGTAGTGGCAGACGGCATCACCGATCCCCATAACCTAGGCGCCATCATTCGTACTGCTGAAGCTATTGGCGCCCACGGGTTGGTTATACCACAACGACGTTGTGCTGGTATCACTTCCACAGTTATGAAAGTTGCAGCAGGTGCGTTAGAAAACTTTACCGTCTCAAGGGTGACAAACCTAAGCCGCGCATTAGAAGATTTAAAAGCAGCGGGCTTTTGGATTTACGGTACTGCCGACGATGCAAGCGTTCCACTGCACTCAGTTGATTTTGGCAACCCCAAAGACGACAAAAAACTCAGCCCCATCGCTATTGTTATTGGTTCTGAGGGTGAAGGTCTTAGTTTGCTGACACAGCGCGCATGTGATGTATTGGTATCAATTCCCTTATCCGGTAAGACTCCTAGCCTCAACGCCTCTGTAGCAGCAGGTATGACACTTTACGAAATTTATCGTCAACGTTGGGTAAATACCTTACATCCTGATAAGTAAACGACAATTTCTTGGAAAAAGTTAGAGTAAAAGAGTATAAAGAAATGTAAAGACACTTTTTTCAGCGTACCTTTTACACACAACTCAAAACATCTACTTGGTGAAAGCCATGACAAGCGTTTGGAATAACTTCAAAGAATTGTTGATCAACGTATATCAAAATATTGGTATGGCGTGGTGGGTCGAGGTTAAAACTCAGTCCCCCCGCTGCACTTATTATTTCGGTCCATTCCTAACTTCAGCAGAAGCTAGTGCCTCTCGTAAAGGTTATATCGATGACCTTGAACAAGAAGGCGCCACAGGGGTATCTGTTATAGTCAAGCGCTGCAAACCCGGTGTTTTGACGGTAGCAGATGACCTGGGGGAATTGACTGACCGTAAAGTTCAGCCTATCTTTAGCGGTCAAATGTAACTAAAGGCTTGTATCGTTTCCCAGCTTTTGCACTGGGGAACGCATTGAGTCTTTAACCAACACAGAAATACAAACTTGAGATACTTTTGCAATAACATCTTGTAGAACAGGCATCCTTGCCTGTTCCTTCAACATGTGTATACAAGAGGTGGAATTTGAAAACCCTGAGTAACACTCACAAGTTGCCGCACTATACTTAATAATTCCATTTCCTTCCACCGTTTACCAATAATTTGTATACCAATAGGTAATCCTGTATCATCTTGACCTATGGGAATCACCACAACTGGATGTCCGGTAAAAGCAAACGGCATAGTATAGGCGCCACTTGCCAGTAAATATGGTATTTTTCTACCATCAACTTCAATAGCTGCCCCTTTTGCGCGATGAGTAAATGCAGTAGTACAAGCAACTGGGCATAACCAAACATCCCAATTTTCTAGCGCTACATCTAATTGGGCAATAATTCGGTCGCGTTCAGTCAGCACTTCAAAATACTTTTTAGGATTTGGATTTAGTAAATTAGGTAAAAGCTGACTTAGGTTGCTGAGGTTGCGAAGTGCTTTATCACCTTGAGTTGCTTCTTTAAACATAAACGGAAGCACTTGTAAAAAATCGTCAACTTCCCAAGGTTTCGCGTATCCCATACTGAGAGCCACAAGTAAGTTGTAGAGTTGTAAAGTTTTTCCTAAATCAAACTTTTCAGGACTCCAGTTTTCGGTATAGACGCCTGTTTGAGCTAGGTTATCCACAAATGATTTAATTGCACTTTGAATAGATGAAGCTACTGGAATTTCTTTCCAACCATCAGTCCAAGCAATTTTTAAATTTTGTAAAGATTTATTAGATGGAGTATCGAGAGGAACTGGCGCCAAGTCTGGTTGTCTTGAATCTGTACCTAACGATAGTGAGAACCATAATTGCAAATCTTCAATTGAGCGAGCAAAGCATCCGGGAGTTAACATGTATCGAATACATTTTGGCTGTCCTGGCACTTCTGGAATATGTCCAACAGTAGATATACGGCGGTCAGTTGGTTTTAAACTATACACACCACAAAAATGAGCAGGTTGACGCATTGAACCTCCAATATCATCTCCTATTTCTAAAGGCGCTATTCCAGTAGCTACAGCGACGGCACTTCCACCTGAACTTCCACCTGCTGTACAATTTAAATTCCAAGGATTATTTACTCTTTCAAATAAATCATTTGTACTTTGATAATCGCTTGCTAGTTTCGCCAGATTTGATTTTCCTATAATAATTGCTCCTGCTGCGCGTAATCTTTGTACTACTGTGGCGTCTTGAGTACTCACATAATTTTTAAGTCTTTTATATCCTGCGGTTGTTCGCAGTCCTGCTGTTTCGTATACATCTTTAACGGTCATTGGGACACCGTGTAAAACTCCCCAGTTTTCTCCTCTTGCTAACGCTTCGTCGGATTGTTTCGCTGTTGTGCGTGCGCGTTCTTCATCAAGTGTACATATGGCGTTTAGTTTAGAATTCTGTTTATAAATTTGAGCTAGATGTGCTTCTAAAACTTCAACGGCAGATACTTCGCGTGTGCGTATCATTTCTGCTATTTGATGGGCGGGTAGGAAAATTAGATTATTCATAATTAAAGATGTGGATGTTGGAAACTTTGAGTGACTTCGGTTATTTTCTGTGCTATTGCTAGTAATTCCATTTCTTGCCAACGTTTGCCAATTATTTGCATTCCTATTGGTAATCCCTTTTTTGTTTGTCCAATGGGAATTACTACAACTGGATGACCTGTAAGGTTAAATGGTACTGTATAGGCGCCATTAGCCATTTGATATGGCACTTTTCGATTATCAACTTCAATAGCTACACCTTGAGGTCGATGGGTAAATGCTGGTGTTATTGCAACTGGACACAGTAATACATCCCATTTTTCTAATTCTTTATCCATTTGTGAAATCAACTTATCTCGTTCCTGTAAGGTTTCAAAATATCCTTTCAAAGTTGGATTAAGACCGATTGGAAATGCGATGTTAGGAATATTGCTGATTTGGCGTAGTGCTTTATCTCCTGTTGTTGCTTCACGCCATAAAAACCCAATGTTGTGACGAAAGTAATCTAAATCTTGAGTTTGTGTAAGCGGTACAATATACGTACCTAGGGCATAATAAACTTGCCATGCTGCTAAAAAGTCAAATTTTAAATATTGCTCTTCAAGCAAGGCACCTGCATTTGTAAGTTTTTTAACTGTGGTATGTATGGCTAATTTAATATCTTCTGCAACTGGAAATATTGATATTTCATCAATCCATCCAATTCGTAAATCCTCAAGATTACGCTTACTAGGAGTATCTAAAGGCACTGGTGGAATATCAGGTTGACGAATATCGGCACCTGCAATTATTGATAAACAAAGTCTTAAATCTTCTACCGAACGAGTCAAGGCGCCTACTGTCATCATTTGCCGAATGCTTCCAACTCCAACGGGCAAATTACCTGTTGTTGGAACTCTTCGGTCAGTTGGTTTAAGTCCAAATATGCCGCAGAAATGAGCAGGTTGACGAATTGAACCACCAAAGTCTGAGCAAATATCTAATGGTGATAAACAGAAAGCAACTGCTGCTGCACCACCACTTGAACTTCCACCCGGTGTATAATTTAAATTCCAAGGATTATTTACACGTGGAAAAATCTCGTTGTAACCTTGATAGTCTTCGCTTGCATTCGCTAAATTTGTCTTGCCAAGAATAATAGCTCCTGCCGCGCGCATTCTTTGCACTACTGTCGCATCTTGTTTGGGCACATAATCTTTAAGTGGCTTATAACCTGCTGTTGTACGAATTCCAGCAGTTTCAAATGCATCCTTTATAGTTATGGGTACTCCGTGTAAAATTCCCCAACTTTCGCCACGTGAAGTTGCTTCATCGGCAAGCTTTGCATTTCGGAGCGCGTTTTCTGCATTGAGAGTGCAAATTGCGTTGAGTTCGGAATTATACTTATCTATTTTCTGTAAATAAGCATTTACTACTTCTAATGATGACGTTTGCCGTTTTTGTATCATTTGAGCAAGCTTGTGAACGGGCATGGAGGTTAAATCATTCATACGGTTTTGTTTTTAACCCGATACAATATAGATTAAGTTAATTATATTAACTTTTAGTTAATTGTGTTAACTAAATTAGTTATACAGGCATATAGACGCGATATATCGCGTCTCTACACTATGGGGCGCCCAACAAAAGGAAATTCTTTAACGAGACAGGATGTAATAGAGGCGGCAATTAGCTGTTTGGAGAAAGAAGGAGAAGCAGCGCTTGGTGTAAATCGAGTCGCACGTGAGTTAGGTATTAAACCACCAGCAATTTACAAGCATCTCGATGGAAACGCAGCACTACGGAAAGCAGTAGTCTTAGAAGTGTGGCAAAAATATTTGATGTATTGTGAACAACAAACCGCACAATTAAGTGAACCTCGCGAAATGTTGCTTGCAGGTGGACACGCAACACGTAACTTTGCACGCATATATCCGGCATTTTACAGATTGATGATGCAATATCAGCTACAACCTAGTGACCCAGATGCAGGTGTAGTAATTCAGAAATCCCTTAGTTTTTTAAAAAAGTCACTGCGTTTATATGAATTAAACGAAAATCAACTAATTGATGTAATGCGAATGGTAAATGCTGCCATAACAGGTTTTATTTCTATAGAACAAACAGGGTTAATGACATTAGGACGTTCAACCGATGAAAGTTATGAAGTTATGCTTGATGCGTTGCTAGTCGCAATTGAATATATCCGTTCAACAAGCTAATCATAACCAAGATATATTTACCTTAAATCTTAAATATAGTTTATATGGTATGGGATGGGTGTCAAAGCCCTCCTATCTCAATAAAATTAAAGGCGGGCAAGGATGCCCACTCCAGAAGAAAAGCCAAATTTACTTTTCAAAAGTTTACAATGTATGTGTTGATGAATACATTAAAAATTAATATAATCTCTTTCCTCAGTTATATAAAAAATAATCAATTTAGTAGTACTTTAGATATAAGAAATTATTGTACATATAATCTAAAGACGTGATTAATCCCTTTGAAAAATCCTCTGGATCACACGTCTCTAGATTCTTTCCTTGCGTTGACATTTTACTTAATTGTGTAGAAAAATTTATTATTTTTACAAATGGATTTGAAACAATTGCTTCATCAAAAAGCTGACACGATTGTAAATAATTGGGTTAGAGCAGTTTACTCGGATTCTGAGATTAAAAGCAGTACTTTACTACCTTATACAAATGTAAAAAATCATATACCTCATTTGTTAACGGCAATGGCAAATCTTATTTCTCAATCAACCGAAAATGATGTTAAATCACTGGTTTGGGCAAGTTTAGAGCATGGTATAGAGAGAGCAAAATTTGGTTTTGAGCCTACAGAAATTGCGCGCGAGTATCATTTATTGCGTCAAGAGGTACTTTCAGCATTAGAAAGTGATTTACAGTTTGCCACAGGTACAGAAGTTATGCGGGTTGTGAAGTTGGTTGATGCAGTAATTGATGAAGCTATTGCTCAAGCGTTTGTAAGCTATACACAGGAGCGAGTGCTGGAAATGGAGCAGTTGCATAGTCAATTATTACTTACAAATGAAGAATTAAATCGTTTGTTAAATGCTACTCAAGACAATTTCTCTCACTTAGCACACGAACTTAAAACTCCATTCTGAAGGGGTGACAAAGGCGCCTACAACATAGACTCAATAAGCCTCATAGCTCTC
>NZ_MRCD01000095.1 GCF_001904745.1 Calothrix sp. HK-06
TATAGCGAAGTTTTTGTCAAGAAGCCCGGTTTCTAGGCCTGGTGCAAGATGTGAGTTAAGCTATCCATTAGTGAAAAAAAACTATGGGATTTATTAAACCGAAAGTAAAAATTTGCTGTATTAGTAGTGTGGAGGAAGCCGCATTAGCTATACAATACGGCGCCTCGGCTATTGGTCTCGTTTCAGAAATGCCTTCTGGGCCAGGTGTTATCTCATTGGAGTTGGCATCCAAGATAGCTGCGACTATACCACCCCACATTGCCTCATTCCTATTGACTAGTAAACAGAATGCTTTAGATATAATTGAACAGCAGCAATACGTTGGCGCCAACACATTACAAATAGTTGACCGTTTAACACACGGAACTTATCAAGACTTGCGTGAAGCATTGCTAGGTATTAACCTTGTACAGGTGATTCACGTAAATGATGAAGAATCTATTTCTGAAGCTTTGAGAGTGGCGCCAGATGTTGACGCTATTTTACTGGACTCTGGCAACCAAAACTTACCTATTAAGTTACTTGGTGGAACAGGACGCGCGCACGACTGGTCAATTAGTCGTCGTATAGTAGAACTAGTAAATAAACGCGTTTTTCTAGCTGGTGGTTTGAACCCAGAAAACGTAAGTGGCGCCGTTGAACAAGTTAGACCACATGGACTAGATATTTGTAGCGGTGTGCGTACTGATAATAAGCTCGATGAACGTAAATTAGAAGCATTTTTTAAGCAAGTAAATAGTTTTAGGTAATTCTTTTTACCACAGAGACCACGAGAGTTCACAGAGAGGTAGAAATAGGGAGTTGTGTATTAACCATTCTTTCTTTGTGTACGAGTGTGCCCTTTGTGGTTCATTCCTTTTACCCTTGTCTACACCAGCCAGTTTGTATAAAACAAATTTTATTTATTTTCATGTATCGCACTTCAAAAATTTTAATTCCGTTAAAATATTTAATAAATTGGCTTCAGCTACAACTTTCTCTGTAGATGCAAAAAACTGTGTAGGTTCAAGCAAACCTTGATGGTCATAAACGCTTGCTTGTAAGCTCATTTCTAAACGGTCAATTTGGCGAACAAAGCGCGCTTCTGGTGAAGTACCTGCTTCACACTCTTCCCATAACGCCAAATATTTTGAGCTATTGGGCAATTTTGATAAAACTTGCTGTACAGATTGCCGTTCAAGATTTTGTTTAACTTGCGCTTCTACATTATCTAAAGGAGTTAAGTCACCTGCGTAAATTTCTCCAATATCATGTAATAATGACATACATATTACTTTGGATTTGTCCAATTCTGGAAAATATGCGTCTGCCAAAAATAGTGAGAGTAGGGTTACACAAAATGAATGTTCAGCAACACTCTCACAAAGATGAGGTGGAACACCACGTTGTAACCAACCTTGACGATAAAGTTGTTTTAGATGATTAATCTCAAAATATGCTTCAATAATTGCTGACACTTCCTTATTCAGAAAGTTACGCGGGAGCGAGGCTTTAGTCTTCATAATTACAAGTTATAATTTGATAAAAACTCTAAAACTAGCTGATTAAATTTTTCTGGATGCTCTATTGGACTCCAATGTCCACACTCATCTATAATTTCTAAACGCGCGTTAGGTATGTTTTTAGCAGCATTCAAAGCATGACTAACAGGAACCATTGGGTCTTGCTTACCCCATATAATTAATGTAGGAGCAGTAATTGTGTTTAACTTTTCAACGATTGGCTGATAAAATTGTCCCAAAATATTAAAATTAGAACTACCAACATTAAGCATAGCTTGTGTTGCTCCGGGAAGCGTTGCCATTTGGTAAAATTCCTCTACTAGTTGCGGGGTAACTAACTTTGGGTTGTAAACAGCTTGTTTACATAACATTGTTAAACCAGATTTACTAGGCTTACTAAATAGCTTACCTAAAATTGGAATTGTTGGAAGCCGCAATAGTAAACTTACCTCTTTTCCTAACCCGGCACTACCAACAATTACAAGCTTATCTACCAACTCTGGAAACTTTACTGAAACAGTAAGCGCTACACCTCCCCCAGCAGAGGCGCCAACCAAACTTGCTTTCTGGATATCTAGAGCTTGCATAAATTGGCGTGTAAAATTAGCCATGAAGCCGAAGGTATATTTGGCGCCTGGTTTATCAGTTAGTCCGGCGCCAACCATATCAAAAGCATAAACATGATGATGCTTGGCTAACTCAAAAATATTATGTTTCCATAATTCAATATAACCACCACCGCCATGAAGCAAAATAACTATGCTTCCGGAGTTACCAAGTTGCCAATATCGAGTGTTAACGCTACCAACTTTGATGTATTGATTTAAAGGCTGTTTGGTAAGACTCATTTCACAAACCAATATTTATATATACAAAAACTTTTTAGTTTATTGTATACTGCATGTGTGCCAATCCAAAACCATGAAATGCCTTTTTAACCTCTACAGTGCCCTGTCTCAACTTCAGCTATCGCTTCTGTAGCTAAAGCTTCTAATTTTCTATCTGCCACATCTTTTTCCAATTGCTCATCCCATCGTTGGTAGTCTAATTCAGCAAACCATTTCATAAGTTTTTCAAGTTCATCAGGCGAAAGTTGAAATATTGCTGACTTGATTTGCTCAAGTTTCATCATAAGAAGTTATGTGAACTGTAACTCATAGCAAGTTAATTGTACCTTGACAAACGGCAGCATTACGGTTTGTTCATGCCTATTACTACCAAGTCGCTACCAATCTTTCAATTTCAGCTTGCGCTTCGTTGATTCCCTGCTTTTGCCTATCATCCCCTAAATCTAAACCATTTGCGTGAATAAATTGAATATCTTTCACACCTATAAACTCGAAAGCGCGACGTAGAGCAGGTTCCTGACAATCCCATCCAAAGTAGGGTGAACCTGCACCATACTCTACACCGCGCGCTGTAATAAACAAAACTTTTCTTCCTCCTGCTAATCCTTCAAATTGACCATCTTTAATTGCGAATGTACGACCGATACGCACTATATAATCAATGTAGGCTTTAAAGTTGGAAGGAATGCTGAAGTTGTACATTGGGACACTAAAAACGCAGCGTTCTGCAGCTAGAAATTCATCCACCAGTTCATCAGAGAATTTTAGAGTATCTGCCAGTTCGGTCGTTAGTGCGGATGGTGGAGTAAAATCAGCAGCTATCCACTCTTCAGTTACGTGAGGAACAGGAGATTCTCTTAAATCACGATAAGTAATTATATCATCAGGATGAAGCGCTTTCCATGTAGTAATAAACTCTTGGGCAAGTCTTCGAGAACGGGAACGCTCACCGCGCGGGCTAGAATTGATATGTAAAATGTTTGCCATAATTTTTGCTATTAGTTACTTCTACGAGAGTAAGAGAGATGCTTTCTAAAGTAAAGTAGCTACCGTTTGGTAACTAACTGTCAAAAACGAAACTATTGGTCTATTCAATTAAATTTGGAGTTTTGGATAAACGAACCGCGAAGGACGCAAAGGACGCTAAGAAAGAACTAAGAAAAGAGAACATCCTAAAACTTTTCACATAAACTACTATTAGTGATTTTTAGTTGACTTACGTTATATAAGTTAAAGACAGCAAGTCTGGATAATCTCTCTGAAACTTGCGACATTATCAAAATCTTGCTGTTTGATGCGAGGCGCCTTTTACTTGACTAAGAGCAAACAATAGTACTATATTGACCTTGTTAGTTTCCTGTTGGAGAGCAAAAGCAATGAAACTTTCGTATACAATTCTCTATGTCAAAGATGTACCTTCTTCAGTCGCGTTTTATGAAAAAGCGTTTGGCTTAAAACAAAGGTTTATCCATGAAAGTGGACAATATGCGGAAATGGAAACAGGTGAAACAAAGCTTGCATTTGCCTCAACTGAACTAGCATCATCGAATCTTCCACAAGGATTCCAAGAAAACAGTCTATCCAATTTGCCTGCTGGAATTGAAATTGGCTTTGTTGATGAAGATGTACCCACAGCATTTACAAATGCAGTAAACGCAGGAGCAGTAGCAGTAGTAGAACCCAAAGTAAAACCGTGGGGACAAACCGTTGCATACGTGCGTGATATAGATGGAATATTAATTGAAATCGCCAGCCCAATGTAATATGTAACGTAGGGGCAGGTTAACCAACCAAACATCACTGAAAACCAACAAGTCTGTAAACCTGCCCCTACACCATCCGCAATGAAATTACAAATTATATACACGCGACAAAATTTCGGAATAACAACAAGTAGTTTTAAACAGGTAGAAGCATTCGTATGACCCTAACAACATATGGAACCCTGTGTACAGAAGTTTATAACATCACCAAGCCAATTGGTGGAGAGTATCCTGACATAAATTACTACATTAAACACCTTTCTAAGATTGGTGGAAAAATGCTTGAGGTGATGGTAGGTACAGGGCGCCTACTTATACCACTGTTAGAAGCTGGTTTACAAGTTGAAGGTGTTGATGTTTCACCTGATATGCTTGCTTCTTGCCGCTCGCATTGTGCAGTTAGAGGTTTATCTCCTGTTCTTTATCAAACTGGTGTAGAGGATTTAGATTTGCCTGGTAAATATAATGCCATAGTAGTCAGCTTTGGCTCGTTCATGTTGTTAGAAAAACGGTCTGCTGCTATCGCTGCACTGCAAGCTTTTGCAAGACACCTTGAACCACAGGGCCGTATATTTATTGATTTAGAACTTCCTGTAGAAGATTTCAAGACTGAAAATATTATCAAGCAATCTTTGCCGATAGAGTGTGCTGATGGCTCAATAATTTTAATGCAAACTTCTTGTAAAATTTCATTTCTCTCGCAACTAAATCTGACTCTTATTCGTTACGAAAAATGGAAAGAAGGTAAACTAATAGCTACAGAACTTCAACGTTTACCGCTTCATTGGTTTGGAAGAGATGAATTTATATTATGCTTAGAGCAAAATGGTTATAAAGATATCACTTTGTGTGCCAACTATATAGATGATTTGCAGCCTAGTTCGCATACAGATACTATGTGTTTTTCTGCCACCATATGCGATTGACAGTTATCTATATTGAGATTGAGGGCCAAAAATTAAATTAGCCATCTTGTGGGATGGGTGTCCTAAGCGAGTCCAAAACTCATGGCGGGCAAGGATGCCCACCCCACAAGAATGTTTGTGACGGAGAGTTGAAAATTAAGCTTGACATGTTTACTTATATAGGGTAATACTAGGAATAAGTAGTAAATTCACTTTGATTGTTATGTTTACCAAGCAGCTATCTCTACAAGTAACTTCTAGCCTTCTATCAGGGCTAGGGCTACTAATATGCCTTGGTTAAGTGTTTACTTAAGTTTTTGCAGATCTAAATATTTGCCCTTTTAACTAACGCTTTTGACGTTGGAGTTATTTATGCAATTAAATCTATCGCTTGAGGTTTTGCTGCGACTAATTACGGGTTGCCAGGTTTGGTCTTGGTGGCAATCTGGCAGCCCTAATTTTATACAACTCGCCACAATACCTTTTCATTACAGAATTTATCGACATTATTCACGAAGGAATTCACGATGTTAACTAATCCTGCTTCTAAATATCGTCCGTTTGCTCGTGTTAATTTACCTGACCGTGCGTGGGTTAATCGAACAATTACCCAGAGTCCCATTTGGTTGAGTACCGACTTACGCGATGGCAACCAAGCTTTGATTGAACCAATGGATATTACGCGCAAGTTGCGTTTGTTCAATCTGTTGATACGTATAGGTTTTAAAGAAATTGAAGTTGGGTTTCCTTCTGCTTCACAGACTGAGTTTGATTTTATTCGCCATTTGATTGAACAGCAGTTAATTCCTGACGATGTAGCCATTCAGGTATTAACTCCCGCACGTGAGGAATTGATACGTCGCACTTTTGAATCATTACGTGGCGCCAAAAAAGCAATCGTACATTTATATAATGCGACATCACCAGTATTTCGGCGTACTGTTTTTAATTTAGACCGTGCAGGAACTATTAATTTGGCAACTTCGGCAGCAAGGTTATTTAACGAGCTTGCCGCAAAGCAACCAGAAACTAACTGGCAGTTTCAATATTCACCAGAGACGTTTACAGCTACCGAACTCGATTTTGCTGTTAATATATGCGATGCTGTTTTGGATGTATGGCAACCAACTCCGCAGCATAAAGCGATTATTAATTTACCTGCGACGGTAGAAGTATCAACACCAAATGTATTTGCCGACCAAGTGGAGTGGATGCACCGTCATTTGAGGGGCCGCGATAGTGTGATATTGTGTGTTCATACTCATAACGACAGAGGTTGTGGTATCGCTGCCGCTGAAATGGCACTTTTGGCAGGCGCCGAAAGGGTAGAAGGATGTTTATTTGGTAATGGTGAACGTACAGGTAATGTAGATTTGGTGACCTTGGCATTGAATCTCTATACTCAGGGTATTCATCCAGGTTTGGATTTTTCTAATATTAACGAAGTCGCGCATGTTGCTGCTGAATGCACGCAACTGCCAATACATCCACGTCATCCTTATGTTGGTGATTTGGTATTTACTGCGTTTTCAGGGTCGCATCAAGATGCAATTAGAAAAGGGTTTGCAGTGCAGGCGCCTGGTACAATTTGGGAAGTACCTTATTTACCGCTTGATCCTGCTGATGTTGGTCGCACATATGAGTCGGTAGTTCGAGTCAATAGTCAATCAGGAAAAGGTGGAATTACATTTTTACTCGAACGTGATTTTGGTATAACGTTACCTAGAAGGTTGCAAATCGAATTTAGTCGTGTTGTGCAGCAAGTCATGGATAGTAGTGGAAAGGAATTGTCTCCGCAGGATTTATGGCAGTTGTTTGAACAAGAGTATTTGCATGGTGAGACAGTATTAAGATATGTGTCGCATCAAGTTTATACTGCTGATGATAGTACACAAATGCTTTCTGCGAAGTTGCAGGTTGATGGGGAAGTTATTGAGATTTGCGGTAAAGGTAATGGACCCATTGATGCTTTTGTCAATGCGTTGGGTAATGAGGTGCAGATTCTCCACTACGAAGAACATTCACGTAATTTGGGCAGTAATGCTGATGCTGTAGCTTATGTGGAAATGAGTAGTGATTTTATAAACGGGAGTTTATATGGTGTGGGGATAAACTCAAATATAGTCACTGCTTCGATACTGGCTATTACTAGTGGTGTGAACCGTGTTTGGGGGTCTGTTGATGCTAAAGTGCGAGTTGAGCAGTTGATGAAGTTCAAAGATTATGCTTCTACTGTGAGGGGTTAATTTATTTTCCACAGAGACACAAAGGACACAAAGGACACAAAGGACACAAAGGACACAAAGGAAGAGAGTTTTTTCTCTTCTCTTTGTGTTCTTTGCGCTATGCAGCGGTTTGTCCCTTCTTATAATGTGATGTTGGAGATGGCGCCACAAATTTATCTTTTCTTTATATAAATCGACAAAGATTATTGCATAAAAGCTGAATTACAAACTTATAGCTCAGTAGTCATGCTTGAGTTGACATAACACTGCTCAAAGAAACCTGGTTTCTTGTAGCTTGACTTGTAAATTTACTTTTGCTTTTAGGATTAATCAAGATGAAAATTAAGCATTTTTATCAAGTTTCAAGTTTATTAATCGTAGGATTGGTCTTATCGAATTTTGGTACTGTTTCCGCCGCTATTAATAGCTCTCAAACATTGCAGCAAATTAACAGCAATACTATAGGCGGTATTCAAAAAATTGCAGCTAACCCAGAAGACTGTATTGCCTTCAACCCCAATAATACTGCTGTCAAGCAAGTTAACGGTAGTTGGAAAGTAGTTGAGAATGGGAATCACTGGATGTTTGACTTTGGCACCGAAAAAGACGAAGCGATACGCGCATTACAAATTATCAAGAAACACGGAATGAACAAATCCTGCTTCGTTGGGCGCCCACAACCATCATTTAAATATCTACTTAAAAATGATAATGCCCCAGTTGGCGCCATCAGAGGAGAAGATTGTGTAGCATTCAACCCTGCAACAACAACCTTAAGCAAAATCAACAACCGTTGGAAAATTGTAGACGGTAATCACTGGATGTTTGACTTCAATACCAATGAAGCAGAAGCAAAACAATCTTTAGAGATTATTAAAAAATATAAGTTCACCCGTTCCTGCTCCGTTGGTAGACCTAACCCTAGCTTTACCTACTTGCGTAAATAACGTACCATCAACCAATAATACTGCCAGGAATTGCAAATCCCTGGTAATTTTAATATTCACCGGAAATGTATAAACAAGCATTATCAAACTAATCGATTTGATACTGCTAATTTCAAACCCAGTATTACCATGTATCATAAATTACTATTTAATCGATATAGGATTGAAACTTCGAGCTTATTTTTAATTTTTTTATTCTTATTTCCTTCTCTTACAATTGCTCAAACAGTTCCAGTTCAGACACTGCAAGATAAACCCAATCCGAATATCGACCGTTTCCCCCAACCTGTTCCCAGTCCTACACCTCTTCTGGAGAATGAGGCGCCAACTATATTGCCTCCACAGGTAGAATCGGCGCCAGAGGGAACAGAAACAAATATTAGTATCCTTGTACGTAAGATAGAGGTAACAGGTAATACTGTATTTAACCCAGATATTATTGAAAGCATCGTCAACAAAAGTGAAAATCGTTCTGTAAGTTTAAAAGAACTTAGAGGTGTTGCTGATGCAATTACCAAGTTATATTTACAGAAGGGCTATATTACATCGAGGGCTGTGTTAGTAAACCAGGAAATAAAAGATGGTATAGTTCAAATTCGGGTTATTGAGGGTTCTTTAGAAAAAATTGAGATAGAAGGTAATCGGCGCTTAAACTCATCTTACATACGCGAGCGCATTCAGCTAGGTACAAAAATACCACTCAACCAAATTCAAATTGAAAACCAACTCAGGTTGCTAAGAGTTGACCCAATGCTAAGTAATATTGAGGCGACTTTACGACCGGGTACTAATTTAGGTGAAAGTATTCTTACAGTTAAGGTGGAGGAGGCGCCTAATTTTAATACATTTTTTGGTGTTGATAACTATTCATCTCCGAGTGTTGGTTCAGAAAGGTTTGGTGGGGGTTTTAATTATCGTAATGTCACAGGAATTGGCGACCAATTTAGTGCTTCATACTATCGTTCTACCACAGGTGGTTTCAATGTCTTTGACTTGAATTACCAAGTTCCGATTAACCCGAAAAATGGAACTATCAGATTAAGGTATGCACCCAGTGATAGTAAAATTACTGCTTTTGAATTCGCTGGTTTTAATATTACCTCTGATAGTCAACTATATGAAGTTAGTCTTCGGCAACCATTAACCCGCACCCCCAGCGAAGAATTTGCTTTATCTTTAGCATTTACCTTGCAAAATGGTCAAACTTTTTTAGGAGGTACACCTATACCCTTTGGTGAGGGGCCTGATAGCCAAGGTAACAGTCGTACTAGAATAATCAAATTTGGGCAAGATTATATTAAACGGGACTTGCAAGGAGCATGGGCTTTGCAATCGCAATTTAATCTTGGTTTAGGTATTTTCGATGCGACGATTAATTCTGGGTCAAAGCCAGATGGACGTTTCTTTAGTTGGTTAGGGCAAGTTCAGAGGGTACAAAGGTTAAGTAAAAATAATTTATTAATAGCTCAAGCTGAGTTACAACTCACGACAGATAGTTTACTTAGCAACCAACAATTTTATCTAGGTGGGGGACAATCTCTACGGGGTTATCGACAAAATGCTCGTTCTGGAGACAATGGTTTTCGTGTTTCTGTAGAAGACCGAATTACCATTTTTGATGGTACAGATGGAACTTCATCTTTACAATTGGCGCCTTTTATTGAGATGGGTGCAGTTTGGAACCATCCCGATAATCCGAATAAACTCAATAATCAAACTTTTCTCAGCGCTGCTGGTTTGGGATTAATATTACAACCCACACCAAGTACCTTTATCCGACTGGATTATGCTGTCCCCTTTATCAAACTTGACGATAAAGGTACAAACGCTCAAGATGAAGGCTTCTTTTTCAGCGTTGGTTATAATCCTTAGTTTTTCTCAGAAACTTATTCATAACTTTAATAACTTGGTTTAATGCATCTTTATATAGCTAGATATCGTTATTAATTTGCCTCACCTACTAAGGTAAACCCAGCCCAATCTAATGGCTCAAAACCAAACTCCATTAGTTGCAGCATAGCTTTTCTTAATGCTATAGCTTTATCAGGGTTGTTCTGTAATTCCTGATAAAAAGCAATCATTAATAGTCTTGTTTTCTCATCAGGAACAGTCCATAAAGATACTAATACACTGGGTGTTCCTGCGGAGATAAAAGCGCGCGAAAGTCCAATTACTCCATCTCCGGTAATCCTTCCTACACCCGTATCGCAAGCACTCAAAACCACTAAAGAAGCGACCAAACGCAAATCAAAAATTTCTGCTGCAGTCAGTAAACCATCATCTTGCTCTGAAGGTGCTAAAGCAATCGCTCCCGGTATTCCTACGCCCTGCAATGAGGAGCTAGTATTAGAACTGCGGTATTCTAAGAGTCCGTGGGTTGCTAAATGTATAAGCTTTGCTTGAGATAATTGCTTTTTTACAGCAGCTTTAGTTGCTTTAGAACCAACAATTGCTTTTTGCTGGAACATTTTTGCTATTTCTATTGCTTCTGCTTCTGATTCTGGTAATACTGCTAGTTGTTGAGGTTGTTCACCATTTAGAGATACTGTAGGCATAGTTGGATTACCCACTATTAAAGGTTTTAAATTAGTTAGATTTTGCTTTGCTAAACGATTTTTTTGCTTACGAGTTAAATCTAATACTTGAATCGCTGGAGCGGTAAGAATCGTATGTTTTTCAATTAAATATTTACCTTCAGCGTTTTGCAGTGCAGCGAAGGGAGTTAAAAATAATGATTCTTGAGGTATAAAAATTACACGTTCATTTTCATCTTTTGGTAATAAATCTGCAATTTTTTCAATCAAAAATTGATGCAGTTTACGGAGTCCAATATAAATGGAATTTTTTTCTTCTCCTAACTTCAAAATATTTTGCCTCTGCTGCTCACATACAATACCTTGAACCAAACAGCGACTGGCATTAACTAAATCATCAAGGGTTAAATTATGCTTCCATAAGGGTTTTAAATCAACTTTGCGAAATGAAATTTTACCCGTTGGTTTTACTACCCAAATGAATAATTCTGAAGCTCTACC
Organism: Calothrix sp. HK-06; assembly: GCF_001904745.1. Taxonomy (GTDB): domain Bacteria; phylum Cyanobacteriota; class Cyanobacteriia; order Cyanobacteriales; family Nostocaceae; genus Dulcicalothrix. The sequence goes on from NZ_MRCD01000095.1 coordinate 11,226, forward strand.
GCGTTGTTTCCCCAAAAATTTAAAGTCATCATCAGGGACAATCGAATATTCAACTAAGGTTGCATTTTGCTGACGAGCAATTTCTTGAATTTGGTTTACAGAAGGGGGGTTTGTATAGATTGAGTTTTTATCTTCCGAGAATCTACCAGCAAGTAATTCCACAAAAGCGCGCGCGCGTCCTCGTTCTGTAGCTTCTAGAGCGGCTTCTGGTTTATTTACAGCTACTAAAATTTGTTGTAGCAAATTGTAGGAATGAACTTGAGTATCAAAAATTGATACCTTGTAAGTATCGCTAAGTCCCGGTCTCATTCCATCCAAAAGTTCGACAGCATCACGAAGTGTCTTTTCTGCTTCCTCTAGTTTTCCCGCAGTAAATAAAACATGTCCTAAATTATTTAACCCCATCGCTTGAGCTTCCGGGTCACCAATTTCCCTGGCAATAGCTAAACTATTTTTTAAATACTCAATAGCTTGGGGATAGTCTTTTAAATCTTCGTGTGCTAATCCCAAACTTCCCAAAGCTTCCAATTCCCGTTGCTTGTTCTTTATCTGTCGAGCAAGTTTGAGACTTTTTTGATAATTATTAACTGCTTTGTCTAACTTACCCAAAAAATGATAAGTAGAACCTAAATTAATCAACGTACTTGTTTGACCCGCAATATCATTTATAGAAAAACTAATTTGGAGACTGGTTTGAAAAGTCACAATCGCTTTTTCGTACTTACCTTGATTTGCATAAATTTGTCCTAAGTTACTAAGAGTTTTACCCTCTTCTCCTTGATTATTAACCTTCCGTGCAATTTGCAAACTTTTCTCATAGGATGCGATTGCACTATCATAGTCCCCTAAAGCTTCATAAACGTTTCCCAAGTTCTTAAAAACTATTCCCTCATTCTTACGATTTCCTAGCACCCTAAGAATCTCTAACGATTGTTTATTTGCTTCAATCGCTTGAATATAATTACCCAATGTTTTGTAAGTAATGGCTAAATTAGCCAGAATAGCTCCTTCATCTATTTTATTACCAGTTTCACGCACCAAAATTAAAGCTTGTTGGTTATATTCAACAGCTTTGGTAAATTTACTTTGTCCAGCGTATATTTTTGCAAGGTTTATTAAAACTGCTGTTTCTGCTGATTTATCTTTCAGTTCTCGCGTTAGAGTCAGGTATTGTTGTAAATAAGTAATTGTTTGGGAATAATTTTGTATTTGCTGGTTTACAACAATTAAGTTTTGTAAAGTGGTTACAGTCGTTTGCTTATCATCTAACTGAAGATATATTTTTAAAGCTTTTTTCCATAATTCTATTGCTTCTAGCAATTGATTTGCTTGATACTTTTTTAAAGCCTCTTCAGATAATTTTTCCGCTTTGATGCGATGTGATTGAGAATCCGCTCTATTTATCTGACTTATAACGTTATGTGGAAAAACTAACGTAAAACAACCTATCCCCCTAACCCCCTTTTCTTCAAGGAAAGGGGGGAAAATACACTCCCCTCTCCTTGCAGAAGAGGGGTTGGGGGAGAGGTTTTCAACTCTACTTACCAAGGAAAGTGGTTGCAGGTGATGTTCAGCAATTACAACACCAGTAAGATTAGCTATTATAAAAGAACTGAAAGCAACTTGACTCCAAATAATCATTTCTTCTTTAAGTCAAATAAATATTTTGGTAAAGACGAATTAGAATTCAATCGATTATCTGGAACTACTTTTAGGATGTTGTTCTTATCATCAGTTGTTTTACAAGGGTCATTTTTTGGTAATTGGGGGTTATTCGTCACATTCCCTCCACGAGTATTTTCTCTGGGATTAAGGGCAATTGAACTTTTTGGAGAACAAACATAATTTTTTTCATCTTGATTTAATTGACGTTGAACAATTTGTCCATCAGGAGAGTTTTGGTTATTTGATGTTCCATTGCCAGAAGAAACATCGGTTTTAGGTTTGGGAACAGCTACTACATTAATATCGGAACTTCCCTCTAAAAATGTATCACCAAAAGCGCCGTATAGACCAGCATCAACTCCTCCTTTTTTAACAATCAACCCAACTGTAAAACTTTCATCTGGTGAAATATTGTTGGCATCAAAAGCAACACTGTTGACAGTTACAGGTCTATCTGAGACAGGGTTTCCATTTTCGTCAATAAAAATAATTTGACCACCATCGTCTTTACCTTGAAAGAAAACTCTTCTTCCATCAGCTTTGACTCGGTATATAGTATTTCCATTCGCATCTTTTTCAACACCAACTCCTTCAGTGAATTTTACTCCACCATGTTGAATATTTATATTTCCTTGAGCTTGAATACTAACTGGAACTTCGCTAGGCCCAGTAAAAGTAAATGAACTTAAGAAAGTATCTTTTGCTTGAAATGTATCGGCAGCATTAATACCTATACTGCCAAAAGGAACGCGAATAGTATTAACTGTAATTTTTCCAGTTTCTGAAGATAGAAATGCAAAATCATTTATCCGACCAAATTGATCCGATATAACTCTTAAATTTTTTATATTAATATTTTTGGCGCCAGAAAGTGTAGTATTACCAGCATTTATGTCACCTTTAACTAAGATACTACCTTCTGAAGAATTTAAAATCAGCGGACTATTTATACCTTTGAAAGAACCGTCTAATATAAAATTTCCTAAAGAAATATTGCCATTTACATTAATATCATTTTTGGCGGCGAGAATCACGGAACCTAAAATCTCACTGTTCGCTGGTTCAATAGTAATATTTCCGACTGTAATATTTCCTGCTGATGTAGAAGTATTCGTACTGGAAAAATTTGTTGTATCAATAGAAGTTGGAGAAATAGTTGCTGGATTGCGTAATTCACTCAACCCCGCTCGCAAAATCAACGATGAGCGATTCTTTAAAGTAGCAATATCTGGGTCTGTTCCTACTAAAGAAGCATTTGGTTGTGTAATTTGAATATCACCACCTACGATGCTACCTTTAGCTTCCACTTTTAGAGAAGAACCTTTATAATTACCAAAAGTTACATCACCATTAGAGCTAATTATGCCTTGAGAATTAGTTCCAACTGGGCTGAGAAAAATAGAACTAAAATTACCTGCTCCACCAGATAGATTCTGTACCGAAAAATTTTGACCTGTAATAAAACGAGCATTACCGCTAATTGTACCATCGCTGACTAAATCAAGATTACCGCCTGCCTGGAATATAGATTTTTCATTAGCTAACTGAATATTAATATTTTGATTTCCTTGAACTTTTAAGTTTCCCCCCGTTTGCAAAATAAAGAATTCGTCAAAGCCCGCACCATCAAAGAAATTTATAGTATTTTTAGCTAATAAGCTCAAGTTTCCAGATGTTGTTAATCCCTGTCCCGATTGACCAACAGAAATTAAATTACGACTCGATGATAGTGTGGCATTCCCAGCATCAACACTATCTACTACTAAATCGCCGTTTTCTATTTTTAAACCTGAACCCGTCAGTTTTACTGTATCTCCACTGATTGTTAAACCCGTTGCATTCGTAACTCCTCCACCCGTTAATAATGCGGGGAGAGATAAAATAGGTAACGACCAATTATTCGGTAAACTAGGTGCTGTTGATATTGGTTGAGTTTCGAGACTCAAAATATTTCCTGGCTGTGTAATTTTAACTATACTTTCCCCAGATACAGTCGCGACCGTTACCTGCCCTGCGGAAGCGCTGAGTCCCCTTGTATTGACAACAGTACCACCAAGAAGAGTTAAATTTTGTCCCGGTTTTATAGCTAAATCACCAAACCCATCAATGGCAATAGCTCCCGGTTGACTCATGGTAAATGCAAATGAACTGGGTTCTCCAGTTAAGTCAGCGTAATTATTTACACCAAAAGCATTAAACCACTTATTCCCAAACCCAATTCCGTTCGCGGTTGTCGCAGTAAAAGACCCAGGAACATCTAACCTGGCGCCAGAACCAAATATAATCCCGGCTGGGTTCATTAAATACAAGTTAGCATTGCTACCCGTGACTTTAATTAATCCATTAATTACCGAAGCATCTCCACCTGTAACTCTTCCTAAAATATTCTTAGTACCGGGATTCGTCACAAAGTCTGCAATTTGATTTTGATTTAATCCAAACTGTTGCAGACTATGAAATACATTCTTATCAACTTGAGTACCACCTGTAATAGTAAAAGTATTTCCGCTTTGATTTACAACAGTATTCGCGTCACCAGGTACCGTTGTAATCTGTGCTTGTGCTTTTGGTAATAATATAGATGTGACAATAAAGAAACTAAGTAAATGTAATATTAATTTCATGGTACTGATATTTAAAAAATTGCTTGAGCATTAAAAACGGGGTTTATTGGTACATATACATAGTTAACACTAAGATTATGCAATAATTTTACAAAACTTGACTATTCAACTAATGGTTGCTTGGCAATATCGCTCAAGCCAATACTTTCGAGCAAACTCACCCAAGTCTCAACCAGTTCTTTATTTTCTGGTTCCTGTTGTCGTAATCTTGCCAATGTATTAAGAGCATCAAACCAAATACCCTCTGTGGCATATAATTCAACTTGTTTGCGGGGTTCAGTGGCACTAATTTTTTGGTTTAAGCCACTCAATGTAACTCGTCGCACAACACCTTCTACCCGGAGTGAAGGAATAGGTTTTTGGGGTTCGCAGTAGATATTAAAGAACCAGCGATAATTTTTATTTGCTTCCAATGGTTTTACTGTTTCAGGAAGAGAAACGGAGATAATACCTGGTTTACTTGGCAATTTAACTGCTGATTGATAAATTATTTTCTTGGACTCCTCATCTTGGAGAAGAAATTCTGTTGGAAAAGAATATTTGTTGGTGAAGGGAACGTAAAAGGGAAATTGAGGACGCAAGCTATTGGTCAATCCCCAAACATTTTCCTTTACGTGTTCCGTTTGCCCCAACTTTACAGTCTTTTGCGTAAAAGGCACTAAAGCAGTTAAGTTAGTTTCTACATCTGGGCAAGGGCCTCTGCGTCCACCACCACGAGAACGTCCACCAACTGCTCTTCCTGGTGGTGGTGCTGGTAAGGTAAATTTAATTTTTTGGTTTTGTTTATTTGAGTAAGCAGGCTCTATGTATAAAAACCCGTTGTAGGGAATGAAGATTATAGAACTAAGAATCAATATTAAACTAGCCTTTATTGGCAGCCAAACAAAATTCATCGATTTAGTCCTCACAAATGACTTATTACTGTTGCAGTTTCTTAATCTCTTGACAGTTCCCTAAAAAATAAAAACTTATTATTTACCTTTAATAATGACGACAGTACTTATACTTGTTGTTCCCACTAAAGCTATCGCTGATGGTACAAATGCCATCCAAGTGCCTTGAATTAACATATAAAAACAAATTCCATAGAGAATTCCGCAACTCAGCAACAAAGCTAAAGATATTTTAGGAAGCAGGTGCTTGGCTAATACCGGATTGTACCAATATACACCTACTAACCCTCCAACGATAGACCAGCCCAAAATCCAAGCTGTATCACTCCACGGTGATAATACTCCTATTAGTGGACGTTTGTCTAATACACTACCCAGTATTTGGCTAACCATATGGGCTTGTACCTCAACCCCTGGCATTTGGTTTTGTAAAAGTCTTCCATAGGGGGTTTGCCACCTATCTTCCGCGCCACTTTTAGTGATACCAATTAATACAATTTTCTTTTCAATAAATTTTTTGAGGGCAATAGGATTATCCTCAGCAGCAGCAAACAGTTGTCTTAATGTTAATTTTTGAGCAACATCATTACCCGCGCGATAGTTTAGTATGATTTGTTCGCTGTTGGCATCAATACTTTGATAACCGCCACCATGCGATTGCAACGTCTGAAAAACGACATTACCAATTTGCCAGTTTTTACCATCAGTAGTCAAATTAGTTTGAATATTATGAACTTGCAATAGATAACGAGAAGCTAGTTGTAAACTCAAAGCATAAGATGCCTGACAGTGAGAATTTGCCTCTGGGTTCATCGACAATAACTGGCGCCGCAATACGTTATCGGTGTCGTCTACAAAGTCACTAAATCCTAAACGCTCTACAGGAATTTCTTGAGGAGGACGCACACCATAAGGGTCAAATTTTGTACTGCTAACTTTACAAATACCTACCAAATTATTGGTATTTTTTAAATTTGCAATCAGGTTTTGATGTTGGGGATTGGTATTAAAATCGCGGTAAATATCTAGACCAATTACACTCGGTTTGTATTTTTGTAAAATTCCTAACAAGCTTTCCAAGGATTTATCAGAAATTGAAACTCCTTTCAGTTCTTCTCCTCTTTGTCGTTGGGCTTCAACATCACTATCATCTATTGTTACAATTAATAGCCTCTCGTCAATTCCTTCGCTGGTTCGTAATTTCATCATCTGGTCGAATGCTGGCAATTCTAGTGCTTGCAATAATCCAAACAAACGCATTCCACTCACCAAGCTAGTTACTAATAAACTAGATATAACTAGATTTGTCAATCCTCGCTTTGTGAATACATTATTGTTACTCACTGCATTTGGAACTGTTGCAATCATATTTTGCCAAGTTAAAGGCACTTCTGCTTGATGTTGATATATTGTTGGTAACCAACTTGCACATGGAAATTTACTTTCTAATCCTTGCAAACGTTCCCTCGCTTCTCGTAAAGCTTTGTAAAGGGGTTCGCCAATCACAAATGCTTTCAAAAAATACTTTAAGAACTCTTGAGCAACTTTATCTGGGACAATTTCCCGCATCACAATCAAATAAGGTATTTGCAAATCAATAAGCTCTTTTGCTAATCCTAAACCATCGCAGGAATTAAAGATTGCTAATTGTAAACCATTATCTACAGCTTTTTTGAGAGCATATTTTAACTGACTAATTGTTAAACTGTCATTTTGGTTAATATATATTTGTCCTGTTTCACCGTTGGCCTGACTAGAACTATGTCCTGCAAAAAAAAGTATTTGCCAGCTTTCTTCCCACAGTTGCTCCGTCAACTCACTGCGAGGTGGTTCCACCATAAAATTGATATTGGCATTCGGTAATTCCATTAATAATTTTCGATCTGCTTCAATATCAATTCCCGTACTGTTGCCCAGAATGGCAAGAATTTTGACAGCAGTTGTAGGTTTTACTTCTCGAATTATCCGGTCATAATTAACAGGACTTAATGCTACTTCCACCTTGGAATAACGCTCCAGCATATCCCATAAATGCCAGGGTAATTTTTGTAATTGGTTATCTTGAGTTTGAATCAATACCTGCAAATCATCATTTGGCAGTAACTTTTCTAACCATTTTTCGCGGATAGGTAGAAAAGAAGGTGATTTTAGCCAATCGTTAAGTTGCTGATTGACGATTTTTGCTGCCGCCAAACATCCTTCATCTGCTGAACGTTTAGTTCTTCCGGTGGAAATACTAACAGGTCTTCCCACCCAATCCAGATTACGGTATATGCCTTGCCAACGCTGGTAACTTTGTGGTAAAACTTCATTGCTGGGAAGCTCACCCATAATTTCCGTTGAAGGTGGAGTATTTTCCTCTCCAATTTGAAAAGTAACAGGGAAACCCTCTTTAAAGCTACCCTTTCCAAACTTTAAAACAACCAATTTACCCACATTTATTTCCCTCCGCTACCAACACGCAGTTTAACTCACTTACTATGTAATATTTTCTCTAAAAATTTTAATATTTTAATTAATGAGATTATTACCATGAAAATTATAGAATTTTTACCCAACCTCGCACAACCAATCAAGATGTTTGAGAGCGTATCTGCCAAGAGCGTGCATCTAGGAGATGGAAGTGGCGAAGTACATGTATACTGCATATACTTTGAATCTGGGAGTCATATAGGTACACATCGGGCAGGATACGGACAACTTTTCCTGGTAATGAATGGAGAAGGTTGGGCCGCAGGTTCCGATGGCGAGCGCATTCAACTTAAAGCTGGTCAAGGCGCCTTCTTTGAACCAGGAGAACTTCATTCTAAAGGCAGCGATATCGGTATGACCGTTATTATGGTGCAAGCGAGTAAGCTAGAACCAAAATTATGATTTTGTTGATTAGATATCAAGTCCGAGACGGCGCCGAGTACAATCTATCCAAATAGTGAATTCATCTATTAACCTACGATGAAGCAACCTCTTTCCACAGAAAGATTTATGCAGTAAGCCAGATGAAGTAAAAATGAAATGTCAAATGTAACGATAATTGTATCCAATGAAACTAAATTACTTTACAAAACAGCTTTCGACAGTAGGACGCTGGATAGCTACAACTCTATTTTGTGTATCAGCATTCACCTTTGTTTGGCAGGGTGCTTATTTTTCAAACACCGCAGCATTAGCTTCTCAGAATCAAATTTTAATCGCATCAAGAGACGCAGCTGACCAAGCTAAAGAAGCAGCTAGTGAAACCAAAGGAAAATCTAAAGGTTTTGTTGAAAATACCAAAGATTTCGTTAAAGATGCTGCAAAGAGCAACGCTTCTAAAGTAGACAACGCGACAGATAATGATAACCCGATTGCGCGTAAAGCGAAGAGTGATGCGGCTACAATTCAGCAAAGAGCAGAGGAAGATGCAGCTCGTACTGAAAAGACCATAGACAAAAATATGAACGCAGTTCAACGTACAGTTGAAAACATCAAAGACGCTTTTAGCAATTAGTATTCCATTTTATTAATTTCGCGATAATGTAGAGGCTGAATATATTCGGTCTCTACATTGTTTATTTTACTTATCAAAATTTATAATTAAGTCATAAAAAATTAAGGCGTGGATGTTGGTGTTACTGTCGGTGTTGCCGTCACTGTTGGTGTTGGTGTTGGTGTTGGTGTTGGTGTTGGAGATGGTGACAATGTTGGAGTCACTGTTGGTGTCGGTGTTGGTGTTGGCGCCACAGGGTTAGTAGCAGATATATTAAGCGAATAACCTAATTCATTTGAACCAGAAGAAGCTACAACAAACTCATAAAATCCATCTTCGGGTAGTGTTATTGATAAACTACGCTGTGTAGAATCCTCTAAAAATCTTTGACTCCCGCTTGGTGAATATGCTGATAGCAAAACTTTACTGTTAGCATCTAGTTTCAAATCTAACTTTTGATCTTTTGCAAGGCTAGCGATAAATACTCTACCATCACCTGGTTTGAGGGTACCACCCGAAGAAGTACTTGTGGCGCCGGGAGCAAATGTAAGTTTTCTAAATGCGCTACCAGCTATGATAGCAGTTAGTTTATCGTTGACGAACCCTTGCCAAACTTGTCCAATCGGTTGGTCAATAAAGTTTTTACCGCGTTGTTCAGGAAATTGTCGATAGAATGCAGCGTCTCCTAAATCATAAAGCGAACGACTACCTACATTAATCTTATTAACCTCAATTTTCCAACGGTCACGTTCTGCAGCAGTAAAAGTACCGAGTTTTTGGCGTGAATCTGTACTTAATGGGGAAAGCTTTTCTAAAACGCTTGCTGCTGTTTCATCCCATTTAGCTCGTAAAGCTGCGTCAGAAGGAGCATCACTCAATGAACGTCCTTTTTGGCTGGGGTTTTTATCCCAAAAAACTTGATTGACTAAATTTACATAGAAATTAAAGTCTATACCTAATTGCTGGCGCCGCGTTTTTAATCTTTCTTTTCTTGCTCTTTCTTCGGGTGAGTAGTTAGCTTCGGGGTCTGTAGGTTGGTTATTAGTAGGAGTTGGACTAGCTGTTGATGTTGGTTGCGTTGCACCGTTACCAGATATATCGGGTGAACCTATCAAGTTTTTCGCACCCCATACACCAGCACCAACAACACTCGCAGTAATAATTAATGCAACGGCAACTTTACCAGGTGTCCACCAAGGTGCAGGAGCAGGAATTGGAGATGGGGGACTACTAGCAATTCTTTGTGCTGTTTCTTTCTGAGTTGGGGAATTAGAGGGAGATACAGCTACTGTTGCTTTTGTACTCTCTTGTTGTGGTGGTAGCTGTGTTGGTGGAAATTCTGTAGATGGGTATTGCGTGGCAGGATAATTAATAGGTGAGTTGAGTGCTAACATTACTTGTTTTGCACTTTGATACCGTTCACCCGGAACTGGCGCCAACATTCTATCAAGTATTTGCCCAAAATTAGGAGTTAAATCAACTTCCCGGCGCCATTGCCAAGTTAAGTTGTAATTATCAATAAGTTCCTGTGGTTGTTTTCCTGTGAGCAATACTAATAGCGTAACTGCCAATGCATACAAATCACTATGGGGTTCAACAATACCCGTTTGCATTTGTTCTGGAGGAGCATAACCAATTTTACCTAGCAGTGTCGCCGGCGAAGAAGCGATGTTTCCACCAGTCTGATAGTACTGCGAAGCAACAGCAGCAACAACTTGTTTAACACCACCAAAATCTATAAGTATAGGTAATTGGTCTACAGAGCGTAGAATTAAATTATCAGGAGATATATCACGATGAATTACACCCATCGAGTGAATATAATCTAAAACAGGCAAGATTTGCTGCAATAACTGCTTGACTTCTGCCTCACTAAACCGCATTCCCTGCATTAAGCGAGTATCGAGTAACGAACGATAAGTTTGCCCCTCAACATAATCTTGAACTATAAATAAATACTCTTTACCACCCAAGTTGCTGCGGAACAGTTCACGAAAACGTGGAATTTGCGGATGTTGGAGTTTATATAAAACCGTAGCTTCGCGTTGAAACAACTCTTCAGCTTTTTGTAAAACGTAAGCTGTTTGAACTTGCGGTGAAAATTCTTTAATAACGCAAAGTTCGCGAAAGCGGTTGATATCCTCAGCTAAGTAGGTTTTTCCAAACCCACCTTGTCCAATTTGCCGTACAACTAAATAGCGTTCTCCCAAAGCAACCCCCGGTTGAATACTTAGCTGCACTCCAGTTTCCATTTTTTCACCACAATGCAAGCAAAATTTACTACCTGCCGGGTTTTCGTGTCCTTTGGAACAATACATACTTCCCTATATTAATTTCTCGATTCCAGTTTACTCACCTTGTCTGCTGCAATTGCATACCAAATTTGACCAAATGTTGGTTGGTTCAGTTTCCCACGTCGTTGTCCAGGGAACAAGTCATCAAATTTACGGTTGGTATCGGTATTGAGTTGTTTTATTCTATAGTTACCAAAATCACCATTAGAAGCTCTTTGCTCCCATTCTTGATAATCTTGCCCTCCATAGCTTCCCAGCTTTTGGCGTGCAGTGCTACTGAGTTTAGCTTGTTCTAATTTATCTAGTAGCTCTTGACCAATACTTATCCATTGTTGACGTAACGCTTCATCTTCGGCGCCAGTGCCTAAATTTCGACCTTGTAATTGTGGGTTTCTAGAGTAAAAAATATAATTAACCGTTTGAGTAAAGAAGCCTTCGGGAATTTGTAATGATGCGCGGCGACTAGCTATATTACCATTACGGCTGGCGCCATTGCTTCCAGTATTTGTGCTGGTTTCGGAAGAAGAATCTGAATTACCACCACCAGGTAAACTAGGTAAGGAAATGCTCGGCAGTGATATAGATGATACACCTTTGACTACCGCATTAACTACTCCCCAAGTTCCAGCACAAACTAAAACTATCGCTGTTGTAGTCACAGTGCTAACGGCAAATGGACGCATCCACACTGGTAACGGCAATGCTTGAACAGCCATCTGTGTTCTAGAATGCAAATGACCTGCCCGTCGTGCAGGCGCCGCTATCATTGTTTTAATTTTTGTAATATTTGTATTGGCTTTATTCACAGCAGGTGTAGATGCGGGTGAGAGTTTTTGTAAATCTTTTATAACTTGTTCTGCATTTTGATATCGGTCGCTTGGTTTATACGCGACCATTTTCTTTAATATTTTTTCTAGTCCCTGGCTAACTTTTATATCTGTACCCCAGCGCCAAGTGCCTTGGTAGCTATCGTAGAGGTTTTGTGGTTCTTTGCCTGTGAGAAGCACTAAAGTACTTACAGCGAGTGAATATAAATCACTACAAGGAAAAGCTTTACCTTGACGTAGTTGTTCTTCGGGTGCATAACCTTTTTTGCCTAACAACGTCCGTTTGGCGCCTAGTTGCGTCATCCAAAACCCTTGCGAAGCGGGGACTTGCTTAACTCCGCCAAAGTCTATTAGTACAGGTAGATTATCAGAAGAACGTAAAATTATATTATCAGGAGAAATATCACGGTGAATTACATCTCTTGAATGGATATAGTGCAAAATAGGTAACATTTGCTTTAGTAAAGAAATAATTTCTTCCTCGCTAAAGCCATTTTGTCCATAAGAAAGACGCTTATCTAATAAATCCCAGTAAGTGTCACCCTCAATATAGTCTTGCACCAAAAAGAAAAAATCCTTTTGTCCAAACTTAGTTGAGAGCGAAGCGTGAAACTTAGGAATCTGTGAATGTTGCAGTTTCTTCAGAACATTTGCTTCGCGTTCAAACAATTCTTTGGCTTTTTGGATATCCTCTGGTTTTTCTACCTGGGGTGCAAACTCCTTGAGTACACACATTTGGTTTAACTGAGAATCTTCAGCTAAATAAGTACGTCCAAACCCACCTTGCCCTAACTGACGTAAAATTTTATAGCGACCAGTAATAATCTCCCCTTGCGGTAGTGGCAAAGACTCACCGCATTGGATACAAAAACGATTACCATTAGTATTCGCGTGTTGTTTGCTGCAATAGATGTGCATAGCGCAGTAAGGACAATTAGGGAGGTTTTTAGTAAATTGCTACAACGTTAAACGTCGCTATTACGGAAATATCACTTTTTAACATCAAATGACTACATTGACAACTATGATGAATCCAGAAGAAAAAAAACAGTATGCACAGCAGGCATTTTTAGATTTTCTAAATACCTCCTTAGATACTCGACTTCAGCAGCATATTGACACTAACCCAAAAGACGCAGCTTTAAAGCTATTTAATAATGTCGCTGCAATCGTGCCCGCATACAAGACCTTCCTATCACAAAACGGTATTAATCCTGCCAACATTCAAACAGAGAGCGATTTTCAAACGCTTCCACCCTTAACAAAGCAAAACTACCTACAAAAACATTCTCTACCTGACTTGTGTCGTTATGGACAAATCGAAACCAGCGATATGATCGCAGCATCATCTGGTTCAACAGGTAAACCAACATATTGGTGTAGATTTTTTGCAGACGAATTAGAAATTACCACACGCTTCGAGCAAATCTTTCACGATAGCTTTTTCGCTGATACCCGTCGCACTCTTGCAGTTATTTGTTTTACACTCGGTACTTGGGTAGGTGGAATGTTCACAGCTAACTGCTGTCGCTACCTTGCAATAAAAGGCTATCCAATTACAGTTATTACTCCCGGTAATAATAAAGAAGAAATATTACGTGTTGTCTCGGAACTCGGCGCCAACTTTGAGCAAGTCGTTTTATTAGGGTATCCACCATTCCTCAAAGACGTAATAGATACAGGAATAGCGCGGGGTATTGAGTGGCGCCAGTACAACATTAAACTAGTAACAGCAGGAGAAGTATTCAGCGAAGAATGGCGAAGTTTAGTAGCAGAAAGAATAGGTTCACAAAACCCCTGTTATGATTTTGCATCATTATATGGAACCGCCGACGCAGGAGTATTAGGCAACGAAACACCGTTATCTATATGTATTAGAAGATTTTTAGCAGAAACACCTGAAGCAGCGCGCGCTTTATTTGGAGAATCACGTTTACCTACACTTGTACAATATGACCCAATTAGTCGCTTTTTTGAAGTAGAAAACGGCGCCTTGCTTTTCTCAGGCAACAACGGCATTCCATTAATTAGGTATAATATTTTAGACAATGGTGGAGTAATTACTTACGATACCATGCTTAAATTTCTAGCAGAATGGGGATTCAACGTAGCACAGGCATCTTGCCTTAGCAATGAAAGAGGCATCAGAAACTTACCATTTGTATACGTATTCGGACGCTCAGACTTTACAGTTTCATACTTCGGCGCCAACATATACCCAGAAAACGTCACTGTAGGTTTAGAAGTACCAGAAATTAGAGAATGGGTAACAGGTAAATTTGTCTTACAAGTAATCGAAGATAGTGACAAAAATAGGCATTTAACAGTCACCGTGGAACTGGCGCCAAATATTGAAGAAAGCGTTGATAAAAAACAAGCAATAACAACATCTATATTGACACAACTAAGGCGCCTTAATAGCGAATTTGCTAATTATGTTCCTGTAGAATATCAGGCGCCGCACGTTACTTTAAAATTACACGGTGATGCTGAATATTTTCCTGTGGGTGTGAAACATAGATATACGCGCGCTTCTTGATCCCCCCAACCCCCGTAAGGTGGGCACTGCCCACCATTAATTTGAATAAACCAGTCAATGCTACTATTAAGTACAAGCAAAGATGCGTTTAAGATTTACGTAGGTTAAGTTATGGCTGATAAATTGCCACAGATAGATGGTTATGATGACTTTTTGCGAGAAATGAAAGAATGTGTTCGTGGCGCCCAAATTAGGGCATCATTGTCTGTTAACCGGGAGTTAGTATTACTTTACTGGCAAATTGGGCGCGAAATTTTGACACGACAGCAACAGCAGGGATGAGGAGTAAAAGTCATTGAACGCCTTGCAAGAGATTTAAAAGAGGCTTTTCCTGAAATGAAGGGTTTCTCAGCACGTAACCTTAAATATATGCGCGCGTTTGCTGAAGTCTACTCAGATGAACAATTTGTGCAGCAGGCTGCTGCACAAATTCCTTGGTTTTATAACTGTGTCATTTTAGATAAGGTAAAAAATAATGTTGAACGTGAATGGTATATACAAAAAACTATAGAAAATGGTTGGAGTAGAAATATTTTGACCATGCAGATTGAAAATAGACTTTTTGAAACTATTGACTGAATCCATGTTTGAAAGCATTGCTCAAATATTTTTGGGTTAATACGTTCAAATACTCGTCTAAATGTATCGGCACTTGGTATTCCCCATGTTAAATCTAAGAAATCTTTTATCCAATCGTACTTACTTAATCCATAATTCTCCATATCTTCCCATCCTTGACCTCCAGCAATCACTGATAATATCCCAATGATTAAAATATCTGTTAATGAATGATAACGGGTTGTTTCCACGCGCGGGTCTTTTATATTACTAAAGATTGATTTAATTTTTTCTGTTAGTGCAGTCGCACTAGCTATACTTAAAGTCTTAGAACTTTTAGTAGTAAGATTCTTTGCTTTGAAACCTAATGCCATGAGACTGCCTTTGTCATGAATAGATGCCTTGCTTATTAACTTACTACTACAAGTATTCTACTTATTATAAATACTTGTTTAAAATTTATACTTGATATCTCTAATAATATATAAGCATTCGGACATCTAATCAGTTCATTTATTTTAAATAGTTTATTTATACTAAATTTATTCTTGGCAAACACTTTACATCTGAAAAATCTGTATTCATGAATACAAATTTAGATGCGCTTACCCTGCTTTGGTAGTGTGGGATGTGGATGTCCTTAAAGGACAATTAATTAAAGTTTACCAGTCGAGCGACCCGCGCAATCCTATAGTTTATCGACGGGGAGAAATTGCGGAAGCAGAACTTGCTTTGCCTGGTTGGAGATTGGAAGTTGATCGGTTGTTTCCGCCAATTTGGCTATGAGGAAATACTGATTAGCAAGTTAGTTAGCACACTTTTTGATAATAACTAGGACATTTATTAACTTCACTTTAAATATGCTCTTGGTGTTTGACCAGTCCAACGTTTGAAAGCACGATGAAAAGCACTTGGTTCAGAAAAACCTAGTAGAAACGCAACATCATGAATTGATGTATTAGGTTTTTTAAGATATCGCAGTGCTAATTCCTTGCGTGTTTCATCTAAAAGCTGTTGATATGAAGTTCCTTCTGTTTGAAGTTCTCTTTGTAAGTTACGAACGCTGATAGTTAAAATACGCGCAATTTCTTCGATTGATGGTACTTCTCCCTTCAAATTATGCGTTATTTCTCGAACCACTTGGTAGCTGTAGGTATTTTCCTTACTTGTATTAGAAAGCATTGCCTGAGCATGTTGTTCAAAAGCCAAAAGCAGGGAAGGATTAGCAGAAACCACTGACCACTCTAAATAAGCAGCGTCAAAAACCAGTTGATTTTTTGATTGGGAGAAATAAACAGGCGCCTCAAAAATACGTTGATGTTCGGATATATTATCGGGACGGGGATATTGGAACCAAACTTCTCTGGGACAAAGAGATTTACCTGTGAGTGTTTTAGCAGCAGTTAACAAAGCCGAAAAACTTGCTTCAATTGGTTGTCGAGGTTCTTCAACTAAATAGTTTTTTAGATGATTTACAATCTCCCACTCGCACAGTACTTGTCCTCGTGAAACACTATAATACATTGACACACCTTGGCTGAATAAGCACATATAGCGAGAAAGTTTATCAAGAACCTGTCCGAACGTTTGGCAGTTAAATAATACGTAGCCAACAATGCCAATTGCTGCCAGGTTGAATTTCTCTCCCATGTGTAAACCAATATCAGAGTCACCTGTCTGCTTAACGACTTCGCGCCACAAAGCTCGACTGGTTTCTCCAGAAACATAACTATCTGGCATCGTTAACAAACTAGGGTCAATGCCAGCAGCAGCACACAAGCGGTTGCTATCAATACCATGCACCGCTGCTGCGTATTGTACAGAGTTCCGAATTAGAGATATGGAAAAGGTTGCCTCTTTCATCTCCCCCCAAGCATTTTTCAAAATGGCACATCAAGTCAATTTTATGGCGCCGTCGGTCAACTTCTAATTAAAACAACCGAATATCTTTAAGTGGTTGGAACTGCGACACCATCAACAACTTACACCGATAGGAGTTTTACGAACATGACATCATATACATTCGACTCAACCAAACCTGTTTATCAATCCGGCGCCGAAGCAATTAAGAATCCAGTTACGGGAGACAGCATGGTTGTTTTGCAGTCAACCCAAGAAAGCAGTGGAAATTCTTTCACAGCGAAGTTTACTCTTCCACCAGGGTCACATGGTACACCTCTGCACTACCATAACAATCTCTTGGAAACGTTTGAGGTATTAAGCGGCGCCTTAGAAATGGAATTAGGTGAAAAAGGAAATATTAAAGTTTTACTGCCTGGGGAAGTAGTATATGTTCCTGCTGGGATGTATCACAGTTTCCGCAATCCTTCTGGGAATGAGGTAGTATTTGTATCTAGTGTACATCCGGCTGGGGAATTTGAGCATTTTATTAGAGCAATGTATGGTTTAGCCATTGATGGAAAAGTTAGCTCTTCTGGAATGCCGAAAAATCTACTACATTTTGCTTTAATAATCCAAAAAGCTGACCTTGTTCTTGCTGGATTACCTGTATTTATTCAAAAGCTAATTATTGGAAGTTTAGCTGCGCTTGGCCGTTTGCTAGGAATGGAACGTTCGTTGAGCAAGTACTGGAATTAACGTGATTAAAAAATATGTATAGACGCGATTTAATCGCGTCTACACCCACGAATTTAATAGAAAAGATTAGTGAGAAAATCATGAATCGCATACAGCTTTTTCGAGCTACAGGAATATTATTTATTATATTTGCAGTTTCAATTAATATTCCCTACTGGCTATTAACCAAAAATTTTGAGTACGACAATATCTTACGGCGCCCTCCTGAGTATGTATTAACTCGTTTCCACGCAGGTGGAACAGGACTTATTTTGACGTGGTTTGCCTTTGCGATATTAGCTTTACTGTTTATTCCAGCTAGTACTTTGCTGCAAAAACTGTTGTCTCGCGAAGACACTCCTTATCTGGCAACTGCAACTTTAATGGGTGTTATTTCCGGTGTGCTTCAGGCTGTTGGGTTAATGCGCTGGGTATTTGTGATTCCTGCATTAGCTAAAATATATGTTAACCCAACCGCTACTGATTCGACTCGTGCAGCCGTCATCGTTGTTTATCAAGCTGTACATCAATATGGTGGTGTTGTAATTGGTGAGCAACTAGGGCAAACGTTACTAGTTGGATGGACGATAGGAGTAGGAATAGCAATATTGCAATCCTCTGTGTTTAAACCTTGGGTTGGGTGGATGGGTTTGGCAAGCGTCCCACTATGGATATTAGGGCAAAGTGAGTTTTTTGCAACAGTTATTGAACGCGCACCAGTTTTAGAAACGGCGCCAATTGGGTTTATGCTATGGGAAATTTGGCTAATTGTTGTTGGTGTTTTCTTGCTGCGGAAAAATGGAGGGCACCGAATTGTAGCATAGGCCAAGGCGCCTGTGCAGTGGTTAAAAGTAATTTATTTTACCACAAAGACGCAGAGGACTACTAGAGTTGAAGTAGCAATTCTTTTTATAAGAGTGTTTTTAACCAATAACTTTCTAATGCCTTATTAATTCTTTCTCTTGAGTATTCGTCCTTTAAAGAATAATATTCGAGATATGAAACGATTGCTTTTCTCTCCTCTTTGTTAAAATGTGAAAACTTTCTTGTTGCTATTTCATACCAATTAAAGTTATCTTCCCTCTCAAATTCCTCGTCAACTAACCCGTATGTTAGATGGAACACTGCGTCAGCATTAGACCAAGCTCCTTCGATTTCAGGTATGATTAAATCGGCAATCAGGAAGGCGCTTAGAAAGTATCTAAATCCTTCATCAGTGAAAAAGCTTAAAGCTGCGGAGTTTCTACCAAGAAAATCCGGGTGAAGTGTTTTCCAACTTAATCCTCGAAACTCCATTGCATACTCCGCAGGCTCATCACCCAAATCTGAGCCGCAAAGGCTATTATCTCCCGGATATGGAGTTTTTTCAAAAGCTGCGTTGATTTGCTGTTGAAGTTCTCTTACTTGTGGGTCTTTAGAAAGTGGATACTGGTAATTATGGAGACTTCGATAAAACTCTTCACTTTTTGCTTGAGCCGGATGTGTTTGTTTATTCCAACCCCATCTCAAAGCCTGCGCGCTCAAAAATTTTAATTGAGGCAGCGTGTCAAATACTAGCCCTAAAAACGAGCAAACTGCTTTATACTGTTCTGAGGTAAACAGCGAGGTCTGATACTCAAAGTCTTCATCTTTACTACAATAATATAAACTATGAAAGCTAGGAATCAAACTAAAAACTGTTGAATGAATAAGGTCGTTATCTTCTGAAAAATTAGAAAGGCATTTAGTCAATAGAGACGATAGATAATAACGATAACCCTCAGCGCTTAAATAACAAAACGAAGACCATTCTTCCACCAAAAATTCTTGTTCGAGACTCAACCAGTTTTTACCGACAAGCTTTTGTCCTATTTCCTGTTCCTCCTCCCAATCACCTGCAGATGGTCTTAATAAATTTGCCAGCTTTGGTACTTCTAGCCAAGAAAATGCATCAATTATTTCTTGTTCAACTTTATCAATCATATTTTTACCCCATACACCTCGAATCATTCCAATTGCTACAACTACAAGCAGTATAGTTCCACAATTTTATAGAACATTTCTAGTTTTTTAAATTGGCGCCTGTTTCGTTGTAACAAGCAGTACGCTCATAAAAGGCGCCCAATACTTAGTTTTATCAAGCGAGTTCATCTGCCCGTAGCATTTCAACAAAACGGCGAGAAGAGTGTGTCTTCATTAACCAATACAATTAGACTTAATATTAACAACCCATTCTTTCAATCGATAAAGTTCTTCTTGGGCTTCCATTTTAATTAGTTCTTTATTTGCTTCGCAGTAACGAATAATTTCATCAATTGCATCATCAGGTAAATCAAAGTTCTCTGCTGCTTCTTCGCTGTTTAGTTCGTTTTCTAGCATATCTTGCCAAACTGCAGATGCTAAAAGGCACCGTCCTTTCACATGAAGCTGTCGTCTCCAACGATGGGGACGGGATACTAAATATTTCCAACTTGACTGTGGTGCCTCTTCTAATTCAGGTACGACCAGATGAATTTGCTTGTTGGGCGTTGCAATTCTAACTTGGTAGCCTTGTTGCAGATAATTGTGGAGAACCGTTACCACCGATATTGAACGTAAAATTGTTTCTTTTGCAGTAGTCAGTCCCATCGCTTGCCGCAAACACTCTATTTGCTCTTCTTGTTCAGGTGACACATTAAAATTTAGCCGTTTTGTTTCTCCTGCTTGGCTCATCGGCGTTAGAGTTATATAAGTATATTATGAGTAAACTTTAGTCATCCAATTCATATTAATTTCTTGAAAAGTAGCGCGCCGAAGCATAGGCATTAATAGGTTAATCGATACAAATGAAAGGCACCATAATTATCAGTATTTTTTAAATGTTATCGCATAATAAATTTTTCTTACGCTTTGAGGTCTTCAGTCTCTAGAAAATACTCTGTACCAGCCTTAAGGTTTAAATCGGCGCCCGTACCGTTGATTTGTCCTTTAAATTGCTCGTTTTGTTTCAGTGCTTGTTTAGTGCCTTCAGCATCCAAAATAGGTTTATCTGGTAATACCAATTTAAGAGTTTTTGCAATTTGGACATCATCTAAAGTAGTCAAAGGCTTCTCTAATGCTAATATTTGATCAAAGTCAGGGGGAGTTATAATTAAATGCGATAAGTATTGCTCTGAAATCTTCCCAAATAGTAGGTATTCTAAGAAGCTATGATGTTTTGCATTGGGGTCAAATTTACGAAAATGTACAACTCTTTTAACCTCAACAGTGACATTACTGGCAAGTAATTGAGGAGTAGAATTGCGTTCATATTGACCACGATGGATATTTGCTTTGAAGGTTTTTATTTGACCTGACTCTAATCCAGGGAGCCAAAATTTCTCAGTTGGTTCAAGAGTATACTCATTCTGCTTAGGGTCTTTTGCCTGGTCTTCTAAATATTTATCTTGTGGATTTTCAATTCCTTGAAAAGTAGCTTCTAATAAAACTTGGTAGCTATGGCAAGTACTGTTAAATAGGGGCATATGTGAAAGATAAATTGTTTTTTCTCCAATTATCCTCATGCCGTGAATGCACTGGGGCGTTTGAGCATATGCGGGAAGTGTTGAGAATAAAATTTCAGCAATAGTAAATACTAAAATACTAAGTAGTTTTACTATTTGGGATATTGGTTGTTTCATAAAATTTCTCATTGATTTTGGTAGAGTTATAATTTCGTATTCGCCCCCGCTTGTTAGCTCCGAAGGGCGAATATTGAAGTCCGAGCTATCTCACTAGATAAAAATACGTGAGCCAGGAAAAAGCTCTCCTTCTACGATTGGTGGGACTAGAAAAATTCCTCCAGCGCGTACTGTTAAAAACCGATCCATTCCTGAAAGCGGTTTGTCGGGGTCTCCACCGAAATTTGTTCTACCTAACCATTTATCCTGTGTCAATATACGGAATAAGCGTTCGGGAGTATCTTGGAAACTCACAAAGTTTAACCCCGTGCGAAAACCGGGAGCAGTATCTATGGGTTCGAGGAATTCATAACCCTGCCGAAACACGCGCGATGAATTACGATCGCTGACTGGTGTAACGTGCTGGTTAGCTCGCTGGACGTGGCTTTGCTTTAATATTGATTCGTTAACATTTGGAGGTTCCTGAAAGCCTTCAAATTCTAAATTGCTAAAATCGGATGCTTGTCCAGTAAAGGGACAACCAGTTCTAACGATGAGGTTGTTTTGGCTATCTAGGGATTCTATAGGGCAACCAGTCAGCTTATCCCGACCGACCAAAAGTTCTTGTTGCCCTCTTTCTAATGCCTGCCAAATACTCAAATCGATTCCTAGACGGACGAATGCTAAATAAGTACCTCCCTCTATCCATTGTTCTTCTGGCAATGGGTTGGGTTTAATAGTAATTGCCCCTTCGCGTTCGGAGCTTTTCATATTAGAAATGCCGTCGTGGAAATCAATCCAACTGCGTTTGTCATCGCGTTGAGACCCATTGTAAAAGCCTGTAATTAGCAATGGCGCACTTTCCGTTGTCGGGTCGGTCATGCTAGAAAGAACTTTCCAAGTTTCGACAATGGCACGGTCAACAGCAAGCTGGGTTTCAGCAATAAATTGAACGGCAATTTCTTCTGTGGCGGAATTAATTTTAACATCTGGAGCATATTTAAGACCCGAACCAATCAGGAAGGAACCGCCTCCCGCAGGTAGGGGCGAACGAAACAAGCCAAAGTCTTGAAGGTGGTTTGGTAAAGTACGCCGCACTTCGGGGAGTTTAAAGGTATTGGCGCCGTAACCAACTAAAACCGTTAAATCGCCACTGGGGACTTGTTGACCGGGTAGGTCGCGCACTTTACCGCTTTTGAGTTCTTGGTACATCTGCCATAACTGGGCAAACGCTTCTCCAACTTGGCGAGCATTTTGACCCGATGTAGCTCTCAGAAATAGGATGTTAAAAAATTTACCAGGTCGCACTCCTGGAGCGTGATAAATTCCTTCTTGCAGTTTCACTAGCTTTTCTCCCGAAATCCCATTTTTCTAGGCGCCACGCGAACCATTTGCAAAGCATTATCAAACTCTTCTTTGAGGTTCCTAATAGTCTCACACACCGCAGCTTGCTGGCAATCAATTGATTCACTGCTAGCAGTAAGGACAACATATTCATCATCAGCTACAGGGGTGGGTTTTCCTGCAACAACTAACGGTCCGACTTCAATTTGCCGCACAACCTGAAAACCACCTGTCACAGGTTTTTCTTGAGAACCCACAACTACAGTAATATCATCCAAAAATGCCTCATCCGAGTCACTAGGACCAAATTCCAGATGCTGGAACATACCCTCAGAACCTCGACTCCAGCGCACCCACTCAGAAGGAATAGAGTCTCCTTCAAACAAAAATACATCTTTGGTGAAAGACTTAATGTACATACCAAAAGGATTATCGAAGGCAACTGTTTGACCATTAAATGCTGCACCCAATGCACCTACCCCTGTTAAGGTGTACTTTTAAAAATGGTACATTTAAGACCGTAACGCTTG
>NZ_MRCD01000096.1:0-12740 GCF_001904745.1 Calothrix sp. HK-06
TTACTGTTTCCGGTTTCCTTCTTGATTATACTCTCCCCGTAGTAACAAAAGAGGGATTATTTGCTAGCTGCTTACCAGCTAAAATTCGGCGCCGATAACCAGGTGTTCACTCCTGAGCGGGAGCGCCCGCCGTCATGAAAAAAGGCACTGAACAAGAAGTCAACAGCAAAAGAATAAAAAAACAGCTACAAAAAGTTGGTCAGAAATTTGGGAGTATTTGTGGATTTTTGCTTGGGGCGCCTTAAGCATTATTATGGGGTTAATTCTCCAATCTCCTCTTAAAACATTATTAAGCCTTGGGGTAGCTAGTATCGGGCTAGTGGGAATTTGTTATATTCTCTTAATTGCGGGTTGGTGGATTCCTTTAGTACCAACTTTGTTAGCTTTTTGGGGCACCGGATTGACGACATCTTTCTTTGACTGGGATTTAAGAGTACTACTCGAACAGCGCTCTTTAACTCTTAAGCGTTCCTTCGAGGCAATCCACTCATTAGTTTTATTCGCCTAAGACTCTGCAAATTCATACCTATGGTTTTATACTTATCAGATAGAAAGTAAGGGAAGTTGTATTATTTGCGACCTCAAACCTACTCAGATACTCCAAAAAATTATAATGTTCACTTTAAAAAGATGCATTTAAAAACAATATCAAGTTTTATACAGAGACAATTAAGTTCTATAGTCAGAAAGACCTTTCGTTTTGGCGTTGCGGTGTTGCTTTCGTGCCTGCTGATTATCATAGCTATTAAACAGGTACAGGGGTATAGTACTCGAACTCTTGCACTAAAACAACTAATCGGTAAACCAATAGCCAAGCAGATAGAAACACATGTTCGTGCGCTCTCATCCATACCACACGAAGCTGGAACTGATGGCAATATTAATACTGCCCAATATTACGCAAAACGACTGCGACAATATGGTTTCGATGAAGTAATCTTTAATCGTTATCAAGTTTTGTTACCACGCCCAATTAAACGCGCGGTAACACTGCTTCAACCAGAGTCATACAATTTAAAGTTGAATGAACCGCCAATTCAACCCGATGCTGATTCATCTAATCAAGCTTTATTACCACCGTTCAATGCTTATGCAGCTGATGGTGATGTTACGGCACCAGTAGTTTATGTGAATTACGGATTACCTCAAGATTACGTTGTACTTGATTCGATGGGTATTTCCGTTAAGGGTAAAATAGTTATTGCTCGTTATGGTAAAAGTTGGCGTGGAGTCAAATCAAGATTGGCAAAAGAGCGCGGAGCGGTTGGATGTTTACTTTATTCCGACTCAGCAGACGATGGTTATGTCAAAGGTAAGGTAATTCCAGAGGGCAAATGGCGCCCAGAATTTGGAGTGCAACTAGGTTCTGTTTTAGATATACTAAAATATCCAGGCGACCCGCTTACTCCAATGCAACCATCTAAGCCCGGTGTTGAGCGTCTCCCAAAGTCAAAAGCAGTGACGTTAGAAAAAATTCCCGTTTTGCCAATTTCTTATGGTGATGCCCTGCCAATATTAAGGAATTTGAATGGTGAGGTGGCGCCTCCTGATTGGCAAGGAGGTTTATCAATCACCTACCATATTGGTAATAATGCTGCTGTTGTTAGGATGCAGTTGCAGTCAGATTGGTCTGTGCGTCCGATAGTAAATGTGATTGGGATTCTCCGAGGAAAGTCAGAACCAGAAAAAATTGTTATGGTTGGTAGCCATCGAGATGCCTGGGGTTTTGGTGCAAATGACCCAGTTGCAGGTGCTTCCTCATTGCTAGAAACTGCTCGGATAATTGGCTCGGTTGCGAAACAGGGACATCGACCACAACGTTCAATTGCTATCGCGTCTTGGGATGCCGAAGAATATGGAATGATTGGCTCTACTGAATACGGTGAAGAATTTCAAAACGCGCTTAAAGAGAATCTTGTCGTTTATTTAAACCGGGAATTTTATATAGCTGGCAACTTTTATGGCAGTGGTGTTGCTTCACTCCAACCTTTGCTCAACCAAATTACAAAGGAAGTGCAAATGCCTAAAAGTGATAAGAGTATTTTTTCGGCGTGGCAGCAATCCCAAAAGAATAATACTGTTACTGTTAACGGTATGCAACAAGTGCGTCTAAGTGGGCTAGGTGCTGGTAGTGACTTTATGGTGTTTTTGCATCACCTCGGCATTCCCTCGCTCGAATTTGGATTTGCTGACCCATATGGCGCCTATCATTCGCGTTACGATAGCTACTGGTTTTTCCAAAATTATGGTGACCCTGGTGTTGCTTATGGTCAAAAACTGACCGAGTTAGTATCACTATTTTTACTGCGGATGGCAGATGCTAAGATTTTGCCATTTGATTATGCTAGTTATTCAGAAACGATTGACCATTATATAGATGGGCTAGCAAAGGTAGTTGAGCAGCAAAAAGTTGCATTAGATATAGATAAAATTCGCGCTGCTAATGCTGAACTAAAAACAACGGCTCAAAAGTTGAATGCAGAAATTGCCCGACTTGCAACAAGTGATGTAGACTGGAAACCAAACCCAGCTCTATCCCGATTAAACAATTTACTAATAAAAGCAGAGTCAGCATTCCTCGACCAAAACGGATTGCCGAGGCATCCCTGGTATCGTCATCAAATCTATGCGCCTGGTTATAATAGTGGGTATAATGCCATACCTCTTGCAGGAGTTCGAGAAGCAATTGATCTCGGAGACATCTCTGAAGCTAAACAAATGACGATTGTGCTGGAAGGCGCCTTAAATCGGGTCCGTGAGACTTTACAACAGGCAATTGTACAAGCTCAACAGGCAAAATAAAAAAAGTCGTAGGCACTGGATAAAAAGCGTTGTTTCAATTTAACCTGACTAAGTACCTGGACAGAAATAATTACACCTTGAGTTATAGGCTGGATAAATGTTTCAAGCCCATTTTTGTGTAATTAATTTTGTCTGACTACTTATTAGGCGCCTCTTCAAGTTTTAGCAATAGGGATGTTAGGAACGCTGCTGGGAATGGTCGTGCCACAGGCAACGGCAATTTTGGTTAATAATGCAATTCCAGATACCGATATAGTGCCTTTATTACATGAAACTACTGACGAGTGACTAAAATTGCTTTCTAGATGCCGCTAATTTTTATTTTTGAGTATCGATCGCAATGAAGAACTATCACAAGTAGAAATTAAATAAGTGGGGTATAGGTCAATCTGAAGGGATTATATATCACTCTATAGCTGTATAAAGATGGTAACAGCGTAACGGCAGTTGATCGGCGCCTTTATCATCAGCACTCGCTCATTTTTTTAAAACAAATTATTAAAATAGCCTAAATTACGTATAAATACTGTAGAGATACTAGTTTGAGCTTGGTATTTTTACTGTATTATTTAGCTGAAACTCAAAATGATAGTTCAACTAAAATGGGCTGATAAAAAAAGATATGATACTAATCCTTCAGAATGGAAAGTACATATATTAGACAAAGATGAAAAGTTAGTTATTTATTTAGATATCCTAGTTATAGAAGGAATTATCACACATGAAGACTATATTCTATGTTTTGTTGTGTTTAATTTTAACACTCAAAGGAATGATTTTGAAGTTTCAACTGACTTAGATAATTTATCAAATAGACAGAAAATGCAGATTTATAATAGGCTGGAGAAACAATGGGAAAATCGTGATGAATGCTATGTTGTAAAAAACTTGAAACTTTGTGATTTACAGACTACAACTAAAACAAGTTAATTGAATCAGCGCCTAAACAGGATAGATAGTAACTGTGGATACAGCCTGTTCGATAATATCAGCTGCACGACTGACTCCCCCTGCACCAGGACTAATAATGCCAAAATGGGTCATGATATTGGTGTAAATAAAGCTAGATCATTTTCTATAAATATCATAGTAATCTCTCTTTACCCAAATAGAGGTGGCGGCAGTTCTTTGTAATGAGCTAGGCACCGATAATCGTTCCGGTTATTTATATAATGATTATCAATCGCTGGACTCGAATTAAGAGCGAAAATAAGTATAAATACTTAAAAACTTATTCTCATAGGCGCCTTGATATTGATGAAAAGGTAGAAATCAGTCACAGAGGTGACTGTATGAATATTGCTCAAGTTGACAAATAAAATCCAGTATAAGTTATGTAAATTTATCAGGATACCAAAGTCCCCATTCATGTAAACCTTATTCCACAGTAATTAATATAAAACATGCTATCAATTTAAGCAAAGGACTAACTTTCGTAATGATTTTAGGGCTAATGGTTTTATACCAAAATTTCACCCTAATATGCTTAAAAAAGACAAATTTCTATCTCGTTATCCTGAATTCGCAGATCATAAAGAACGGTCTGGACTGTTAGTACCAAAGTTATTTTTACCAGCAAACATTAAGACAGATGAGAGAATATTGACATACTATATCAGTATAAAAAATTACATTTGTTTAAAGCAAGTAGCTACAGAAATTAGCAAAAGGTAAATTCAATGCGACTAAATAGTATTTAAATGCAATTTGTCACCATGTGGCGCCTAGGGTGTGGAATATGGGTTCAAACTGTAGCCACCGTTTTTAACGGTTCGCTTGTGTCCTCAAAAGCTTTGAAATGGCCTTGACTAATTCTTCAGGTTCAACGGGTTTAGGCACATGCTGTTGAAATCCTGCTTCCAGGGCTTGTTGCTGATCGTATTCTTTGGCATAGGCAGTCAGAGCAATAGCTGGAATTAATCCTCCTTGTTCGGGCAATCTATCCCTGATTTGCCGTATCAGCATATAACCATCGGTATTAGGCATCCCAATATCGCTAATTAGCAAGTTTGGCTGGAAAATATCCAGCTGGGCTAATACTTCAGCAGCAGATGCTGCAACCCTCACCTGTGCCCCATACTGTTCTAAAATTGTGAGTACCAACTCTCGCATGTCAGCTTCATCATCAACTATGAGAATTTGTAGTTGGCTAAAATCAAAGGTGTTAACAGAAGGCACGTTGTCCTGAGTTGTCTTCCTAACAACGGTTATTAACGGTAATTTAACCGTAAACGTGGCGCCTAATTCCTCGCCAGGACTCTCTGCATAAACAGTACCTCCATGCAGTTCGACCAAGTGACGGACGATTGCCAATCCAAGTCCCAGCCCGCCAAATTTCCTAGTTGTCGTCCCATCTGCTTGCCGAAAGTACTCGAACACGTGCGGCAAAAAGTTAGGATCAATACCTCGACCCGTGTCGCTGACTCTAATTTTAACCTGCGAGTCAATGCACCCTAGCCGAATTTCGACCCGTCCGCCTAAAGGAGTGAATTTTACGGCGTTGATAAGTAGATTCCAAACCACTTGTTGTAACCGAGCAGAATCACCCAAAACTTGCCCAACATTAAGGTCAAACACAGTCTCAATCTGAATTGACTTGGCTTGAGCAGCTAACTGCACAGTTTCAATAGCCGCTTCAATCGTTGGCACCAAATTGACAGGAGCCATGTTGAGACTGAGCTTGCCTTGCAAAATGCGCGAGACATCTAAAAGATCCTCAATTAGTTGGGTTTGGAGTTTAGCGTTGCGCTCAATTGTTTCTAAGGCATAATCTGTTTTTGTAGCATCTAATTTTCCAGTACGAAGCAATTTTGACCAACCAAGAATGGGATTAAGTGGCGTTCGTAATTCATGAGACAACACCGCTAAGAATTCATCTTTGACCCGGTTGGCTGCTTCTGCTGCACTTCTTGCTGTTCGCTCTGCTTCGTAGAGGCGAGTACGGACGATGGCTTGGGCACATTGTTGTGCCAATGATAAGATAAACACTTGCTGTTTCCCATCCAACTGTTGCGGCTCAATGAAACCGAAGGACATGCCTCCGATTGCCCGACCTTCAACCATTAGGGGAATGGAAATCCAAGCATCAAAGGGGTACTGCTTATAGCGTTCGCTTAGGTGCGGATAGCGGATAGCTCGTATTTGTGATGGTTCTGCCCAAATGGGCTGTCCAGTTCGCACGGCTTCTGCCAAAGGCACAGACGCATTGAGGGAAAAACGCTGCCAACCGTTCATTTGGTCGGGTTCACAGCCCACGTTTCGGATGACTTCGAGTTCAGTGCCAGCCTCATTCAATAAGGCAACCAGGGCAAAGTTAGCACCTAGAGCCGCAATTCCTTGATCTACAATCACATCCGCCACCTGGAAGGGAGTTAGTGATTCGGAAAAAGCAGCTGTCACAGATTGAAGGCGGGCAATATGCTCTGCAGATTGCTCTGCGGCTTGTTGCGACTGCTGTGCTTCTTGGTAGAGGCGAGCATTATCAATGGCGAGCGCAGCACGATGGGCGATGTCTTCTGCCAAACCTAGATCCGCCTGACTATAACGGCGGTTGGATTCAGCCGTGATAAACGAAATTGTCCCTAAAATCTGCCCGCGAGCAATCAACGGTGAGATAATACCTGACTTTAAGCCCAATTCGCGTAAGGTTTGCAAATGGAGCGCGTCTTGAGCTACCATCTCCAATGCGGCATCTGGAATTTCAGCCGCCATTTCGGCTTTCCCAGTTCGCAGCACCTTGGGCACTCCTTCCGTCCCGTCGATTTGCCTAGGATATTGGCGATGAATTTCCCAGCCCAATTCCACTTTTGTTGGATCGCGGTGAGCTACTGCAACCCGATGAATAAATTGATTGTCTTGCAGCAGGTCGATCGCGCACCAGTCCGCAAAGAAGGGCACTACTAGATTGGCAACACTTGCCAAAGTACATTCATAATCCAATGAGGATGCCAGTACTGTACTAACTTCTGCGAGAAATGCAGATCGACGCTGATCTGCTTCTGCTTCTAAACGCGCAGTTTGCTCTTGAACTTGCTGCCGCATCAATTGGGCGCGTTCAGCTTCTGCCTGCTTGCGCTCGCTAATGTCATGCATCACGACGACAGCCCCTTGTTTTTTGCCCTGGCTATCGGTAATCGCCTGTCCACTGGCAAGCAGCGACTTTGCCCTTCCATGTTTGGGCGCAATCACCATTTCAAAATTCTCGACTGTCTGTCCCTGTAACGCTCGAAATAGCGGGATATCCTTTTTGGGTATCAGCGTTTTGCCATCGGGCAAATACAGGTCGTAGTACTTTGCCCACTCTTCGGGTGGCAATGGTTGCTCCGACAAGCCATGAAATTCTCGTGCTACTCGATTAAATAAGGTCAGAATTCCCTCGGCATTACAGGCTACGATTCCTGCCTGGATATTATCAAGCAGCACTTTAAGTAACTCCTGTTCTTTTTCCAGGGCTGCTTGGGCTTGCTGCCGCTCCGTAATTTCCGACTGGAGTAATTTGTTTGCTTGGGATAATTCAGCCGTTCGTTGTTCAACTAAGCGCTCCAACTCATACTGAGCTTGTTGCCGTGCTGTTTCTGTTTGCTGCCGCTCCAGTTCAGTGGCAATGCGTAGGGCAAAAATTGTTAATAAGGATTCTACCAGTTGAACATTTGTCAAAACCTTGCCATCCATCACGCTCAGTAAGCCCAGTGGTACACCCGCAGAGTCAAAAAACGGAACCGCTACATAACTTTCTACGTTTAGAGGTTCTAAAAGAGGCGCCTTGGGAAACAAAGCTTGGACTTGATGGGGATAGCAGCACAATTTTCGTTTCTGGAGTACTTCCTGGCAGGGGGTATCATTCAGCAGGTATTCAAAGTTGTCAATGATCTGCCCCTTGGTGCCGACCGCAATCGTCCGGATTTTTTCCTGCTTATTTTCGTCTACTAAACCAATATAGGCATAATCAACCCCCAGCACTTTGAGCAAATGCTGCACCAAAGCAGAGAAAAATGCTTCACCTGTCGCAGCAGAAACGCCTTGAGTCACTTCTAGCAATGCTGCATCGATTTGAGCAATTTTACGGGCTACCAGTCGCAGTTCTAATTCATCCATTACCATTGCCGCAAGATCCGCCAGGACAGCTTTTTGATCATCGCTGAAAACTTCACGCGGTTTCGTATCTAACAAACAAAGAGTACCTAGGTTGAAGCCATCTTGGGTCAGTAATGGCGCACCAGCATAAAACCGTAGGGCTGGTTCATTTTGTACAAATGGATTACAGACGAGGCGATTGTCTAGCCTGGTGTCAGGAATGACTAATACCTCATTAGATAACAGCGCAAAACTGCAAATAGTGGCATCTCGCTGCACCTCGCGCATATCAAAGCCATAGGAAGATTTAAACCAGCCTCTCGATTCATCAATTAGGGAAACCAGGGTGATCGGCACATTAAATAAACGCGCTGCCAAGGAAGTGATGCGATCAAAAGCAGCTTCTGGTGGGGTGCCGAAAATGTTGTATCGACGCAGTGCCTCTAAGCGCCCTACCTCATTTGCAGGTAAAGGAGCGGTTGTCGCATTGGGTTTAGGGGAAGTTTCAGTCATCAACTTTGAACCGATGGGCGAGTAGAAGGCTAAAAATACAACGGAAATAATACTATTATTATCGGGTTCAAGGGCGCCTGTCCAGGTCAGCGAAAAGCAACGAAGTGATTGTCCGAAGCAATTGTTCTGGCTCGACAGGTTTACAAAGATGCTGTTCAAACCCAGCGGCAAGTGCTTGTTGCTGGTTCATTTCTCCCGCATAGGCAGTCAAGGCGATCGCCGGAATTTGTCCACCTTGCTCGGATGGCAGCGAGCGCACCTGTCGTATCAAAGTATACCCATCCATATCTGGCATCCCGATGTCACTAACTAAAATGTCTGGATTTGATAGCACTAATAGTTTCAGTGCTTCATCTGCGGATGCAGCTAAAATGACATTGGCACCAGTTTCTTCCAACACAAAGCTGAGATAGTCGCGGTTATCTGCGTCATCATCCACAACTAAGATTTTCAGCCCTGCAAGCGCTGAAGTGGCAAGCTCATGGGTTGATGAATTGGGACTCGGTTCGTTGTGTAATCCAGCACCTTCCTTCATTAGCGGTAGCCTGAGTGTGAAAGTTGCTCCCTGCCCTTCGCCCAAGCTTTGGGCTGTCACCGTGCCGCCGTGTAATTCTGTAAGATAGCGGACAATTGCCAACCCTAGTCCTAACCCGCCAAATTTTCGGGTTGTGGCACCATCTTCTTGACGGAAATGGTCAAACACATAAGGTAAAAAGTTGGGATTGATGCCCTTGCCCGTGTCGCTAACCACGATCTGGGCATAACATCCTACCTGTGAGAGTCGCACATCTACCCGCCCCCCTTCAGGCGTAAACTTAACGGCATTGGTGAGCAAATTCCAGATAATTTGCTGAAGTCGGTCGGAATCTCCTGCAACCTTTCCCATTGTGTCATTAAGCACCGTTTGAATTTGAATGGACTTGGCTTGGGCGGCTAGACGCACTGTTTCCATTGCTGCCGTAATCGTTGTAGCCAAATCAACCGAACCAATGTTAAGATTTAGTTTGCCTTGCAGGATGCGGGAAACATCGAGCAAATCTCCAATCAGTAGCGTTTGCAAGTTGACATTGCGTTCAATTGTTGCCAGGGCGTACTTCGTCTTTTGCTCGTCAAGGGTACAGGATTGTAACAACTTCGTCCAACCCAGAATTGGGTTTAGAGGCGATCGCAACTCATGGGACAACACGGCTAAAAACTCATCTTTAATGCGGTTGGCTGCTTCTGCTTGCTCACAGGCGGCTTGTGAGCGCAACAGCAGTTGTTCCCGTTCGGCTTCTGCCCGTTTACGATCGCCGATATCACCGACCAGTGCCACAAACCCTTCAACAACTCCCTGGCTATTGAACCGGGGCACATACGTCGCATTGATATAACGGGTTGTCCCATCTTTATAACGCAACTGGCTCTCATAGCTTACTTGCTGCCCTGCCAGAACTTCCTCAACATAGGGACGAATCTCTTGATAGGCAACTTCACCTAACACATCTCGCAGGTGCTTGCCATAGGCTTCCGTTGCCGAATGTCCAAACCATGCTTCATATGCCTCATTGTTGAAGCGGTAACGTTGGTCTGAATCGACAAAGGATATCAAGGCGGGGATGGCATTGGTTACTAAACGAAGTTCTGCTTCACGTTGCTGCAATGCCTTCTCTGCCTGTTTGCGATCCGTGATATCCATATTAACCCCAACCAAACGATCGGGTTTGCCTGCATCATCATAAAAAATCTTTGCCCTAGCAGCGGCCCAGCGAATCCTTCCATCAGGAAGGATTATTCGGAATTCGGTGTCGAAGTCGGCTCCTTGTGTAGCAGTGCGTCGTGCAGCAAGATCGGCGCCAGGGCGATCGTCTGGGTGTAATCGTTTTAACCAATGCTCATAGCTACCCTCAAAACTTCCAGGTGCAAGCCCAAATAAGGCTTCCATCTCTTCTG
Organism: Calothrix sp. HK-06; assembly: GCF_001904745.1. Lineage (GTDB taxonomy): Bacteria > Cyanobacteriota > Cyanobacteriia > Cyanobacteriales > Nostocaceae > Dulcicalothrix. The sequence goes on from NZ_MRCD01000096.1 coordinate 10,321, forward strand.
TCCAGATCAATTCTCCAGTTTGGACATTCCATTCACAGGTGCCAATTTTGCCAACTTGTTGTGCCAAAACCAACCGCTCACGACTAACTATTAACGCAGTTTCAGCCCGATGACGCTCATCAATTTCTTGTTGTAAGTGCTGGTTAACTTTTACTAGTTCAGCAGTTCGTCTCTGTACGCGCTGCTCAAGTTCTTCTTGAAGCCGTCTTAGTTCATTCTCAACTAGCAGGCGTTCCTCAATTTGTGTATGTAATGCCTTGTTTGCTTGACTTAATTGGAGCGGACTAGGTAGAGCTAGTGCTTTAGGAACTAGCGGCACGAGTTCTATCGCTGTAAACAATGAAACGATAGCAGTTACACCTTTGATAATACCGGATAGCCAATAGGTAGGATGCCAGAGTGTCCATATCTCGGCAATGTGCGTCGTGCCACAGGAGATAATAAAAGCTCCGAATAACAAAAATATCCAGTAGAAAGGTAAATCTTGCCGCTTGCGGACGAAGTAAAACAACGTTAAGGGAATCGAATAGTAAGCAAGCGCAATAATCGCATCAGAAATTAAATGCAACCAAACTAACCCTGGCTTCCACAGGTAGCAATGACCATGAGGAATAAATGAGCCTCCGCTAAACAAATTAACTATAAAGTCGTGCATACCATGAAAACTAGGTTTATAGGAAAAAATGAAAATTAGATATTTATTTAACAATTATTAGATATTTATTTAACATTATTTAGATATTTATTAGATATTTAATAAGTATTTACTATACTTTCCCTCAATATATTAGTCTTGAGATGACATTGACCAATGTTTCTGGCTCAACAGGTTTGCGAATATGCTTGTGGAAGCCGACGTTGAGAGCTTGCCGTTGGTTATGTTCTCCAGGATAAGCTGTCAGAGCGATTGCACAAATAAGTCCACCCTGCTGTGGCGATCGCTTACGAATTTGCTGCATCAGCATATAGCCAGCCATCCATATCTGGCATTCCGATGTCACTGATAATAACATCAGGCGGTTGGCGATCAAACAACATCAGCACCTCAGCAGCAATTGTGGCAGCTGTAACTTGCGCTCCCTGTTGTTCCAAAATCAACTTTACCAAATCCCGCATATCCTCCTCGTCATCTACCACTAAAATCCGCAGTTAGCTAAAGTCAACTGATTGAGCAGTAGTAGAAATTTCTGGCTCTGAGGCTGCTGTAAAAGCCATCAAGAGGAACCTAACTGTAAATGTGGCTCCTTGTCCTTCGCCAGGGCTAGCTGCATCAACAGTACCTCCATGCCAAATATATTAGCACTACTGGAATGCTTACAACGATATACGAAAAGAACAACTTTGAGACGCTGGAGTCGAATTATACCAGCAATACTGGCTATGAGTGGAACTCAGACTTTCTACGTATTCGTAGTATGGTTCAAGATTTACTCAAAAAAATCAGTAAATTTTTACCATTAACTTATTTAGTAATGGATGGCTATTTTGGAAATAATATGGCTGTAGTAACGGCTCGGCATTTAGGTTTACAGCTAATTTGTAAAATGCGTCATGACTCGGCTTTATACATACCTTACAAAAACCCAGACCCTACCGTAAGTCTCGTCGTAACTACGGCGATAAAATTAATTATTCATTTATACCTGAGCGTTTTTTAAAAGAGACTACTAATAATGATAATATTCGTACAGATACTTACCAAGCAACACTTCTACATACACAAATAATAAGTTTTATGCTTTTAATACAAGGATTTTAGTAATTTCACCATAGTTGTAATTTGAGAATATGCCGATTTTTTTATACATACACGAATATTTTTAGTCGCTTTAGCTTTGGAGTGTTTAAGCGCCTTATAACAATACTCATGTATTAAATATAAAATTTTACTGTAACTAGTAGTTGCTATATACTATTTAAATGTTTTTGTATTATAAAATGGTAAGTACAATAGTAAGGTCATATATGGAAATAGCATTTACTGGAACAAGACACATAAACTCAAAGCAAGCTTTGATTATTAAGGATAAGTTACAGGAGATTGCCCAAATAGATGCAACTTGGCATGTTGGTGATGCGATGGGGGTTGATGCACTGGTTAGAATTGAAGCTCGGCGCCAGATTGGTTAGATGTGCCTACATCAGTGAGTAAATATCAGCTGTTATCTCTTTGGTAAACAAGTTCAAGATGAAAATCTTATTTAATCTCTCTTTAATTTCTCTGTGTCTCTGTGGTAAAAAATGCTGAGGGCGGGCAGGGATGCCCGCTCCACAAGAATACAAGAGGAATGATTATACTACTTGAATTCTATCTAGCTTTGCCCATTTTAAGGTTGCTAGTAGGTCATCACCTGCGGTTACTAGGGTATCGTCTCCGCTGATGCTAACTGATAGTATACTATTGGCGCCCAAAGTACTGC
>NZ_MRCD01000096.1:12750-31250 GCF_001904745.1 Calothrix sp. HK-06
CATATATTAAATTGTCACCATTGCCTGCACGCACCAAGTTGTCACCTTCAGAAGCATACACAGTATTGTTACCGCCCAAAGCGCTGATAATATCGCTACCCGCGCCGCTGTAGATAACACTGTTGCCACGTCCGGTAGCAATGCGGTTAAAACCTTCACCTGCGTATATTTGTTGGTTGCCATCGTCGGTACTAATTACGTCGTCACCAGCACCAGTGTATACGATGCTATCGCCAACTCCAACATACACGCGATTATTTCCTTCACCCGCAAAGAAGGTATCTTTACCACTTTTACCTATAAATACATCTGCCGCATCTGTACCGTAAAGTTTATCATCTCCCTCTGTACCGTTTATTGCACTTGGGTCGCCTAATTGCCCAAATAACGTTTGGTACATTTGCTTGTAGATTTCTGTGTTGTCGAGGGTGCTTGGTAGTTTATCAGCGTTCATCCCGTAGGTTTTGCTGACTATACTGCCTGGGAAGTCTGGTGTTCCTACCCAACCAACTCCAAAGTTACCCATTGGCCCATCTAAACTTGGTTGAGCGTTGAATGCAGTCCAAGGCGCCGTTCTTCCGTTTTGTCCGTCGAGTGGGTTTTGTAATGGGGCGCCTGTTGTTGGGTTAACAGGAATTGTTGGTGCTGTGGTTAATGGTGTGTTGGCATATCCAGGTGACAAAGGTGTGGGTTGATATACTTGTAAACCACCCGCTTCACTATCAGCAGCAGTTATTAATAAAGTGTTGGGGTCTTGGTTGCGAATGAAATCCATTGCTACACCAATTGCCGCATCTGCTCTTAGTGCTGCGTCTATGGTTCCGCGTGCATTGTTGGAGTTTGCAAAGTTATCGGTTCCTTCTTCTTCTAATACAACGAAGAAGCCATCGGGGTCACTCGATATTGACTTTAAGGCGCCAGCGAGCATATCTGCAACGGTAGGAGGATTTAAATTTCCTGGTTGTCCGTAAGTTCCAAGTCCTCGTGCTGCGTTCGCTTCTTCGCTACGCGCGTTATAGGTGTCTTCCCAAGCAAATACACCTAATATTTTCTCACCTGCTTGAACTGTATTAAGTTCGTCTTTGCTATAAACAACTCGATAACCGCGTTTTTCAGCTTCTAAAATTAAGTTTAAACCGTCGGTTCTAGCTCCAGTTTGGTTTAATGAACCGCCAAATTTACCTGCAACTCCTGTAGGTAACATCCAGCGTTCTCCACCTGCCATTATTACTTGGGCGCCAGATTCGAGAATAATTTGACGAACAATTTCAGTATTATTGCTGCGGGTATCAACTTCTGCGGCAAATGCTCCTGAACCAGGTTCGTTCATTGTACCCGAATTAATTATCGCAACAGCTTTACCTGAATCACGCGCTTCTTCAAGAATTGTTGAACCAACTTTTCCAGAAAATGGTGTTACCCGACTACCATCTTCATTCAACCCATAGGAATCTTGGTATACTTTAACACCGTTGGCATGAACTACGCCGCTACCATCTGAACTACCTGTTAATTGGTCGGTTAGGTGTCCTAAATATACACCAGTGTCACTCATCATATCCCAGTTAAGGCGCCCATCTGGGCCAACACTTTCAAATCGTGCGGCACCGAATATTGAAGGACTATGACCATCTGGGTGGATAAATATAACATTACCAGTTTTTTCTGTAGCAGCAGGCGCCTGTTCTGGTTGTGGAACAGGACGGTCGGGTAAATCTGTTTCAAACAGGGTTTCGTACATCAAACGGTATACATCAGTATTATCTACTGTGGCATTCCATTTTTCGGCATTTAAACCGTGTGCTTTAGCAACAATTGAACCTGGAAAATCTGGAGTTCCAACCCAACCTACACCAAAATTGAATGAATTACCGCTTGCATCTGGCGCCGAAGTGAAGGGTAAAGTTCCGCGTCCAGTAGTTCCATCTAAGGGATTTGCAAATGCAGCAGGTAGTCCACTGACATTAGTTGGGTTAGTAGTTAATGTTCCAACATTTCTATCTGTTGCTAATGGGTCATTAATTTGTAGACCACCACCGTCACTGTCCGCAGCAGTAACAATCAGAGTATTTTTATACTTCTCTGAAAACTCTAACGCTACACCAATTGCACCATCGGCACGGCGTAAGGCTTCTAAAGTTCCAGCCGCATTATTAACGTTACCAAAGTTATCAGTACCTTCTTCTTCGAGTACTGTAAATGAACCATTCTTGAAGTTAGGGTGTACCTCCATTAGTTTTTGAGATACAGCCAACATTTCGCCAACAGTAGGCGCCGTTTCTACATAAAAAGGAGTATTCGATGCTGCTAGACTTTCTTCGGAACGGTCGTTAAAGGTATGAATAGCTGCGAATACACCTAATACTTTTTGAGGTGGGTTAGGAGTATTGAGTAATGCGTTTAATTCATCGCGTGTATATACAACTGTATAACCGAGACTCTTAGCTAAATCTATCAAGTTAGTAGCTGGACGATTCTGAATTGCAGCATCACCAGTACTGAACTGAGTATCAATAGCAGCAGTGACGTGGCGCCCAGTAGTACCAACGGGTAGCATATGCAATTCACCACCACCCATGATGAAATTCACACCCGACTCAATAGCTTGACGAGTGATTTCAGCCAGATTATTGCGTGGTGCAGAACGTGCGGAAGTATCTGGTGGCGCCACTTTTGCAACGAAGGCGCCAGTACCAGGTTCAGCAATAAAACCAGAGTTAATTAAAGCAGTCACCTTATTTGAGGCAACAGCTTCTTGCATAATAGTTTGCTGTTTACCAGAAAGCGCAGTAGTAGGAGTTTGATTATCTTCTTCTAACCCGAAAGACTCAGCATGAACTTTTGTACCTGTAGCGTGAGTAACGGCGCCGCCATTTGATGTGCCCGTTAACTGGTCTTGCATGTGTCCTAAGTAGACGCGCGCTTCGTCTAACTTATCCCAGTTCAATCTGCCATCGGGGCCTTTATCAACAAAACGCGCGAGAGCATAATGCGCCGGACTAGTACCATCAGGATGGATAAAAATTACGTGATTATTTGCCATATTCTTTCTACTGGTAAGTAAATAAATTAGCCACAACCGTCAAAACTGCTTATAACCAGGGAAAGACTTTTGTAACGGATTGTTACGAAAGCGTTATATAACTCAAATTGACACACGAAAGTTAAAGATGTAGGCAGACAAAATTAAGCAAAAGTTAAGATTTGCGTATATATACGTAAACAAATGATGAAAAAATTTTTATAATATTGATTTATGCCTTAATGGCACTGTATCTATACTTCACAAAAAAAAACTAATTGATACTATAGAATCCCCCCTAACCCCCCGCGTGGAAGGGGGGGACAAGGAAGGAAATAAATTATAGCTTTCTAAACTAATAAATCTCAACTCTTAGCCCCCCTTATCAAGGGGGGTTGGGGGGATCAAAATTTCAAGTATGATTTTTACCACACAGACACGGAGACACAGAGAAAGAGAGATTTATTGACAGCTTGTCTTAACCTACTGCATACTCTGTAAACTGCCGTTAAAACGGAGAATGAAAGCCAATTACAATATCTTGCTTAGGAACACCCATATTTACCAGGTCTTCTGTAACTTCAATTTCTGTACCATTATGTTGTAGCCAAATTTTGTTATCTTTGATGTCCAAGTGAAGAAAACAACCATACTGATATGCAATACCTTATATAACTATAGTATATAGCACCTTAGTTTTATCCTATATTTGGCTACTACAACCTTGAAGACAGGCGCCGTCATCTTTAAAATGTACAATTTGGTAAGGCAGTGTTTTATACAGCACCAGAACCACACAAAAAATCTTACCAGTCTGAATCATCAATTGGTAGAGGAAACTTTAGGAGTGGTAAAATTAACTGCTTTTTTGAAATGTTCAGGGAAATTAATTGGTGGTACACCTACCATTAAAGCGGAGTCATCTCGCATGTGAATTTCTACATCCCTTTTACGCTCGGTGAAAAGGTTAGCTTCTGAAGCGTGGCGCCCACTTAAAAAATGTACAATTTGATTAGAAGAACCGCGTGTACCTTTATTGTCATTAAGTTCTGACATATATTGTCCGTCTATAAGGACATCAATTAAGGAAAGAACTTGATTGATAGCAGGGTCGCATTTAGCATGTAGCTGTTCTAAGGTAAAACCAGAGAAGCAAATTATCGAAAAATTAGAACGTTGACGTAAATAGGTAAATAGTTGATTCAATGCAGGTGCTTGTAGCATTGGCTCTCCACCGGATACTGTTAAACCTTCTGTACCGGGAATTGAGAGGATGTAATTCGCTAGTTTTAGGGGGTCTACTAAAGTTGCTTGTTTTTGAGGAATCCAATTTGGGGAAATGCAACCGGGACAGTTAAAGCAACATCCTTGTACCCAAATTACAAATCTCTGACCTGGGCCAAGGGTATGAGTTGCGGGGCAAATTTCTGCAATATTAAGTATCATAATTAGAAAAATATAGGTTTTCTTTGTTGAGTTTGTTCGTGTTTGCGATGAGCGTCAGCTAGTTCTTTGTCAATTTCTGTTAATGTTTGTTTGATGTTCTCAATTAAACTATTGACTTTTTCACAGTTTATAGGTAACAGAGTTGCTAATTCTTGATTGTGTTGATAATGAGTATTAATTGTCATTAAAGTTTCTTGTGTTTCAGTTTGATATTTCTGAAAATCTTCTTTGGCTTTTTGTAGTTGCTGCTGAACTTGATGGTAAGATTGTTGCTGTGCTTCTAAGGCGCCTAATTCTTGAGATAAAGCTTCTGATAAACGTTGTCGCTGTGATTGAGTCAAGGTTATTAATTCAGAAACAGAGCTTGTGATGTTATTTTCCAAACGATTTTGACGAGATTGCCAATAGTTAATTTCTTCGGAGAGAGTAGTTTGTTGTAATTGCAGTGCGTTGATTTGCTCGTCTAAATCAGCTTTTTTTTGTTGTAAATCTTTGAGAATTATATATTGTGGTTTTAGAGTAGTTGATTTAATTAAGATATCTTGTTGTAACTTTTCAAGGTTAGTATCTTGGAGTTCATTTTTAATGACTTGCAGATTTTTAACTTTATTCTTTAATGCTTCAAATTCTTGAGCTTTTTCATAAAGTTCTTCTTCTAACTGTAATAGCTGTTTTGATGATGAAAGTAATTCAGATTTATTGTTAATAGTTTGTGCAATTGATTTGATACGGTCATTTATTTTTTGCTTAAGCGTGACTGGTATAGGTAAAGTTGTGAGATGTGGCAACCAAGAGTCAAGAGTTTCTAATTGGGTGTTGAGAGTTTGTGATAGTGCTATTGCCCAAGCTTCTAAAGCATCTACATCTGTATTAGCTAAGTTTTGCAATGTTTGTGAGTCGAAGCTATTCCAAAGTGGTAGCATAGCTTGCACTAATTCAAATGGTAATTTAATGGTTTCAAATTCAGTGAGACTTTGACTTTGCTTTAATTGTGTAAGTAATGTCGCTATTATTTCTATATCTCGTTGTAATGGTTGCATAATATTAGTATATTTTAGTATTTACCCGATAGTTTGAAAGTTAATAATATAACCAGGAAACATTTTTGATATCAAATTACCTAATTTATATTCAACTTGTTTTAATGTACGTGTTTCTTGAATAGCTAGGTAAGCAATTTGAGAGCGATCTACTTTCATGCCAATACAATATTTAGACTCAGGTGAGTAATTTGGTAACTCAATCATATTTGGTAATAACTCATAATGTTTTTTACCTTGAGATTGTAATTGTACCCAGAGAGTAATTGCTATGTTGTCTCCTAATGGCACTATTTCTTGCGGCGCCAAATTAACCTGTGTTAATGTATCTAAATTAGAACCACCTTGAATTAAGGTAATTTCTGGTCTTTCGCGCTCCCCCGTATAGATATTAATAGTTTCTAAAACTATGCCAATTGTATGAATGAATTTTTCAGTTGGGTTGACTAAACCGTTTGCAATTAAACAAGCTCCATAAGAAATAGCATAAGCACTATTAGTAATATTAAACGTTTTATCTATACGCGAATCGTAGGCGCCTATTGCCAAAGCATCAGTAATTGCTCGCTGTACTAAAATAAACTCGCAAAAGCCACCGACCATAAAAATACGGTCAATATTCCATTCACATACTTGAATATTGTCTTTAACTCTTTTAATAACTTTATTAATGCCTTGAGCGATACATTGAAAGATTTCGTTCACTTCTCCTAATGTAATTGTATATCCACTAAACTTATAAACTTCATCATTAACCTTATCTTCTGGTGCATTTAAATAGTTAGTTAATTTTCTGGTTGCTTGGAGATGACTGCCAATTTTGACGCTTTCAAATTCTTTGAGTAACTGAATAAAATCTTGACTTGTTTCATTAATGGGTTGACCGTGCTTTTTGATATAAGCTTTTTGCACAATTCCACGGTCAAAAGCAACTCCAGCAGACTCTAAACCCTTTTCCCCTTGCCCATCAAAATAAAGAACTTCAATTTTATTATCACCATAAATACGACAAAGACTTATATCAAAAGTACCACCTCCCATGTCGCAAACAAGTAAATTACCAGCGAAAGGCTCAATACCTTGTTCCTTCGCGCGGCGTTGCGTCTCCCAGGTATAATAGGCAGCAGCAGCTATTGGCTCACTAACTAGCTGAATTAATTGCTCTTCTAACCCTAATTCTTTCTTGATTAACTCTTGCAAACGTTCTCGACCGAGATTATAAATATCTCGTTGCCAAATTTCTGGGACTGAGACAACTATATTGTTGATTTTACCTTTTTCACGAACAAAGCTATAAGGATTTTCTGTAGAAATTAATAATTCTCGTAGATAGTCAGTAGTAACGCTCATTGGAGTACGGTTAACTTGAAAGTGTTGCGAAAATTCTGACTCAGGTAACGGCAAACGCATTTTAAAGTTACCATAAGTTTCTACTGATTGGTCATAAGCAGCAGTTGTACGTGCGGAAGAACCTATTTCAATAAAATTATCTTGATGATAAGCAATAAACGAAGCTATATATTTTGTACCATTAGGCGCCGGATATGGGAATGCTTCGAGTTCACCATTATCAGTAAGATAAGAAACAATTGAGTTAGTAGTGCCAAAATCTAAACCAATATTATAGCCAGCCATAATTATTTTTCTAGTATTTTACAAATATATACAAATTATGATATTTCCGGAACTGTATAAACCACAGCTTTATCAAAAACGCGACTACCTACTAAATAGCCAGGGTAAACAGTGAATAAAATTATCCCGCTTTCCTCACATCCAAGCATCGCTTCATGTCTATCTGAGTTGAAGACAGTTCCCTCTTTTTCTACCCAAAGAACACCAGGTGGGTCAGCACTTGCAATTTTCTTCACTAACTCAAGTCCTTTTTTAACTAGATTTTCAGTTTCATTACGTATTGCTTCTGGAATTAGGAATTCTTCAGACATTCCTAGCTCACTGTAAATAAATAGGCTAATATTTTTAATAACTTGGGTATACTGTTGGTCGCTCCACCCATCTTCACTAATATTGATTGTTTCATTAGCTAGTGTGTTTGCTTGTTTAATTAAATTCTCTATTTCATTATCAAAACCCTGAGTTAAAGCATTACTATTTATATTTAAAGTATTGTAAAGAGCTTCTTTGACAGCCTTTATTGCATTAGTGTGTTCAGAAGATATATTACTATTGTTATTAAATAATTTTATAACGCTGATAATTACTTGCTCTGACAAGATAGATTTGATTTTTGCTACTACCTATTTACGGTTTTCTTTTAAAGATGGGTCTGTTTCACTAAGATAGCGAAAAATATTGCTACTAATTTTATTAAAATCTTGTTCTTTTATTTGTTTAAATTCTTGATATAATAAATGATGTTGTGGAATTGAATCTTCACCACCAATGTACGTAGTGGTTTTATCTCTTCTTTCTGATGCTAATTCGCTCAAAAGGCTGCCACGTTCATTTACAAGAGCATCGCGCTCTTTCTGTAAATGTGTATTTTTTTCTAGAAGTTCTCTATGTTGAGCTTTTAAGATTTGATTTTCTTGTCATATTCGAGAAGCCGTTTGCAATTGTATGTCTCGTTCAAGTTTTTTGTTTCTTTCATGTAAAATATTACAATCGTATTTCAGTGCTTCTATCTCTTGTTGATAATAATTGCAATTTGCAGCAAAGTTTTGAATTTGTTGCAAATTCTGTTCTTTTTCGCATTTGAAACTATGAATTAGTCTAATAGCTTTATCTATATTAACACGAATAAAATTAATATCTTGGAAATTAAAAATACTATTGTTAGTGTGTAGTTTATAAAGATAATCATAAATCTTTGCTAAATTTTCAGTAATAGTTTGATAATTAATTGTTTCCATACTTGGTTGATTATTTGCGTGTTCGGGTTTTACTACTTCGTTAGTCTCATTTAATGCTGCTTGCTCTTGTGTAAATTGCTCTGGTAATTCTTGATGCATGTTAACCTCCAATGATTTCTGGGGAATAAGTAGATGAGAAGCGTAACTTTGTACTGTATTGTTTGCCGGATGTTTTATCTTTAGCTTCAATCTTGATTTCTGTTTTACCAAAGTACATACCAACTTCGACTTCTCGATTAAGTCCACCGCTTGTATTTGGCATTTCAACTGTCAATTCTCCTATTTGCTCAACTCCTGATTCGTCGGTATAACGAACTCGCTGCTTTTTCGTAGCATAAAACCTGAATCCGAGTTGTGTTTGATTACGTTCCATTGGGAAAAAGCTATGTATGACAGCTTCATCGTTAGCTATGCTGTCTCCAGCTAAAACAAAGGGACTAAAACGGTCATTGCAATACCATTCTTGATGGTCTTCCGAATAAAATCTTTTACTTTTTGGGTCTAAATCAGGATTAAATTCAACACAAGTGCAGCAACCATAAGTTAAACGACTGCGGCGAGTACGAATTCTTGGGTCTATTCCAAATGATACTGCTCCTTCTACAATTGCGGCGCCTGGTTCTGTAGGCATTACAATTTTTTTAACGCGCTTGTCGAATTTATCCTTTATTAGCTGACGCAACAGGGGAGATTTAGAAAATCCTCCAACTAAATAAATAATGTCGCATCCTTGTTTACCCAGCTTGGCAAATTGTTGTTCTACTTTTTCAACTAAGCTTTTAAGAGTAGGTGTGAAGATAGCGCTCATAGTCTCACTGCTAAGAAGAATATGACTATCTTCTCCATCTTGGTCATCAGCAAGTTTTTCTAAAATTTGAGGGTAGTTTTTGGTTAATAACTTATAAAGCTTGGGTCGGATGGGAAAATAAATGACGCTATTACTTGTTTGCGGGTTAAAATCACATTTCGTTCTTTCCCAGTCTGCCATCATCTCTATATAGTCAAGAGGTTCTTCATCGTGGAAACGAGAAATGACTTGAGGAGAGAGTTTCTTTTCTAAGTATTCTCTAAAGCTGCGGTCTACATAAGTCGAGCCATAGGCGCCACCTGTACCTTCAGCAATTTCTTGCAATCCCTTATCGCGTACTACCTCATGCGCTGTAATGTCAACTGTCCCACCTCCACAGTCAACAATCATGAAACGTGTACCTGGTTCTAAATCTGATTTATCTTTTTCTTGACAGTAAAGTGCGGCAGCTTCAGGTTCGAGTACTAATAATAGACGTTCTGCTTCTGAGTCAGAAGTACCAATTAAACCTGCTTGTTGTGCTGCGCGACGCATTAATTGTTTATCCGCATCAGTCCAAATAGCAGGAATTGTCAAACACCAAAGAACTTCGCTGTCTTTAAGAAACCCAGCAGTGGCGCCTTTGATTTCTTTAAGTGCAAGGTCTTTGAGTAATCTTAAATAGTCTGTAATTAAGTTGAGTACGGCAAACTTCTTCCCGTTGCTTGTTATAACAGGGCCATTCTCATTTCGTTCCTTAGCTTCGCGCAACTGCATTTTGAAGGTTTGAAAAAAGTGATAGTCAGCAGCAGTTTTATTGTTACGCAATTGTGCTAACCGCTTTTTGGCATCGAAACCCCAAGCTTCGACGGTACGGTTAGGAGAATACAAAATTTGGGTTAAGGTTTTTGGGTATGGAGCGGGGGCGCCAGACCAATCTGTTTTACCGATAATTTTTTTATCGTCGATAAAGGCGTAAGCATACCCAGAGCGGGAAGTGCCAAAATCAATGCCAACAACTACACTAATACGTTGATTATCATTATTCATATAAAGTATCTCCGTCTATATCTCGTTTAATAATGCCTTTGAGTTTTAATTCATGGCGCGCATTTAAAATTGAATTTATCTGGATGAGTGGATGTACATCTACTGCCCTTATTGTCAAATACTTCCCAATATGCTTATGCTTGTATATATTTTTGAATAATGCTGATTTGATAATTTTTAAGCCATTATTTGTATAAAAATTTATTTGATTATTGTAATTAGATTGAATTAATTCATCTATTTTTTTTATAGCTTCATGTTTATCAGGTATTTGAGCTAGTTCTTGAGCTAATTGTAAATTTAAATCAGGTAGCCATTGCAATAGTGAGTCTTGAGACAGTTGTGATTGGTTCTCTAAATTATGCTTTTCTTGTGTTGCTAAAGTAATATTTGCTTCCATTTGTTGAAGTTGAGATTTTAGATGTAAAATTTGGTTTTGTAGTTCTTCTACTTCTGAATGAGTTAACGTTGCTTGATTTTGGCTTTGTTTCCACATTGCCTTTGCCCAATTTAACTTTGCTTGTTCCTTTTGTATAAAACCTTGAGGCAATTGAAATGTAAAAGGGTATGGCGTTAAATCCCAACCGCAGTTAGAACAATTTACTAGTCCTTCTAAATATTCTGTTTGACATATAGGACATTGCAACATTGCTTACTTCCTCACCCTATATTGAATGGAATATCTTCCAGCGTGAATGTTATCATTGCTTGTCCGACAAGATTATGTTGTAGTATGCGATTTTTGAGGTTTGTTACCATTTTTTCGTAGATATTGCGGACTTCGCGTCCATTACCAAAGTTTTTATTGCGATTTTGATACATATTTTCAAAGGTTTTTTGTAAATGTATTTGTATGTTATCCGGGCAAATTCGTTTGTCTTTATGGCATATACTAAGAAAAATCTTACACATTTCTTCACTACTGTAATCAGTAAAATCCACATTGTAAGCAATACGTGATGCGATTCCTGAGTTTGCCTCTATAAACGGCGCCATTTCCTGAGAATATCCAGCGAGAATAACTACTAAGCGGTCGCGGTAGTTTTCCATCATTGGAACTAACGTATCAATAGCTTCATGCCCAAAATCATTTCCTGACTCGCTACGACTAAGAGCGTAAGCTTCATCGATAAATAAAACTCCATCTAAAGCAGATTCAATTGCTTGTGCTGTTTTTTCGGCAGTTTGTCCGACATATCCCGCTACTAATTTACGTCGGTCAACTTCTACAAATTGCCCTTTGCGTAATAACCCTAACGCTTTGAATATTCGCCCTATCAACCTTGCTACAGTGGTTTTGCCTGTACCAGGATTTCCCAAAAACAACATGTGTCGCGTTTCTGTTTCGTCTGTATCTTGCAGTCCCGCAGCTTTTAATCGTTGATTGGCTAAATGGTTATTAATTATTCCTTTGATGACTCTTTTAACTGAGTCTAGACCAATCATGTTGTCTAGCTCTTGGAGTAATTGCTCTAAATTTTCTTTGTCTTCTTTACCCTGTTGTCTATGTTTCAATGGTAAATCTACTATTTGAAAAGGTTCTTGTAAAGGATTAAGCCTTTTTTCGATAACTCGCTGACTGCGTAATTCATCCATGTCTTTTAAGAGATTTTCAACCAACCCTGCATTTCCAAAGCTTTTATCGCGCGTTTCGTAGCAATGATTAAATAATTTTAGTAAATTTGTTTTAAGTTCTGGCGTAATTGAACACTGTAGGTTTGATACTCGTTGCTGAAAAATAGATAGTAATTCTGTTGGAGTATAATCTTCAAAAACAATTTGAGTAGGAAAGCGGCGCCATAAACCAGGATTAGAATTAAGAAATTGTTCCATCGAAGCTGGGTATCCGGCAATAATTACCGCTAAACGATGACGTTCATCTTCCATACGTTTAAGCAAGGTATCGATAGCTTCCCGTCCAAAATCATTTTCTCCACCTTGACTCAAAGTATACGCTTCGTCGATAAATAATACTCCATCAACGGCGCCATCAATTACATCATGTGTTTTGATAGCTGTTTGACCTACATATCCTGCAACTAAATCTTGTCTGCTTACTTCCACCACATGGCCACGCTGCAATAGTCCTAAGTCTCGGTAAATTTCACCAATCAAACGAGCTACCATTGTTTTACCAGTACCAGGATTACCTTTAAATACCATGTGTAGACGTGGGGGGTCTGTAACTATTCCCTGAAGTGCGCGTTCTCGCTCAACTTCAAGCGTTACCATCCGGCGCCGAATAAAGTCTTTCACGGCAGTTAACCCAGTCATTTGCTCCAACCGCTCAATAGCAGACTGTATACTAACATTGCCAGATAACCAACCTTGGCGGCGTGCTTCGGTAAGTGATATTTGAGGCGCCGTATTAAAGCATTCAAACCAATAATTTAACTTTTTATTCTCTGCTGCTATCCAAGATGATAATTTTGTAATTGTAGACCAATCTATAGACTTTTGATATTTAAGCCGAAAATATTCGCATAAAGCAGTAATTTCTGATTTAGTTGGCGAACTAAGGCGATGAAAATTAGTTCCTTGTTTAGCTTGCTCGTTAATAGTAAGATTAGCTAAAAAAGTAAAACCTATATAACGACAAAACTCTTGTAACTGCTCACGGTTTTCATGATGAAAAACTAAAATGCAGAGGTTTTGGTTATTAGGAGGTAAACGTGACCAATTTATTATCCTTCCAAATAACTCGCGACGATTATCAAAATTAGCTAAATCCTCAGCGTGGGAAAATATGATAGCAGACTTTTGTGTAGTGTCTTGCATCACGGTTTCTAATATAGGCAGAATTTGAATATCTTGCAGGTGCCTGTTTTGACTTGGTGGAGTAGATACAACTTCAGGTGGCGTTGACTTTTTGCCAAGTAGCCCACGCTTACGTCCCAAAGGTCCCGCACTATGCATCTGTTTATTTATTGTATTGGCTGCATTTTTAGGTTGCAAACGCGATAAATTACGCGAATGATCATCTAAAAAATACAACTTCTGAACACCTGAGTAATATAAAATTCGATTATAGCCATGTGAGTGTAAAGACCTGTGTAAAACTTGCTCAATATTTTGTAAAAGTAAATCTGTAGAGCAAAAGGTATCGTTAGTATTTTGACCGTAAAGGACAAGGAAGCGGTCTCCTAATTTTAAATTTAATCCGGCTGTTACTCGTTCGACCATTATCACAATATTATAGGAATTAAAGTATTTTTATAAGTGGGTAGGGTGCGTGAAAGCTATTACTATCAATCAATTTTACGCAAAATTACAGTGCTTTCACGCACCATCAATACGTTATTGTTATAATTGGAATTTGGTGCGTGACACCACCCGTCTTATCGCTACGTTGAAGTTTTTCATAGCGTCACGAACCCTACTTTTATGCATCAATGTGTAGGTATTATATTAGACTGACACACCCCAAATTTGAATTGTTTTATCATCACTTCCGCTAGCTATAGTCCAACCATCAGGACTAATTGCAACACTATTTATAGGATTAATATGTCCGGTTAAAGTATGGATTAATTCTCCTGTATGCAAATTCCAAATTTTTATTGTGTTATCAGCATTTGCACTAACAAGTGTTTGACCGTCTTGAGCAATCACAATATGATTAACAACTGACGAATTTGCTGTGAGAGTTCTAATTAATTCTCCATTTTCTAAATTCCAAATATTAATTGTATTATCTCCACTACCACTGGCAAGAATCTTACCATCTGGACTACAGGCAACAGACATAATCAAACCTGTATGTCCAGCGAGAGTTCTAATCATTTCCCCTGTCACTAGGTTACGAATCTTGATAGTTTTATCATCACTGCCGCTAATAAAATTTCGACCATCTGGACTAATTGCGACACAACGAACTAGATTTGAATGTCCCGAAAATGTGCGAAGTAGTTCTTCTGTTCGGCGATTCCAAACTTTAACCAACTTGTCACTACCACCACTAACTATAATTTGGTTATCTGGGCTAATTGCAACTGACCAAACTGTACCAACATGTCCAGTGAATGTACTAATTAGTTCTCCAGTATGCAAATTCCAAACTCTGACTGTGGTATCATCACTACTACCAACAAGAGTTTGATTATCGGTGCCAATAGCAACTGCTCTTAAGGCACCTACATCTCCAGTAATAGTCCGAATTAACTCTCCTTTATCTAAATCCCAAACTTTAACTTTACTATTTCCACTTCCACTTGCTAAAAGTTTACCATCTGGGCTAATACAAATGCTGCGAATGGCACCAGAGTTTTTATGAGTAAAAATTGGTTTGAATAAACGATAAGGTTTTTGCTCGTTAATTGCTTTTTGTGCTTTAGGATTGGGACTTTGCTTTAATAACTGGTAAGCGACACGTTGCACTTGTTCTGAAGGGTCAGATAAACCTTTAATCAATAAATCCAATACATCAGAACTAGATTCCCAAGCAGCGAGTTCACGATTTGCGGTTTCAAGTTGGTCTTTTATTTGTGTGATTAACTCATAAGATTGAGCTAATTGTATTTTTAACTCGTCTCGCTCTTTTTGTACCGTTAATTCTAATGACTGCGAAGAAGGTGAAGCAGCAGATACTTGTTCTAGCTGAGATGCTAGTTGCTGTAACTGCAATTTAAACTGAGTTCTTTCTTGCGTGTCTGCTTGTAGTCTAATTTCTATGTTTGAGAGTTTGGATTGTAGTTTTAAATGTGACCATGCTCCCCTAGCCCAAGTTAATTTAGTACGTTCTTTCTGTAAAAATACTTCTGGTATCTGGTCAGTAAACGTTAAAGGATACGGCGCCAAATCCCAACCACAATTACGACAGAAATTCATTGTATTTTCAGTATACTCTGTTTGACAAACTGGACAATTAGCCATAATTAGCCTCACTTTAATATTATAATTTTTTATACTTGTTTTTTGCTCTGACCTTTTTTAACTTCTTCCATATTTTGATATGCCGTTCGAGCTTCTTTAATACACTCAATGTTGCTACTTCCCTCTACTCCTTCTGCTTGTAGTGCGTCAAAAACGGCTTGAGCGTTTTGCTGAGTAGCCATTTCATCAATAATAGTGGGACTAAACGTATTGATTGATATTGAATTTTTCCCAAATTGATTTTCAGGACTAACTATTGTTACCACCTCATCACCAGCAACGTTTTTTACTTTCACAACATAAGCATTGCGCTGGTCATCTCCTTCATAGGTAGCATCCGTTTCTGAGTCAACCAACGTATACCCCAAATCGTGAAGTACTTCTACAACTTTATCGGCAATCTCTACTCTTAGCTGAGAACTCAGTATTGCCAACTTAGCATTTTCTACAATTTCCCCTAAAACAGGTTGCAATGCGGTTATTTTTTCACCTAATTCTTTTATCTGTTCAGTAGTAAGACTAGATACCTCTGATTTTAATTGTGATTCTATTTGCTGGAGTTGCTGCTCGTATTGACTCAAACGACCATTAACCCAATAATCAACCTCTAACTTAAACTTTTGTGTATCATCCCCTTGTCCAACTTCTACTTCACATTCTCGATTTGCTTGCACTTCTACAATCAAAGAAAGCAAATCTTCTAACGCTACATTATATAATAATAACCATTGCTGTTCTTGTTGCTCTAATTTAATCCGTAAATCTACTAAGTCTAAATAAGTTTGTTGAGCGGTAGAAATTGCAGCTTCAGATATACCCGATTGAATGTTACTACTTACCATCTCTAAATTACGACGTAAATCATCAAGACATCCAGGTGCAAACCGCTGATGCTGATAATCTTGATTAATTTGGCGCCAAATTCCTTCAACATCAGCAAGTAAATCTTGAGCAATTTGACTTTTTCGCTGTCTTTCCTGCTCAATATCATCAACAACGTTATCAATTTGCTGTTGGAAAATTTGCCCTAACATAACGCGCGCTTGACGCTCTTCTGCAATTAACTGTGTAAATTTTTGGTCTTGTTGGTCAATTAACCGAGTATATTCACTGCGCTGCTGTTGAGTAATTCGCAAATATTCGCTGCGCTGTTGCTCAAACCATGAATGCATTGCAGATTCTAAACGATTCGTCTCTTGCTTTAATGCCTGCTCTTGACGACATTCAACGTCACGCACAGATTTTTGAAACTCTTCTCGCTGTTTTTGCAAGCGTTTTTGAGTATCTTTCTCTAAATCCTTAAGATTACTTTTAAGCTTTTGACTCTCTTGTTCCTGCTTGTGTGCGCGTTCTTCTAAAGGCGCCAAACGTTGTTGAAACTCCCGTCTTGCTTCTTCTCTAACAGTATTTAACCGTTCCGGCAAATCTCGTTGCACAGAACGCAAACGACTCTCCTGCTCCCGCAGGCGCCGTAACTCTTGCTCTTCTACATTTACATAACGACGTTTCTCACCACTCATATATCTATACCAATATTTGTTAAAGTTGACACTAAGTATAAATTGTTCAGTTCAATACTAACTCAACTTTCCAGTTATTCAAGACCATCTCACAGCATCTTGCATCATCTTGTGGAACTGACATCTTGTGGAACGGGCATCCTTGCCCGTGATTATATAAGAATTCTTATCCATCAAGCACATGAGCTAAATTATGCCATTTACCATAAACGCATAAACTAGCTCTCCTTATCCCTAATTGTATATTGAACAGTAGTATCTACAAAGTTGAACTGAAGAGGCGCCTATGCAATTTAAATGGTTACAAAGAGTTGCTGCAACAAGTGTCATATTTTTTACCATTCAATGTAGAGACGTTACATGTGATGTCGCTACCGCACAAATAATTCCAGATGCGACATTACCTATTCAGTCAACTGTACAACTGCAAGACAATACAATAAAAATAGAAGGTGGAACGCCCGCTGGTAGCAATTTATTCCATAGCTTTACACAATTTTCTGTACCAAGCAATAGTACAGCTTTCTTTAATAATTCTATGGATGTTCAAAATATTTTAACTAGGGTAACGGGTAGCGCGCGATCTGATATTAACGGTATAATCAAAGCTAATTATTCTGCAAATTTATTTTTGATAAATCCGAACGGAATTATATTTGGTCCTAACGCGCGGTTGGATATTGGTGGTTCCTTTGTTGGGAGTACAGCAAACGCAATTGGATTTGGAAATTTAGGAAATTTTAGTGCAACGAACCCAGAGGTGCCATCCCCTTTATTAACAATAAATCCTTCAGCGTTGTTATTTAATCAAATTCAAAGAAGTTCCATTGAAAGTAACTCGGTTGCAAGTGATGGTAGAAATCCGTCAGATGCATTTGAGGCAAGAGGTTTGCGCGTGGAAGATGGTAAAAGCTTACTATTAGTTGGCGGTGATGTCAGTGTCAATGATGGGGGATTGTATGCTTTTGGTGGACGAGTTGAGTTGGGGGGTTTAGCAGGTGTAGGAACCGTTGGGTTGAATGAGGATAGTGGTAATTTTAGCTTGACTTTTCCTGATGGAATACAAAGAAGTGATATTTCTCTGAGTAATGATGCTAGGGTAAATGTGCGTGCTGGTAATGGTGGAAGTATTGGGGTTAATGCCCACAATTTAGATATAACAGGTAACAGTCAGATATTGGCTGGAATAGAAAGTGAACTGGGTTCTGATAATAGTAAAGCGGGAAATATTGATATTAATGCAACCGGAACAATTTCTCTTCAGCAGGGAAGTTTCATTTTTAATGATGTGCGACAAAATGCTTTGGGACAGGGGGGTGACGTTAATATTAGAACTGACACCTTGAGACTAGCCACAGGGTCGCAAATTAGTGCTAGTACATTTGGTGCGGGTACTGGTGGGAATTTAACAGTTAATGCGACTTCAAAAATAGAATTGATTGGTGTAGATACTATTAATACTAACCCCAGCGGTTTGTTTGTTACACAGGAAACAGAAGGTGCAACAGGGAATGCAGGAAGTTTAACAATTAATACCCCTCTGTTGCAAGTTCTAAATGGAGCAAATGTTAGCGCTAGTACATTTGGTGTAGGTACTGGTGGAGATTTAAAAATTGATGCAGGTAAAATAGAAGTAATTGGTACATCAAGCGGTGGTTCTCGTAGTAGAATAGCTGCTCAAGCTGAGTTAAACGCAACGGGAAGAGCAGGGAATTTGACACTTCATACTGACCAGTTGCTAGTACAAGATGGGGGACAAGTGAGTGCTAGTACATTTGGTGTCGGTACTGGTGGAGATTTAAATATTGATGCAGGCATTATAGAAGTAATTGGTGCATCAAGCGGTGGTTCTGGTAGTCAGATAGCTGCTGATACTGATTTAACCGCAAC
>NZ_MRCD01000096.1:31350-34073 GCF_001904745.1 Calothrix sp. HK-06
CATCAAGCGGTGGTTCTGGTAGTCAGATAGCTGCTGATACTGATTTAACCGCAACAGGAAGAGCAGGTAATTTGACAATTAAGACTCGTGAGTTGGTAGCACGAGACGGAGGACAAATTAGTGCTAGTACATTTGGTGCCGGTACTGGTGGGAATTTAACAGTTGATGCGACTTCAAAAATAGAATTGATTGGTGTAAACGCTATTAATACTAACCCCAGCGGTTTGTTTGTTACACAGGAAACAGAAGGTGCAACAGGAAATGCAGGAAGTTTAACAATTAATACCCCTTTGTTGCAAGTTCTAAATGGAGCAACTGTTAGCACTAATACATTCGGTGTAGGTACTGGTGGAGATTTAAATATTGATGCAGGCAAAATAGAAGTAATTGGTACATCAAGCGGTGGTTCTCGTAGTAGTATAACCGCTCAAGCTAACTCAAACGCAGCAGGAAGAGCAGGTAACTTGACAATTAAGACTGGTGAGTTAATAGTACGAGATAGAGCGAGAATAGCTGTGCAAAGTTTAGGAACAGGAACCGCAGGTAATCTAACCATAGATGCTAACTCCATCAATTTAGATAATAACGCCATACTCACCGCCAATACGCGCAGTAATAGAGTTGAGGCTAACCAAGCTACAATTAACATCAATTCAGGAAATTTAATTCTACGTCGTGGTAGCAGCATTATCACCAACGCTGAAGGTTCTGAAGTTATTGGTGGTAATATTAATATTGACACAGACACATTAGCTTTATTTGAAAGCAGCATAATTGCCGCTAACTCTACTAACTCTCGCGGTGGTAATGTTAATATCAAAACTCAAGGTCTTTTTCGTAGTCCCGATAGCACAATTACAGCCAGTGGAGCAACGAGCGAAGAAAGCGGTAATGTTAATATCACTACCTTGGCAGACCCCAGTAAAGATTTAGTGCCTTTAACAGTAGATGTTGTTGATGTTGCTCGGCTAGTCGATGATAATATTTGCGCGCGTACTGCAAAAAGTAGCTTTACTTTTATCGGACGTGGTGGTATACCTTCTTCACCAGATAATCCCGCAGTTAGTAATTCTTCTTGGGAAGATTGGCGCCTGTTGCAAGTATCGAAACAACAACAAAGAGGTTTAACAGTTCGAGATACTCCTATCTCAAATACTTCCTCATCCACTTCTAATCAAATTGTTGAAGCGCAAGGATGGGTGATTGATAAAGATGGTAGTGTTACATTAACGGCTCCTTATCCTGTTAGTTTATCCCAAGATAGTTGTTCGCAATAATTGCGTTTGGAGAGTTAACTGAGTCGCAAAACTCGAAAATTATTGTCGTTGGTTCTGGACAAGGGGAAATGCCTATTTTGATACAGCCAAATTCTACTTCCCGAAAGCCTTAAAATATTTTACCAAAGAATGAGTGGGGTGGGTTGGGTTACGCAAAGCCTCCACCCAACCTACAATTTCATCCGTTACATCCGTTGTATCCGTTGCAAATTTACCCCTATGCAAGACCAAGACCGCTATCTTGCTTGTTACTTTGTGATATTGTTTCTAGTGGGATAACGTCGTGAAAGTAGGCTGAATTAAAGTAACGGTTGCCACGTGGGCAGAAGTAGATTATATCTCTAAAGTAATGGTCAAACATAATTTGATTGGCGCCATAAGCATGTTGGGTATTTATTAAGTAAGATACTGTGTTATCTACACCGCTTAATGATGCTACTATTTGAGTATGACTATTTGCTAACGATTCCCATGTGGCGCCATACAATGGACTATCTTTATCGATAGCGTGCATTGCTGTCCATGTTAGCGTCAACGTTGGTGTTCGCTCTTGGAGTAATTTCAATTCCTGAATTTGGTAAATATATCTTCCTTCGCTTGTAAGTGAGTCTTGTAATAGAAATACTTTTAGCTGTGCATCTAATATCTCATTCAGTCGCTTATTCGACATCCGAAACATTAATGTAGGTAAATTATTATGCGGGGCAATTACTGCAACTTTACTAAATAATATGCGTGCGGTAGGTTTAGTAAAGCGTGCAAAAGATAATCCGGTAATAATTGCAGCCGCTAACAACGCTGTTAATGCTTCTATCGCAACTATTATATTTGCGTAAGTCGTTTGAGGTGATATACTACCATAACCTATTGTCGCCAATGTTTGAACGCTAAAGAAAAAAGCATCTGTAAACGAACCAGGACGTGCGTGACTTAAATTGTTCTCCCCTACTAAATAAAGCAGTGCAAAAATACTATTTAAAATAAAATATCCAATTCCTACAATTGCCGCAAATCCAGGCCACGAAACTGTTATAATTAAATGATATGGGTCTCCTAAGTACCTATACCAGGCGCCTGCACCATCTATTTGAAATTTACCATCATTCTTCGCAATCTGTACCACATGACGCGAACGTAAATGCTTATCAATAAAAGGTTTCAAATTAAGTAACATAAAGTAATATCAGCG
This sequence comes from Calothrix sp. HK-06, assembly GCF_001904745.1. Taxonomy (GTDB): domain Bacteria; phylum Cyanobacteriota; class Cyanobacteriia; order Cyanobacteriales; family Nostocaceae; genus Dulcicalothrix. Next base: position 33,817 of record NZ_MRCD01000096.1, read on the forward strand.
TATCCTTAATTACCTAAACATTACCATTACCTCATTCCCAAAACCTATATATTTAAATCCAACATCATATATCTTTACAATTTATATTCAAAAGAATTATCAAAAAGAGAGATAAGAATGACAAAGTATAAAGGCACAAAGGACAAGAAGGAAGAGGTATGATGAAATTTTATCGTTAAATATAAATGAGTTTACTAACAAAAGTTAAAAAGCAATTTAAGCGTTCAATCATTCAGAGTGTCTCGATTGAAACATTA
>NZ_MRCD01000097.1 GCF_001904745.1 Calothrix sp. HK-06
AGGGAAGGGGTTAGGGGTTAGGTTTTTGGTTAATATTGATACTTTTCAAACATCCTCTCAGATATTGCAAAACTAATAAATCAGATACAAACAGCATTAAGAGAAACAGAGGGCAGAAAGGTTGTGGTTGTGCTTAAAAATGCCCATTACCTAACTATGAAGGCTTTCTCTGTTTTATATGACTACATCTATAAGTTAAATTTTAATGTAGTTTTAGTTCTAGTTTCCAGCCATAAATCTAGAATTTTACCGCCGCTATTAGAGTATGTGTAAGCAAATGCATAGCTTTTAAAATCCTCCCTAACTCCCCTTAATAAGGGGGAATAAAATATATTTTGTTATTCCTTAAATTCTTCTAACGACTCTTCAAAATCGTCTGACATCCGAACCAAACCTTTTCCGCTACCTGGTTGACGGTCACGCCAATGTTATAACGGGCTGCTTATCTTTAGTAATCAATATTTCCTCATCCGTAAGGTCTAAATCAATAAACTGAGTTAGATTTTCGGATGCTTCAGCAATAGAGATTTGCATAATAACTTAATTTTAGCTTTTTTAACCCAGAGAAGGAATGAACGGCGCCTTTCTCCGTAGTATCATAGTACTTCTGCCTGTGGTTACTTCTGTAAAATGCGACACGAATCTAAACGTAATTCCTCGGCGCCATCATTAAGGCGGGTGCTAAAAATCTTAAATACTTATCGCTTACTTGTGCTAGGCGCCATCATTAGTTTATTACTGCTAATTACAATCAATGCCATAACTCCACAGCTTTTTAGGTGGGGAATTGACCAAGGTATTGCCAAGGGTAATCTAGATGTTGTATATAAATGCGCGCTGTTTCTAGTTTTAGCAGCAGTGGGACGAGGTTTATTTAGCTTCGGGCAGAGTTTTTTCGCAGAAGCAACTTCGCAAAATGTCGCTTATTATCTACGTAATCAAATTTTTACTCAAACTCAGTATTTGAGTCAGGGTTACTATAACCGCACTACAAGCGGACAGTTACTAACGCGCATTACTAGCGATATAGACCAAATCCGCACTTTTGTTGGTACTAGTTTACTACAAATATTTAGCGGGCTAATTACTTTAGTTACGAGTGCGACTATTTTGCTTGTAATGAATTGGAAGTTAGCACTTATAACATTGCTTTCAATACCAGTAGCAGGGTTTGTGCTAGGACGGTTCTTTAAAAACAACTCACATTTGTTTAGATTAGTTCAAGCGCAGTTGGCTAATTTGAATGGTATTCTTGAAGAGAATTTGCTGGGTGTTAGAGTAGTAAAAGCATTTGTACGTGAAAAATCAGAAGTATCCAGATATACAGCCCTTAACGGTGAGTTGTTAGAGGCGAATATGAAAACAGTAAGGATACTGCGAAATGTTTTCCCTGTTTTGTTTTTACTGGGTAATTTTATTACTTTAGCAGTTTTGGGATTTGGCGGCGCCGAAGTAATCAACAAGCAACTATCTTTAGGTGAGTTAGTCGCATTTAATTCGTATTTAGCATTTATTCTGCAACCAGTGCTACAAATAGGTTTTGCATCTGGAGTTATTGCTCAAGCATCAGCTTCAGCAGGACGTGTATATGAAGTTATCGATGCACAAGTAGATATTCACAACCGCGCAAATCCTATTACTTTGGAAACATGTGCTGGTAAAGTAGAATTTGATAATGTAGATTTTCGTTATCCAGAAGCAAATACTAATGCGCTTTCACAAGTTTCTTTTACAGTGGAACCTGGTGAATTTGCTGCTATTGTAGGGATGACGGGAACAGGCAAAAGCACAATTGTTAATTTAATCCCCCGCTTCTATGATGTTACATCAGGCGCCGTAAAAATAGATGGCTACGATGTGCGTGATTTAACAGTTGATAGTTTGCGTTCGCATGTTGGTGTAGTGTTTCAAGATGCAACTTTATTTTCAGGAACTATTCGTGATAATATCGCATATGGTGTACCAGAGGCGCCTTTAGAAAAAATAATCGAAGCTGCTAAATTTGCAGCTATTGATGACTTTATTAGTAGTTTACCTGATGGTTACGACACTGTTGTTGGCGAACGGGGTATTGGGTTATCAGGAGGACAAAAACAGCGAATAGCTATCGCGCGTACTGTACTTACTAATTTTAGTATTCTTATTCTCGATGATAGTACTTCTGCTGTCGATGCGAAAACAGCAACATTAATTCAAGAGTCTTTGAATGACTTAATGCAACGGCACCGTTGTACAGTAATAATGGTAGCTCAAAGACTCAGTAGTATCCGCAACGCTGACCGCATTTTACTTCTTGATCAAGGTAAGTTAATCGCACAGGGTACACATGAAGAGTTGTTAGGTAATAATTTATATGCAGCTATTTTAGCTTCGCAACAAAAACAAGGCGCCTTGGAAAATGTATCTTAAGTCTATTGATATATATACTGCAAACGGTTAGAATATATACTTTTGTCATGCTGAGGAACGTAAACGTAGGGCGCATCAAAATCATCAGGGACAGTAAACTCTCCAGCACATAAGCCAAATGGTCTCAATTGCTTGACAGAACTAGCAAGTTTAAGTTTAGCAATAGGTTTATCAGCTTGCATAATCACAAAGCTTTCACCTTCCTCCACTTGAAGTAGGTACTATAAAAGGTTATTTTGGATTTCATCTATTGTTATGTGCAACATTTGAACTTTACTCAATCAGGTTAGAAATAGCTTTAATTAACTCGGTTGGTTCGACAGGTTTTGTCATGTGAAGTTGAAAACCAGCATTTCGAGAGCGTTCTCTATCTTCTTGTTTTGTATAAGCTGTTAGTGCAATAGCAGGGATGTTACAGTTGTGTGTTGTTAGTTGACGTATTTTTCGTATCAGTGTGTGACCGTCTTCTTCTGGCATTCCTATATCACTGATAATAATATGAGGTTGGAATTCTTCAAAAATCGCTAAGGCTTCTTTTGGACAGGATGCTGTTTTTACTATTGCTCCGTATTCTTCTAAAGCGTAATTTAAATAAGTACAGTTATCGGATTCATCATCTACAACTAAGATTTTTTTGTTGGATAAAAGAGTAGAAGATATTTCCTCTTGTCCTGCTTGTCCCTCTTGTCTCGTTGCTTCCTGTTCCAATAGTGGTAGCGTTATAGTAAACGTTGCTCCCTGTCCTTCACCTAAACTAAAAGCTGTAATGGCGCCATTATGTAATTCTACAAGGTGACGAACAATAGCAAGTCCTAAACCTAACCCATCTTTCGCGCGTGTTGTGGTGTTTTCTGCTTGACGAAACCGTTCAAATATATAAGGTAAAAAATCTGCACTAATACCTTTACCTGTGTCGGTAACTGTTATTTGCGTTGTATGCTGATTAACAATTTCAAGACAAATTTCAACCCGTCCCAAAGAAGGTGTAAATTTAATCGCATTTGTAAGTAAATTACTAACTATCTGCTGCAAGCGATTCATATCACCTAAAATCAAACACTTCCTTGCATAATTCCTGACTTGTAAATTTATTTTCTTCGCATCTGCCGATAGACGTAAATTATTCACGGTTGTGTCAATAATTGTAGCAAGATTAACAGGTTGTAATGTTAAACGTAAATTACCCCGAATCATTCGCGAGATGTCTAGTAAATCTTCGATTAACTGTACCTGTGATACTGTGTTGCGTTCGATGATTTCCAGCGCACGTGTAGTATTCGCTTGGTCAAAGTTACGAGTTCTTAATAACTTTGTCCAACCTAAAATCGCATTAAGAGGACTTCGTAACTCATGAGAAACAATAGCAAGAAATTCGTCTTTTGTGCGGTTTGCAAGTTCTGCTTCTTCACGTGCTGCTTGTGCTTCTGCTAAAAGCTGGTTTCTTTGCGCTTCTAATTCTTTTTGGTCATGAATATCTGTACAGCTACCATACCATTTAATCACGTTACCCTGCTCATCTATAATTGGGTAACCTCTAACTAAATTCCAACGGTAAGTTCCGTCAATATATTTTAAGCGGTATTGTATTTCGTATAATGAATCTGTATTACTTGTAGTTGATTGCCAAAAAGCTTGAATTCGTAATACATCATCTGGATGAACAAATTGTAACCAACGCATCTGTAGCGCTTGCTCAACGTCACACCCTGTATATTCAACCCAACGATGATTTACAAAGTCAGTATTACCATCTGAACAAGCTCTCCACACTATATTTGGAACAGTTTCAACCACGTAACGATAGCGTTCTGTACTTTCCCAAAGTGCTTCTATAACTTGTTTCCGTTCAGTTATATCCACAGCTATAGTAGTAACAATCCATGCATTCTCCTTTTTATCGTACTGAGAAGTGAAAGTATCATTAATCCACCGCAAGCTACCATCTTTATGATAAAATCTGTACTCGTAACTCACTGTTTGTTCGGCTAAAATATTTTCAAACTTAGGTAAAATCACATTTTCTAAATCGGATGGCGCCACTCTTGACAACCACAGTTTTTTATCCTGCAATAATTCTTGACTTGTGTAACCAAAAATTTTCTCACATCCAGGAGAATAATAATCAAACTTCCAATCTTGATTTGGAAATACCCAAAATCTGCTAATTGACGCATCAACATTGTTAAGGACAAAAGCTAACTTCTCTTCAGAACGTTGCAACGCTTCTTCTGCTTGTTTACGTCGAGTAATATCAACTGTGCTACCAACTACCCTTACTGGTTGACCATTCGCATCTCGTAAAATAATTCCTTGTTCTTGTACCCACAGGTAATGACCTTGCTTATAGCGAACGCGATACTCGTTAGTATAGCGGTGCTTCGATTCTAAAATAGTCGTCAAATCCTTACCATTGATGTAGTTTCTATCATCAGGGTGTATAAGTTGGCGCCACCATTGTGCAGTTGGTTCAACTTCAGATGATGCATAACCCACTAATTCCATTAAACCGCGCGTTCTTTCTACAATATTGGTTTGTAAGTCGAAATCAAATATCAAGCAGTTAACTGCCTCTGCTACCAGTTCAAATTGTTCGGAAGTGCGAAAACGTGCTTCACTTGCTTGTAATTTATGTCGTAGCTCGTTAATCTCAATTGCACTGCGTACCGCTATGCGTAACGTATCAGGTGAACTAGTTTTTACTAAGTACTCACTAACTAAATTGCGAACTGAACAATTACAGGCGTCTGCCATCTCGTCTCGATATTCTGTTATTCCTATTAATGCTGGTAGATACGATTTACCCATCTGAGCCTGTAAATTAGATATAAATTCAAATTCACCTATCTTTGACTCGATAAAATCAAGCAAAACGCAATCTAGTTTAGCCTCACAACACAACGTCAACCCCACCGTTGATTCTGCTTCTAAAATTCGATAATTATACTTTGATTCTTCTAAAAGACAGTACCGATAAGCCACGCGGTCTTCAGCACAATCACTAATAATCAAAATAGTACGGTCTTGATGTGTTGCCATTTACTTTTACCTCAATATCCAGTTACAAGTTGTTACAGTTGCAAAACAGGATAGTAATTGCCTTAACTTTTAGATTGAAACTTTCAGAAATACTTAAACCCAGAATTAAAAGTGCATATTATGCCACGAGCGGTAAACTTTATTTTGACCTGGCGCCCTTTGATTTGCAAGAGGTATTACAGTATCGAATTTAAACATTGCTTATTCCATGCAGCATCCGAGCAAAACACTTATACAAGTTACTACTTTAGAATGATTCGCATTTCTATCTTTTGAAAGGTGTTACTTACACTATTTACTTCTAAAGTGGGTTGACAGAAACAAACTTCAAGTACATTAACATACTATACAATTGAATGGCAGAACTGTAGGTTGGGTGCAGGCTTTGCGTAACCCAACAGAAAAGTTAGACATTTGTTGGGTTCCGTTCCTCCACCCAACCTACAACCATTCCACCATACAATTTATTTATCACCTATTGCTCAAACGTAACTAAAAGTTTACGAAGTAAGCTTGTAAGTGCTTGACGTTCTGACTCATCTAAAATCTCAAGAATACGATGTTCATTTTTTACATGAGCTTCTACAGCCTTTTCAATTAGATTAAACCCTTTTTCTGTAAGTTCAATTAGTGTTCCTCGACGGTCGTTAGGGTCAGATAGGCGCCTAACTAGTTCAGATTTTTCTAAGCAATCAATACGATGTGTCATTGTACCAGATGTAACCATCAGCGTATTAAACAATTGTGTAGGTGAAAGCTGATAAGGTTTACCAGAACGACGTAGTGTCGCTAGCACGTCAAATTCTCCACAATTTAATCCAAACTCAGACAAAGTGTTTTGGATGGCTCGTTCTAAATGCTTCGATAATCGCCCCATCCGCCCAATTACACCCATTGGCGAAACATCCAAGTCAGGACGTTCACGATGCCACTGCGCCAAAATCATATCAATTGGGTCAGAGTCCATTATCCCACTCGCTTATCTAAATAACTTGATATTAAATATCTTGACATCAAAATAAAGCTATAATCTTGATATAAAGTATCTTGATGTCAAGATTAAATAGGAGGGTATGGACATGGGTGGAAGAACTATTTATTTGTTGTCAGCACTAGTTGGTGGCGCCATTTTACCAATTCAGGTTGCACTAAACACGCTACTTAGGCGCCATGTAGGTGAACCAATGCAAGTTACATTCGTTTCGTACTTAGCTGGGACTTTGACATCACTTACTATTTGCTTATTCGCACGATACCCAATTCCAGCTTGGACATCACTATCCCAAAGCTCATGGTGGATGTGGATTGGGGGTTGCTTGGGAACTTTATATGTATGGTCAACAATTTTTGCGACACCCCAAATTGGTGCAGCACTTACACTCGGACTTACAATTGCAGGTCAAATGATAGCGGCACTTTTTCTCGATAATTATGGCGCCATTGGTCTTACCAAATATCCCGCAAGTCCAGAGAGAATTGCAGGAGTAGTAATGGTTATTTTAGGAGTTTCGTTAGTTGCTTATGCAAAGCGGTAAATTATGGAATAATTATCTATGATGAGAAACAGGAGTTTTTAGCTTACTAATTCAACCAGAGCATCCCATTGAAACCGGACTACGTGTGAGACCGAGCAGCCACGGTAATTTTCGGTTGTGAATACTGCAAGGGTGACACTAGTCTGCCCAGCATCTAAAATTTGTTTCACCTTGCAGATTTGCCTTTTGTTCTTACAGTAAGCAATGATGCGGTCACCATCCTTTATATCCAACGCTTTAATTTTCAATTTATACTTAGCCTCATTAATAAAATTGGTTTAGCCAAAGATATAGCTGTGCTTACCGCGTTAACGGTTAGAATACTTATTCAGTATAGCATAAAAATCGAAGGATGATATCAAAAGTTAATTGCTATGTCAAGATGCTCTATACTGTAGGTAATATAAGCCCAGAGGATGAATGCAAGTATGCCTTCAATTACATACAACCGTACTGACAGCAAGCAACCGCAGAGCATCGACATAAAAGGTTATGTTGTCCATCCAGGATTACACATCCTCTCCCACCAACAGATGAAGTTGCTACGTGAGCAAGTATTGCTCGATGACAAGCTAGAGTCCCTGGTTAATCAAGGTATCATTAAATTGATGGGCTAATACGCCGCCTAATTGTAAACATTTTAGTAAGAGAACTCCACGAAAAAAATGCCCAATGTCATTCTGAACGTAGTGAAGAATCTCTTTAAATACATAAGTTCTGCTTTAATATGCTACCCTGCGGGAAAACCACCCTGCGGGAAAACTACGTTTACGTTACGTTTACGCTGCACTCAGCATGACAACATTGGATCAATTATTCTGTGGGCTTCTCTAAGTGTGTTACTAAAGTGTTTACTTTGAATATTTTTTATATAAAAAAATTCGTGCCATAGCATCACCACTTGAAAAGCTCCAGTAACTAAAGCAATCTTTCCATTCAATGAAAAGTCAGATAATGTCATATTTTATTTAGATTGTTGGTGCTGATATTTTTATATCAGGAACATTGTGGTCGCTAAACATTATCTAAATTCGGTTTCTTTGTTCAACTGGTATTGTGGCACAATCATAAACAATGGCACAAACTGCTTGATTCCATGCCTAGGGATTTATTACTGGACAAGATATGCATCCTTAGCCCAATAATCTGTGCTGGACTGGCGCCTAAATTATCTATTAGCTTTTGCAGTGCTGCACTGGCAACTTCATGTAGCGAAGACGGTTTATCAAATAGACATCTCCGAAAAAGATTTAGAGAACCATTATTTTCGCACAGACCTAACCCCTCTGCCCCATTACCTACGAGGGAATGGGGGTTTTAAGCTTCTCTCGGCTTCTCTTAGAGGTTTGGAGAGGGGTGTTTTTCCTTTTCCGGAGATGTCTAATAAAGGTTGGTTGGCAAGGTAAAATAAATGCTTGCGTTCGTCAGTAGTTAATCTTAGTATCCGTGCGATACTTTCCAAGACTTGTCCCAAAACTTGAATGTCACGCCCTTGTTCAAGCTAGGTATACCATGTTTGGAAAGCAAATTCAGCAAGCAGCACGTGAGGTTGATATGGTGTTAGATATGCTGGGTGGCGTAAAAAATCCAGACCCAACCATTGCTTGCATTAACGCCTTACGTCCGCATGGAACAGCAGTATTCATGGGCGGTGTACAGTCAGATATTGCTCAAATCATGCTCAAATCATGCTCAAGGAAATTAGTATTCAAGGCGCCGATGTGGTGTATGATGCTGTAGCTGGTGGATTAAGTGAACAACTAGTGCAAGCAACAAAAATTCAGGGACATTGGATTGTTTATGGCTTGCTTGATACCGAAAATCCCGGTACATTTCCTTGGTTAGCGATGTTCGTTCGTACTCTCCAATTCCACGTTTACAAAGTCTTTGATTTTGCAGAACATAGCATCTTTGTGAGGATATAAAATTGTCCACTTAGCTATCCGCTTGGCAGTAGTGTATAGATAATCGTGCGCCATATACTTTAGTTATGTAAAAAATAGAAATATTTAAAATCACAGTATTTTGTCGTAATCAGCTTTAGATATAACTGAAAGTTACATCAGCTTTTTAGACGCAAATCCTCTAATTTACACAGCAGCTGCTATGGAAAGGCATCGAATTATGGTTATTGGTAGCAATGTCACTACTGTGCAGCGTGTCAGTAGTTACTGCCTGAAAAAAAATTTAGAAGTGCTTCCCTACTATGGTACTCCCAAAGTTGATGATATAAATCTGTTTGCCCCTCATGCGTTGGTTCTATGTCTACCCATGCCTGACGACTTTCAATGCCACATACCTATGCCCTACATTTTGTGGCCAGAACAGGTAATCAATGAGGGGCTAGTTACTACCCAAACAGAAGAATTGTATGTTCGTTTGCAAAAAGCCCTCCAGACTTTAAATCAACCCTTCGCGTACAGCCATAGCTGCTGCCTGGACGCGATCATCAACGCTGAGTTTGTTGAGAATCATACGCACATAGGACTTGACTGTTCCTAGTGAAAGGTAAAGTTGGTTAGCAATCTCCTGGTTTGAATTTCCTTTGGCAATAAGTTTCAGAATTTCGCGCTCACGATTACTAAGAATTGGTTGTTGAATTTCAGATTCAGAAACTTCAGCAGTAAGGGCGCCGAATTTCAACATCCGAGCTACTTTTTGGGCTATTTGAGGGTCTAAATAAGCACCACCAGTAAGTATCAATTGAATCACAGCAACGAGTTGTTCCCATTCGATGGTCTTAAGACAGTAACCATCTGCACCCGCTGCGAGCATCCCCATTACCTGGGTATCATTGTCAAACGCACTTAAAGCTAGAATACGAGTCGTAAGGTGATTGGCTGGTTGCTGGCTTTTGATCTGCTGCGTGGCTGTGATTCCATCCATGACTGGCATATCAATGTCCATTAAAACAACATCGGGTTCAAGTTGAGTTGTTAATTCGATAGCCTCGGCGCCGTCACAGGCCTCTCCAACCACAGTAAAGCCAGGTTCAAGGCTAAATTGACCTTTCATACCTCGGCGAATCAAAGCGTGGTCATCGACTAATAAAATCCGCACTGTTTTCTTTTCGTTATGTAATAGCATCGTTCCTTTTCCTACATTCCGTTTGCATGATGGAACCTAGCCTTATGTGTATTAACCGGGAGAATAAACCAGAAGGTACTACCCTCTCCAAGGGAACTGTCAACACCGATAGTGCCGGAGTGAGCCGAAATTATTTGACGACACAAGTACAGCCCAAGTCCAGCTCTTCCACGCCGACCTCTTCCTTGAATGAAGCGGTGGAAGAGCTGTTCCAAGTCTGCGGGCGCAATTCCTGAACCGTTATCGCGCACGCAAACCCGCACTTGTTTTTCCCCAAAAATCGTTGTTTCAAGGGAAATTTCTTTATTCGGTTGACTCGCTCGCACAGCGTTATCAAGCAGGTTTTGTACAACCCGTTGAATTTCTAACTCATCACCGTAGACGGTTGGCAATGATTGAGATATTTTATAAGTGAATGCTAACTCACACTTTGAAGAAGCTTTGACCTGGGCAATCGCTTTAACAAAAATCTTTTTCCAATTAAGGGGGTCATAGCTAAGGTGGGCACCACTCCCCTGTTCATAACGCCCAACATCCAAGAGGACGGACACAAGCTTGAGGATATCCTCGTTAGCTTGGCGGTACTCTTCAAATATTTCCCTCCAAGTGTCATTAACTGGGCCAAAAGCTCCTTTGATCATGCTATCCAAGGTAGTACGAGTAGCAAGCAGTGGAGTACGCAAGTCGTGGGAAAGCGCGCAGATCATATCCTCAAGCTGTTGGTTACGCACTTCAATCGATTCAGTACGGTGGCGAGTCTCGTCTGCCATTGCATTGAGAACTTTAGCCAGTTGACCAATTTCGTCTCTTGATGTATAGTTAAGGTGGACGAACATTTGACCTTTGCGCCAAAGTTTGCCTATCTCCGTCAATTGCTGCAAAGGAACTTCAACTCGTCGATGTAAACGAGTCAGGTTAAAAGCTATTGCTAATACACTCGTTACTGTACTGAAGATATTTGTAACTGTATTTATACGGTTTAATTGAGATAAAGTGTTTCTGCGTTCACGCCAAAGTATCTTCTCACGGTCAATTAAGACGTTAATTTCACTACGTAAACAACTGAGTAAAGGGCTTTCTTGATGGCTCGTGCTGCCGACATGAAAAGAATTTTCGTTCTGGTTCAACTTGCTTTCCCAGTAATCATGTAAATATTCAATCCTATAGAGTCCCTCAAGTTGAGTAGGGTTGCTCTTGACCAAGTTGTATAGCTTATTAAGGCTGTCGCGAAAGGCAAAGCTACTCTCAGTATAACTTTCTAAGGCGAACTGCTTCTGACTATAATCTTCTAAGATGCCTCTTTGCTCATCGATCACAGCATTGAACAAATGTTCTCCTTCATGCTGTACTACTAAAGTATTGGTAAACCAATTATATGCTTGGTGATTGAGGTGTTCTATCCAGATGTTCAACCCTTGCTGCCCCAATATCAATAACATCAGTACCAAAAAGCTAGTATATAGAGGCGCGAATAGATGACTTTTTAAGATAGATTGACTAATCGAACGCAACAAACCAATAACTGACACTATTTTACGAATTCGTAAGCTTACGTAAGCTATATTAAATAGTCGAGTAGCAACTGGCATGTTCATTATTAAAATTTGCTATGCTTTAAGTGGTCTCCTAAAAGTCAGTTTTTAGTAGTGCTTATAAAGTTAGTTTACTGCTACTGCTATGTATTTACACTTAAATACTTTTTAATTTTTGCAACCGCACCACTAATAACTAAACTAAAACTATGTAACTATATCGTATAAAGGTATACGAACAAAACGGGTATTAATCAAAATTACTCGATTAACCTTTCTAAATATAAATCTATAGATAGATAAATAGTATAATGAAAAGCCATACACTTTAAATTTTATTTAACTCTGCCTAAAGAATTATACTTTAAAATCAGCCTTATTGAGAATATTTGTTAGCTACACATAACATAAGTCATCCTTAAAGATCGTATTGTCATTATACGTAGTAATAACGCTATAAAACCTTATAAATTTTTCATTTCAAAACAGTATGTAAATCAAAGAATAACACGAGTTTGTCTCCTGTTTCTCTAACTTTGACGTATTATTGGACAAATTCAAAGCTTAATCTTATTATTACGAATCATACATAACATAGTTAGGCTAAAAAATATAACCATTTTTAACATTGTTAATAGTGTTAAGTATTCTATACACCTTCATTATAACTCTTACAAGTAAAAAAAGTTTTTGTCAACCTGTATCTTAAATAAGTAACACAGACTTTTGCCGCTACATGTTTTTTTTTATACTAAGCGCTGATACTGGTAGCTTATTCGAGCTTTCTAGAAATATCCTACTTTTCTTACTTTTTTAAATACACTAAAGATACCCTAGTTTTCTCATTTATTTTGCTTTTGATTTACTAGCAAAAGTTGCGATTTACTGAGATAAGATGTCTTGGCATTAACAAAAAACTTGTGTGTAAAAAGCAAAGAAAACGCCATATACATATAAAATAATCTTAAAAACACAATTTTTGCTATATCTGGAGAATGAAAAGGCAGATAAAAAAGTTATTACCTTAACTACTTGGTAATGTAGTTTCATTTGTAACAATAGGCAGGGTAAACCATAAGGTGTTACCTTCATTGAGAGTACTTTCAACGTTAATGATGCCTCCGTGAGCTTCCACAATTAAGCGACATAAATACAGACCTAGCTCTGCCTGGGCACATCGATTTCTGACTCGACTAAAGTGATCGAAGAATGTTTCCTTTTCTTGAGGAGTAATTTCTACTCCATAGTCATGCACTGATACCTTTACTTTGTCAACTCCAAGCGGCGCCACCTCAAGGGTAATTTGCCCCTTTTGATAACTCCAAAGTATAGTATTGTCAAGCAGGTTTTGCACCACCTGTTGAATTTTAAGCTCATCACCGTAAACAATAGGTAGTGATGGAGAAATTTTGTAAGTAATTTCGCACTTTTTCTGACTTATGGTGTTATTGCTCTTAATCGCTCTTTCAAAAATAGTTTTCCAATCAATAATCTCAAAGGAAAGATTCTTACCTAATTCATTTTTATAGCGAGAAACATCTAAGAGAGCTTCAAAAAGTTTAAGGACATCCTCATTGCTTTGGCGGCAATCTTCAAGCACTTCTCTCCAAGTGTTGTCTACATAACCAAAAGCTCCGCCTAACATCGCGCGCAAAATGCCGCGATTTGCTAGTAAAGGAGTACGCATATGATGGGAAAGGGCAGAGATTAAATCTTCAATCTGCTGGCGTTCATTAATAATTGTACGTTTAGTTATATGTTTCAAACTGTCTGAATTACGCCTTAACTCAAGTTGTGCAATAACCTGATAACTTAAGGTACGCAAGGCTTGCACTTGTTCAGGGGCAAGCTGTCGTGGAACACGGTCAATTACACAGAGCGTCCCTAGCGCATATCCTTCTGATGTAACCAAGGGCGCGCCAGCATAAAACCGAATTTTGGGATCGTTCGTAACCAGTGAGTTGGTGGCAAATCGGTAATCAAGTAATGTATCCGAGACAATTAATATATTACCAGGCTCCAAAATTGCATGGGCGCAGAACGCCAAGTCCCGTGATGTCTCATTAACATCTAATCCGACTTTGGATTTGAACCACTGACGACTCTCGTCAATTAGGCTGATTAAAGCGATGGGAGTGCCACAAATTTGTGCCGCTAAACGGGTGAGGTCATCAAACGCAGCTTCACTAATCGTGTCTAGAATACGATATTCGCTAAGGGCAAAGAGCCTTGCCATTTCATTTGGAGGCAGTGCAGCTTTCATTAATTTGTTTCTACTAATATTAATAATTGCCTGACTTGTTGTTTTGCCTCTTTTTTTAGGTTCACCCATATATGGTATGATACATTTAGGAGCATAATAAGTATTATAAATTCTATACGGCAAAAATTAAATTTTATTTTAACTATATTAATAAAGTATATCTATGGAGTATAAATCGCGCGCACAGTCCCTTATCAAACAGTTGTAATTACTCCAGCAACAAGTAAACTTTTCGCGTGGTAGCTATTGCAATCGTGAAAAATATTGGCGCTCCTGTTGTTGCCACAACACGCACTAGTAAAAAACGAGACATACTCAGGACTTACGCATGAAAACCTAGAAACCTGGTTTCTTCGTTGATAGCATGTAAGAAAAATGACGATTTGTCTGCGACAATGAATGCGTAGAAACCAGGTTTATGCAGCGTAAGTCGTAATACTACTGAATGCAGGCGCCAATTAAGTTATTGCTACTGAGCAAGAAGATTTAGTTGCGTGCGCTTCGGTCGATTACTATATAGTCAAAGTCTTTAATGCTAGAGCGACCATTAAGTTGCCATTGAATAACGTAGGAGCGTCTTTTTTTACCAAACCTACAGTGCTTTGTTCTTCATCTCCTAATTTTGAGTACGAGCATAATCATCTTGAAAGCGGATGATATCATCTTCTCCTAAATATTCACCATTTTGGACTTCAATCAAAACTAAAGGAATTACGCCAGGATTCTCCAAACGATGAGTTGTACACTGGGGTACATAAGTAGACTGATTATTGTTCAGCAGAATTTCTTGATCACCACAAGTTACCTTAGCTGTACCAGATACAACAATCCAATGTTCGCTGCGGTGGTGATGCATTTGCAAGCTAAGACGGTTTCCAGGCTTAACTTCTATGCGCTTGATTTTGTATCCATGTCCTTCTTCCAAAACAGTGAAAGAACCCCAAGGGCGCAGTTCTGTCCCACCAATGCCTACCGGAGTCACAGATGGAAGTATGGACAGTGCATTAGTTTGTGTTGTTTCTTGAGATTTAGCCATAGTGAGTTCATATGTAGACATAACAGAGGTTGAGTGCTGGAGCCGAAGCGCATGTCGTCTTGGTTTTTCAGTACTAAATAGTATTACAGGCTCAACGCTGTATCAGCTCGCTCAAGCCGTTCATCAACTTAATATTTGTATTAGGCAATACCAATTAGGGTTTACCAAATCCTAGTAAATATAGTATGAGGCTTAGGCTATCTGACCACTACCATTATATGGATAGTCAAGTGGACAATCTTACTTTCCCATAGGGATGGTGTATACACCAAGATTTAAGTAGCCATCAGATAGTATTTGTGATGACGGTCTAGAAAGCATACTTCACTTAGACTCAATCAAGCCTTAAGTCTTAATACAGTCTTTAGCTAAAATTTTTGGGGTAATCAAAGTATGTCTAGTAGTCAATTTAATCCAGCTCATCTAGATTTACGTGAGCCTGTATTTGCCAGAATTAGGAAGGGTTTATGGTGGCTAAGATTAGTAACACTCATCTTAGTGGACTATATTCTTTTATTATTTGCTTGGATGTTAGCTGGGAATCATGCTTCTTTAGATTTTCCTGGATATACACAGAGCAATTCTTTACCAATAATAGCTATTGCTATTCAAATAGCAGTACTAGCTCTGCAAGGTTCTTATCAATCAGGAAAAAAGCGTTATGACTATTTGAACATTATCAAAACGCTTACTTTCGCACATGGATTAATAGTGTTTGTTGGTTTTTTATCTCAACCAATCGTTGATGTTACTCGTCAAACATTAATTTTGTCTTGGTTAATGAGCATATCTTTGGTTTGCGCTGGAAGAGCGACAGTGAATTTTTCTCTTCAATATCTTCGCAATCAAAAAATCCTAGGTTATAATCGTGTTTTTATTATTTGCGAACATGAGAATTATGAACAATGCGTTGCCACTATTAAGAAAGAGAGTCGTTACATTATAAGTGGTACGGCAAGTCCTAAAGCATTAGATAGATATTATCGTCAAGAAACCTTGAATAAGCTGAATGAATTAGATGTAACAGAAGTATTTGTATCTTGGGATGCAATCAAAAATAGAATGTTCTTGCGCTGGCTATTTCAATCATCCGGGATAACATTACATATTTTACCAATAGAGTTAAAACCAATCTACAGAGACATAGAGTTCGAGAAGATAGGAGGAATGCCCTGCCTGAGTTTTGATTGTCCGGTAATTACAGGAAAAGATTTTTGGATAAAGCGAATTATTGATTTTAGTGCTGCTGCTATATTTGTCGCTTTAACCTTCCCTATTTACATAGCGATTGCGATCGCAATCAAACTCGATTCTCCTGGTCCAGTATTTTTTAAGCAAACCCGTTTAGGTTTACGTGGCAAAGCATTTAAGGTCTGGAAGTTCCGTACCATGAGGACTGATGCAGAAAAATTCCAAAAAGAATTGGAAGCTTTAAATGAAACAAAAGATGGTGTTATTTTTAAAATCAAAGATGACCCTCGCATTACGCGCATTGGCAAATTTCTTCGTCGTTACAGCTTAGATGAATTACCACAACTGTTTAACGTTCTGTTTGGAGAAATGAGCTTAGTCGGTCCCCGCCCTTTGCCCATGAGAGATGTAGATAAGTTCTCCGAACACCATTTTATTCGACAAGAAGTTTTACCTGGTGTTACAGGTCTTTGGCAAGTTTCCGGTCGCTCTAATATTTTGGATTTTGAACAAGTAATCAAGCTTGACCTTAGCTATATCGAAAACTGGTCGCTTTATTTAGATTTTGAAATCTTACTTAAAACAGTTCAGGTAGTTTTGAAAAAAGAAGGTGCTTACTAGAAGGGTTATATGGAGGGATATAGACAAAGCAAAACCAGAAGTGCAGATGAGGTAATACTTCTCGGTTAAGCTAAAAAACGCGGCTTGCTTTTCAAACAAGTCTTGAGAATCAATTACCTAAATGCTAGTAAGATTATGACTTCCACACAACCAGAATATCAAACTCAACAAAAATACCAACTGATTGTGCTTCAGCCTCAAGGATACTTAGACTTGCAGCATGGTAAGTCCTTAAAGGAACAACTGATTGGCTTGGCGCCCCAGCCCCACCAGCTTTGGGTAATCGATCTAGCTGAAGTGAATTTTATTGATAGTTCAGGCTTAGTTGCCTTAGTAGCAGCGCAAAAGGCTGCGCGTTCTAGTGGTTGTCGCTTGGTAATTTGTAACCTACAAGCACCTGTGCGAATAGTCTTTGAACTGACTCGGTTGGATTCAGTGTTTGAAATTTTTGATACTTACGATGCTGTCCTAACCACGGTTAATCCTTGTTTTTAAGTTAGCCCTCTGCAACCTGTCGATAGGTGGATAGTCATTTGGACAGTTTTATTTTACCATCAGGATACTATACGTGTATGGCTCTAAATAGCCATCAGATAGTATTTATAATTACTGCCTGAAAGATACTGTACTCACATCGACACACAATAAATACTAATCTAAAACACAACAGTTATTTAGTTTTAATTTTTGAATTTAAAGGTGTTTATGGTCATTTATACAGATTCTACATATATTACTAATACTAAATCAGGCAAAAATCTTAATATTCATCAGTGGTTTGAAGCTCAAGTAAAAGAAAAACCAGACGCTGTTGCAGTAATTTTTGAAGATAAACAGTTGACATATAGAGAGCTAAATCACCGTGCTAATCAACTAGCACACTATCTGCAATCGCTAGGGGTTAAACCAGAGAGCCTGGTTGGTATATGCATGGAGCGATCGCTAGAGATTGTAGTGGGATTGTTAGCTATTCTCAAGGCTGGTGGCGCCTATGTTCCTCTAGACCCCGCCTATCCGAAGGAGCGCATTGCTTTTATCGCCGAAGAAACCCAAGTAGCAATACTCCTAACTCAAAAACATCTGGTTAACGAACTTCCTCAGTTAAACTCACGGCTGGTTTGTATTGATACAGAGTGGCAGACTATTGCTAGAGAAAGTGAAAAAAATCCAGTTAGTGAGGTAACACCAGAAACTCTTGCCTATGTAATTTATACTTCTGGTTCTACTGGTAAGCCAAAAGGGGTGGAAATTCCTCACGGAAATATTAGTCACTATGTTCAGGCTATGAGCAAGGCATTGCAAATAGATAGCAAAGATATTTATCTGCACACAGCATCCTTCTCATTTTCCTCATCAGTCAGGCAGCTAATGATAGCGCTTTCTCAAGGAGCTACTGTTGTCATCGCAACTGCTGAACGGATCGGCAAACCATTGGCACTGTTTGAACTTATTAAACAGCATCATATTACCATCATCGACCTTGTGCCATCTTACTGGCGAAGCTGTACCGAGGTGCTAGCAAATCTGGAAACCGACCAAAGAAACAATCTTTTAGATAATCAACTCCGGTTAATTTTAGCTGCTAGTGAACCATTGTTGTCTGATATCCCCAAAAACTGGCGGCTTGGGTTTAAGCAGGATGTACGCTTTATTAATATGTATGGTCAAACTGAGACCACTGGCATTATTGCTGTCTATCCGATTCCAGACAAATATAAGGACGAAGTAACAATTGTCCCAATCGGCAAAGCGATTGCTAACACCCAGATTTATATATTAGATGACGATCTGCGCCCCGTAGCTGTTGGTGAGATTGGGGAAATGTACGTAAGTGGTACTAGCCTTACCCGTGGCTATCTTAAGCGTCCAGATTTGACAGAGAAAATATTTATTCCCAATCCTTTTAGCGATCGCCCAGGCGCCCACCTCTACAAAACAGGAGATTTAGCTCGTTATCTGCCTGATGGCAATATAGCATATGTGGGTCGCGTTGATTATCAAGTAAAGATTAGAGGCAAGCGTGTTGAACTAGGTGAAATTGAATCAATTATTAGCCTTTATCCTGGTATTAAACAAACTGTGGTCATGGGTAAAGAAGATGTATCAGGTAATACGCGCCTGATTGCTTATATCGTTCCTAAAGCAACCTCAAATGAGATTAACCAAAAAATTTCTACTAGAGAACTACGAAACTACCTCACAGAGAAGTTGCCTGAATACATGATACCTTCTACCTTTATGACGCTCGCAGCTTTTCCCCTCACGGCAACGGGGAAAATAGACCGCCGTGCCTTACCAGCACCAGAGCAGGTTAGGCAAGAGAGAGAAGAAACGTATGTGGCGCCTCGAGATGAGTTGGAACTTCAGCTAACGAAAATTTGGGAAAAAGTTTTAGGTGTTCAACCTATCGGTATAAGAGACAACTTCTTTGAATTAGGAGGTAACTCCCTTATAAGTATACACATGTTAACGGAAATTAAAAAAGTTTTTAGCAAGTTGTTATCTCCATCTATCTTTGTAGATACACAAACAATTGAGCATTTAGCTAACCTTCTACGTCAGCATGATCATGCTACGCCTTCGCGTTCGCTAATCCGGCTTCAACAAGGTAACCCTAAAAAGCTTCCTCTTTTCTGCATTCATGCTATTTCGGGCAACGTTCTATTTTATCAAAATTTAATATACTATCTAGAGCCGGATCAGCCTTGCTACGGGTTACAAGCTTTAGGATTTGATGGAAGACAGGCTCCTTTGACTTCGATTAAAAAAATGGCATCTCGCTATATAGAAGAAATACAAGCGATTCAACCCGAAGGCCCCTATTTTTTATGTGGTCACTCTTTTGGAGGTATTGTAGCTTTTGAAATTGCCCAACAATTGAATATTAAAGGTCATAAAATTGCACTCTTAGCTCTATTAGACGCTGTTAACCCGCATGTTTTTAAAGCGCCTCCAATTTTATTAAATTTTCATAACTATCATACATTTATAACCTGGTTTAATTTTCACATAAATAATTTTTTTAATTTAGGCATTAAAAAACAGCTAATCTACCTGCGAGAAAGGTTTAAATGGCACTTAAGAGTTGGCAAGCTAAGTATTTTTTATAGACTTTACCTCCGCTTTTGGCAGCAAAATTTTCCATTATTGAACCTTTTAAATATTGAAAGAGCTAATAATAAAGCAATGAAAAACTATGTTCCTCAAATCTTTCCTGGTCAATTAAGTCTCTTTACCTCTAGTCAGGTTTACCTAGGGTTTAACCATGATGATAAATTAGGTTGGAGTGAATTAATCACTAATAGAATTGACCTTTATAACATTTCTGGTTCACATACAGAAATGATGCAAGAGCCAAACGTTCAATCACTAGCTGAGAAGTTTCAATATTGCTTGGAACGGTCACAAAAAGATGCTACTTTATTGAAGGATTGAGTTAATTATGATATCGGGACGCAGAAAAATTATAAGCAACTCTATTTCAATACTAAGTAATAGATTAGTACAAAGTATTACAACTTTTGTTTTAGTAGCATCTATTGCTCGTTTTCTGGGTCCCTATAATTTGGGACAATATACTCTTGCATTCAGCTACTATTTTCTTTTTATGACCCTAGTATCACAAGGGTTTAAAACACTATTTACAAGAGAACTATCATGTAATCCACACCAAACATCAGTATATTTAGTAAGTGGCTCTCTATTGCAGCTAATTTCTAGCATCATCGGTTATGCGGCAATGGCGTTGGTAGTGTTTATATTACCCTATAATGCCGATACATCGGTAGTTTGCTATGTCTTAGGATTAATGATTATTCCATTTTCCATTTCTAATATTACTGAAGCAATTTTTCAAGCTCAAGAAAAAATGCATCTAATTGCTATCAGCACAGTGCCAATCTATATTTTGCGTACAATCATCATGATTTGGGCAATGAAGCTCAAATATGGCATAAATTTTTTATGTTATGTTTTGGTAATTTCTGAAGCATTAATCCTGTTTATTGAATGGATTTTAATATTACAGTTTGTCAAACCTAAATGGCAGATTGACTGGAATTTTATTCGGAAAACTTTGAAGTCTTCTCTAACATTTTTGGCGATTGAGGGTATCGCTGTTCTAAAAAGCAGAATGTTAGTGATAATTTTATCTTTATTATCGGGTGAAGTTATTGTTGGCTTGTATGGTTCAGTAGTTCAATTGATACAACCTTTTGAAATTATTGCCTATAGCCTTGTAATGGCTACATTTCCTAGTATGTCCAAGGCAGTCACATTAGGGAAAGAAAAGCAGCGTTATATAGCTGAGAGTGTTGTTGAGATATTACAGGGTGTCGCATTACCGTTAATTATCGGGCTGTTCTTTATTGGAGGTGATATACTAACTTTAATCTATGGTAGCCCTAAATTTGCTCAGGCTGCTGTACCACTTAACGTGGTTGCCTTGGGATTAGTAGTAGCTTCATTTACACGTCCTTTAGGATATTTGCTAGTAGCTAATGGCTTTGAGCGTGTTAATCTGATTGAAGTGACTAGCACTAGCGTTTTAACAGGCTTTATTGGTGTACCACTAATCTCGAAATATGACTTGATGGGGGCTGCACTAACTGTACTTATAGTTCAAATTGCAACCTCTAGTCAATATATATATGCAGTTTATAATCATCTATTTTCTTTACATATATGGCGGATTCTAGCTCGTCCAATAATAATTAGTATTTTTATGCTGGTTGTATTTTTAATCTTAAAAATATTTAATCTAAATATTCTTGTTGAGATGAGTGTTGCCACTCTCGCTTACACTTTATTCGCAGGTATCATGGCTACTTATGCTATTGGTGGTTTTAAAGTTATTTTGGCAAAAATATTGCCTGATAAATAAGCAATATTGTTGAGATAAAAGCGTAACAGCAAAGACTATCGAATTACAATCTTAGTCCTTATTTTTTTATATTGGTGAAAAAAATGACAGATATAGCCTTCTTTTTAATGGATGTTGGTGGTGGTGGTGCGGAAAAAGCAATGCTCACTCTAGCAGGTGGATTTGCAGAACAAGGGCTAAAAGTAGATGTTGTGTTAGTTAAAACCGAAGGAGAATACTTATCATTCATATCTCCAAAGGTACGACTGGTAAAACTGGAAGGGCAGCGGTTAATAACAAGCCTTCCTTTACTGGTAAATTATTTAAAACGAGAGCAACCGAAAGTATTAATCTCTACCTTAGACGACCCGAATGCTATAGCACTTTGGGCTAAACAGTTTGCTCGTGTCTCTACGCGCGTAGTAGTCACTGTACAAAATCATCTTTCCCGTAGCTGTCAAATGTCAGATCAGCTGAAACGACGACTAACACCTCTATTTGCTCGTTTGTTTTACCCTTGGGCAGATGAAATTGTGGCCGCGTCTCAAGGAGTTGCCAAGGATGTGGCATGTATTACTGGTTTACCCCCAGAACAAATTGAAGTCATCTACAATCCAATTTTTACCTCAGATTTACTAGAAAAATTTCAACAGCCTGTTAATCACCCCTGGTTTTTAGACAAGCATCTGCCAGTAATTTTGGGTGTAGGACGATTGGTAAAACAGAAGGATTTTCCTACTCTTATTCGTGCCTTCGCTCTAGTGCAACAGCAGTATAGCTCTCGACTCATGATTTTGGGACAGGGAGAAGAATTACCTCATTTACAAAGGCTTGTAAAGGAACTTAATTTGGAAGAATCTGTAATTTTTCCTGGGTTTATTGCTAATCCCTATGCTTACATGGCGCAAGCCAAAGTGTTTGTACTTTCTTCAGCTTTTGAGGGTTTTGGCAACGTGCTTGTAGAAGCAATGTTAGCAGGGACTCCAGTGGTTTCTACTGATTGTGAAAGTGGTCCTGCAGAAATTTTAGAAAACGGAAAGTACGGTAAGTTAGTGGCTGTAGGAGATGTTCCAGGTTTAGCAGAAGCAATTATTAGCACATTAAACAACCCTGTTAACCCTGAATTACTAAGACAAAAGGGACGTGAATTTTCTTTAGAAACAATTTCATCAGAGTATCGAAAAGTATTTAATTTATAAGTTTTTACAGGGTGATTATAAGACTTAATGAATACCATGAAAAACATTTTAAAATTATTAGAATATGGATTTACAGTTTTATCTTTGATGCTTTATACAGGAGGACCTCTAACTGTAATTGTTTCTGGAGGAGTTAATGAAGGAGAGGCTGAATTTTATCAAGGAAGCGATAATACTGTAATTAAGTTAGTTTTTTTACTTATCTATTTCATTACATTTTTGCTACTGGTTGCTCGA
This sequence comes from Calothrix sp. HK-06, assembly GCF_001904745.1. Taxonomy (GTDB): domain Bacteria; phylum Cyanobacteriota; class Cyanobacteriia; order Cyanobacteriales; family Nostocaceae; genus Dulcicalothrix. The sequence goes on from NZ_MRCD01000097.1 coordinate 23,008, forward strand.
TGGAAAAAAGTTATTTATACCCTAAGTAAAGATAAGTATATATTAGTAATGGTATGTATTGCTGTAATTTCAATTTTGTGGTCTTATGCACCAGAAGCAACAATAACTCGTTCCCTAGGTATATGTGGAACAACTTCTTTTGGTCTTTACTTAGCTACCCGTTATTCTTTGAAAGAACAGATAAGTTTATTAGGCTGGACGTTTGCAACAGTAATATTATTAAGTTTGCTCTTTGCTGTGGCATTACCCAAATATGGAATTATGGGAGGCATTCATACAGGAGCGTTGCGAGGAATATACAACCATAAAAACGTTTTAGGCAAAATGATGGTTATCAGTACAACAATATTTATACTGCAGGCTCTTAATAATACTAAAAATCGCTTACTAATATATTTGGGCTTAAGCTTCTCGGTTATGCTTCTATTGCTCTCAAGGTCTTCTTCAGCAATGGTAAACTTGCCGATTATTATTGGTCTAATTATAATATTTCACACTTGGCGATGGCGCTATGAGGTGATGATTCCTGCCTTAATCGCCATATTAACCCTAATTGGCAGCTTTTATCTTTGGTTTAATGAGAACTCAGATGTTCTATTTGGTGCTGTTGGTAAAGATGCAACTCTCACTGGTCGCACAGAGATATGGGCTGTAGTATGGAATATGATTTGGAAAAGACCTTGGCTAGGTTATGGTTACGGTGCATTTTGGTTCGGAGGCGATTTATCTTATGAGGCTTGGTATGCTGCTGGTTGGCGAGCTCCTAACTCACACAATGGGATGTTAGATCTTTGGGTGAATGTCGGATTATTAGGAGTATTTATATTTGTATTTAGTTTTTTAAAAACTTTAGTCAATGCCTTTATTTGTTTACGATATAGAAATAAATCTCAGTGGTTCTGGCCATTAATATTTATTGTATATCTCATTTTATCTAACTTAACTGAGAGTGCATTAATGTTGCAAAATGATATTTTTTGGGTACTTTATGTAGCTGTAGCTTACTCAGTTTTAATACCGACTGAAGAGTCAATAAATACTGACAAAGTGATACATTTTTCAAAAGGTTGAAGCTAGATAATGAAAGTCAGACGCGATAATGGTGGCTGTAACTTGCTAGTCTCAATAATTCACATTCAGTAAATAGAAATAAACATACAAATAAGCAAGTCATTATGGTACTTAAAATTGCAATGGTTGGGGCTAGCCTAGAGCAAAATGGAGGCATAGCCACAGTTGAAAAACTTATCTTAAAGTATGCTCCTTGTGATATTGAAATTCAGCATATTGTTAGCCATGATGAAGGCTCTATCACCCATAGGCTGATGGTGTTCGGACAGGCTTTGGGCAACTTATTGTATAGGCTGCTATCTCAAAAAACAGATATTGTATATATTCATCTTTCAGATGGTGGTAGCCTTTTAAGAAAAGCCATTATTGCTCTTACTGCTTTTTGTTTTCGTAAGCCAGTATTGATGCACGCTCATGGAGCTGAATTTCATTCAACTTACTCTCGACTTCCTCAACGGGCAAAACAATGGTTAAGCAATATATTCCGCCGATGTGATGGTTTTATTGTTCTATCTAATACTTGGAAAGATTTTTATGTTCTTAATCTGGGTTTGAACCCACAACAGGTTTTTGTTCTGCCTAACCCTACAGAATTACCTCTACAAACTCCGCAACGCTTAAATGCTAATAAAGTGACTCTGCTTTTCTGCGGACGTGTTGGTCAGCGTAAGGGAGCGTTTGATTTAATTAGAGCGTTTGCCAAATTGCCTGCTCAACAACAAAACTGCTCGGAGCTGATACTGGCAGGAGATGGAGATATAGAACAAGGACAAAAGTTGGTTGAAAGCCTCAATATCGAGAAACACATTAATTTTTTGGGTTGGTTAAACTCAGAGCAGCGGGACAAACTTTTAGCGTCAGCAGATGTATTTGTATTGCCTTCTTACAATGAAGCCTTACCAATGGCAATACTGGAAGCAATGGGTTGGGGTTTGCCAGTGATTAGCACTCCTGTTGGAGGAATTCCTGAATTAGTGATTTCAAACAAGAATGGTTTTCTGGTTAGTCCGGGTGATATTCAACAGTTGTATGAGGCAATGCAAACTTTGATTGAAAATAAGGCTTTAAGGTTATCTCTAGGAAACGCTGCCAGAGCAACAGTTACTCCTTTTGATGTAAGGAACTATTCTTGTCAGTTAGCACAAATTTTTCGACAAGTACTACAATCTAAACTCATAAAGTATGAAAAAAAATTGCCAGCATAATTAAATATTTTTCCAAATTTCTACAAGTTGCTGCTGTAAAGAAAGATAATTAATTACATGCAAGCATCTGATTTATATTGCCCAAGAAATCATCTATGTACAAACCTATGAAGATAAATATTGCTGGTATCCAAATTGATAAATATAGCTTTGATGAAGTTGTCGAACGTATTATGAACACAGCGCTTTCAAACGATGCACCAGAATATGTAGTTACCCCAAATGCACAGCACGTTCTGACACTCCAAAAAGATGCTCGTTTTCGTGAAATCTATCGCAAGGCTTTTTTAGTAGTACCAGATGGCGTTTCACTGCTATGGGCAGCTAAGTTTTTGCAGACACCATTACAAGGTCGAGTTAATGGCACGGATTTGTTTGAAAGCCTTTGTTCCATTGCGGCAGAAAAAGGACTAAAAATATTTTTACTGGGTGGTCGTCCGGGTGCCGCTGATAAAGCAGCAGAAATTTTACAGGCTCGGTATCCAGATTTGAACATTGTTGGTACTTATTGCCCGCCTTACGGATTTGAGTCAAACCCAGTAGAACTAGCACTCATCAACGCTAAAATTAAAGCAGCAGCACCACATATTCTCTTTGTCGGACTCGGCGCCCCTAAACAGGAGAATTGGATATATAATAATTATCAACAGCTAGGGGTGCCGATTTCAATTGGTATTGGGGTTAGTTTTGAGCTAGTCGCAGGTATGGTTAAAAGAGCACCAGTTTGGATGCAGAAAAGAGGATTAGAGTGGTTATTTCGCTTGATAGTTGAGCCTTATCGCTTGTGGCAACGTTATATAATTGGCAATCCCCTATTCATTTGGTTGATTATAAAACAGAAACTAGGGCTATCAAAGAAGTTTCAATCTAGAATTAAACTTAATGTATAAAGATTCATTCTTAACTAGACGACGTGCTGTTAAATTAGGTTTTGGAATGCTTGCAGGTGCTGTAGGTGCTGTGACAACTTCCAAAGCAATTGATCTTAATAACCAAATTCAAGCACTTGATAATCCCAACAGAAAGTTTCCTGTAAATGGAAAACTTTCTTTAAAAGAGCGTGCCACTGCTAAAGGATTGATTTATGGAGCAGCTATTCAATACTCTCAACTGTCATTGGATAGGGAAATTGCAACCAATGTAAAGCGCGAGTGTGGAATGCTTATCCCAGAATGGGAACTCAAGTGGTTTGTGGGAAAGCAACCCTTACGTCCTAGTCCATATACTTTTGACTTCCGTGCAGCAGATTGGATGGCTAATTTTGCTAAAACTCATGGTCTGCTTTTACGAGGACATACTCTAGTTTGGCATGAGTCTTTACCACCCTGGTTTGAGAAGACGGTTAATAACCAAAACGCAAAACGATTCTTGGAAGAACATATTAAAACCGTTGTACAGCATTATGCCGGAAAAATTCACTCTTGGGATGTTGTAAATGAGGCTATTAATCTGAGTGATGGTAGGTCTGATGGGTTACGAAAAACTCCATGGTTAAAGTTTTTAGGCTCAGATTATATCGAATTGGCATTTCGTCTTGCCGCTGAAGCTGATCCACAGGCATTATTGGTTTACAATGATTTCGGCTTAGATTATGATACCTCTAAAGATGAAGCTAAGAGAAATGCTGTTTTGAAGTTGTTAGAGCGTTTAAAGACTAAGGGTACGCCGATTCATGCGCTTGGTATACAAGCTCACTTAACAGCAAATGAGGCTAAATTTAGCCCAAGTAAGCTCCGGCAATTTCTTAGAGATGTTGCTAGTTTAGGCTTAAAAATTTTGATTACAGAAATGGATGTAGTGGATAAAAAGCTACCTGTAGACATTAAAGTACGCGATCGCATTGTTGCTGGAGTCTATGAAGATTATCTCTCAGTTGTCCTGGATGAGCGAGCAGTCATTGCAGTTTTAACCTGGGGACTAAGCGATCGCTATACATGGCTCTCCCACTTTCAGCCCCGGCGAGATCGTGCAGCGGTGCGCCCTTTACCGCTAGATGCCAATTTTAGGCGTAAATTAGCATGGAACGCAATCGCTCGTGCTTTTGATCAAGCTCCGAGGCGCTAATAGTATAGTATTTTAGATTTTAAATTGATAAAGGCAGAACCTGTAGATAATTTAGTTTCTGGTTTAAAATTTAAGTATATATTTTAGATTATCGCCTAAAAGTTTTATTTTTAGATATTTATGTCCAAAAATCCTATGGAATCTAGAGAATCGCTTGATGTAGATTTTAGCCGATATTTGTTAGGCTTGAAACGGCGGTGGTTACCTGCTGTCAGCATCTTGGCAGCTACAGTTGCTCTGAGTGCCTTATCTACAAACTTACTAAAGCCATCTTATGAAGCAGAAGGAAAACTATTATTTAAAGTACCCTCTTTTAACGTAGTAGGTTCTAATCTCTTGCCTAGTAGTTCTCAAGGAGAAGACACAGGAGATTTGCGCTCGCTAGTTTCAACTCAAAATCCTATCAGTAGTCAAATAGAAGTTATATCTTCTCCCCCTTTGTTACAGCGGACAATAAACGAACTACAACTCAAAAATAAAAAAGGTGAACTCTTGAAAGTTGAAGAGCTTGAAAAAGCTCTGACTCTAAAAATTGTTGGTGGTACGGATGTTTTAAAAATTACTTATAAAAGCCGTGACCCCGGAGAAGCAGCGGCAGTAGTCAATAAAATAATGAATCTTTATTTAAAAAATGATATTCTTACAAGTCGCTCCGAAGCGGAATCAACTCGTCAATTTATGGCGATGCAGCTTCCTAAAACCCAAGCTGCGGTTAACCAAGCAGAAGTAGAACTACGCATATTTAAACAGAAGAATAATATTGTTGATCTATCAGAAGAATCTAAGACAGCTGTTGCAAATATTGGAAATTTAGACACTCAAATTGATAATCTTAAGGCTGAACTAAACCAGGCAAATGCCCTAACTAATGAGCTTCGCCAAAAAGTAGGTCTAGATTCCCAGCAAGCGAGCGCAGTGAGTGCCCTCAGTCAATCGCCTGCCGTGCAGGGAGTTCTTACACAACTTCAAGATACAGAACGACAGTTAGCAACTCAGCGCAGCCGTTTTTTAGATGACAACCCGATAATTATTGATTTAGAAGCGAAGAAAGCCAACTTACAAACCCTCCTTCAAAAACAAATAGAACAAACTGTTGGCAGTCAAACAAAAGTTGCACCAGCATTGTTGCAGATTGGAGAACTTAGACAAAGCCTGATCAAAGATTTTTTGCAATCAGATGTGCAGCGTCGTAGCTTGGCTCAAAAACTAGCTTCTCTGTATAATTCCCGCTCTGCCTACGAACAACGGACAAAAGTTATACCCCGATTAGTACAAAATCAGCGTGAGCTAGAGCGAAGACTTGAAGTAGCCCAATCTACCTATCAAACTTTATTAAAAAAAGTTCAAGAATTACAGGTTGCGGAAAATAAAAATACAGCTAATGCTCGGATCATTGCTAAAGCCTTAGTTCCCGAAAAGCCAGGAGCGGGCAATAAACTTATCGTTTTAGTGTTAGGCGTCATGTCCGGCGCCTTTTTGTCCACTACTACAGTTCTTTTCCTAGAATTGAGAGATAGATCTCTAAAATCACTTAAGGAAGTTAAAGAAGTATTGGATTATACTTTACTAGGGGTTGTGCCGTTGTCTACGAGTAAGGTTCGCTCCCGTCATCGTGATTTAGAATCAACTACAAAAGAAATAGCTGTTAGAGATAAGCCCCACTCCTTAACTAGCGAAATGTATCGCATGATTCAAGCTAATCTGAAATTTCTGAGTTCAGATAAAGTACTGAAAACTATTGTCGTAACTAGCGCAGTTCCCAAAGAAGGCAAATCCACAGTTTCAGCAAATTTAGCAGCTGCGATCGCTCAACTAGGGCGTAAAGTTTTACTAGTTGATGCTGATATGCGGCTTCCTTCTCAGCATCATTTCTGGGAACTCACCAATGCAGTCGGTTTGAGCGAGGTACTTGTGGGACAGGCTCAATTTAGCACCGCTACGTCTAAGGTAATGAATAATTTAGATGTCTTAACTGCTGGAGTTACACCTCCCAATCCATTAGCTTTGCTTGATTCTAAACGGATGGCATCACTTATTGAGGGTTTTTCATCTCAGTATGACTTTGTCATTATCGATGCTCCTCCCCTTCTTCTTGCCGCCGATGCTCTTACTTTAAACCAAATGACTGATGGAATTTTGTTAGTAGCTCGACCTGGAGTGATTGATTCTAACAGTGCCCATGCTGCTCAAGATATGTTAGAGCGTTCAGGTCACAACGTCTTAGGTTTGGTGGTTAATGGGATCGTTGATAAAAATGAATCTAGCAGTTATTTCTCTCATGCTAAGGAATATTTTCCGTTAAAGACTTGACGAATATTCAAAAAACCCTAACGTAAGTCAGGCTTGTCGTGAAGTTACGTGTGTGGCTCGGACAAGTCGTGTATAAATAAAACCTTCAATTAACTACTATAGAAAGAGATAGAATTATGGTGATTAGTAGAAATGCAACCGACGATCGTGGAATTTGTTGTTAGCTATAGCCCTGAAAAAGAATTTAGAAGTGTTTTTTTACTACGGTATTCCTGTAGTTGAAGATATAACTTTAAATTAATCCTTCGCGTACAGCAACAGCTGCTGCCTGGACGCGATCATCAACGCTAAGTTTGTTGAGAACCATACGCACATAGGACTTGATGGTTCCTAGTGAGAGGTAAAGCTGATTGGCAATCTCTTGGTTTGAGTATCCTTTGGCAATAAGTTTAATAATCTCGCGCTCACGATTACTAAGATTTGGTTGTTGGAGACTTTCAGATTTAGAAACTTCAGTGTTCTCAATACTTGGCTTGAGCATTTTGGCAACTTTTTTGGCAATTAGAGGATCTAAATAAGCACCACCAGTAAGTATTAATTGAATCACCGCAACGAGTTGTTCCCATTCGATGGTCTTAAGACAGTAACCGTCTGCACCAGCTGCGAGCATCCCCGTCACCTGGGTATCATCGTCAAACGCACTCAAGGCTAAAACACGAGTGGTAACGCGCTCGCTTTTTATGCGCTGCGTGGCTGTGATCCCATCCATGACTGGCATATCAATGTCCATCAAAACGACATCTGGCTCGAATTGAGTTGTTAATTCAATAGCCTCGGCGCCGTCAGAAGCTTCTCCAACCACAGTAAAGCCAGGTTCAAGGGTAAATTGACCTTTCATACCTAGACGCATCAAAGCGTGGTCATCGGCTAATAGAATCCGCACTGTTTTCTGTTCGTCATTTACTGACATTATTCCTTCTCCTGTATCTCCTTTACGTCATGAAACTTAGCCTTATCTGTATTAAGCGGGAGGGTAAACCAAAAGGTGCTACCTTCTCCAAGGGAACTGTCAACACCAATAGTGCCGGAGTGAGCCGAAATTATTTGACGACACAAGTACAGCCCAAGCCCTGCTTTTCCATGCTTACGTCTTCCCATGCGGAAGCGGTGAAAAAGCTGTTCCAAGTCTTGCGTCGCAATTCCTAAACCGTTATCACGCACGCTAACTTTTACTTGTTCCCCAAAAGGGGCTGCCTCAAGGAAAATGGATGATAATGGCTCACTCACTCGCACAGCATTACCAAGCAGGTTTTGCATAACCCGTTGAATTTCTAACTCATCACCGTAGACGGTCGGCAGTGATTGAGAAATTTTATATGTGAAGCTTAACTCACACTTTGAAGAAGCCTTGATCTGAGCAATTACTTTGCCAAAAATCTTTTCCCAATTAAGGGGATCGTAGTTGAGGTGCGCGCCACCACTAGCTTCATAGCGCCCAATATTCAACAGAACTTCTACAAGCAGTAGAATATCCTCGTTACTTTGACGATACTCTTGTAATACTTCTTTCCAAGTCTCCGAAACCTCACCAAAAGCCCCCTTAATCATGCCATCTAAGGTATTGCGCGCGGCAAGCAGTGGAGCTCGTAGGTCGTGGGAAAGAGCGCATATCATATCTTCAAGCTGTTGGTTTTGCACCTCAATACTTTTCTGCCGATTTTGAGTCTCGTCTGTTATGGCGTTGAGAACTCTAGCCAACTGAGCAATTTCGTCTTCATACGAATAACCAAACTTGACGGACATCTCACCTTGGCGCCAAAGCTTGGCTATTTCGGTCAATTCGTGCAAAGGTACTTGAAATCGTCGATGCAAAAACTGAACGTTCAAACCTACTGCTACTAAAATTACTACTGCACTAAAGATGTTTATGGTAGTGTTTATATTGCTTAATTGATATAATTTATTTCTGCGTTTGTCCAATAGCATCTCCTCACTCTCTATCAAGATGCCAATCTCACGCCGTAACTCACTAAAGGGCGCATCTTTCGTTAAGTCATAGCTGCTTGTGCTAACATCATCAGAACTTGTCTTGTAATTCAACTTGCTTCGCCATTGGTCATATAGATAGTTAATACGATTAAGTTGCTTAAGTTGGGCAGGGTTATTTTGTAGTAAATTATATAAATTATTAAAGCTGTTACAAAAATTAAAATTACTCTCATTCTCTTGACATGGACTGAATTGGTATTGATTGTAATATTTGATACAAGCTTCTTCCTGATCTATTAAACTGTTGAGTAAATGTTTTTCTTCACGCTCTACTACTAAAGTGTGAGTTATCGCTACAGCGACTTGGTAATTCAAATGTTCTGTCCAAAGGTTTAATGTTTGCTGCCCCAATATTAATAGCACCAGCACTAAAAAGGTAATGTATAAGGACGCAAACAAATTACTTCTTTGCCATAATTTCGCTAGTGATCGCACCAAATTTTTAACAAACACTATTCCAAAAATCCGTAAGCTTATATTACTATCAATCAACTAGCTGCATGTTAATGAAAATTTTGAATTAGATTTGTTGTGTTCTAACACGCTTGCCGACCTTTCCCCAATATTGCACCAGCATTATTAAGGCAAATACATGCCGCATGTTACACACTAACATTCTTCGACTTCATTAACCGCAGGAGTAATACTTCTCCTCTCGCTCGAATCAGGGAAACAAAAAGGTTTTTGAGAAAATTTTTATACTATTAACCATAGCGATATCATCAGAAGCATACTTCATTAAAGTTATCTTCATATAAATTTACACTATGAATTATTGAATTTTCTCTATCAAAATAATGATACTCGTTAGCTAGGTGCTAAAAGACTCTCATTAAAAATAAGTAATCCTCTAGCTGTCGTTTTAAGGTACAGCTTATCAGCCCCATTATATAGACAGTAGTGTCTAGAGGTAATTTTAGGTGAATTCCCATATTTTACCAAAAACCACTGTTTTTAAAGATACAATAATTTGTTATTTATACAATAGCATTACTTAAGTATAATAAACAAAAATTGATGGATTGTATATAAATATTTTACTTTTCACGCCCCTAGATAAAAAAACCTACTTTTCCTACTCTTATAAGTTAGCATTTGTATGCTATAGAGGTTACCGTTTGCATGAGGTACAGTACGGTAAGCCAGTATTGCTCTATTATTTTTATAGAGTGCCCCATTTCTTGCAATTGGTGTAGGAGGTGTGACTTGGATTGGGCACAACAGGCAGGGTAAACCAGAAGGTATTACCGTTCTAGCTTATGTAAATTAAGCTTTAAATCTAATTGGGCAATGACTTGACGACTTAAAGTATGCAATGCTTCCACTTGTTCAGGAGTAAGCTATCGTGGAACACGGTCAATTACACAAAGTGTCCCTAGCGCATATCCCTCTGATGTCACCAGCGGGACACCAGCATAAAAGCGTATATGGGGGTCGTCCGTAACTAGTGGATTGGTGGCAAATCGGTGGTCGAGTAGTGTATCCGAAACAATGAAAATGCTATTGGGTTGCAAAATGACGTGCGCGCAGAACGCCAAGTCCCGTGAAGTTTCATTAACATCTAATCCAACCTTTGATTTAAACCACTGACGAGACTCATCAACTAGGGTGATTAAAGCTATAGGAGTAGCACAAATTTGTGTCGTTAAACGGGTGAGGTCATCAAAGGCAGCTTAATTAATAGTGTCTAGAATACGATATTGGCGAAGTGTAAAAAGCCTTGCCATTTCATTTATGGGTAGTACAGTTTTCATTCATTTGAGCATCGATGATTGCTGTTTGACATAAAATTTTGCTTAAGAGTCCTATTGCAGTTTGCCCTCAAAACAGTAATACGAAACACTATTTGAAGGTTGAGGTCACCTTAATGCAGACAGTATCCGATGGGAGAACTAAAATTAAGTACTTAGACAGGATTAATTACACAAAATGAGACCTGAAACCTTTATTCAGCCGAAGACGCATGTGTAAATATTTCCGTCCGGGTACTTATCTACTCAGTTATCTGGTGTCGGCTATCTAGAGTCGATGATGAACTTATTCACACAGTAATTGCGGTTCGCCATTAAACTCTTTTCTCTGTGTTATCTGTACCTCTGTGGTCAAAT
>NZ_MRCD01000098.1 GCF_001904745.1 Calothrix sp. HK-06
TTTAATTTTAACAAAACTTATACATATAGTAAAGTATATAAAACTACATGAATGAAGATATATGAGTATTAAAACTTATTGTATCAAAATACCATAGCAGTTTAAGTTACTGATGAATACCGTAACAACACTGTAATTAATTACTCTTTCATAAAGATTTCAAGAAATTATCAACGATTATACGTAAATAACGGTCACGATTTGTTAAGCTGATAGCGCTGGTAGGAGGAGTAAGGTTAACCTTATGCGCGTGTTGTTTTCTGGACCGTTAAGCGTTGAGAGAATAACGGTTAATATTGCAAATCTGCCGACATCGTTAGATGGAACTATATTAGTACATCTGTCTGATTTGCATTATGACGGTTTGCGCTTGTCAGATGAAATGCTTGAACAGGCGATTAAAATTAGTAATGAAGCAGAACCTGACTTGGTTGTGCTTACAGGCGATTATGTCACCGATGACCCATCACCAGTTCATCAATTAGTACAGCACCTCAAGCATTTACAAACGCGCGCTGGAATTTGCGCTTGTTTAGGAAACCACGATTTGTACTACAAAAACTCACGCTCTACAGTAACCGATGCTTTTACTAGTATCGGTATTCAAGTTTTATGGGACGAAATTGGTTATCCCTTGGGAGCAGAGTTACCTTTTGTTGGTCTTGCTGATTATTGGTCAGGCAAATTTGACCCAACAATACTCGACCAACTCGACCCGAATACACCCCGCATTGTTCTCTCCCACAATCCAGATACGTTTGAATTTGTACAAAAGTGGCGCGTAGATTTACAGCTTAGTGGTCATACCCACGGTTCACAAATCGTAATTCCTGGGGTTGGACCTTTGGTTGTGTACTACAACAAGGTTATTCGCAAAATACCACGCAAAATCCGTAAGTATATACCTTTTCTACGTGGTGGTTGTGCTAAAGTTGTACGACATTGGGAATGGGCACAAGGTTTCCACCAAGTTGGAAACAATCAACTTTACGTCAATCGTGGTTTAGGAACTTATCCTCCTGGGCGCCTGTTTTGCCCACCCGAAGTAACTATTATTACTCTTAAAAGCGCTTCGTAGGTTGGGGAGCCACTCGCTACAACCAGGGGAACCCTGGTTGTAGCGAGTGGCGTTGGAGGAACGGAACCCAACACAACCAATACTGCTCTATATCATTAATTTTGATAGCAAATATTTTTACCGTAGAGACTTATAGGACACAGAGTAGAGATGCAAGGAACCAGAACGTCGAATCAAGAGTTAAAGTGAGGCGCCTGTATCCTAAAATGAATGACATGGAGTAATAGTAGTTCGTGTCATAAGTTTTGGAGAGTACAAATATTGGCAACGGATGATGAACGGATGTAACGGATGGTTGATTTTCAATAACTAGATTTTGTTTGTAACCAATAACTTATCCGCTACATCCGTTGCTAACTAACCGCTCAAAATTAATGACACAGACTAATAGTGGGTTTTAGTTTTTATATAAGTAAATATGCTTGAATTATAGAAAAATATTAATATAGTTACCTATCAAACAAGCAATTATGGGCAGCATCTCAAAAATCGGCTTGACTATCACCGCGTCAACTATACTGAGTCTTACCACAACCAGTTCAGCCATCGCTGCTTCGTTTTACTCTATTACTGATATTGGTGTTATTGGTCGTAACGAGCAAACTGGGCAAGAAAGCAGTCAAGCATTTGGAATTAACAATAAAAACCAAGTTGTCGGTGTTTCTACTATTGGTTTTACACCTCTGGGTGGTGGTGGGTTTGTTTGGGATAGCCAAAATGGATTTCAAAATATTGCCATTAGTTCACTTGGTCCCTTCGGCAATACCAGAGCATACGGTATCAACGATAAAGGTATAGTTGTTGGCGATACTGTTACTGGTAGGCAAAGTCGAAGAGGGTTTGCCTGGGATAGCCAAACAGCACAGGAACTAAATAACTTAAATTTGACATTACCAACAAACCCTGTTGTTGCTTTTAGTCTGGCACGCGCGATTAACAACAATAACCAAGTTGTTGGTAGCTCTACCATCGAACAAGGAGAGCGCGCTTATATATCAGATAGCATCAACGGTATACGAAATCTTGGAACATTAGGCGCCAATACAAACGATTCTAATTATGGCGCCAGTGCAGCTTATGCTATTAACGACAAAGGCGAGGTAGTTGGTAGCTCTGATGGTAAAGTTTTTTTATGGGATAGCACCAACGGTTTACAAGACCTGAAATTTACAGGCATCGGTTTTGGTATCAATGAAAAAACTCAAGTTGTAGGTGTCACAAGCTCTGGTCGTGAACTCGCTTTTTTATGGGATAGAGCAAACGGTATACAAAGTTTAGGCGCCTTACCTAACAATACCAACAACACCAGCCAAGCATTTAGTATCAATGAAAATAGTCAAATAGTTGGTTTATCAAGCTCAGAACAAGGAAACAGAGCAGTAATTTGGCAAAACGGAATTATTTCTGACTTGAATAACCTAATACCCAGTAATAGCGGTTGGGTTCTTAACGAGGCAAGAGGAATTAATGACGCTGGATATATTGTTGGGACTGGTGTTATTAACAATGTTCAGCACGCTTTTTTATTACAACCTGTATCACCAAGTACACAAATACCAGAATCGCGGACAACGTTAGGTTTATTAATATTTGCCACAGGCGCCATCGTTACATGGAAAAGAAAGTTCAAGGTAATATGATGTAAATTCTCGATTATTAAGGACAGCGGATTCGTGATAGTACGCTACGATTGGCAAGAAGCCGAAATACGCGAAATCTACAATACATCAATACTAGAGCTAGTTTATCAAGCAGCTAGCGTCCATCGCCAGTATCATAACCCTAAGCAAATTCAAGTTTGTAAGCTTATATCTATTAAAACAGGCGCCTGTCCTGAAGATTGTGGTTATTGTGCCCAGTCATCTCGCTACAAAACAGAAGTAACACCCCAAGCACTTCTAGAAAAAGAAACAGTTCTTAATATTGCAAAACAAGCAAAAGCTAGTGGTATTAGTCGCGTTTGTATGGGCGCCGCTTGGCGTGAAGTACGCGATAATAAACAATTTGAGGAAGTCCTTGACATGGTTAAAGATGTCACCTCAATGGGGTTAGAGGTTTGCTGCACGTTGGGAATGCTTACCGAAAACCAAGCAAAGCGTTTAGATGAAGCAGGACTTTACGCTTATAACCATAATCTTGATACTTCGCGCGATTATTACAGCACAATTATTACCACACGAACCTACGACGACCGTCTCAATACAATAAATAACGTTCGTCAAACCAATGTAACCGTCTGTTCGGGTGGTATTTTAGGTTTGGGTGAAACTGCTGAAGACCGAGTATCAATGCTACATACTCTTTCAACGTTAAACCCTCATCCCGAATCGGTACCAATTAATATTCTTTCACAAGTTAAAGGCACACCCCTCGAAAATCAACCCGATGTCCCATTTTGGGATGTAATACGGATGATTTCCACTGCTCGTATTATTATGCCTACATCTGACGTGCGCTTAAGTGCAGGCAGAGCCAGACTATCTCAAGTCGAACAGGCATTTTGTTTTATGGCAGGCGCCAATTCTATCTTTTCCAGCGACGATGGACACATGCTCACCGTCACCACACCCTGTCCTGGTTATGATGCCGACAGCGAATTACTAAACCTACTAGGATTATCCATGCGGGCGCCATTCGTCAAGAAAAATCAAACCATACCCCAAGCCATCTAAATCATGTAGAGACGCGAGATATTCCCTGCGGGACACTACGTGAACGCTTCTTTATATATCGCGTCTTTACAAAATTAAATAATTTTAGCCGCGCGTAGCCCAAACAGCAGACCTACAGCCAAAGCAAAGAAGGCGCCAATATAAAGAACAAAGAAAATTGTACCCATTTTAAGTTTCTCCACAAATATTCATCATTCTATATTCAATCATCCCGCACTACACTTGTAAAACCGAGTTTTTTGGTAGCTCGCGTAAAACTACGTAAAGTTTACGTAAACTTCTTAAAATTTTTAACAGGATTTCGTAATTACTTTATAGTTATAGATTGTATTTAAACGATATTGACGCGAAAATCGGAATCTGGAAAGATTTGAGTCCCATCCGGAATATTGTTCAGTACACACGTATATCAAAGAAATAACCAGCACTTGCTGTACTCTTATTAGATTAAATACACCTACACAAACGAGTTATAGATGATTCGACAAACTGCTTTTGGCATAGCTCTAAGTACGATTGTCCTTGCTAGCGGGTTAACAAATGCCATACCAACCCAGACTTCAGCAAAAAAAGTTAATCAAGTAAAGTCAGTGCCAATTACTAGCCAAGCTTTACTAACTGGTAATTTCAATACCAGCGAGTTAGAGAAATCTGTTTTTGAGCAAATCAATAGCTATCGAGCTTCTAAAGGTTTATCGAGACTCACACTCAGCAGCAGAATTTCAAAGCAAGCAAGGGTTCACAGTCAAAATATGGCTAGTGGCAAAGTTCCTTTTAGCCACAATGGCTTTGAAAAGCGCGTCAAATCTACAGCAGTTCGTTACCAAAGCGCTGCTGAAAACGTAGCTTTTAATCAAGGATACGATGACCCTGTTGCTGAAGCGATTCGCGGTTGGATTAAAAGTCCTGGTCACTTAAAAAATCTTAAGGGCAATTACAACCTGACTGGTATCGGAGTTGCCACCAATAAACAAGGACAGGTCTATCTCACTCAAATTTTTATTCTTAATCGATGACTAACTTTAAATAATAAGTGCAAACACTTAATAAATATCTTTGTGTGTGTCAATTTAAAAACTGTCCTCAAACCGATTTTTACGTAAGCAGATAAAAAATAATCGGTGTAGATTAAAACAGTGTTCCCTATTAATTGACGAGCTAGATATTTATGAACCGACATGTTATTACTATCGGTGCTATTTTACTCGCAAGCGGATTCATTTCGCTGCCAAACAGCACTTCCGCAAACACGCGGCTATCTTCTAGACAGGCGCCGCGTGTTATCCAGGTTGCACAATCTACCACTGTCAATACTAATACTCTCGAACAGTCAATTCTTGACAAAATCAATCAGTACCGCGCATCAAAAGGACTGTCTAAATTAACACGCAATACTAAAATAGATAATCAGGCTAGAATGCATAGTCAAAATATGGCTAACGGCAAAATTCCATTTAGCCACCAAGATTTTAGTAATCGCGTAAAGTCTATAGGCATGGCTTATAATGGCGCCGCTGAAAATATAGCATACAACCAAGGTTATAAAGACCCAGCAACTCAAGCTGTTCAAGGTTGGCTTAAAAGTCAGGGTCATAAACAAAACATCGAAGGCAATTACAGCCAAACTGGAATTGGTGTAGCAGCTAATAGTAAGGGAGAAATCTACTTCACAGAGATTTTCATCAATAACAAGTAGATTAATAGTGCTGAGTTGAAAGTGCTGAGTGCTGAGTAGATAATATAGTGTACTCTTTACTCAGCACTCAGCACTCAGCACTCATTACTTCTATGACACTACCTGATTTTCAAGTTTGCGACAGCGATATTGATGAAGCGACTCTATCGACTTATTTAAAAAGTGATGCGATTGCTGTTGATACAGAAACAATGGGACTACTACCACAACGTGACCGTTTGTGCTTAGTTCAATTATGTAATAGTGACGGTCAAGTTACGGCAATTCGGATTTTACGTGGACAAACCGAAGCCAAAAACTTAAAAAAACTGCTTGAAGCGACAAATACCGTTAAAATCTTCCACTTCGCGCGTTTTGACCTCGCTGCACTGCGCTACAATCTTGACATTAATGTCCAGCCTCTTTTTTGCACTAAAATAGCCAGTAAGCTCGCGCGTACCTACACAAACCGTCACGGACTCAAAGAATTAATCCTCGAACTCGAAAAAGTAGAACTTGACAAAAGCGCACAAAGTTCTGACTGGGGAAACGCAGTTAATCTAAGTGAAGCTCAGTTAAGTTATGCTGCCAACGATGTTCGGTACCTAATTAGCGCACGGCAAAAACTAATAGATATGCTGAAACGCGAAGAACGCTACGATATCGCAGAGCAGTGTTTTCAATGTTTGCCCACAATCGTAACGTTAGATTTAATGCAGTTCAAAGATTTATTTGAACACTAACTTAAATAGTTATGAGTTGTGAGTTATGAGTTACAAATTTATGCCTAACTCCTAACTGCTAACTCGTACAGACGCGAGGAACATCGCGTCTCTACATATTTACACTTCTTTATTTTGGGTTTCTGTATGATTCTTAAGGCGTGCTACAACGTTGTAATCATCGGCGCCAGCAGGAGTCATGGATTCAACAATACCTTCGGTTGGTCCACCGATGGCTTTCCATGCAGCTAAACCACCTCTTAGTTCTGATATGCTTTCATATCCAGCACTTCTAAGATGTTGTGCTGCTTGTGCAGTTTGTTGTTCACCTTCACCATAAAGGTAGATGTCACGACTTTTTTGGATTGTAGCTGCCATTCTTTCCAAATCTTCTAATGGCATTGACATGGCGCCCATGATATGACCTTCATTAAATGCTCTACGCTCACGCACGTCAATAATTGTGAAAGCTGGCTCACCCCATTCAAGACGTGATTTTAATGCATGAACATCAGAACGGTCATTAGTAGGCGGCTCTTGAGGAATGATATTATCGAAAAGTTTGTTAGCCATATAATTTTCTCCCCGACATTTAAAGATGCCAGATATTTTTCAGAAATTTGATTACTAAAAAGAATTTATCTAAAACTAATCAGGATTTAATCTTTCCATAGAGTGAAGCGTGGAGATATATATCTTTGGTTATAATATCTCCCCGTTCACTAGATATACCTGAAAGAAAACTTTAGGTTGACAATCGAGATTCTCAATTTCTCTTACGCAAGCACAAAGTCAACATCATTAGTTCCAGCAGCTTGTGACTGACCAGAAGTTAATAATTGTCCATTGACATCAACGGCAAAAGGTGTTCCTGCTAAATTAAGGTTGTAATCAGTTTTATTACCTGTGTACCCAACACTGGCAATCATTTTACGTCCAGCATCTGTATACTGGAACGCCATCATTTGGTTTTTATTTTGCTTATTATCTTGTGCCCAAATAACCATGTACTGCTGACCCTGGTAGTCAAAAATTTTGGGTGGACGGTTAGGGACATATCGACCTGGGTCTCCAAAACTGGCATCTAAAAATGACTGTACAGAACTTGGTTCTACAGTAGCATAAGCAACTTCTTCAGGTGATGTTGGTTCCGCATCACCTTGACTCTCGTCAACTACTTCTTCTTCTCCACGATTTTTAAAATAATCTACTGCTGCCTTCGTTCCAATTGCACCAACGGTAGCGATACCTGCACCAACTAATACATTACGAAGTAAATTATTCATCGTTTCTCCTGATGGATTAAAAGCATCGTGGATAATACTATCACCAACTGTCTAATATCATTAATATATACATTTTTTTTATACATTTGATAATCTAAAATCAGAAACCCGGTTTCTTTGTTGATATATTGTAATAAAAACGATAATTTGCGTATAAACCCGGTTTCTTTTATTAAAGTTATACAAAAAGAGATTTTTGCTCTTTGCGCTGAACTGATAAAGATTGGGCTAATTCAATCGCTGCTTTCATACTTGTAGCATCGGCAATACCCTTAAGGGCAATATCAAATGCAGTACCGTGGTCTGGAGAAGTACGCACAAAAGGTAAACCAATAGAAGTATTAACTGCACGGTCAAACGCCATTAATTTAACAGGTATTAAACCTTGGTCATGATAGAGTGCCAGGTAAGCATCAGCAGGATTAGAGTTTTGAGAGTTTCCATACCAAGCTAAACCAGGTTTTACCCACATGGTATCTGGTGGAATCGGACCTAATAGTTGTAAGTTGCCATGATTTTGTTCTTCTAGCCAAGGAATTAACCAGTCACGTTCCTCAGTTCCTAGTTGTCCTTGTTCACCGCTATGAGGATTTAATCCAGAAACAGTAATTCTCGGACGTTCAATACCAAAATCATTTTTTAAGCACTCTACTAATAAATCAAGTTTTTGCGTCATTAACTCTGGAGTTAATACTTTAGATACTTGACATAACGGGATATGTGTAGTTACTAATAATGTTCTAAGTATCCAACCTGTGTGAGGAGAACGCGCAACGAATAACATACCCACACGTTTGGCACCAGATTTTTCTGCCAAAAGTTCAGTTTGTCCTGGATAATTATATCCTGCTGCTTTCCATGCTGACTTTGCTATTGGCGCCGTGACAATAGCATCAAACTCTCCAGTAGTAGCACGGACAATAGCTTGTTCTAAAAAAGCAAAACTCGCTCTTCCGCTTGCAGCCGAACCTTCTCCAGGAGTAATATTAGCTATAGTGGCGGCGCCTATCTCAACATCTAAGATTTTTAATTCCGAAGGTTCGACTAGCTTACCTATACCGTCAACAGATTTAAGTTTGGTGTACGTGTCAACAAGTAAACTGCGGGTACCTACAACAGTAATATCAAATTCCCGAAATTGTGAATCTGATAAAGCTTTCAAAACTACCTCCGACCCTATCCCCGCAGGGTCTCCCAAAGTAATTGCTAAACGAGGACGATATTGAAACATAAAAGAGCTTCCCAATAAAAAAATATGTAAAATTATCTTGTGGAATATTATCTTGTGGAATGGGCATCCTTGCCATTGGTGTCAACTTAAGGTTTAAAACCATTTGTCAACGAGAGGTTTTGTTATTAACGAAGTATAAAGACGAACTTATTCCTTACCCTTATACGGGATTTCAGAACGATGCTGATAAACAAAGTATTTAAGGTGCCATTCAAAGTTCGTTTTTTGTCCGTTTAGAACTTATTTTTAAGCATAAATACTTATTGACGTAGTAAGTTTTAGCTTAACTTGACACTAATGGCATCCTTGCCCGTTCCCAACTTAATTCATCAAATTAGTTTACTAGTACTATAAAAATAATTTATGATTTATTCTGTGAATAAACTTGGCTCTACGTGAAAAAAGGCGCCAAGTTTTTTAGCTTGTTCTGGAGTAATATTTTGTCTACCATCTAAAATATCATCTACCGAAGTTTCTAACCCTAAAAATGCCTGTAAATCATCTTTATTTTTGTTTGATTGTTCAAAAAGAAATGATAATAAAGATTCCGTGCAACTTGATGTCATATCAAAATGATAATTTTCTTGTTCAAACTTTTCGATTAATGTAATTAGCAATTGATATAACTCATTTTCTTCAGGAGTTCGTTCGCGATGCATTAAATTCTCTACAATAGCTAAAGCTTGTTCGTTTTCAGCTTCAGTTTTAATAAGTTTGGGAAGATAAGTTATTAATAATTGTCTGTATTTTTCTTGATTAAAAGTGAGGGTCATTTTTCCAATAATCCTTATCGTACTCAGAGTGTGTGAGGATATATTTAACGTAAATTAATTGCTCTTTATAATCTATACTAACAATCAATCGGTATTTGTTCCCTTTAATATTAAAGATAGTAAAATTACCGACTGCTTCAGCTTTATAAAAAATCTCCTGGACTTCAACTAGATTCGACCATTTGGCTTTGCTAGCAACTTTATACCAGTAAATAAGAGCTTCGCGACAATCTGCATGAATTTCAGCATACTCTCTTAAGGCTTTAAAGCTAATTACGTGCATCTTCCCTGATTATGATTATATGTTAGAACAGGCGAGACACCTATCCTGCGGTTTTACATTACAATTTAATGGTTATGAGAGAAGACTGACAAATAAATGGCAAACGTTCGTCTTGAAAACATCAAACGCCGTTTTAACAATGTGACGGCTATAGAGGATATTACCTTTGAGATACCCGATGGTGAGTTTTGGGTACTAGTTGGCCCAAGTGGATGCGGAAAGTCTACAATACTGCGAACGATAGCAGGGTTGGAAAATGCCACTTCCGGAAATCTCTACATCGGGGAAACTTTAGTTAATAATGTCCCAGCACGACAACGGGACGTGGCAATGGTATTTCAGAATTATGCCCTATATCCCCATATGTCGGTAGGTGAGAATATTGCCTTTGGGATGAAGATGCGGAAGATGGAACCTAGAGTGATTCAACAGCGTGTTGCAGAAGTTGCCGCTTCTTTATCGTTAGAACATTTGCTCGACCGTAAACCTAAGCAGCTTTCTGGTGGACAGCAACAGCGAGTCGCGTTAGGAAGAGCTATTGCCAGACAAGCACAAGTATTTTTACTAGACGAACCACTATCTAACTTAGACGCACAACTGCGTGATGACACACGCGCAGAGTTAAAACAATTACATCAAAATTTACGTAACACCACAGTATATGTCACCCACGACCAAGTAGAGGCAATGACTCTAGCAGATAAAATCGTGGTATTAAGCCAAGGACATATCCAACAAATCGGAGACCCACAAACAATTTACAACCAGCCAGCAAATCGGATGGTAGCAACTTTTATTGGTAATCCACCGATGAATATTTTACCAGCGAAGTTTACAGGTAACGGGTTTGATATTTCAGGTCAAACACTACCCCTACCTGCTTCCATGAAAAAATTCAATTTTTCAACAGCACAACAACTTGACTTAGGCATTCGACCCGAACATATAAATATTTCTCCTGAACCATCAGCTTTAACTGTTGATGTCAAAGTTGTCGAACCATTAGGAAGAGAAACATTAATACGCGCGACCATACCCGGTTCATTACAAACCCTAAGCATCCAAGCTCCTGGAAACATACGTCCTCGTCCCGGTGACAAGTTAAATTTAAACCTCGACTTAGACTATTTATTCGTATTCGATGCCACCACAGGCAACAAATTATACCCCTTGTAGCACAGGCATCTTGCCTGTGCAGTCTAAAACCCTCACGCCAAATATGTAAACAATTATTACGATTCCCAATAAACGTACTAATGTTCTTGTTATTTTTATTTAAAAAAGAATATTACTCCAAATAATTGCGTTATCCTCAGCAATATGAAGTCAATATTGAATCTATATTGACGCTTAAAGCCAGAGGTGTGTATAAGTAAAAAATCAAAGAAGAATTTTCGCTCCGAGTGGAGAACACTAACCGAACTAGGCGCCGAATTTGGAAAATCAGCAATCGCCTTCGGTAAGATATTAAAAGAAAATGCGTTACGCGATGCAGAAGGTACGCCCACAGAAGTAGCAAGTGGATTATTTCAAAAGATTGAACCAAATCAAGGTAAACCTTATTACCTATGGAATCATCAAGGAGTTGTAAGTTTCATCCCAGGTAAAGATGGAGATGATGCTCCATGATATTTAGAAAAGAATATTGAAAGGGTGTTGAAAAAGCTAGAAGAAATCAAAGAATAACAAGAACAAGAAAAAAAGGAAGGTGAAGAATGAGCTATCGCTACAGCATGGTGATTCAATGGTCGGAAGAAGACCAACTTTTCTTAGTCCACCTGCCTGAATTTCCTTGGCAAGAGTTTCATACGCACGGCAGAACTTATGAAGAAGCAGCCAAAAATGCTCAAGAGGTTATTGAAGCTTTCGTTGAAATGCTGAGTCAGGAAAATCAACCACTACCTGAACCTAGGATGGTTGATTTTCAATAACTAGATTTTGTTTGTAACCAATAACTTATCCGCTACATCCGTTGCTAACCAACCATCAAAATAGATCTTTCTATACAGGTTGTAGTTGTTTTGACTTTACTAGGTCTTTAGGGGCGAATACACCGTTTTCTGTGATGATTGCTTCTACTAATTCGGCAGGTGTAACATCGAAGGCGGGGTTATAGTAGTCTACACCGATGGTTGGCGTGATGATGGTTTCACCTATTTGAGAAATTTCTGTTGGGTCGCGTTCTTCGATGGGTATTCCGCTGCCGTCTGTTAGGTCAAAATCTATTGTTGAAAGCGGCGCCGCTACAAAGAAAGGTACATTATGTGCTTTTGCTACTAGTGCTAAACTATACGTACCTATTTTATTTGCTGTGTCACCATTCGCTGCTATTCTGTCGGCGCCTACTACTACAGCGTGTATTAAGCCTTGTTTCATACAATGTGCTGCCATGCTATCAGTAATTACCGTAACAGGTATACCTTCTTGGGCACATTCCCACGCTGTTAATTTGGCGCCTTGTAATCTAGGACGGGTTTCGTCGGCAAATACTCTTGTTAATCTACCTTCGCGCCATGCTGAACGTACTACACCTAATGCTGTACCATACCCGGCAGTAGCTAAAGCGCCTGCGTTGCAATGAGTAAGTAAAGTTAATTGATGCGGATTAGCAGGTAATGCTTTTAATCCATTGTCCCCGATAGCTTGACAAGTTTGTAAGTCTTCTACTTGAATGGTTTGAGCGGTTTCTAGTAAGGCTTTTCTAATATCGTCAACAGTGCCTAATATTTCATATGCTACTTTCATTGACCGCGATATTGCCCAAAATAAATTCACTGCGGTAGGACGAGTTGCACGTAGCATTGCGGCAACTTTTTCTAACTCAGTTAAAAAGATATCGCGCTTGTCGGTTTTTATTTCTCTTGCACCCAAATACATACCATATGCCGCAGCAACTCCAATCGCTGGGGCGCCTCGAACTATCATAGTTTTGATAGCACGCGCCATATCGTCGCAACGGTGAATCTCAACAAGTGCGTATTCGTATGGTATACGGGTTTGATCGATAAGTGAAACGGCATCGTTATGCCATATAACAGAATATACTTGGCTGTTGGAAAGATTCATAGTTAAAAACTTGGGCTTGCGGCGTAAAAATAATATATTAGCGAATTGGTGGGCAGTGAGACCAGTTGCCACGTCTCGGTTTCCGTGCGTGGTGAGGCAGTTGGCGGGTGTGGTTTCCGACCGTCAAACTGCCGAACCCAAAGGGCAAACTGGCGAACCCAAAGGGCGCCCACCAAAATTGTTAACTGACGACTGAAAGTTCTTTCTTAAAGAAAGCCTGCATAATAGTCTCAGCCATTTGCGGACTAGTTAAACCTATTTCGGCTTTAGATTCGTTTGGCTCTGCGTGTTCCACTAAAATATCGGGAACGCCAATACGTTTAACCGGAACTACAATATCCGCATCTAAAAGCGCTTCAGCAACAGCAGTCCCGAAACCACCCATTGTACAACCTTCTTCAAGGGTTACAACACGCTTGATTTTTTTAGCTAATGGCAATATCAACTCTGTATCTAACGGTTTGGCAAAACGCGCATTAATTACAGTCGCTTGAATACCGTGTTCACTGAGAACTTCGGCGGTTTGCATGGCTGGGTAAACCATTGTACCGTATGCCACAAGCAATACATCATCGCCGTTGCGAAGAATTTCACCTTTACCAATTTCTAACGGTTCCCAACCTTCTTCCATTAAAGGTACGCCATAACCGCTACCACGAGGGAATCGCATTGCAATTGGTCCGCTGGTATGATTTACACCAGTGACAATCATGCGCTGCATTTCGGCTTCATCTTTAGGCGCCATCAATACTATATTAGGAATACAGCGTAGGTAAGCGATGTCATACATACCTTGGTGTGTAGGACCATCTGAACCTACAATTCCTGCCCGGTCAAGACAGAAGAACACAGGTAAGTTTTGGATACATACGTCGTGAACAATTTGGTCGTATGCTCGTTGCAGGAAAGTTGAGTAGATGCAACATACAGGACGTATTCCCTCAGTCGCAAGTCCTGCTGCTAAAGTTACCGCATGTTGTTCAGCAATACCCACATCTATATATTGATTTGGGAGTTTTTGTTGAAGTTTATCTAATCCCGTACCAGTTGCCATTGCCGCAGTAATACCAATAATTTGTGGATTTTGCTCGGCAAGCTTAACAAGGGTATGAGCAAATACTTTGTTATAACCAGGTGGTTTAGGTTTGGTGGAGGGAATCGCTTTACCCGTACTTAAGTTAAATGGAGTTTGGGCGTGATATCCTACTTGATCTTTTTCTGCTAGTTCATAACCTTTACCCTTAATTGTGGCGACATGAACTAAAACAGGCCCAGGAATTTGATGCGCACGATTAAACGTCGATATTAATTCTTCCAAATTGTGTCCATCGACAGGTCCCACATAAGTAAAGCCCAGTTCTTCAAACACTGCTCCAACTTTAGGCACCGCTAACCGCTTCATCCCTTCTTTGATGCGTTCAAATTCTGGGGAGAGGGACTCACCTACAAACGGTAAGTTTTTAACCTGTTCCTCAAAGTTATCAGTAATGAACTGCATCGGAGGTGAAAGGCGCATTTTGTTTAAGTAGCGGGGAATGGCGCCAACGTTTGGAGAAATAGACATTTCGTTGTCGTTGAGAACAACCAGCAAATTGGTTTTGGGCAAATGTCCAGCATGGTTAATGGCTTCGAGTGCCATACCCCCAGTAAGGGCGCCATCGCCGATGATAGCAGCAACTTTGAATTTTTCGCCCTTCATATCGCGCGCTAACGCCATACCCAAAGCAGCGGAGATCGAAGTCGAAGCATGTCCGGCGCCGAAATGGTCAAATTTATTTTCGCAGCGTTTGAGATAACCTGCGATACCGTCTTTTTGCCGCAACGTATCAAAATTGCTGTAACGCCCTGTAATCAGTTTATGAGGGTAGGCTTGATGTCCAACGTCCCAAATAACTTTATCGCAGTCTAAATCAAGTGTTTGATAAAGCCCAAGCGTTAATTCAACAACACCCAGTCCAGGTCCCAAATGCCCACCAATTGCCGCCACTGTTTGGAGGTGCTTGTCACGAATTTGGCGAGCAATTTGTTGCAACTGTCGAATTGATAAACCGTGCAACTGGTTAGGATGGGTGATATCACTCAGGTGCATACTATACGGTTTTCCTCTCTAATATTTCTTTGTTTGATTTTCCCACGCCCAGGTAGCTTACCGTATCGGTTGTGTCACAACTGTTTTCGTAGGTAAATGTATTCTATCTTACATCAACAATATTAAAGACGTGTCGATTATATAAATTGATTATCACTTGCAAAATAAACGACACAAGCCATTTAATTCACTGTGGACTTTTTAAGTATTATTATGGTTTTTCTTTTTAGTAAAGTAATAATATTTACACAAAAAAATATTTCAAAATGCAAAAAATATATTAATAGTTAATAAATATTTTATCTATATGTAGGGTTTAAGGGGAAGTCTCCCCTACCATCACTTGACCTTTAGTGGTTGAGGTTGAATACTTTGACCTTCGGGAGGACTAAACCAGAATGCTAAGTCTGAACCTTCTACCACAATTTCCCCTTCAATCGTTTGGATGTAAAGTCTTCCTTGGTCAATACTCAAAACATTTCCAGCAGTTTTTGAACTATTTTTTGTACTCGTCGAAACAAAAGGTTGTTGTACTTGTTCAACTTTTTTAGTAATCTGAGCTTGACTGCATAGCATATTTTGGACAACAAGCTGCAAGTTTTCATGCGCCATATCTTCTTCTACAATCGCTGGCACGGGTAGCTTGACAAAATTAGTATTTTGTGGTTATAAATCAAAATACTCGCGTGTTGGCACCAGCCAAGCGATTCGGGAACAATATTAGAACGGCGCCGCATCTATTTAACCGTTACAAAATTTCTTTTTTACATCAGAAAAAAATATGTATAAATTTTGAATTTAAAAAACTAGTATATTTACGTGTCAAAGAATTATTTTTAATATTTATATCAGTATAATTCCCTCCTAAGTAGGGGTTAGGCAAAATCAAAATATAATTTTCTCACCCAATTCCAAGGTTGCTCATTCGGCAACCGCATTTTTGACTCAAATCTAGGATAAAGATTCTCAATTACATGAGCATCTTGCTTTAATATGTCATTGCCTGCATTAATTAATAATTTATCCAGTATTAAGTTAAATACACCAAATGATTTAGGTCGATAAATCAGCATAAATGTATGAGTTTTATTCTCAGATTCAGGATATATAACGAAAACATCACATACATTTCCAAACGGTGTAACAGTATTAAATGCAACAATAGAAGGAAAATAGCTTTTAGCAACTGCCTGAATTGATTTTGGATAAGATAACAGCAATGGGTTTTGAAGGTATTCAGCAAATGTGTTATCTTCCCGTATCTGATGTAAATTAACTACAGAGAAATAATCTTTGTGAGAAAACGAATCGATTTCAATATCTTTAAACTTGAATAAATCACGATGTGTTGCTTTTGCATGATTGTAATCGTGATTGACTTCTAATGCATAAAGTAACGGCGCCGTCAGGGTAAAATCACCAGATACACCCGCAAAGAAACCTTCACTTTCTATTTCTTCCATCGCGTTGGGAATTGAGATTCTTGGTTCAGCATTAGCATAAGTCCAAATCCAGTTGCCCTGTACTATTATGTCTAATTTATTGGCAAGCGGTTTAGAAATTTTTTCATTACTAATAATTGCCCTTCCTTCACCGTCAAACTCTACACCATGATAAGGACATGCGATAGTATTAGTTTTATTACAAATCCACCCATCCGAAAGTTTGGCGCCTAGATGAGGGCAAATATTATCTAACGCCGAAACTTCACCTTTCTCATTTTTCCATAAAACATAATCTTGCCCACAAACTGTAAACATTTTTGGCTTATTTACAGGCAGCATCGATTTGTGAGCAATTAACCAAGGGGCGCCGGGTAAATTCCACATATGATTTTATATTTTGGGTATTGGATGTTGGATATTGTTGGGGGGCGGGTTTATGGGGCAGGTTTACAAATACCTGAGTTGATATTGAGAATTATGGTTAACCCGCCCCTACTACATCAATCGCGTTAATTAATGTTTCGACTATCCACTCGAAACTATCGTCTACTGATTGTGAAAACAAAAATAATCCTGCTTTGTCTGCCAAAACAAATCCGTGCAGCATTGTGTTAAACATTCGCGCAGCATGAATGGTTTCATCTTGACTCAAAGCAAATCCCCCAAACACTTTGGCGTAAAATGCTATAAGTCGTTGAATAATAGGTGCAAACTCTGGGTCTTCTAACTGTAATGGGTGATTGGTTACCACTTTATATAGTGCTGGACTTTCACGCGCGCAACTTCTATAGGTATAAGCAGCAGTTTTTAACAACTCCCTTTTATCCTCTATACCTTCAGTATTCTGAAAGTACACATCTAAAAATCGGCGCCAACCTTCCAACACCACCGCGCGCCGCAATGCTTCGTTTCCAGAAAAGTGATTATATATAGATGGCGCCTGAATTCCTAGCTCTCTAGCAACCCGGTTTACCCCTAATGCTAATTCACCTTCTTTATGTAGACAAGCAATGGCAGCTTCTACGATATCTTTTTGTGTTAGCGTTTGCCCTTTTGGACGTGGCATATTGTAATTTGGCAATAAAAAACTAACACCATTAGTTTAAACTAATGGTGTTAGTTTTGTCGAGCCATAAATTTGTTAATTAGTCAAACACGTACTTTTCAGCAACTTTCCAGTAACGTGAGAAGCGCTTGAGGTCGATGTAACCGTCGTAGTCAAAGAAGGGGTCTACCTCAAACACTTCTAGTTCAAGGCTTTTTTCAATTTCATCACAAATCTTGTTAAACCGAGGACTGGGACTATCTGTGGTGACAACTTGAGTAGCGTTGTTTTCTTTGGCAAATGCTAAAACTTCTTTTGCTACGTCACCACGCCGAATAGTAACAGGTAATTCCAGCAAGCATTCGTAAATAAACGTAATACGCTTGAGACTAATTTGCCATTCATCAAGTAAAGCATCATCCCATACCCAGATAGCAGGGGCGCCTGGGTATTCTTCGAGTGCAGGGTTTTTGGGACTGAGACAGTCACCGTTTACCCAGATTATTGGTTTTGCCATGAGGTCAGTTGAATAATTGCTACCAGGGTGTTATTGAATTTTAAGCTTAGTGAAAATAAAGTTCAACGGCGCCTAAAAGTGATTATTAAGCAATTATAAAAATTATGTAATTTTTCGGATTCAATTTGTATTTGATACTCGTTATGATGTAACTATAAGAAATGTAAAGAGTCAAATATTAAATTTAAATTTAATTTAGTACAAAATAACTTATTTTACATTAAATTTTCTGGTTTAGAGAATAATAAATTCGATATTTTAGTAGCATCAATTAATTCATATGTATTACAAAAACAAAAATTAAGGGTATGGCATCTATCAAAAATTTTTCTGGTCAAGATATTATTAGCCAAATAAATAGTAATTACTGAAGTGGAAAATCAGATTTAGGTAAAGATTTTTTTTCTTCTTGCTTGAAGTACTGTAATAGATACAGACGCGCAGTTGGTTATTTTTCAAGTGGAGCTTTAATTGTTTGGTCAGGGGCGCTCGAAGAAATATTAGCAGATGATGTTAAAATTCAGTTAATTATATCTCCTAATTTATCAATTGAAGATAAAGAAGCTTTACAGCGAGCTTTGGATGAAGCCGAAAGGCAAAAGTTGCAACAGACTATTGCTGATAAAATTATTACAGATGCTTTAAATAGCCCAGAAAAGCTTAATACTGCTGATGTGAGATTAGAGTTATTAGCTTGGTTAGTAGCTAACGAACGGTTGATTATTCGCTTCGCATTTCCTGAGCATGTGGAAGATGCTGGTATTTTCCATGAGAAAATAGGTATTTTTGATTTTCCTTGGGGAGACACTATTGCATTTACTGGTTCTGCAAATGAGTCAAGCATGGGTCACAGTAGAAATTATGAATCAATTGATGTTTACCGTAGCTGGTTGAGTGCAGATAAAGAACGAGTCAAAACAAAAGAAGATGAGTTTGAAGAAGCTTGGGCAGGTCAAGCACAAGGGCTAAAAGTTATACCTCTTTCAGAAGAGACAATTCAATTAATAAAAATCAATGCTCCTACTAAAAAACCAGCTATTTCATCGAAGAATAAAACCATTACTCCCCCGAACTCTAGAAATAAAGTATTAGAGCCAAAAGTTCATGAAGAAAAGTGGCACCATCAAGACGAAGCGGTAGAAAACTTTTTGCAGGTAGGACATGGTGTTTTAGAAATGGCTACTGGTACAGGTAAAACACGTACTACAACTAAAATACTAAGTCGCCTAAATGATGAGGGAAAGCTAGATGCAATTATTATTAGTACTGAAGGAACAGACTTACTTGAACAGTGGACTAGAGAAATTGAACCTTGGTCTATTAGGTGCCCTAAGCCATTTCGAGTTTTAAAGCATTATGCTGCACATCATCAATTAGAAAGCTTTGTTAATAATTGCAAAGGAGCAGTGCTTATTGTCTCAAGAGAAAAGCTTGCATCTTTATTTAAAAGGCTTGCAATTGAAAAACGAAAACGAATAATTATTGTACATGATGAAGTACATGGCTTAGGTAGTCCAGCACTTCGCCAATCTCTAGCTGGTCAACATCAAACTTTTGGGTATCGATTAGGGTTAAGTGCAACTCCTGAAAGAGAATACGATATAGAAGGAACCCAGTTTATTTTTCAAGAATTAGGAAATGTAGTTTTTCAATTTGGATTAGAAGATGCAATAAAACAAGGTATACTTTGTGAGTTTGATTATATTCCTCTATATTACCAATTAAGAGAGAACGACAAGCAAAGGCTTAGGCAAGTTTACAATAAACAAAGTGCGCGCGCACAAGCAGAAAATCCAATGAGCCAAACAGAAATTTGGATAGAACTTGCACGTGTTTACAAAACTGCTGAACAAAAGCCAGATATATTCGCTAGTTTCTTGCGTGACTACTCTCAATATGTTCGTTCGACAATTATTTTTGTTGACAATCAAGAATATGGCTTTAAACTCTTAGAAACTATTCATAATTATACATATAAATATCGTACCTATTATGCTGAAGACGACAGAGCAAATCTAGTAGAATTCGCGAATGGTAATATCGATTGTTTAATAACTTGTCATAGAATTTCACAGGGTATCGATATTCAAAACCTTCAAAATGTTATACTGTTCTCATCATCTCGTGCCAGATTAGAAACGATTCAGCGAATAGATCGTTGTTTGCGCGTTAATCCAAATTTTCCAGAAAAAAAGGCTACGGTTATTGACTTTGTTTTACAATCAGAACCTAATGAAGATAAGGATATAATTAGCGCTGACGAAGAACGTTATCTCTGGTTATCAGAACTTTCAAATACTAGGAGAAAATAATACCAATGTCACTAGACCCAGAAGTTATTCAAGCTATTAAAGATACGGTTAGAGAAGAAAAACAACCGGAAACTGTTGCCAATAGGTTAATAGCTTGGTTGAGAGAAATGTGTAATTCATCATTAAGTTTAGAGGAACACAGTGTATACATTGAAACAGTTCGTAAAGCAATTATTGTAAATGATACTGAGGATTAGTTATGAAAATAGAAATTATTGGTTGGAGAAGTGAAGGTTTACGATGTCCAGATGTAGAAATTAACCTTCTAAAAGCAAATAATAAACCTGCTCGTGTTACGTTGATCCAAATGCCAAATGGTACTGGCAAAACTACTACGTTAACAATGATACGAGCAGCTTTAACAGGTGAAGCAAGAACTTGGACTAAAAATCAAATTCTAGATTTGCGTAGACCCGGTGATGATAACTCAAAAGCTTTTTTTATATTAAACCTAAGAATTGACGATAAACCTTTAACCTTTGAAGTGGAACTTGATTTTGAAACATGTACAGCAAAGTACCGTACTACGGCGCCTGGAAGTGGTGGTATTAAAGAAGGTTGGAAACCACCAAGCAGCGTTATGATGTTCTTAAGTGATAAATTTATACCACTATTTATCTTTGATGGAGAATATGCGAATGATTTATTAGACCATAACAAATCAGAAGCTTCGCAAGCGATAGATGCCCTATTTCAATTATATTTACTAGAAGAAATCAAGAATATAGCTCAAAAGGGCTGGGATGAAAGCACAAAAAATAAATCCAATTCTAGTATAGCTTTGACAAAAAGGGAAAACAGAGTTACTAGCCTGAAAAGAAGGATTATAGCAGTTGAGACTGAAAAAAATCAATTAGAAAAAAAATTAACAAACCTGGAGTCAGAAATTCTTAATTTAGAACAAAAAATTAATGATAATATTAGTAAGACTACAGAAGTGAGCGACAAATACCAAATTGCAAGAGATAAAGAATCGGAAGCGACAAATAGCGTTCGTAATTCTGCTAATAACTTGATGAATTTACTTCGTAAACCTCATGCTTTACATGAAGCATTTTCAAATTCTCTTTTAGAATTAAGAAATCAGTTAGACAAGTTAAAACTCCCAGCAAGTACATCTCGACAGTTTTTTTTAGAATTATTAGAAGAACCAGACTGTATTTGTGGGCGCCCACTTAACGAAATCACTCGCAACATCATAAATAAACGCGCAAGTTCATATCTTGCGGAAGATACTTCCGGTTTCTTAAATGCTCTTAAAACTAATATTGCGAATCAGTTAACAGATACTTCTAAAGATTATAATAAACAGTTGATTAATTCAGTAGAAAAACTCAAAAATAACATCATCTCAAGAGATTTAGCAATTACCGAAGTCAATACTTTAAAAAGAATATTAATTGAACAAGGTAATGAGGAACTTAAACAATGGCAGCAATCTATAGATGAAAAAAAGCAAGAATTTGACAAGGTATCAAGTAAATTAAAGGAAATTAAACGTCCTCAGAGTGTAGTAGATAGAGATTCAGATACTCAAATATGTTTACAAGCATTGAACAAGTTTCTTAGAGATGCAGAAATAGATCTGGCAGATATTACTAAAACCAGAGATTTGTATAAAAGAACAGAGATACTTAAAAGTATAATTGATAAATCTTTACAAAAATCTCGTGAAAATTTACGTATATCAATTGTTAAAGATTGTAATAAGAGGTTGGAAAAAGTTTTATATCAAGACCCTATTCGGATTAAAGAAGTAGACCGTTCATTAAAATTACTTAATCAAACTAGTGGAAGTGCAGGACAAGTACTATCTGTAGGTTACATATTTTTAACAACACTTTTGAATAGAGGGCAACATCAATTTCCGTTAGTAGTAGATAGCCCTGCAAACCCTATTTCTATTGCAGTAAGAAGGCAGATTGGGAGATTAATTCCTTCTCTTTGTAACCAGTTTGTTGCTTTTACTATTTCTTCTGAAAGACAAGGTTTTACAGAATCTATATATACTAATTGCCCAGATGATATTAAGCTCATAACTTTATTTAGGAAAACAAATGGAACAAATAATTTAATAAATACACTACCAAAACATGGTGTCACTATCAATGCAAATGCAGTACTTGTAGAAGGTAAAGAATATTTTGATAGTTTTGATTTAAAAGAAGATATTTGATAACTGGGTAAACATGTCTAGATTTTTTAGATTACGTCAAGATGCGGAAAGCTGGTTCTCTAATATATTTGAAAAACCAATTGAGACTAAGTTTGATATTTATTATTTTTGTTTGATGCTAGGTTTAGCAACAGGCAGATATAGTAAGAATAAAGAAGGCACAGAGTTCATAGATTACTTTATTGCTGATTATGCTTCTTACCAAACCTTAATTATTGGACTGCTTGTTATAACAGAATTAAATAAAAGAGGAATTGGTATCAAAGAAAGAAATGAAATCAGTAGCCTTTTTAAAGAGTTTATTGATACAGCAACAAGGACTAATCTTACTGATGAGGCTATAGATAAGTTGAATGGATATGCTAGCGGTGGTTATGAATACCTTACAGAGAAAATTGATACTAAACCGTATCATGTTGAAGAGTTTCTAATTACATACTACAATTTATTCAATGAAGCTATAGAAAATAATCCACAATGGTTATCTAGCGTTTAAGATTATTTTCAAGCTCTAAATTTGTATGTATTATTACAAATTTACGAATGAGATAATTATTTTGAAGGACAGGCAGGCCGCCTATCCTACAAGAATTTGATTTACTTTCTGCGTTTGCCTTTTTGCCAGCTTTGGCTGTTGTCTTTTTTGACGAATTCACCTTTGGGAAATAGTTTGGCTTCTAGTTTTTCGTAGCTGCCTTCAAAGTCGCATTTTCCGTAGAGTGGGCATTTTTTGCAGTAGACTCCTTCGGTGTAGCGCTCTAGGTTTTCGCGGTTGAAGAAGTAGGGTTTGTGGCTGAAGGTGCTGGCTACCCATTGCCAGGACATGTTATTACTTGCTGGGTCGCCATCTAATAGGTGTTCGAGGAACCATTTTGTGCCTTCTTGCCAACGAACTCGGCGCCAGTGAACGATATAGGCAGCTAACCACATTCGCATATGGTTATGTAAATAGCCAATTTCTCGGAGGTCACGACTAAAACTATCTATACATACGAGTCCAGTTGTACCTTCGCGGATGTCTTGAGGTAATTCTGTGGCGTATTCCGAAGCACTATATCCGGTTTTATATTCTTCTTGGTCTTTCCAGATACCGTCACCTAGTTTCATGTAAAGTCTTTGCCAGTAGTCACGCCAGCCTAATTCGTTGACAAATTTAGCCGCTTCGTCTTGGTTGCGAATTTTACTAAAAGCAAAATCTCTGGCTTCGCGTAACCCTAATACGCCGTAGCGAATGTAAGGGGACAAACGAGTTACGGCGCCTGTTAAAAAGTTACGTGATTTTGCGTACTTAACGGGGTCAACTTTTTGAAGTGCTGCCACTGCTGCTTGGCGCCCACCAATAATTTGACTAATATGGTCGTCGCGTTCTGCTGCTTCAGGAAATTGCTTTTTTAAATATGTCCCCAACTCTTCGCGGTTAGCAAAGTCGCGTCGCATGTCGTTAGTCATTAGTTAGTAGATTGGTGTGTAAGTCGTATTTAGAGTAAACTATAAGTATTGTTCGGCTAAGTTAGTTATATTTTTTACCAATAATGATAAAAATGTGAATAATTACTTTGCGAAAAGTTTTATACTTCATGTTCTCCTAGTTTTTTCTCCGGTTCCCTTATTATATTTACTGCTATCGAGATTTGGTTACGTCATTCCAATTACTGATTTGCCAGGGATGTTATGTATTAGCGGTTGTGCTTCGCAGTCTTTTGTTCATACACCAGTAAGAGGGTATGAATTGCTTAATATGGATAAACCTTTAAATAAGCTAGTTAACGAAACGATAGATAAGAGTAAAACTTCAATTTTGATTGAAAAATCAAAGTACCGTTTGACGCTTTATTATAACCAGATACCGATTAAATCTTATCCTGTGGTGTTTGGCGCCAATCCTGTAGGGGATAAATTACACGAAGGAGATAATCGTACTCCCGAAGGATTACTTAAAATTAAGGACTTGTACCCCCATCCACAATGGTCAAAGTTTATGTGGTTGGACTACCCAAACAGGGAATCTTGGAAAAAACACCTACTCGCAAAGTCAGAAGGGGAGTTTGATTGGTTTTTGCCTGTTGGTGGACAAGTTGGAATTCACGGTATTCCTCTAGGTAGTGACGGAATTATAGATAAACGGCAAAACTGGACTTTGGGATGTCTTTCGTTAAAGAATAAAGATGTTGATGAATTATACGAAGTTGTGCAGCGAGGTACTGTAGTAGAAATATTACCCTAAAATTATTCTGCACTCAGTACTCTGCACTCAGCACTCAGTACTATTATGAATTTGTGTATTAACCTGAATTGTGATAAACCGCAAAATTCTGATTCTAATCGCTTTTGTGCGAACTGTGGTTCGGAACTGCTACTTGCTGGACGTTTCCGAGTATTGAGGCAATTTGATAGCTGTACTTCTGGTAATACATATGAAGTTCGTGAGGTTGGCAGTGATGTATGTAAGGTTTTGCAGGTGTTGACTGTTGACAAACCTCAAGTTGTAGAGTTGTTTGAGAAAACAGCAACAGCACTCAAAGCTATAGATTATCCTGGTATCCCAAAAGTTGAGGCAAACGATTATTTTATTTATTTCCCGCGCGATAAAGCTACTCGGTTACACTGTTTGATAATGGAGAAAATCGAGGGTTTGAATCTATATGAATATTTAGCGCAGTCAAATAATAAACATATAAACGAACAGCTAGCAGTTAAATGGTTACAACAAGCTGTAAATATTATCCAACAACTTCATAATCACAATTTACTTCACCTGCGTATCAATCCATCGAACTTTATAGTTAAACCCGATGATGGAAATTTGGCATTAATTGGTTTTGGTCAACCTTATATACAATCTGAAAATGTAACTTATAAACCGATTATTGCTTACACTCCACCTGAACAGTTTTATGGTAATGTTGTTCCACAATCTGATATTTTTGCCGTTGCGCGCGTTTTTGCTTTCCTTATTACAGGTAAAGATCCTAGCAAAAACCTTGATATTTACGAATCAAGCTCAAATGAAAAAACTTGGCGCCATTATGCATCACAAATATCACCAAAATTATTAGACTTACTCGATACGATGATGGACGAAGTGCCTAAGCAGCGTCCAGATACGCACTCAATATTAAAAATATTAACATCGCAACAGGCGCCATATATAGAATTACCCAACTCTGTTAAACCATTTTTGTCAATAAAATGGAGAAAGTTTGAAATTAGCTTTTTACTTTCTTGGATATTGGCAACTATTACAGGTGTAATGATTGGTGGTCTAATTGGTTTTATAAGTGGCTTTGCGACAGAATTTATGGTTGGCGCCATAACTAAAAATGTAACTATTGGGTATATATCTGGTGGCGCCATATTTGGTTTAATAACAGGAATATTAGTAGGAGCAGCACAAAGTTTAGTATTGCATCAGCATGACTATAAATATAAGTGGTGGATGCTAGCAACAATATTAGGATTTACAGCTGAAGGAGTATTGAGTGTGCTGACTGGATATGGCGCCAAAGGTGAAATGATAATCATACCAAGTTTTGCAGTTGGATTATTTCAGTGGTTAATACTGCGTCAACATGTGAGACGCGCATATTGGTGGGTATTAGTAAGTAGCGTTAGCGGTGCTGTTGGAATTGCTGCTTATAAAGGTGTACAGTATTTTCTGGGTAATGCTTACAGTATATTTGGTGGTATTCTAGGCTTAGTTACCTTTGGCTTAATAACAGGAATTTTTATTCTCCTGTGGTGGAAACCTTAACAAAGAATTTTCAACGTAGCCTAATTTCCAGTAAGGTGGGCACTGCCCACCCTACAATTATTTAAACCGCTGTACCATGTTAGCTACGCGCGTTCCAAGTTTGTGTGCTGTCAACCTATCACCTGGGTCAAGTTCGGCAGGTTTACCACTCATATCTAATGCGCTTTGTCCCATTACTCCCATATAAGAACCTAAGCGGTTAATACCATCATCTTTACCTAAGAGAAAACTAGATAATTCGCCAGGATTAATCCATGTCATGCTATGTTGTGCAGCATTAACTGTCATATATAATAAAGTGC
This sequence comes from Calothrix sp. HK-06, assembly GCF_001904745.1. Lineage (GTDB taxonomy): Bacteria > Cyanobacteriota > Cyanobacteriia > Cyanobacteriales > Nostocaceae > Dulcicalothrix. The sequence continues at coordinate 26,424 of NZ_MRCD01000098.1, forward strand.
TTTGCTTATCACCACTTGGCGAACTCGAATGTGTAAAACCAGCAGCAAGTTTATCTTTCCAACCTTGTTGAAACCAAATAGAACTTGCCGCATCAACAAAAGCTTTAAATTGTGCTGCTACACCTCCCATATAAGTTGGTGAGCCAAAAATAATAGCATCGGCGCCATTTAACTTCGCTATCATCGCATCATCTTGCCAGCGACCTTCTTTTATTTGTTCACCTGTAATTCGTAGTAACTCAACACTTGTTCCACCAACTTGACTGGCACCTTCTGCAACAGCTTCTGCCATCAAATGTGTATGACCACTACCTGAAAAATAAATAATTGCGACGGTTCCCATACAATCCTCGTAACATTTTCTTGAGATAGCCGAAACCGATAATAAAAGCAAATATCAATCAAAGTAAAGTAGTTACCAAAAAGTAAGTGCCCCCTATCCCGTATACCGTAAGGGCGGGTTCACGACAATTTAAATTAGTTTTACAATACTTATAAACCCGCCCCCATTCTAAACCCGCCCCCATCACCATCCAAAATGCACCGCCCTATCTACCTAGACAACCACGCCACAACACCCGTAGACAAACGTGTAGTAGAAGCCATGATACCCTACTTCACCGAACACTTCGGCAACCCATCCAGCATCAACCATCAATATGGATGGGAAGCAGAAGCAGCAGTAAAACAAACACGTGACATTCTATCCAAAACAATAAATGCATCAGCAGAAGAAATAATTTTTACAAGCGGCGCCACCGAAGCGAATAATTTAGCAATCAAAGGAGTAGCAGAAGCTTACTTTCAAAAAGGGCAACATATTATAACAGTTGCCACAGAACACAACGCAGTAATAGACCCATGTAAATATTTAGAAACACTAGGCTTTGAAATTACCATATTACCAGTTCAGAAAGACGGACTAATTAACTTAGAAGAACTAGAAAAAGCCATACGACCCGACACAATATTAGTCTCAATAATGGCAGCAAATAATGAAATAGGAGTAATTCAACCATTAGCAAAAATAGGAAAAATCTGCCGCGAACACGATATTATCTTCCATACCGATGCTGCTCAAGCAATTGGTAAAATACCCCTCGACGTACAAACATCCCAAATAGACTTAATGTCATTAACAGCACACAAAGTGTATGGACCCAAAGGAATCGGCGCCTTATATGTCCGGCGCCGCAACCCTCGCGTTAAACTAGCAGCACAGCAACACGGTGGTGGACACGAACGAGGAATGCGTAGTGGTACTTTATATACACCACAAATAGTAGGATTTGGGAAAGCCGTAGAAATAGCTTTATCTGAACTTGAACAAGAAAATAGGCGCCTCACGCAATTACGCAACCAATTATGGGAACCATTATCAAAAATAGAAGGTATTCATTTAAACGGACATCCCACCCAAAGATTACCAGGCAACCTCAATATAAGTATTGAAGGAGTTGATGGCGCCGCATTACTTTTAGGACTGCAATCTATAATGGCAGTATCTTCAGGTTCAGCATGTTCATCAACAACAACGGCGCCTTCTCATGTTCTCACAGCATTAGGACACTCAGAAAAGTTAGCTTATGCGTCAATAAGATTTGGGATAGGAAGATTTAATACCGCAGAAGAAATTGATACAGTCGCACAACAAGTAATTTCAACAGTGCTTTCCTTGCAACGGATATAGCGGATGTAACGGATAATTTATGGGAGCATCCGTTACATCCGTTGCATCCGTTGCCTATTTTTGGTCGAGACGAGTAGCTTGTTCGATGGCAGCTTTTTCTTTTGCCCTACGTGCGAGTGGTTGTAGTTGTGTAATAGTACAAGCTGTTAGAATGCTCAAATTTTCTAAACTCATACCCCGCATTAACATTTCAATGCGCCAAGTTTGCTGTGCTTGATTAATTAATGGCGCCCCTTCGGGTGTTAAAATTTCTTGCGTCCATTTTTCCCACCGTTGTTGTATATTTAATTGTGATGCAGGCGCCCCAGTTTCATTTAAAAACATTGCAGTTTCATCATCTTTACGACTTTTGAGCCATTTAGTTAAAGGATTGTTATTATACGAACCGTAGCGTTTACCCATTATCCATTGATTAACAGGTACTTGACGGGTAGATTCGTGAGTAATGATTTGGAGTATATGAGCTTGGGTATCATAGATTTCGTGTATACGTTGCAAGCTGACTATTTCATCAACAGATAAACCCGCTGCGAATAGTAGATATGCCAAAGCATAATCTTGTAATCCTGTTTTTTTGGCTTGCTGTAAAATTTGGTGGACTAAGTTTGCTGGTAAGTCCGCGATTTCTCTACTCATAGCTCCAGTTGAGCTAGTCTTAACAATACTCATGGAAACACTATTAACAGAAGTCGTTGATTTGGACATGGCGCCATTTAAAAATAGATTTACCGCATTATCTATAAATGTGTCTCGCTCCCAAAGTTCGCTTTGTTCAGTTGTAATAGTGAATTTTGTAACGGCATATCCCAAAATAACTACATTGAGTAAACAAGCAATAGTTTCTGGTGAGAAATTTGTACTTAAATTTTCTTGCTCGATTAGACTAGCTAAATACTGTCCCATAGTTTGATTAACGTGCGCTAAACCGTGCCCTAATGCGCGACGATTTTCAATTGGGTACTGACTTGCTTCCCCCACCAATGACCGTATCAGCTCTGGTACACGTTCCAATGCAAGTAACACTTTATTCACATATTCTCTGAGAACTTGATAAGTATCCTCAGAAGGACTTGTGGGCAGTACAAGCGATTCTCCCAAACTTTCAAAGGCGCCAGATTCCTCAATTAACGCCAAAACTAGCCCGTGTTTATTCCCAAACTGCCGAAATAGCGTCACCTCATTAACTTCCGCTAACTCAGCTATTTGTCGAGTCGTAGTATTCGTTACTCCTTGAGCAACAAACAATTCAAGTGCTGCTTGCACAATCCGCCGACGGGTAGAACTAGTGTGAGACACCATAAATTATCGCATTATAGATAAACATAATCGTAGTAAGCACGGAGAGTGCTTCCCCTAAAAATATTCCCAAAATTATGCAAGTAGCACTTGCAAAAAATCGAAAGCATTGTTAGCATAAAAATGTAAGTAGCACTTGCATCTCTCTACTGTAGCCTAAAGCGCAAAATTTCGAGAGTAATTTGCTACATAACCTACCAAAAGAATTTTATGACAACATCATCTCCTACCGTCCTACAAGATGGAAAATCTACCACACCAAGTATTACATACGTACTATTCTTCGCAGCATTTCACGGACTAGCATTACTAGCTCCTTGGTTCTTCTCCTGGCCAGCACTATTTACAGCAATATTTCTACACTGGTTGTTTGGCAGTATTGGTATTTGTTTGGGATATCACCGACTATTAACGCATCGAAGCTTTCAAGTACCCAAATGGTTAGAATATATAATTGCGACTATCGGTGCCTTAGCACTACAAGGAGGGCCAATGTTCTGGGTCAGCGGTCACCGTCTGCACCATGCTCATACAGAAGACGTTGATAAAGACCCATATTCTGCAAAAAAAGGATTTTGGTGGAGTCACATGATATGGCTTTTCTACCCACGTCCAGAATTTTTCAGCCGTGAAATTTATACTAAAGCGGCGCCTGACTTAGCCCGTCAACCTTTTTATCAATGGCTTGACCGTAATTTCTTGTTATTACAAATTCCCTTAACATTAGCACTATATTTAATCGGTGGTTGGTCTTTCGTAATTTACGGAGTGTTCGTAAGAGCCGTCGTATTATGGCATTCAACTTGGTTTGTAAACTCAGCAACACACACCTGGGGATATCGCACTTTTGACGATGCCGACGATAACGCACGTAACTTATGGTGGGTATCAGTATTAACCTACGGTGAAGGATGGCACAACAACCACCACGCTTATCCAAACGTCGCAAAAGCAGGGTTCCGTTGGTGGGAAATAGACGTTACCTGGTGGAGTATTAAAGCCTTAAAGAGTTTAGGTTTAGCCAAAAAAGTTGTAATGCCCCCACAATTGTAAAAATCTACCTTTAATATTTAAACTACTGTAGAGACGTAACATGTTACGTCTCTACAGAATTTTTTATTACATAAAGAAACCGGGTTTCTACACATTCATTGTCGCAGACAAATCGTCGTTTTAATTACAGTATTTCAACCAAGAAACCCGGTTTCTAGTTACTCATTTGTTGCACTTCTTCCACAGATAGTGATAAAGTTTGGGCGACTTGTTCCACGCTCAACCCCATTTGTAACAACTGACATACTGCGTTTAACCTTGCTTGCCGTTCAGCATCAGCACGTTGTTGTTCCGCATCAGCACGTTGTTGTTCCGCTTCTTCTGGTAGCAACACAAGATTTCCAGCTTCGTCGTAAAACCTTAGCCAAATTCCATCATCATCTTCAATTACTCCTTGCCAGGTTCCTAACCACAGCTTTAAAGTCTCACACCATAGCCATCCGGAGGGATTTTCTTCAATTGGCTGATAACCTTTGTAATTATCTAGGCGCCATCCTTGTAATGAGTTGGCTTTGTAGGGATGGAAGACAAAATAATCTTTGGTCTTAAATACTTTTTCGTACAAGTCTTTTTTGCTTCCAAGGTCTGCAACTTCTATTGTGTCAGAAAGTAACTCAACAATCATGTCTGGATAACGTCCGTTTTCCTCCCAAGATACCCAACCTAAACGTGATGGGTCTGGTGGCACATCTAACACTACAAAAAAGTCGGGACCTTTAAAGTCTTTGTTCTTGACTTGTTGACTACTATAGTAAAAAACATATTGCCACCAACAAAATAGTCGTTTCTTTCTGCAAAGTGATGCCTGATAGAACGAATTAACGCATTGATGGCGACACGGTGACGACTGCTTTCCAAGGGTTCTCCATCATCAAATATTAAATCAGTTGGTGGCATCGAAGGTTGCCATTCCTCGGCGCCTGAATCTTTTACTAAGTCTTGAGTATCACTGACTAAGTTTTGAGGTATGGAAGCAACTTGTTGTGGTGTCATAAAATTTTACTTTGGGTAACGGCGCCACCGTGTCATATTTTAAAAACTTATGTACTATTATATTATCTGTAAGTTGAGTTGGATAAGATAACTCAAAGGCGCCTGTTTGATTGGATAACTCGGTTAAGCAAACAAGCGATATACAGGGTTTTATGCAGCACCTGGACATAATTTTAGATTATTTAGAAATGGAATACTTCTCAAGCCGAAGCTAGTAATAAAATATTTAAAAGAACTTTATTACTAAAGTACAGATGTTATGTGACAGAAATTTGACTGTCACTTGAATCATGACGGATATTACTCCCTAAAATTTATCGTAACTAGTGGTCAAGTTGGATGTCGCAAGTCAACGGTTATTTACTTTACCAGCACAATTCATAACGTGAGGCACTACTGGTACTCCAACGCACGTAATACCATGAACCAGATTGTGAGAAAAGTAATTATATACCCGTATAAGCACGGCGCCGTTTTCTGCTACAACATAATCAAATAAATCGAGTTCTGGAAATGTGCGCTGCAAGTCATCGAGTTCTCTACCCGTCACCAAAATTAATTTTCTACCAGAAGTACGTAGACGTTTGAGGGCATCCTTAGTAGCATCATGAACGTGACCATCAGTGGCTAACGTGCCATCATAGTCAGTGGCACTCGACAAAGTAACGCATGATTTAAGTCAATATTCACAGGATGTTAATTAAGATTTAATCTTTATCTACAATCACTGTAGTTTTTCCATAAATTTATCCAGCTTGAGATATAATCCAAATGCCATACTTAGATTCTCTATCAGAAATCCGTAAATTTATTACAGAATGCACGAAAGCCAAAATTCTGTGGTTAGATACTGAAGTTGCAGATTTTAGAACAAAAACTCCTAAACTATCATTAATTCAGGTTCTTGATGACCCTGCTGATATGAGTGGTAAGAGAATATTTCTTTTGGACGTACTCGAACAACCTGATGCAGTGAAAGATTTTGTTAATAGCATCATGATAAACGAGAATATCGAAAAGGTATTTCATAATGCCAGCTATGACTTAAAGTATCTTGGTAGTAGCAAAAAGGCAAAGAATGTTACCTGCACTTTAGAAATGGCGAAAAAAATTCCTTATCATATTTTGCCGTTACGCGATTATAAATTACAAACTTTAGCCAGTACACTTTGTAATTTTGATGACATTGATAAAGAGCAGCAAACAAGTGACTGGGGAAGGCGCCCTTTAAAGGTTGAACAAACCGAGTATGCTATTCTTGATTGTATTTATCTCGCTCAGGTTCACCAAAAATTATTAGAGTTAAATAAAAAAATAAGTCCTGACCCTCAAACGGATGATATTGTGTCTTTAACAACAAGATACAAACAAATAGAAGACCAGTATAAAATTTTAAATTCAGAGTATGAGCATTTGCAAGAACGTCTCAAAAAGGCAATGCAAGCACAAAATATAACAGAAACTTCAGATTTTAAGTTAAGCAGTTACGAACGCACAACAGTCAAAGTACCACTAGGAGAACTAGTCAAGTTAGTTGAACAAGGTATAGAGATAGACTTTCCTATAACTCTTACGA
>NZ_MRCD01000099.1 GCF_001904745.1 Calothrix sp. HK-06
AAAACGTCGAAAAGCACCGTACAAAAGAAGTTGCACAAGCATTTATTGATTACTTGTACTCAGAAGAAGCACAACGCGAATTTTCTAAACTCGGTTATCGTTCTGTCAACCCTCTAATTACTCAAGAAGTAGCTTCGCAGTTTCCTAAAGTTGAGACTTTATTTACTGCTCAAGACTTAGGAGGATGGGACACTATTCAAAAAAAATTTTTTGAACAAGGAGCAATTTTCGACAAAATTCAAGCAAAAAGCAAAGCTTAAAACCAATTTTCATATAAGATATTATGAAACTGAAAAGATTACATTTATTGAAGAATAACTTCTTCATTGCATTTCTAATATTACTAAGTCAAAACTTGATAGGCTGCGGTAATGATCAAAATCAATCGCAAGTCAGTATTGATGGTGCTGCCGTAGGTTTTCCCATATCCCTAGCTGTAGCAGAAGAATACCACAGAGAAAATGAAAATGCTGTAGTTAGCGTTGCATCTAGTGGAACAGGTGGAGGTGTCAGTAAATTTTGCGCTGGAGAAATAGATATTGTCGCCGCCTCGCGTACTATAAAAGACGAAGAAATTACAAAATGTAAATCTAAAGGAATTGAGTTTGTCGAATTACCAATAGCATTAGATGGAATTGCCGTAATAGCCAATCGTGAGAATGACTTCGCCAAATGCTTAACTCTCAAAGAATTAAGCACAATTTGGAAGTCTAAATCAGATGGAAAAATTTTAAGTTGGAATCAAGTTAATCCAAAATTTCCAAATGGAAAAATAAAATTATATGCTCCTGCTTCAGATACAGGAACATTTGACTATTTTACTCAAGCCGTTACAGGTAAAGCCAAAAATAGCCGTACAGATTATACTCCCAGTCACAACCAAAATACTCTTGTGCAAGGAGTCGCCGGAGATAAATATTCTCTAGGCTATGTAGGTATTTCTTACTACATTCAAAACCAAGACAGATTAAATTTAGTTGCTGTAGAAAGCCCAACAGGTAAATGTGAAAAACCTGTTCCAGTTGATAATGTCGTCAAGAACGTCTACACGCCACTATCGCGTCCACTTTTCATCTACGTTAGTAAAAAATCGTTAGATACTAAACCCTCAGTAAAAGAGTTCGTCAGCTTTTATTTAGATAACTCATGGAAATGGGTAGATAGCGTAGGTTATGTAGCGCTACCTGATGAAGCTTATACCAAAACAAAACAAAAGTTCCTAACAGGTGAAACAGGCACAAAATTCAAAAAAGCAAAACCTGGTCAACCAATTACTAATTTCATTTAAATAGTTCGCGACCTCAAATTATATTATGCAAAACACTTATCAGGACGACTTCAATCAAACATTCAGAGAATCACTCGAAAAAAATGCATCTGAGGACATTCAAGAAAAAGTGATAGCGGCAGCCTTATTTTGCTGTGCATTGATTTCTGTATTTACTACCTTTGGAATAGTATTCATTATTTTTCAGGTGACGTTTGAGTTTTTCCAAGAAGTGAGTTTTGCTCAATTCTTTTTGGATACAAAATGGACGCCTTTATTTGCAGAAAGACATTTTGGAGTTTGGCCTTTAATTTGTGGTACTTTTTTAACTACATTAGTAGCAATGTCGGTTGCAATTCCTTTAGGCTTATGTTCTGCTATTTATCTCAGCGAATATGCTCCGCCAAAGGTTGCATTAATATTACGTCCTGCGGTGGAACTTTTAGCTGGAATACCTACAGTTGTTTACGGTTACTTTGCGCTTTTATTTGTAACACCATTTCTAAGAAGTTTTTTGCCCTTAGAAATTTTTAATGCTTTGAGCGCGGGTATAATGATGGGAATTATGATTACTCCAACAGTAGGCTCAATAAGTTTAGATGCTATTAAAGCAGTTCCTCGCTCTTTACGTGAAGGCGCCTATGCTTTAGGTATTACAAAACTTGAGTCAATTTTTAAAGTCGTCTTACCAGCAGCACTTTCAGGAATAACAGCTTCAATTATCTTAGGAATATCGCGCGCGGTAGGTGAAACAATGACCGTCGTTATTGCTGCTGGACAACAGCCAAGACTAACAGTTAACTTAATGGAATCAGTCGGAACCATGACAGCTTACATGGCACAAATATCTGGTGGAGACAGTCCGCGCGGAAGTTTAAATTTCAAAACATTATATGCAGTAGGCGCCGTCTTATTTATAATAACCCTGATTTTAAACATAGTTAGTTATTGGATATCCAGACGATTCAAAGAAAAATATGATTAATACTATTTGAAATTACCTTTGAGGTATTATATGACAACATACAAACAAAACGAATTTCAAAATACCAATACCGAATTTACCGACAATATCGAAAAAAGAGAAACCCTAGGAAAAATATTTGAATATATATTCTTATTAGGTTTACTCATCGGTTTATTCGTTCTAGCCTTACTAGTCTTCGATATATCAAAAGATGGTCTAGCTAGATTCCTTACACCAGGATTTTTAACCGAAACACCATCACGCTTTCCTGAAGAAGGTGGTATACGTCCAGCAATTATAGGCAGCCTACTATTAGGAATTATCGTCATATTAACTGCCGTACCTATAGGTATAGGAGCAGCTTTATACCTCGAAGAATATGCACCGAAAGCTTGGTGGACATCTGTTATTGAGATTAACATTAGCAATCTTGCGGGTGTACCCTCTATAGTCTACGGGCTGCTAGGCTTAGGTGTCTTTAATTACCTCCTAGGATTTGGACCCAGCTTGATCTCCGGTGCCCTAACTCTTTCGTTACTATCATTACCAGTAATTATTGTGACAGCAAGAGAAGCAATACGCTCAGTACCAGACTCACTAAGAAACGCTTCTTACGGACTAGGTGTAACCAAATGGCAAACCATTCGTAGTCACGTTTTGCCTTATGCCATTCCGGGTATCCTTACAGGGGTAATTATTTCAGTATCCCGCGCAATAGGAGATGCAGCTTGCTTACTAGTAGTAGGTGCCGTGAGTTTTCTTACCTTTGACCCAGGTTTATTTCAAAGATTTATGGCTCTACCTATCCAGGTATTTAGCTATATTACCCGTCCCGAACCAGGTTTTGGTAATGCCGCTGCTGCCACCATCATCACTTTAATTCTACTAATCTTAGCCTTGAACGGAATTGCAATTTATATCCGTCAACGTTTTACATTGAATTAAATCATCAACAACTAGTTAAATTCTTATCATAGGAGCTTAAATAAAATGACTAACATTAACGGTGGTAGAAGCACACAAGGTAGCACAACTCTTAACCAATATGATACTCGTGTATTTAATCTAGAAGCAGTTAAAGTGTTTTATAACGGCTTTCTAGCGCTTCAAGATGTTTATATGGAAATTCCCGATAAACAAATTATTGCTTTTATTGGCCCTTCAGGTTGTGGTAAAAGTACTCTGTTACGCTGCTTTAACCGAATGAATGATTTAATTCCTGGCGCCAAAGTAGATGGTAAACTTAACTACCGTGGTCGTAATATCTATGACTCCAATATCAATTCTGTGAAATTACGGCGCCAAGTTGGGATGGTATTTCAAAGACCAAATCCTTTCCCCAAATCTATATACGATAATATTACTTTTGGACCTCGTTCAAACGGTTACAAAGGTAATCTTGATGAACTTGTAGAAACTTCTCTCAAACGTGCGGCAATTTGGAATGAAGTTAAGGATAAATTAAAATCCAAAGGTACAGCATTATCTGGTGGACAGCAACAAAGACTATGCATCGCGCGCGCTATAGCCATGAAACCAGATGTACTATTGATGGATGAACCTTGCTCTGCTCTTGACCCAATTTCTACCCGTCAAGTTGAAGAGCTTTGTTTAGAACTTAAAGAGCAATACACAATTATTATGGTGACACACAACATGCAACAAGCTTCTAGAGTTGCAGACCATACAGGGTTCTTTAATACAGAAACCGATAGAAACGGTAAACGCTACGGTAGATTAGTTGAATTTAGTCCTACCAAACAAATCTTCGAGGCACCGAAAACTCCAGAAGCCGCAGAATATATTAGCGGTCGCTTCGGTTAAAAATTTTTAATTAACCCAAAAAAATTCCTAATTTCCTTAAGAAATTAGGAATTTTTTTGTATCACTGTAATCAAAGAATTATTGCTTGAATATTGTAAAGTACTATATGTTTATCGATGTTTAGATGTATTTACATAATTTATTTAAATTATGTGTAATGTTTATTACTGCAATGGGAGTTGAAATGCTAAAGGCTATTGTTTTGGCTTGGCTACTGTTGTTTATTGGCGACTTCCTTTCAACATTTTTATACCATATACCTGAACATGTTTTTGGTAGCTTACATTTAAAAACGCATCACTCAGGAAATAAAGATTTTCGTCACTACGCAGTTTTAGCGTTAAACATCAATGTTATTTTAGATGGTGTTTTAGGCGCCATTCCCTACATTCTAGTAGGGGTATTTTTATGGCAATTTTCAACCAGTGGGGTTATTTGCGGGTTAATTCTAGGTCAGTTACATGTGTGGTGGAGACATACAACCGCTCTCGGTTGGCAAACACCAAAATGGGCAAATAGCCTATGTCAGTTTTTGTTTATTACCACTCCTGAAAGACACTGGCTGCATCATGAAAAAACTAGTGTAGGTTACGGTGACATCTTCACCGTCTTTGAAAAGCCAGCAAAAGCTTGGCTGTCTTGGTTACGTTTACTAAAAATTCATTCGCAACGGATATAACTTGTCGTTTTGATTAACATGGTATTTACATGTTTGAATCTATGCCCCAAAACCAGGCAGAAGGCGATAGCTTTCGCTCTTCATTATAATTGAGAATCCTAACCAAATCAAAACTAATGGGAAGATTTTGCGACCGTAGCGAGCTAGAAGCGGCGCCATCAAAGGATTATTAGTCATCCGATAAGAGAGGAAACACCAAACTCCAACTGTTAGGTAGCAGATTGCGAGAATTACACTTAAGCTATTGATATTGCTGCTAGCAAACAAAGGTACGTATATTCCGATGTTGTTTCCTCCATTTGCAATGGTTACAGCAGAAACACGGTAGGTTTGACGGTCGCGTAAAGTTGCCCATAGCGATTTGTTTGAGCGCCGAGGTTTTTCAGGAGTCATGTCAAGTGATACATCTTGAATTACCTCATTGTCTTCTCGACTCATGAAGTTAGTAATACCAATAATGATTGGAAGGAAACCAAGCAGTCCAATCCACATTTCTGGAATAAGTAAACCGCCAAAAAAACCAGGTAGACTAGCAAGAACCAACCCAGTAAACCCAATAAATTCACCGACAATAACATGTTTAGGGCGGAAATGGCGATTGACTTTGCCAAAAAATGCTGTCAAATATACGTTGTCGTCAAATGTGGTTGCAAAAGCAACAGAAGCACCAACAAGTGCTGTACTAAATAGCCAATTCATAATTTTTACTCCCAATATTTCAATCGTTTTATCCAGTTCTTTTTTGCTTTAAGTATTTTGAAAATTACTTGTTTTACTTTCAATGACATAAATATTAGCGCTTCTACTCTTATAAGTGCAAATATTCTTTTTTCTTAAAATGATAAATAAAAGTGATTATAACCTCTAAAAAACAATCCCAACTCCCGCGCTATTTTGATAATTTTGTATTGTTCAGTCTGGGTTAACAGATACAACTCGTTTTGAAAATCCCCAAGCAAATAGAGTTGCAATTAAGGTTAACATCATCCATTGAGGTGGTACATGGTCTGGTACTATGGCTTTAAACATTAATCGTACACCTACACCAAATACAGTTAAATAAGCTGCATCGAGTAAATAAGTAAATTCAGCCAACCAGCGAACAAATAAACTAGCCATAAATCGAAGAGTGATAATACCAATAATGCAGCCAGTTAAAACTAACCATGTTCGACTTGAAACTGCCACTGCTGCTGTTACACTATCAACAGAGAACGCCAAGTCTGTAAAAGCAATCATCAAGATGATATTTCCAAAAGCAAGATTATTATTTCCTCCAGTTATTTTTTCATTTGTTTCTGGGAAAAAATAATTCCAAAAGTGTTTTCCCGACAGCCACAGTAAATAAATGGCACCACCTAATTCAAACTGCCAAAACTGAATGACCCATGTAGCCGTAAAAAGTAATGAAACCCGCAGTAAAAAAGCAATAATTAATCCCCAGTTTAACGCGCGCTGCTGTAAATTAGGGTCTTTGATATCTTGAACTAAGGCTGCTAACGCAACTGCATTATCAGCAGATAGAACAGTTTCAAGTGCGACTAAAACAATTAAAAAACCAAATGTCTTGAAAGTAAAAACATTATGTAAATTTGTATTTAAATGTTCTAACATCTTTACTCCAAAATATATTTATGCTAATTCGTTAATTAAAATAATATGTGTCAGCACAAATAAAATCAAATATTATTGTTTTTCAAAATGATAAATAAAATATATTGAAATGTAGAGACGTGACATGTTACCCCTTCAGAATACTGTTATGACTGCCTGTTAAAACTCCACTAACCATTAAGTTAGGAGCTTTAATACATTAGTTTCGCCTTTATATATATGTTGATGCCGCAGCACACGAAGTCGCGATGACAGATACTAATGAGGCGCCAATCGCATATCGAATATCAACACCAAACACCGAAATTAACAAAGGGACGATAACTACTCCACCCCCTAACCCAGTCGCGCACCCAAAAAGCCAGCGCTAAATGACCCAACAAAAATCAATAAAGAAAAATCTAGAGTGAAAATGGGATACAGTAGATTTAACTGCATCCCATTAAAACAAACACTATTGAACAGTCGCATTAAATAGCAAGCGCATTCCTAAATTTGACTCAAGGCTAAATTTTAACCAGGCGCCATAATTGAATTTGATAACATAGATGTTTTTCAAAAATAAACTTGGCTTGTAACCCTTCAACAATTGGTTTTTGCAGCCAGCGTTTAAATGCCCAGTTAAAAACTGCATACACTGGAGGTGCCGCAATATTTAAAACGTTTCCAATATATTTACCAGTGGATAGCCCAAAAGTCCGAAAGTTGTCAATACATAAATCAATAGTTGGAGTAATTTGCCTAGAAATATCCTCTGTTTTAACTAGCTCAAATCCAACTTGCTCTAACGCAGTATTAAGCTCTGTAACCACATGACAATTAGAAAAGATACCCTCATTATACTTATTGTCAACACGTAACATATCCGCAAGTAACAAATAACCATCAGAGCTAAGTAAACGTGATGCACACTGAGCAATATCCGAAGCCGCTATGTACTGGCTACTTTCGCTAAGAAGAATAAGATTGTAAGAATTTGTTGTCTTAAAATCTTCAAATCTTGTTAAATGAAATGGTGCTTTACAGTTTGTTTGTTTTAAAAATATTTCCTCCTGAAGTCCATCTGGCGCTAGTCCTTCTACCGTAAAACCACGTTCCAGTAAAAAACTAGCATTACCTCCTATTCCACAACCGACATCTAGAATAGAATTTACTCCCTCTGGGATAAAGCTTAAAAGTTTATTTGAATAAGCTTCTTGAGCAATACGCAGTTGACTAATAGTCAGTTCCTGATTGGCTACTGGTGGTGATTCCCAATACCCGTAGTGTAGGAATGGAGAATTTGTTAGTTCTAAATAATATTGAATCGCTGCATTTTGGTAGCGAGTTGCTGGAGAAATGTTCTTTACCTTGGATTTTTGCATGAGTAATTATGCTAATGTTGACTAAAAAGTTTGATAACATAGTTTAAATTCCTCCCATCTTCGAGAGATTTGTTTATAAGACTCGACGGGAGAAATGACTGAATTGACCAGGATATCTACCTCTAATTCATTACCACATTTCAACACTAAAATTATTTCTTTTTGCGGATTATAATTATTAACTGCTTTAATAATAGGTATAATTGCTTCTAAATTAAGAATCCACTCTTGTAAATAAGCTTGCACTTTAGATTTGGTTAAAAAAGCTAGATTGAGAGGTTGCTCTAAATAAAAGATTTTACATTGTGTTGAAATAACGGCAACATCAGACGTATCTGATATATCCAGAGACCAAATTACTGCGCCGTTTCCCGATTTTAAAAAACTTTCCCAAGCAGTATAACCAATTAGTAACAAAGTATTAATATTTAATCTAGGCGAAAAATGATTTCTCAGAGACATTTACTTCCTCGTGCGAGCAATGTAATCATAACCATCAATTGATTGACGCAACATAGGCGCCATTCAAAAATCTATTAAGTTTATTTCCTCCACTGACTCGGACAAGTTGTATAAACAAATATTTTATACTTTACTTTCATTTATACCTCGTAGATATATAGCTAAATTTATTTCATTCGATATTATTACTCTATCATACACCGATGTTTCAATTTGAATACCACTTCGCGCTAGACTCTTTACGCTGCATAAACCAAGTTTTTAGGATTTTCTATATATGCAATGTCACAACGAAGTTAATCTGTTTCAACAGTAACTTGGCTAGATACAGCTATATATAAACCGATAAGGAGTATTACAAAACCTATCCAATTTGAAAAACTTAATCTTTCCCAAAATATTACCCAAGCAAAAAGGCTACTAATAATTGGTTCTAACAAATGAACTAAGGAAACAACAACCGACGAAAACTTATTAAGACTATATGTCAATAACCCTTGACCGACTATTTGGCAAACCAGGGCAAGGCTAATCACCCAAGTCCATCCTGAGAGTGTAGAAGGAAAAATTTCATTTCCACTCAATAAAACGAAGGGCAACATCACTATAACAGAAATTCCACAAACCCATAATTGTATCGTTACCGAATCGAATTTGGTTCGTAGTTTTTCTACAGCTAGCAAATAAGCAGCAGCAAAAATCGCACTTAAAATAGCCACTGAACTTCCAACTAAATTGCTGGTAGCAGTAGAGAGTTCCTCGATTTCGATGCCAATCGCTCCTGCAAAAGCAATAATCATTCCAATGACAAATTGGCGGTTGAAGCCTTGATTAAATAGTAACCATGCTCCTAAGCTAGTAAATATCGGCGCCAAATTATGTAGTACAGTAGAAATGGTAACACTAGTTTGAGTCAGTGACCAAGCAATGCAAACTAGATTTAAGGCAAACGAAACTCCAGAAGTTGACAATATTAACAAATTTTGATAATTATAAGGCTGCTGTTGTATTGGCTCCCTTGCTCTAAATTGTATTATCACCTTGACAAACTGCCACAGCGTAAAGAATATAGTAGCTAGCCAAAAGCGATTAAATACAGTAGCATCGGGACTAAGTTCGTTTTCGCTCCATTTCATAAAGATAGAACCGAATGATAAAGCAACTATACCGATAAATAACAAGGCAGGGGAAGCCATAGCTGATATTTTAGCCAATAGTCGCCCAATAAAATTCAGTTGATTTTCCATCTTTTAGCTCGTTCTCCAAAGGAAAACATTAACACAAATAATAAAAGTCTGAATAACACTCCAATCATATACACTGCTCACCTTCCCCTGCTACTGCCAAATCAGATTTTACCAGGCAACGGCGCCTAAGAGCGTTGCGTAGATAAAATAATTATTTCCCATCTTGACGCCAAGCTGCAACCCTCCTATAGTTTTTCTACTCAAAAAAATTACTTTACTTATTGAGGTTAAAAATATGAATAAAATAATCACATCCAGTAACATCGCTATTACTGTTGCAACATCTCTAACAATATTTGCATGTTTCTTCCCATTTGTATCTCTTGCCGATGACAGTTTGACTTTGAAACAACTGCTATCATCTGTTCAAACGTCTCCACAGTCAGAAAAGCTCATTAATCAAATATCTAATATTTTGCGTTCTAGCAAAAAAAACACCGAGCAAATTCAATGTACGGGAACAAAACCAAATGGACGCTATAGCTCTATATCTACTGCTATCGCTCCCTTTGATTGTCATTTTCCTAATAAATTAATAGTAACAATTAAAGCTACAAACTTTGTAATACTGCCTAGTGGTAGAGCTATACTTATTGAGAATGCTAAGAATTTTAATTTGATGCCAAAACCTATTCCTTTATCTTATCAAATAACTTCTTGGAGTTGGAAGAAGGCGCCTTAATACAATTTCAGACTAAAATTTATAAAAAATGACCGTGTTTATTGGCAAATGTTCGGGTTTAGTACCTTTTGTATAACACTTACCAATGCTTCGGTTGTGAAGGGTTTTGGTAATACTTCTTGGAAGTTAAGACTTCTATTATAAGTATTTGATGAGTTGGATATTAGCCCACTCATCGCAATTATTTGCACTTGTGGATTGATGCGTTGTAATGTGAGAATTGTCGTATGTCCATCCATACAAGGCATCATCAAGTCTATTAGTACTAAATTTATATCATTTTTACACTGAGTATAAAGCGCAAGTGCCTCTATTCCATCATTCGCGGTTAAAACTCTATAGTTATGGTTTAAAAGGGTAGTTTTAGTAATTTCACAGATTGCTGTTTCGTCATCTACTACCAAAATTAATTCACCATTGCCGTTTCTTAAAGAAGTCTCGCCTTTTACTTCGGGTTCACTGACTTTGGAACTTGGTAAGTATATTTTAAAGGTGCTTCCTTTTCCTAACTCGCTATTAACATTTAAAAAGCCTTTATGATTTTTAATAATACCTATTGCACTCGATAACCCTAACCCAGTTCCCTTACCTACCTCTTTTGTGGTAAAAAATGGGTCAAAAATACGGTCTATAATAGACTGTGAAATTCCTGTTCCAGTATCACTAATAGTAATTACAATATATGCTCCAACTTTAGCATCCATATGCAAACGAGCATAGTTTTCATCAACCCAGGTATTAAAAGCGCTAATTTCTAATCTTCCTCCATCAGGCATGGCATCGCGAGCATTGACTACTAAGTTTAGCAGTACCTGATGGATTTGAGTCGCATCTGCAAAAATAGTCCATAGGTCAGGTATAATATTTGTTTGAGTTGTGATAGATTTTGGGAATGTTCTTTGAGCTACTCGTGCTATATCTAAAATCAAATGACTAGGTTGGAAAACAGCACAACTTTCCTCTACTCCTCGGCGAGTAAATGATAGAATTTGTTTGACTAAATCGGCGCCTCGCTTTGCACTATCTTCTAAAATTTTTAGCAATTGTTGAGTATTTTCATCAAGATTAGTAAATTTAAGAGGTAGCAGTTGAGCAACTGCCAAAATGGGAGTAAGAATATTGTTAAAGTCGTGAGCAATACCACTAGCTAAGGTACCTACACTTTCTAGACGTTGTGCGCGTAAAAACTGTGCTTGAAGTTGTTTTTTCTCAGTAACGTCAGTACTAACGTTAAGAATAGATTTCGGATTTCCTGCCTCATCCCGCATTAAAGTCCAGCGGCTCTCAACAATAATATCTTTACCATCCTTTGTGACTTGGTGCAATTCACCCTGCCATTTACCTTCACGAGCCAGCATTGCTAACATCGTTTTAAATTGTGGCACATCCTTCGCATCGTACAAAGTTTCGATGGCACTTTTACCAAGAATTTCTGCTGCCTCCCATCCATACAAACGTTCGGCGCCTTTACTCCAAAATAAAAGATTATTTTCAAAATCTTGAACGGAAATTGCATCCGTTGCGACATCTAATAAAGCAGCTTGTTCGTGGATTTGTTGTTGTGCCAGTTGTAACGCCTGCTCTGCACTGTGCCGCTTATGCCGTTCCTGCGCTTCCCTTAACTCCCGCTCTACCGCAGGAACTAGACGAGTCAAATTTCCTTTAATTAAATAGTCATGGGCACCAGCTTTCATCGCAGCGACTGCGGTATCTTCGCCAATTGTACCAGAGATGATAATAAATGGTAAGTCCAGCTTTTGGCTTTGGACAATTTTAAGTGCTTCTAAGGCACTGAAAGCCGGCATACTATAATCTGCAATGACGATATCCCAAGAATGTTGGCTTAAAGCTGACTGCATCGCAACTGAGGTATCCACGCGAACGTAGTTTAGTGTATAACCACCACGACGTAGTTCTCGTAGGGTCAAGAGAGTATCATCTTCCGAATCCTCGACAATGATAATACGTAGGTGGGAGTTCATGAAAGGCGCCTCGCTACAACATTACCTAGCTATACAGGTGGTACTTCGTTCATTAGTAACCAATACATTCCCAATTGCCGAATTGCATCTGAAAACTGCATAAAATCGACAGGTTTACGAATGTAACTGTTGCACCCTAAGCTATAACTATTGAGCAAATCTTGTTCTTCATTAGAAGTTGTTAAAACCACTACTGGTAAAAGCTTAGTACGTTCATCTTCTCGCAAACGTCGCAAAACTTCAAGTCCATCAATGCGGGGCAGTTTTAAATCCAATAAAATCACCGTTGGCTTAATATTAATATCGCGTCCTTTATAAATTCCAGTGCCAAAGAGGTAATCTAAAGCCTCGACACCATCATGGGCTACCACAATTTCATTGCCAATGTGATGACGCTTGAGCGCGCGAATCGCTAATGCCTCATCATCAGGATTATCCTCAACCAAAAGGATACTTTTGTTACTTGCAATCACATTCATGCTCCAGCTTCTTCCGTTAACGTAAAGTAAAAAGTAGCTCCCTGTTCCACATTCCCCTCAGCCCAAACTCGACCTGAATGTCGGTGTACAATTCTTTGTACAGTAGCAAGCCCAATTCCATTACCAGGAAACTCATGCATCCCGTGCAACCGCTGAAAAGGCCCAAATAATTTATTACTATACGTCATATCAAAGCCGACACCATCATCCCGAACAAAGTAAACTACAGTGCCATCCTCTTTCTGGGTTGCTCCAAACTCAATTTTGGCTTGGGGGTGCTTAGAGGTAAATTTCCAAGAGTTATTAAGTAAGTTTTCTAATAAAACTTGTAGTAAATTAGTATCCCCTTGAGCTAACAAGTTATTTTGAATTACAAATTCCACCTGCCGCTCGCTTTGATGTTGTAAATTCGTGCAGATGCGGCTAGCTAACATACTTAAATCCACAGGTTTTAAATCTATATCGCTGCGCGTCACACGCGATAAAGTCAGAAGGTCATCAATTAATTGCCCCATCCGCTGAGTCGCTGACCGAATACGCTGTAAATAGTCTTCCCCAGTTGCGTCTAATTGGTCTAGGCAGTCTTCAAGCAGTGCTAAACTGAAGCCATCAATACTACGTAAAGGCGCCCGCAGGTCGTGGGAAACTGAGTAGCTAAAAGCTTCAAGTTCTTTGTTAACTACCTTCAAATCAGTAATGGCTTGCCGTAACTCCTGGTTCAAGCCTTGAACACGCTCCTCAGCTTGCTGTCGTTCTATAATTTCTACTCGTAGTTCTGCTAAAAGCTCTGCGTGGTAGAGCGCAACCCCTAAATGGTTACCAATTTGGTTAACAAACTCGATCTCGTTTGAGTGCCAAGTTCGCGCGGCACTACATTGATGAATACAAAGCAATCCCCATAAATTTTGCTCTAAAAGGAGTGGCACAACCAAATTAGCCCGAACTTGAAATTGGGACAGTATATTAATATGACAATCGCTCAATCCATAATCGTATATATCTGCTACTGCCTGAACTCGACCATGTTGATAATGAACTGCGAACTGTTCCCCAAAACAGTGGTCATGAATTTTTTGTCCCATCGCTGACCCAAAAGCTGGGTCTACATCCTCAGAAACAAATTCTCCATCATTCCAACCTGTATTTGGATAAAAGCGGAACATTGCCACGCGATCTGCTTTTAAAAGCTGACGAACCTCAGTAGCAGTAGCTTGAAAAATTGTTTCCAAGTCTAAAGGTTCCCGCAGACGGGTAATTACATGGAATAATGCTTTCTGTTGCTCTATGAAGGAACTCGCTTTTGCGATTTCTTGCTCGTAGTGCTGGACTTCGCCTGCTAAAATCTGTTTAATCTGCTCAAACGCTGCTTCATCTCGACATAAACTTCGCAATCTTGATAATGTTTCTAGATTCATCAGTTTCAGCTACTTAACTTCAATAATCGCCTCTTTTATCTATCGCGCGTTGCTTGCGCGCAAATGTATTGTTTCTTAAATACTAAGATAACACTATGTGATGTTTATTAACAGCCGAACAGCCCTACAACGTCACGACAGCTATGGCAAGGACAACCCTACAAGCTTTGCACGCATTTCGGGTTTTCATATCAATAAGTATTAATTTGTATATTTCGTGTGGCTACTTTCTCCAACAAGCACAAAATAATTTTTAAACTTTTACTGCAAAATACTAAGTAAATTATTAGGAGTGCTTTTCTTTAAGATATTCTTAAAGCATCAAAAGTTACCCAATTACAATTTACATACGCATGTACTGCATAGACGTGTAACCGCAGCAAGCCTTACTATTATATTCGTAGAAGTCTTTAAAAAACTTTTAAGAATTATAGATATTTTTATGCCTATGCATAAGAATTTTATATGCATTCGTATTTAGATATGGAAAGAGCGAGTTTTATTTTTTATTGGCACCAATTTGTTGCTTTGAATGCCTAACATAACTTATTCTCAATATTAGTATCTTTTTTGCAAGATAATTACGGCTAACCCTATCAAACAGGCAATTCCCGTGTTATAAGCATTCGTATTTGCTACGGTGTTATGCGGATTTTTCGGCATAATTATGGCGACGATTAAAGACCGACCCTTGCCTTGGTATGTACGTTTAGATTCCTTACGATTGATTTTAATGGAGTAATTTACATTCAAGTTGGTATATACCATCAGGTTTTATTCAACGCCAAAATTTAAATATTTTTGGCACACATTATGTTTGGAAACATTAAACGCCTTGCCTGATGCGAAAAAACAAACTCTTGACTTACTAATCTAAGTTCCCTAATATTTAGATTACCTAATTATTGGAGTTACTAAGCAAGTGGCTAGGCTTACAGAAAAAAACTCGGTGCCTAATAGTGCTACCCATGAACTTGTCTTAGAAACACAGGGGTTAAGGCGCCGCTTTGACAAGTTCGTAGCTATGGACTCGCTGGATATATGCGCCTTTGTCACCCCTTCATGACAGTGGCACCAATCTGTGAAAATTGACACTACTCTGTTAAGAGTGACAAATAATTAGTTAATGTACAAATTAAGAGGCGCCACCCGGATTTGAACCGGGGGATGGAGATTTTGCAGATCTCTGCCTTACCACTTGGCTATAGCGCCATATCTACGAATTTTAGTATATCAGGTTTTAGTTTATTATTTCAACAATTTTTTATATTTCTGAGATTGCTCTTTATCAAGTTTTACCCTCATGGCACGAGCTTGTTGTTCGACATACTGCAATCCGGCTATCGTAGCTTTAATCCAATTGCTTATAGTACGAATGAATTAAAATCTCAAAAATTGAAAATAGGTTGGAGTGAAGGTAAAGCACGATTCGTTGTTAGGTGAATCACGGTAATCAGTCCGTAAATAATCTAACCAACCTGCAAAGGTTGAACTAAGAGACAGATGGATTTAACTTTCTAGGATGGCACTTCAAAGTGCTTTCAGACAGAAGATTTAAAAGTTATCCGCGTGTTGATGTCGCTTCAAAAGTCCAATACTAACTTTTCCCGCTTAAATGTTGAGATGAATTTATGTGCAGCTTATTATACGTATTTATCTTATTCCTTACTTAGATTAATCTTTGTGTGCATTTTAGCTGCAATATAATGCAACATCTTAATTGTCCGGTTTTTACTACTTTTTATTCCGGAAAACCGAATCAAACACAAGATAGTGAATTTGGTGCCACTCAGCAGGTCGCATGTATCAATACTGGAAATAGGCAGGAGTCATACAAGTGAACTAATAAAAAACTGGGTAAGAGGTAGATAATGTCAAGCACTATAGTTGGAATACTATATACTTTTAATCAGTGGCAATCAACCAATGAATATTTTTCTTGTCTTAGGGGATTTTCTTGCTTAATTTGATAAATTGCAGTATTTCGATTCGGTCAGTTGTGAAAAACCAAAAAGCATGTCAGATAATTTGATAGCAAAATGCTTGCCTAGTCAAGTAAAGGTTTACAGTATCTAGTATTGGTGAAGAAAAATTATTTAACGCGCGGTTCAAGGGACATAACCGTGATAGTTTTATTGAATTGAGGAATAATTTAAATTTACCCTATCCTCAAAAAATGGCAGTCGCAGTATCAGTAAACGAAACTTATGGAAATTAAAATTGTCATCATAACTTCTCTCTTTTCTCAACCATCTCCGCGTCTCTGTGGTAAAAAGTTTTTTATTTCAGCATAGAGACACAGAGAAGTACCTTATTTTAATTTAAAGCCAAGGTGATTTAAAGCTTGGCGTAGTTTATCGCGTCCTGACAAAGATTGTGAAGTTGCAATTCGTTTGACTGAATGTTCTGACCAATCACCTGCAACATTCATTTGTTGCTGCGTATAAAAATCTTTCATTACTTGATTATAACGCGCGATTGGTTCTTCTTGTTCTGCTAATTTATATGTTTCACGATGCAAAATTGCTGATTGTGGTAATCTTGGTTTAACTGAATAAGCTATATCTGGTTCTGGATATCCTACGCACAAGCCAAATACGGCAAACACAGATGGAGGTAATTGTAATACGTCTGCTACTTCAACAGGTTTGTTACGCATGGCGCCGATATAAACAGTACCCAAACCTAATGACTCAGCAGCTATTACGGCATTTTGTGCTGCCAAAGCTGCATCAATCGTTGCCATTGTAAACATTTCCAAATAATCTAAACCATCGTAGGACATACCGCGACTTTCGGCGATGTAAGCAAGACGTGCTAAATCAGCTAACCATACTAAGAATAATGGACATTGGCGAATGTGTGCTTGGTTTCCTGCAAGAGTAGCTAGTTCTTCTTTACGCTCTTGATTTTCCACCGCTACCACACTCCACGTTTGAAGATTTGAGGAAGTAGCAGCAGATTGGGCGGATGCAACAAGTAATTCTAGTGTTCTATATGGTAAGGGTTTAGTTTGATACCCGCGCACAGAACGGTGAGATAGCAAAGTATTCAGTGTATTGTTCCACTCAACATCTACATTGAATGGAATTTCTCCATAACGCGCGTGTATTAATTCATCAGGATGAGACATAAGACTAAACTTACTTGTATGATTTACCAATTTATAATAAACTGAAAATTATATTAACTACGGTTGTTCTATTGATTTACTGTAGTATAGTAAGGATAAAGTTTTTTGTGAGTATATCCACTCAACCAGGAGGCATTTAAAGATGGCTAATATAAAAATCTATAGTGCAATAGTTTGCCCTTATGCTCATCGCTCACGCTTGGTATTGTTAGAAAAGGGTGTGGAATTTGATTTAATCGAGATTGACTTGCAGAACAAGCCACCGGGATTTACTGATATTTCTCCTTACGGAAAAGTGCCTGCGATTACGCATGATGGTAATCGTGTTTGGGAATCTGCAATTATAAATGAATATTTAGATGAAGTATTTCCTAACCCCCCATTATTACCAAGTAATCCGGTTGATAAAGCATTAGCAAGAATTTGGATTGATTTTGCTAATACTAGATTAGTTCCGGCATTTTCGGATGTCTTGCGTTCCCCAGACCCTCGAAAACAAGCAGAAGCTACAGACTTATTATATAAGCACTTGGAGTTTATTGAGAATGAGGCTTTAGGAAAATCAGGCGATGGTCTTTATTGGTTTGGTGAGAATATCAGTCTAGTTGACCTGAGTTTTTATCCTTGGTTTGAAAGATTACCTGCACTTGAACATCATCGTGGTTTTTCTTTACCATCAAAACTAACTCGTCTCCATAAATGGAAAGATGGGTTAAGCCAACGTGAGTCTGTAAAGAAAATAGCAAATTCCAAAGAGTTTTACATTGAACGATACGCGCGGTTTGCAACTCCTGCTCCTGTTTCTGTCAATTAATACCAAACTCTAATTGTATTTTTATACAGGATAATTACAATATATCTATCGAGATACTGTAGTAAAATGTCAAATACCAAAAAAATTAGTGATGATTTGAGTGTAGCTGGGCAAGTGACTCCAGAAGAGTTACAACAGTTAGCATCCGAAGGATTTAAATCAGTTCTTAATTTACGCGCGTCTGATGAAGAGGGTTTTTTAAGTGACGAACAGCAACAAGCGGAAAAATTAGGATTGGAATATGCGAATGTTCCACTGCAACCAAAACAAGCTGACCACGAATTGACGAAACAAGCAATTGAGCAAGTTGAGAATTTACCTAAACCTATTCTAATTCATTGTGCAGGTGGCGCCAGGGCTGGTGGGATTGCTTTGATTGCTGCTGCAATTCAAGAAGAATTGAGTTATGAAGAAATAACACAAGTAGCTCAAGAGGTGGGTATTAGTTTAGACCAGCCACATTTAAAGCAGTTTTTGTTTAATAAGCATAACGATAAGCATTCTGAGAATAAGTAAATTTGCAACGGATACAACGGATGTAACGGATAGTTAAATTGTTTGATTCTGCGCTTAAAATTGCCTCTTGCAAAATAGTTTATCTGTTACATCCGTTGGCAATCTTTCACACAAACAATTATATTACTTAAATTACATGGAAAAATCCTTGCCAAATCGTTTAGGCGAACTTGCTAGACTATTTTTCAAACTTGGTGTCATCGGTTTTGGTGGCCCAGTTGCTCATATTGCAATGATTGAAGATGAAGTTGTCAAACGGCGCCGATGGTTAACGCGGGAGCATTTTCTAGATTTGTTAGGTGCTACAAATTTGATACCTGGCCCTAATTCTACAGAAATGGCTATTCATGTAGGATATGTTTATGCGGGATGGTTGGGGTTGATAGTATCGGGTGTATGCTTTATTTTACCTGCAATATTTATTACAGCTATATTAGCTTGGCTTTATGTTAATTACGGTAGTTTACCACAAGTGGCACCTCTGCTTTATGGTATTAAACCAGCAGTTTTTGCAGTTGTTGTTAATGCACTTTGGGGTTTAGCCAAAAAAGCAGTAAAAACTCGTAAGCTTCTAGTAATTGCGTTTGCTGTTGTTGTACTAATATTCCTATTAAAGCTCAATGAAGTTATTGCCCTGTTAATTGGGGGAATTTTTGGTATGATTTGGTTGCGTACTGGTAAGGGTGGTGATGCACCTGGAGAGAAAGCCAATTTACTGGTTTCTGCTTTAAGTACAGGTGCTGCTTTTAAAGTCACTGCGGCAGTAGCAGCTACAGCATATACTCCTGCAAATTTTTCGTTATGGCAATTAGGTTTGTTTTTCCTCAAAGTTGGTAGTGTTTTATTCGGTGGTGGATTTGTATTAATTGCGTTTTTGCAAGGTGAATTAGTCCAAGAGTATGGTTGGTTAACACAACAGCAGTTACTCGATGCAATAGCAATTGGCCAATTTACTCCAGGACCTATACTTTCTACTGCTACCTTTATTGGATATATTATTGCAAGAATTCCAGGCGCCGTTGTTGCGACTTTGGGAATTTTTATTCCGTCTTTCTTATTTACTGCGCTTCTAAATCCTTTAGTTCCTTTGTTACGTTCCTCTAAATGGACGAGCGCATTTTTGGATGCTGTAAATGTTGGTGCTGTAGCGCTGATGTTTGTGGCCACATTCCAACTAGGAATAGCAACTTTTAAATTATCCCAAACTCCTTTTATAGATTTTCTAGCTGTTGCAATTGCGATTGGTTCGACTGTATTAGCAATTCGCTATAAAATTAATGCTGCTTGGTTGGTTTTGGGAGGTGCTTTGGTTGGATGGGGTGCTAAAATTTTAATTTGACACGAATAATCAAATCTATGATTAATCGGAAGTGGTGCCAACTGTTTTTAGGCATAATTGTAAGCGTGATGATAATTGCCTGTAGTATTAATTTCAATACAACAGATATTTCGACATTCAAAGTTGCTACAGACCCAACTTTTCTTCCTTTTAGCTATCAAACTGCTAATGGGGAATTAGAAGGGTTTGATATTGACATAATTAATGCAGTTTCTCAAGCTGCTGGTTTGAAGCTTGAGTTGGAAAGCATAACTTTTGATGGTATGATTGCTGCATTGGTTGTAAATAGAGTTGATGCTGCAATTAACGGTATTACAATTACTCGTGAAAGACTTCAAACAGTTTCTTTTTCGCGACCTTATATGAAAGCTGGATTAGCTATTGCAGTGCGAGAAAATAACCAAGATATTAAAGATTTGAATACTCTTGCTGGTAAAATAATTGGTGTACAAATAGGCACTACAGGAGCGAATTATGCAAAAACTATATCTAATGCCGAAATTCGGAATTATAATACAGGTTATGAATTTTTTCAAGAATTGCTCAATGGTAATGTTGATGCTGTAATTTGTGATGGTTTCGCAACTTTATATGCTATAAAAACAGGTAATCTTAGTCGCGTTAAAGTTGTTAGTGATTTGCTAACTCAAGAATATTATGGTATTGCAATGCCGAAAGATTCTTTACATTTAGACTCAATCAATAAAGCCATAGCTACTATATTCGCCAACGGCACATACAAACAAATTTACCAGAAATGGTTTAACACTGAACCTCCAAAATTACCTGAGTCAATACCATCTTTGTCATGATTGGGATATATATTTTATGAGCAGAATACGCGCTGTAGTCGTTGACCCAAATGTAACAGGGCGTTTGGCGTTACGCGAAGTCGAGGCGCCAATACCTGAAAAGAATGAAGTGTTGGTAAGAGTAGCAGCAATTTCATTAAATCGGGGTGAAGTCAGACGCGCAAGTACTGCGGATGCTGGCTGGCGCCCTGGTTGGGATTTTGCGGGCATTATTGAAAAGAGGGCTGCCGATGGTTCCGGCCCTTTGGAAGGTTATCGCGTCGTCGGTTTATTACGTTCCGGCGCCTGGGCAGAGTTAGTATCTGTACCTAGTAACTCGATTGCAGTATTACCAACTGAAGTGTCTTTTGCACAAGCTGCAACTTTACCCGTAGCAGGTTTAACTGCATATCACGCTTTACTCAAAGGTGGTTCTATTTTAGGGCGCCGAATTTTGATAACAGGTGCATCAGGGGGTGTTGGCAATTTTGCAATTCAACTAGCAAAACTTAGCGGAGCTCATATAACAGCACATATTCGCCGTGCAGAACATGAATCTTTAGTTAAAGAAGCAGGAGCAAATTTAGTAATAATTGGTGAAAACTTGGCACCTGCCAGTGAATATGCTCCATATCATCTAATTCTAGAGTCGGTTGGTGGAAATACTTTAGGATCTGCTCTTAATTTAGTTGGTTCTGATGGTGTGATAGTAACCTTTGGGACTTCATCTGGTTCTGAGGTGACGTTCAACGCTTCCCGATTTTACTCTACGGCAGGTGCCAGTTTATATGGTTTTATCTTGTTTCACGAATTACAACGTGAATCGGCGTCAGAAGGACTTAGACGACTCCTAAATTTGGTAGATACAAAGCAACTAATACCTCACATAGATGTAGAAGTTTCTTGGAACCAAGTAGCAGATATTGCACAACAATTACTCGATAGACGCTACCCAGGTAAA
The DNA here is from genome assembly GCF_001904745.1 of Calothrix sp. HK-06. Lineage (GTDB taxonomy): Bacteria > Cyanobacteriota > Cyanobacteriia > Cyanobacteriales > Nostocaceae > Dulcicalothrix. The sequence continues at coordinate 21,537 of NZ_MRCD01000099.1, forward strand.
GCTGTACTCAATTTAGATAACTAAACAATCCAAAATATATGAGTTTGAATTTACAACTAGAAGGCAAAACGGCAATTGTTACAGGTGGTAGTGCAGGAATTGGATTAGCAACTGCCAAAGCTTTATATAATGAGGGGGTAAATGTTGCAATTGCTGCTCGCAACCAAGAAAGATTGGAAAAAGCAGTAAATGCGATTCTATCTCTACCTGACTCTGGCGCCAAAGTGATTCCAATTAGTGCGGATATCAGTCAAGCAGCAGACGTTGCCCAAGTAGTTTCAACGGTGATTGAACAATTTGGTCGGATCGATATTTTGATTAATAACGCTGGTTCTGCACGCGCAGGGTCTTTACTTGAATTAGATGACGAGGCATTTTTAGATGCTTGGAATCTAAAATTATTAGGTTACATCCGTTTAGTTAAAGCAGTTTCACCTCATTTCAAAAGTCAGCGTGATGGACGAATTGTAAATATAATTGGAGGTGCAGGTCGAACACCTCGTCCCAATTTTTTACCAGGTGGGACAACGAATGCAGCTTTACTTAACTTCACGCGCGGAATTTCTAAAGAATTAGCTCAGGATAATATCAGAATAAATGCTATTTCACCTGGTTTGACTGCAACTGAGCGCGCGGAAACACTCTTTGCACAAAATGCTCAAAGTTCAGGCATTAGTGTAGATGAAGTCAAAGCACAATCCTTGAAAGCAATTCCTCTAAGTAAAGTTGTTCAACCTGAAGAAATAGCCTCACTAACATTGTTCCTTGTTTCCGACCTCGCTTCTTCAATTACTGGCGCCGAAATTCTTGTTGATGGTGGTCAAACACCTGGCGTTTAGTTTAAAAAATTCCAAATCAATACCTAAATTGTCTTGTGGAACGGCTGGGGACAGCCGTTCCACAAGATTTTTTCTTGTAAAGGTAAATACATACTAATAATAGTATTTCAGCCTTAAAAGTTTGAAGTATATTAACTCTGTATTTGACCAATATTGAGTTCACTCTTTGCCTGTTTCAATTGCTCCCAAAGATTTTTAACCTGTTCATACGCTTCCTCTGGCGCTATTTTCCCACTAGTTTGTAAACTAGAAATATAACCAACCCTTTGAGAAAATTCTTGTAAATTAGCATTAAATACTAAATACTCTGGCGTGAAGTGACCTCGGTAAGGATATCTTGGATAAAGAAAATTAGACAGACTAATAGGAGGTCGAGATTTTTCGTTCATGGCTGCTCAATCCTAGAAGCTTAATTTAAATAATTACATTCAGATTAATTTAGGGAACCACAAATAAACGAGAAGTAGCAAGTTAGTTAGATACAGATGGCTAATATATCTGTATATATTGCTACATTTAAATTACAGTATATCAGTCGGAGTACTGTATTATTTAGTTAATATTTGATTATTACACATTAAACCTTGAAGAGCAAGTGTTTTAATAAAAACTACTAAGTTTTATCGGATTACAGTATACTTGCTATTTAAAGGAAGATAATTGTGATATCTACGTAAATTCACAAATAAATTGTAGATAATATACTAATATATATACTTGCTTTACGTAAAATACTGAGATTGTTGCTCTCTTGGCTATAATGTATATTAATTAAAGTTTAAGTAAGGGTTAAGATTAGATAAAAATACGTAATTTTAGTCAAGATTTGATTTTTGATTATTAGCCGTAACGCGCGTCAAGGTTAGCTCCATTCTTTACAAAGGGGAATCAAGGTGATGAGTACTATGTTTGTAAATTCTGATGATTGGCTGCATATAGGAATACGGCTAGTTATGGCGCTTTTTGTTGGTTGCATGATTGGATTAAATCGCCAGAAGGGAGGAAGACCTGCGGGGATGAGGACATTTATGCTTGTGAGTATGGGTTCGGCGTTATTTGTCATGATTCCTTTACAAGCAGAGGGTGATAGTTCTTTTGCAGCGACAAATGCTCTGAGTCGAACAATTCAAGGAGTTACAACGGGTGTCGGATTTATTGGCGCCGGATTAATTTTGCAAGAAACTTCTAGAGAATCTGGATCACCCAAAGTGAAAGGATTAACTACTGCCGCGTCGGTATGGATTTCTGCTGGTCTTGGAGCAGCAATTGGTTGTGGGTTGTGGAAAATGGCTTTAATGGCAGGGGTATTAACTTTAATAACGTTAAGTGGAGTTAAGCGGTTGAATCGAATTATTGAGTCGAGGTCTAGTAAAAAAAGACAAGTAAATAATCAAGAGTCTGTGAATATTACGTCTGACATAGATGACGATTTTTAGTTTTTAGTTACAGTCTGCTTTATATTAATTAATGATGATAAAATTTTGACTTTACTTAACTCTCGTATCAGATACTGAGCTTGATGTTGATAAAGCTGTGTTGGTAATGTTACAGGTAAATCATTCATTATATTTTTAGCGGTACTTAGGTTACATCCTGTAATTGAGGAAATTATTCCTATTCCATCGATGATGGCATTTCGAGTTAAAGCTTGTTCAATATGTACTTGCCATAAACGAGGTAGCATTTCACCCCATTCTATTCTTTGCAAACCATCGCTTGTTGCTAAAACAATTAAGCGGTCACCTACGTCGAGTCTAGTTTCGTAATTAGGCATTAATGAATAATTATTGTGTGAGTTTTGATGAAGAATTGGTACGACATTGTAGCCGTAGGCAAGTTCAACTATTAATAACCCTTCAAGAGTATCACCTGTTTCGATGTTATATTCTGTCACCATGACAATTTGATTGTTAAAATGAAATATGCTCAGAACTTTTTCACCAAATGCTGCACATGCAAATACTTCTGCTGATAACGCGGCGCCACATAATACTTGAGCATAAGGAAATAAGGGTGCTATATTATCACTAAATTGGCTGTCGTGAGAACGAATTACTAGTTTGCTATTAGGATTAATTGCATGAGCCATTAATCCAATTTCTAAATTTTCCATGTTATCATCTCCCACCAAAATGACACTTTTAGCGCGCGCGACATTTGCTTTGGTTAGTGCGTCGGCAGTATTCCCAACTACGAGCGGCATTTGAGGTAACATACGCTGGTCAATATTGGTGCTATTGACTCCAACTATAGGTTGCTTGAGTTCTTGTAATAAAGCTGCGACTCTTTGACCAAGTAAACTTAAACCAATCAATACTATATGATTTCGTTGTGGTAATGGAGGGCGCCCGTTAAAAAACCTAAATTTAGAACCTAGCAAAGCGTCGGTTACTGTCGCATATAAAACTCCTACGAAAGCTTCACCAGCTAAAGTTAATCCTAAACTGAAAAAGCGCAACCACCACGGCATATGTTCTGATGGTGGTGCTTGTGATGTATACTTAACACCACCAAATAAATCTCCATATCCCCCTAAAAGTAAAACCGCTGTGGCAAAAAAAGCTTCTTGAATAGTGATGTCAGGAAAGTATAAGGTGTATAAAATAATTCCACCAAGCCAGAGAAAAATTACTGTGAATAAATAAATCGTTGCAACTTGCCGAATTTGACTTTGGTTTTGGTAGTAAGATTGCCAGAATTTAATTATCTTATGCTTGAGATTCTGTAGTGTGATGCTACAAATAATTTTTTTTACTCCGCGAAGGCGCCGAGATTTTTTAATATATACTTCTTTTGATGTTTCTAATTGCTGTACAATGTCTATATATATAAGTGTATCTCCAGCTTTGACAATTGTTTCTGGTTCCCAATCATGAAATTGTTTGGGTAAAGTCGCTCTAAATCTGGTATGACTGAGAATACGGCGAGTTTGATTGTTGAGTGTATGTAATACTGAACGATAGCACCATTGAGAATCTTGTTTTACCTGATGCTGGATAACTTGAAATAATTGCCCTTCTAAATTAAAGTATCCAATAGTTTCAGAACTCAAAGCTGTTAAAGCGAAAGCATAAGCTGATAGCTGCGTTGGTTCAAAGGCAAAAAAGTTACCAAGATTTTCTCCCAACAGTTCATTAAGGTTTTGTTTATCAGAACGTACAATTAAACGTATCTGAGGATTGAGGCGCCGTGCGGCAAATGCTGCTTCAATATTCATACGCTCATTCCTCGTAACTAAAATAACTGAGCGACACTGATGTATATTGGCAGCTTCTAAAATGCTTGGTTGACGACAATCTCCTATAATTAGCTTTTCTAGGATATTAGGTACTTCTGGAACTTCCCAATGTTCTGGTTGCTCTGAGTCAATGGCAATAACACTAACATCATATTCTTTAAGAACCGCTACACAATGCTGTCCTAAACTTTTGAGTCCGCATACAAGAAACTTGTCTAAGGTATTGCGACCGTTGGTAGATTGGGATGCACCATTTGTTGATGTAAACATCTGTACTCTTTGAGCAATGAGTATTTACATCAGATTATATGTTTGTGGAGAAAATTAAACAATAGCGTGGAGAGTTCGTCCAAAATATACTTTTCTTCTCTTTCTTTGTGTTTTTTGTGCCCTTTGTGCCTTTGTGGTTCATAAAAAAGGAAAAACCACAAAGACACAAAGAACACAAAGGGGGAATCGATTCTATTTAATTGACCTCGCTCACACTTACCAATTTAGGAAGCTGAGAAACTGGAATATCTAATAGATAAGCAAGAACTTCCCGGCGCCAAGCGTCATAAATTACTTCTATCCCCTCAGCTTCATGTTCATAACCAAGCGCGCGATGAGTTATTTCCCAATGCTCTTTGAGATAAGAATTTCGGCGCCGTTGACCTTCTTCATCTGCTTCAATTAGTTTTGCAGCAAACTCTTTTTTTTCTTGCGGTGAAGCTTTATCATATTTACGCTGCCATTCTCGCACTACTCCTAAACGATGAAATGCTTCATCAGGCAGAATTTTTTCTACAGCAAAGCTTGCTGAGTCAGGGTCATTAATTGTTGCTAAACGTTTATTTAGGATGAGTGAGGCTACTATATGTAGCTCGTAGTGTAATTCAAATGCTAGAAAACCAAACCAGTCACGAATTGGCAAGTCTCCCATAAATCGAGAGTGTTTTTTTGCTTGCTGTTGAATTTCATCAATTGGGTCATATCCAGATAATGCTTCCACTCGCAAGCGCGTATGTTGAGCGTGCGCTCCATCATCACCTAACTGATGACTTAAAAATAATTGCAATTCTGGGTCATCAATTGCAATTTGATTTATAGCTTTTGCACAAACCTGTACAATAAATAAATCATGAGCGGCGCCACGAATGCGAAAGCGACAAAAATTATCTAATTCTTTCGTTTCAATTGCTCGTGGTACATCTCGCTTTACAGGAATATGGGGTGCATAGTTATTTATTAAGTTGTCAATAATTTCTAATTCGTAATCTGTACTCCAAGCTGGACTTATAGTAGTAGTCATAATTTTTACTCCAATAAATCTGGTTCTTCTTTGACAATTCGATCGTAAAGTGGTTGGAAGCTAAACCATCCACCATCATGTGTCCCTACTTGGGTTTGCGTTAAAGTTGCGATTTCATCGTCAATTGCAATTGGTTTACCTGCTGCTTCTGCCAATAGTTGCGCTTGACATGAACGTTCGAGAGTGATGAACCACCAAGCTGCTTCATCAACTGTATGTCCTACTGTTAAAATGCCGTGGTTACGTAAAATTATCGCTTTTTTGGCGCCTAAAGCTTGCGCTAGTCGTTGACCTTCTGATGTATCTAAAACTACACCTTTATAATCATCAAATAAAGCGTGGTCTTGATAGAAAGCACAAGCATCTTGTGTAAGCGGGTCGAGTAGGCGCCCTAAAGTAGACCAGCTTTTTCCGTATAAGGAATGAGCATGTGCAGCAGCTATTACATCGGGCCTAGCTTCATGGATTTGCGAATGAATCGCAAATGCGGCTCGATTTAAACGAGCATTTCCTTTGACTACTTCTCCCTCTCTATCTACTAAAATTAAATTAGAAACGCGAATGTGACCGAAGTAAGTACCAAGGGGATTAACCCAAAAATGGTCTGTGAATTCTGGGTCGCGCGCTGTAATGTGACCTGCTATTCCTTCACTAAATCCAAAACGCGCAAACAAACGAAATGCAGCAGCTAAACGTTGTTTTCTGTGCAAACGTTCTTCTTCTACTGTTTGAAATATAGGTGGTTCCGGTCTATCAAATTGAGACATAGTTTTTTTCCTCTTTACAAGGAGCGTTGGAATATCCTGAGCGAAACGATTTGACGCTGTGAGTTTCTGGTTGAAATTGATGGCGCCAAATACAACCTGTATCATTACCAAGTAGATGAATTGATACAGATGCAGTTTCAGATATTGTTTTAACTGCGTGAATATCGCCTTCGGGTGGCAATAAATGATAAAAATCGCCTGGTTGAAGTTGACGTTCTTCAACTATTTCTAAATCAGCGTGCGCTTCTCTTAAACCGTTATCTACACGACGGTAAACGGTTTCTTCTTGTTTGCCTTTATATAGTCCAATTAATCCCCATGCGAGATGGTCATGTACAGGAGTAGTCGAACCAGGTGGAATAACTAAGCTAAAAATAGTAAGCGCGCGGTCTTGAGAACGGTATAGCAACCATTGACCGATACCACCTCCCATTTGACTGTTTGGGTTAGGTTCAGCAAATTTTTTTGGTAGCCATTTTTGTTGACTAAGCAATTGAGAAAAATAAGGTTCTATTTCATTTAAAGTCTCACTACGATGATTAGATTTATTACTAATTTCTTGAACTGTCGCAACAAAGGAACGAAAATCAGGATTCTCAATAAACCATTCGTCTGCTGGAAGCGGTTCTAAATTTGTCATATGTTTATTATTATTTAATCCAAAATCTATTTATGCTACGATTTGTTGCTCGCGTTTTTGTACTGCTGCTCTCACAAGAGGAATTACATCACGACCGTAAGCAATTGCATCCTCCAATGGGCTGAATCCTCGAATTAATAAAGTAGTTACTCCTGCTTCGTAGTAATCAAACAGTGACTCAGCTACTTGTTCAGGTGTCCCTACTAAAGCTGTTGTATTACCATAGGCACCAGTAGCAGCAGCAATTGGTGTCCACAAACGTTTATCAAATATCTCGCTTTCTTGAGCAAATTGTAATAGTCTACTAGAACCAACAGCTTGAGGACGTGCCGAAACAAGATATGGACTGCCAGGTTGGTTTTCGATATTGTTCGCTGTACGTATTTCTTTAATACGCGATAAAATTGACCTTGCTTTTTCCCATGCTTTTTCTTCTGTATCTCCAAGAATTGGACGGAGAGAAACACTAAACCGTAATGAATGTCCTTTTGGTGCTGCTGCTTTTACTTCGCGTATTCGTTCTTTAATTGCAGCAATAGGTTCACCCCACATTGCATAAACATTACTATGTTTGGCGCCTACAGGAACTGCTGCACCGGAGGCGCCTCCAAAATATAAAGGTATATGAGGTTTCTGTAGAGGTTTGACATCTGAGAAAGCGTTTTTAAAACGATAAAATTCGCCCTCATAATCAAAAGGAGTGTCACTTGTCCAGACGCGACGAACAATATCAAGATATTCATCTGTACGACGATAGCGAGTATCATGGTCAAGCCAATCACCATCACGCTGTTGTTCTGCGTCACTACCTCCTGTAATAATGTGTACAGCGATACGTCCGTTTGTAAAATGGTCAAGTGTTGCAGCTTTGCGCGCGAATAATGTGGGAGCAACAAAACCAGGACGATGAGCAATTAAAAAACCTAAACGTTCTGTAGCACTCGCGGCAAAAAATGCTACTGTTAAACCATCTGGTTCAGTAGAACCATAACCAACTAACACTCGGTCAAAATCACCATCTTCGTGTGCCTTGGTAAATTTGCTAACATAATCTGGATCTATTGAACCACCTATTATAGAAACTGTTGGAGTATCTAATTCAGACGTGCGTCTGGTTCCAATCATTCCGATAAATTCAATTGCCATTTGATGCACTCCTGGTATAATAAAAATCAAGATGTCAAGACGCATGTAAAGACGCGATTAATGTCTACCCTTCGGGAAAAGCTTCGCTTACGATAAATCCTTCTGATTAGGTGTCTCTACGATGTGGGACAAACAGCATTAGCAATATTAACTTTTGCAGGAATAATCTTTTGTTGGAGCATCCAATCAGCTGTTTTTTGAAGATTGCTGATATCTATAGTTTTAGGAAAGGTGACGGTTTCTCGTCCTCTATTTTTAGTAGCTTGTTTAGCGACAGCAGGAGATAATTTTAATTCTTCAACATAAAATAAGATGATTGTTGTACATTTTTATTCAGCCATTCGGCATCTTTACTCAGAGCATTTAAAGCTATGAATTTGTCTGGTTTCATTTACCATTCAATACCCATTTACCGATTTCTCGCGTTTTATAAGTAACAGGGTCATGTAATGTTAAAGTTCTTAGATTACGCCAATATCTATCAAAACCATATTGCTTTGCCGTAGCTTCTATTCCTACCAATTCAAAAATTTGGCTAGTAACTTCCAGTCCTACTTTTGTAACTAAAACCGAAGCAGCAGATATTGCAAGCGCTATTTCTCCAAACTCAATTTCTTGTAACTCTATTCCCTTCGACCAAGCAATTTCAAATTTATCAGCAGCTTGATTAGTTAAAGAAGTAACAGCGCTTAACTCAGTCCACAATTTACCATAACTATGTAAAATATAAGCGTCACTAGTTTTATTTGTACTAGTATATTGTTTCGCTTGTTCAAAGGCGCCTAACGCGATCCCTAATAAAATATTAACTCTAACCAAGTGAGAAATATAAATTCGCAAAGAAGCAAAAGAACTACTACGAAATTCAGATGCGAGAATTTCAGATTTTTTTACTCGTACATTAGAAAAACTAACGCTCCCGCTATCAGTTTGTCTTTGTCCAATATTATCCCAGTCATGATTAACGGTAACACCATGACTTCGAGTTGGAACTGCAATTACTACTGGTTGAGATTCTCCTTTAGGAAATGCAGAAACCGTCAGCATATCTGAATCACTAGAACCTGAACAGAAACTTTTGATACCATTAAGCCAATAGTTTTCACCATTATAAGTTAGAACTAACCGATTATCGCGTGGGTTAAGAGCATTTCCCCAAAACCAGTTATTCTCAACAGTCCATGTATAATAATTTTCTTTTTGTTCTGAAGTTCCGTAAAGATGAGGTGTAATTACTTGTAGATAATGGTAACCAAGAAGATGGGCAATAGAGCTATCAACGTAAGCAAATTCTTGAATAATTGTTAACGCTGTACTCCAACTTTCTCCCAACCCACCATATTCCTTGGGAATAATCAACTTGAGTAAACCACTTTGTCGCAAACGTTCGCGTTCGTACTTCGGAGTACCCCCTTTTTTATCCCGCTCAATTGCAGTTCGTGCAAACTCTTGAGCTAAATCCGCCGAAACCGCAATGTAATTCTGAGACTCTCTTGAGGTTAATTGCATTTTTACTTTTAAAGTAATTTAACCAGTTACAATCATCAGCCGATGCGTGACGCTATTATACAGATAGAAAGCATAGTTATAAGACTTGTAGCCTCACGCACCCTACTCAATCTAAACACCCACAACTTAAAGACCTAAATCACATAATACTATAAATCGACCAGTTTATAGTAGTATTGCAGCTAACCAACAACAAACTTAACATAAACGCTTCAATTATAGAAATGTAAGATTCTACTAAAGATATAGAATTGGTATACATGCAGACATTGTATTAATGCGTATTAAGTATATTGCTGTTTTAGAAACGATGTGGAATACTTAAAAAAATACGGTAAATCTATAGATATTGCGTACTTAGTAATGTAGAGAATGTTTAACAGTAGAGCATTAATACTCTCACTTATTGTACTAGTGCTGATTAAAATTATACATAGATATATCTCCTGTTGAAGTTTGGAGCAACACAATAACCAGATGCAACTGAACATTAAAAAATCCCCTATTTTATCAAAAAAAGTAGGGAATGATTTAATATGAGCCAATCAATAAGCTTGAAAATTATTGCATTATTATTGTTCTTGGAAGAATAGCTTCTTGGATGTCAGTTCCTTGCAAATTTGCTCCTGTAAGGTTAGCATCGAGAAGATTTGTTTCTTGCAAGTCAGCTTTTTGTAAGTTTGCTCCTTGTAAATTTGCTCCTTGCAAGTTTGCTTTTTCCAAATCAGCATCATATAAGTTTGCTGATTGTAGATTAGCAGAAGCTATATTTGTATCACTAAAATCAACTTTTCGCAAATTAGCTCCCTGTAAATTGACTCCTTGCAAATTACTATGTTCTAAATCAGCTTCTTGTAAATTTGCTCTTTCTAAATTTGCGGCTTGTAGATTCAGACCTTTTAACTGGGCGCCGCTTAAGTTACATCCAACACATTCATTGGTTTGCAATAAACGTTGAATATTTGCACTGACAGATTGCACTGCAGATGGTACAGGAGATACTACTGGAGTTGTGACTGGTTCCGTAACTTCGGATGGTGTTGTTGTTTGTGCGAAAGCGTTAGGCTGATTTATGAAAGAAATTCCTGCTACAAATACAAAAAATATAGCTGTTGCTATCCAGTTTCTGATTGTTTTTAAACTAGATTTTAAACTTGGTTTAGTCATTAGTTTCTCCGCGACGATAATTTTCAATTAAACCAACTTCATGCTTTTTCAAATTCACGCTTGTATTTGTCATTCTGCTGGTTTTCAGCGATTAGTTTTACTGTATAGCCTCTTATAAAAGTAAACAAACACTTTTTATTTTAATTTTGATAAATAATCTTTATGTAAATTTATTGTTATATAGTATAAAAGCATAAAACCGAGAATGAATCTCGGCTTTACTAACAGTTTTATTCAGGATATGACTTACAAACATTCGACACCAAAAATTAAGAAGTAATACAAAATTACAGCACTTCGCCTAAAACTAATTTTTTTCTTGGAAATCCATCACCGATACAATACGAGAGAACCAATAAACAATTTCTGGGTCAGAAAAAGTTGTAAGTCGCGCGATTTCACAAGCAAGTTGATAGATTTCTCTACCTTTGGGATGATTTTTTAACCCTGTATGATTGAGTAATGCTGTTTTTAAGTTACCAGGATAGCTAGGAAGCCTTTGCCCCTCTATCCAACGGATACGATTAAGAATAGGATTCCAGTCAATTCCACCAACAACATAATCATGGGTGTTCATAAAATTACACTGTTTTTGAATTTATAT